>DASZXP010000119.1:0-72550 GCA_035545935.1 Puia sp. | reverse complement strand
GTATGATCATCAGCAGCCTGCTCATAGGCGGCATTTATCCCTTGACCCAGGTGTATCAGCACGAGGCGGACAGACAGGATGGAGTGCGCACCATCAGCATGTTGCTGGGCATCCGGGGAAGCTTTATCTTTACGGCAGCATTATATGCCGTCGCCATGTTCCTGATGGCTTACCTGTTCTACAGTACCCTCCAAATAAAGGAATTTCATGTGCTGGCAACCTGCATGCTGCCTATACTCGTTTATTTCTTCATATGGGCAGTCAGCGTCTGGAAAGATCCCCGGCAGGCCAATTTCAAGAATACCATGCGAATGAACCTGCTGGCTTCCATATGCACGAACGCCGGTTTTATCGCCGTACTGATCTTGAACAGGCTGGTGGCATAATCTTGGCAGACCATTGATGTCTTAAACCTCCTTTTACCTTGAGTAAGATCATTTCTATCGGTGCAGCAGTGCCTGCTTACGCACATCGGCAGCATGAAATATTGTCTTTTATGCAGCGCATCTACGCCCTGAACGATGTGGAGCGACGCAAGCTGCAATTCCTGTACCACCACAGCGGTATAGACACACGATATTCGGTTATCGCCGATTACACACGACCTGCCCGGGAATGGAGGTTTTATCCGCCCACGGAGAACCTGGAACCCTTTCCATCGCTGGAGCTGCGTATGCAATGTTATGACATCTATGCGGCCCCTCTTTCGATGGAAGCCATACGCAGATGCCTGGGAGGGAAATTACGATCAAAGGAGATTACACATCTTATCACCGTAAGCTGCACCGGCATGAGCGCGCCCGGCCTGGACCTGCAGCTGGTGGAATTATTGGGGCTGCCCCGGACGGTCTTTCGCACCTCCGTCAATTTCATGGGCTGTTATGCGGCTGTCCATGCCCTCAAGCTGGCCGATGCCCTCTGCCGCAGCGAAAAAGGAGCGCATGTGCTCATCGTATGCACGGAATTATGCACCCTTCATTTTCAGCGGGACCCGGCAGTGAATAATATTTTATCGAGCTTATTGTTCTCGGATGGTTCCGCGGCCGCCCTCGTAACGGACGACGATCACCCCGAAAAAGGAATGCATATCGACAGCTTTTATTCGGAGATCCTGTCGAAAGGCAAAAGGGACATGACCTGGGAATTATCTTCCTCAGGGTTTCAAATGGGATTGAGCAGCTATATACCTGACCTTATCGAGGCCGATTTTGCAGGGCTGGTGGATCGCGCATTGGAAAAACAAAGCATTTCCAGAGAGGATATCAGTCATTGGTGCATCCATCCGGGAGGGAAGAAGATCCTGGACTCCATCTACAAAAGTTTGCATTTTACCAACGGACGACTGGATACATCGTACAAAATACTAAAAGAGTATGGGAATATGTCCTCCGCCACCATTCTCTTCGTGCTGCAGCAGATGATGTCCACGCTCGACTACCACCATCCGAATACTGTATTCGGAGCAGCCTTTGGACCAGGCCTCACCATGGAAAGTTTCATCGTGAGTACATCAGGCTAACGATAGTCATACCCGGCACTTAATCTTAACGGAATTTTAGCAGTCTATCCATTTATCCTTCGTATTTTGTTCACCGTTGACCTCCGCAATGATTGTTATGATAAAAGATCTCTCAAAAAGGAGCTATCAAAAAGAATTGCTGGACAGAGACGATATTCCCCTGGCCGACATCCGGCGGAATATGCTGGAACTGGATATCATCAATACCTGGCTGGGCGGACACGCTATCAGTATCAGCGGATTGAAACGTCTCATCGGGCGGCGGACACGGATCAGCCTATGCGAGATTGGCTGTGGAGGAGGAGATAACCTGCGTGCCCTGGTCCGCTGGTGTCGAAAAAAAAATATCCAGACATACGTTACAGGCATCGATCTCAATACCCATTGTATTGCAGTCGCAAAAGAGAGATGGCAGGAAGGCCCTGCGGAGTGGATCCATTCGGATTATCGAAATGTTGTTTTTCACCGGGACAAGCCGGATATCATATTCTCTTCCTTATTTTGTCATCACTTCACGGATGAGGAGCTGACCGCCCAGCTGGGATGGATGGAGACAAATGCGGGAGTAGGATGGTTTATCAACGATCTGCACAGGCATATCATGGCCTGGCAGTCCATCCGGCTGTTGACGAAGTGGTTTTCCAGGTCCTATCTCGTAAAGAATGATGCTCCTCTTTCCGTACAAAGGGGATTTACCCGACCGGAGTGGATGGAATTGTTAAAGCAGGCAGGCATCGATGATGGGAAAGTAGAATGGAAGTGGGCATTCCGTTGGCTGGTGATGTCCGGGCAGTAAAAGATCTCTCGTTGAATAGTTCCAATACATACGACGTTGCTATCGCAGGCGGAGGACTGGCCGGGCTGGCTCTTTCCATTCAATTGGCCAAGGCAGGCTATGCCGTAGTGCTTTTCGAGAAAGAACATTACCCTTTTCACAAGGTTTGCGGGGAATATATAAGTTTGGAAAGCTGGAATTTTCTGGAGGAGCTGGGTCTTCCTCTTAGCGACTGGGGATTGCCGGTGATCCGGCGCGTGCTTGTTTCGGCGCCCAGTGGCGAATACATCGAGCATGAGCTTCCCCTGGGCGGCTTCGGCATCAGCCGGTACAAGATCGATGCGGAGCTGGCGGCCATCGCCCGTAACAGCGGCGTGGTGGTGGAGGAAGGAATAAAGGTCTCGGACATCCTCTTCGAGCGGGGCGTCGCGCACATGCATACTTCCTCCACTGCATGCCAGGCCAGGGTTGCCTGTGTGACAGCTGGCAAACGAAGCAACCTGGATATAAAATGGCGGCGGCCTTTCACGCTCCGAAGATCCGACAAGCTGAATAACTACATCGGAGTAAAATACCATATACAGACGGATTTCCCATCGGACCTCATCGGTCTGCATAATTTCAGGGACGGCTATTGCGGCATCTCCCGCATCGAAGACGGACGTTATTGTCTTTGTTATATGACCACGGCCGCCAATCTGCAGATGAATGGTAACTCCATTCCCGAAATGGAAAAAAATGTTTTGTACCGGAACCCTTTCCTCTCCGCCATTTTCTCTTCATCGGTGAAACTGTTCGATCAGCCGCTGACCATCTCGCAGATAAGCTTTGAACGAAGGCAAAGGGTCGAGGACCATATGCTGTTCATAGGGGATGGGGCGGGAATGATCCCCCCTTTATCAGGCAATGGAATGAGCATGGCCCTGCATGGCAGTAAAATAGCCTTTCGCTCCATCGATGCCTTCCTGAAAGGACATATCGCCCGTCATGAAATGGAACAGGAGTATGAGGATCAATGGAACAGACAGTTCGGCCGCCGCCTGTGGACAGGCCGGCAATTACAACGTTGGTTCGGAGATGAAAAACGTACCAATCTTTTATTACATTCGTTGAAACCTTTCCCTAAATTGGTATCCTTTTTAATCCGTCAGACCCACGGTGAGCCCTTTTAACGCTAATCCATCCTGAAAATCCAGCCGTTCCAGCGTTTTTGGACATAATTAAAAGCAGTTTATGAGATCCGTAGTTTATGGACTTTTTTGGGGGTTGGTCTTTCCGGCTATTGGCTTTTCACAGAATTATCATGCCGTCGAAGGGACTCCCGATGCGGGCAGCATGGGAGTGGCCAACAATCCGGCTTCCATTCTCAGCACTCCTTATCCCTGGGATGTCACCCTATTTTCCCTGCAGCTTAAGAACTCCACCAATGCAGTGGTACTGCACGACTTTTCACTTATACCCAGCAGGGATACGATAGGCGTGTCCTGGAAATCAGGATATTTCAAACGCTTTGCCGCATTCAATTTCAACCTGCACCTGCTGAATGCCCGTATAGCCCTGGGTAAAAAGCAGGCCATTGCCTTTGGGGCCAATCTGCGGGGATATGGCGCCGTCCGTACAGGCCCCGCCAATTATGCCGATTCCTTAAAGGATATGAACCAGTTCTTCAATATCAATGAGAATACGGTATACAGCGGAAATATGACCAGCAGCAGCTGGCTGGAGCTCTTTGCCACCTATAGCCGCACCGTCCGGGATGATGAATACAGACGGATAAATGCCGGCGTCACTTTGAGGGCTATGCGCGGGGTATCCGGTCTTTATACCCAGCTCAACGATGCAACCGTAGGACGCGGCGTATCCGGCACCCAGACCATCTATTTCATGAAAGCCGGTAGCGCACAGTATGGCTATTCCAGCAATTACGACAGATGGAAAAAGCAGCAAACCACTTTTCAGAACCTGAAAGACCTTTTTGGCAATAGCCGCCCGGGCGCCGCGGTGGATCTGGGTCTGGAATATTGGGTAAAATCACAGGCCGTCACCAATAGGATGGATGAGAACACCTGGTATGACTATGAATGGAAGATAGGCGTATCCCTGTTGGACCTGGGATGGAACTCTTTCAAATACGGGACGCAAAGCAGGGCCGCCAGCCAGCCGCGCAGCGACGTATCGGACTCCGCGCTCAATGCCAAGTTCGGCGCCGTAAAAAGCCTGGCGGATTTCAATGACAGCATGGCCACCATCGTCAATAACATCGGCAAGCTCAATGGTATTTTTAAGATCTACAATCCTGTACGGCTGGTGATCAATGTGGACAGACCTTTACAAAACTATTTCGCCATCAATGCCAATCTCTCCCTCAACGCGCCTTTTACGAGCACTCCTAAAAGACTCCTGGTCAAAGATTTCAGCATGCTGACCCTCACCCCGCGCTGGGAAAAGAAAAAGCTGGGCGCCTATCTCCCCATCCAGGTGACCACGGATGGGAAATTCTGGATAGGGGGAGCCTTTAAAGCCGGTCCTCTTTTGGCAGGCATCCATAACTGGGCTAACCTCTTCTCCAGGAGCAGTATGCAGAACGGAGGGTTCTATATTGCCATCGTGATCAGGCCGGGAAGTGGCGCCAAAGAAAAAGAGGATAAACAATACAGCTGCCCGCCGGGACAGAGCTACCCCTCCCGGCCAATATATCCCATCAATTAAATTAAAAACTTTCAATAAATTTTGAAAGTTCAGAAACAAGTCTTACCTTTATAGCACAATGACACTGGCAGAAGCAAAAGCAAAATTTATAGCCGACTGGGGCCGGTTTGGAACAAATTGGGGGATCAACCGGACGATGGCCCAGATCCACGCCCTTCTGTTGATAAGCCCCGACCCCCTCAGCGCGGACGAGATAATGGAGCAGCTGAGCATCAGCCGCGGCAACGCCAACATGAATATCCGCGAGCTCATGGACTGGGGCCTGGTGCAGAAAGTGATCCGTCCCGGTGAAAGAAAAGAATATTTCTCTGCCGAAAAAGATATCTGGAAAGTAGCCAGACAGATCGTGAAGGAAAGGAAGAAAAGGGAGCTGGACCTTATGATCCCCGTGTTAAAGGAATTGAGCGAAGTGGAAGGCGACAAACGCGACAAGCACGTAAAGACCTTTACAGACACGATCAACAATATCCGCAAGTTCAGCGACCAGGCCGACAAAACCCTCGATACGATGATCAGGGCGGACGAACACTGGTTCCTGGGCAGCCTGGTGAAATTGTTCGCAGGCAAAAGGGATTGACCGTCCAACAACGTTGGTCCCCTCAGTCGACCAATATCCTGGCTCTCTCGGCCACACGGCCAGCCGCACATGCGGCTTTTATTAAGATTTGATATTTCAATAAATACTGAAAGTTCAAAAAGATAAAACAAAATTGATCATCGATAAATCCTCTTTTATGTCTTACATTCTTATCAGCTACACACTCTATCTCGCTCTCACCCTCTTGCTCACTATCTGGGTGGCCCGGACGCTGTTCCGCAACGGGAAAGTATTTCTCCTGGACATATTCCACGGGAATAAGGAATTGGCAAATGCCGTGAACAACCTGTTATTAGTGGGATTCTACCTCGTCAACATCGGCTATGCCGTATATACGCTCAGTATTACGGACGATATCCTGAACATGCGACAGATGGTAGAAAGGCTTAGCATCAAGGTAGGCGCCATCATCCTTATTCTTGGCGGCATGCATTTCCTAAACATGCTGGTGTTCTATAAACTTCGTAAAAGGGCTTTGCTGGAGAAGAAACTTGAGCCCGGAGTTAAAGGAGGCATCTACTAAAAACCAACGGTTATGAACAATAAAAAGATCGTCATCGCAGGCGGTACAGGTTTCATCGGTCAGGCGCTGGCTGCCTTCTTCGGCAAGGACAATGACATAGTTATCCTCGGTCGCCATGTTCCGGCAGACACCCCGAACACAGTCTCCCGGACCCGCAAAAAATTGCTTGCATCCTCTGATGGCCTCCGTATTCAATACCTCCAATGGGACGGCCTCCGCGTAGAAAGATCCTGGGCGCAGGCAATAGACGGCGCAGACCTCGTGATCAATCTCGCCGGCAAAAGTGTCAACTGCCGCTACACGGCAAAGAACAAACAGGCCATCTTCGACAGCCGCACCGACAGCACCCGGGCCATCGGCCTGGCCATACGGGACGCCGTTACCCCTCCCAAAGTATGGATCAATGCCGCTTCTGCTACCATCTACCGCCATGCGGAAGACCGCCCCCAGGATGAATATACGGGCGAGTTTGAAAACGACTTCTCCGTACAGGTATGCAAGAAATGGGAAGAGACCTTTGAAGAGCAACGCGCCCCCTTCACCCGTAAAATCGCTTTACGCATAGCCATCACCCTGGGCAATGGCGGCGTCTTCACTCCCTATCTCCGTCTGCTGAAGTTCGGGCTGGGAGGCAGACAGGGTAATGGTCGCCAGATGTATAGCTGGGTGCATATCGAAGATCTCTGCAGGGCCATAAAATGGATATACGAACGCAACAGGCTGGAAGGTGTATACAATGTCTGCTCTCCACATCCCCTCAGCAATCGGGAATTTATGCGCGCTATGCGCAAAGCATCGGGCCATCGCATAGGGCTGCCGGCCTTTACCTGGATGTTGAAATTGGGAGCATGGCTCATCGGCACCGAGACGGAACTGATCCTAAAAAGCCGGTGGGTGCTGCCGACAAAACTACAGGACGCGGGATTCATCTTTCGGTATACGGAAGCCGAAGATGCGATAAGGTCCGTACTGAAAAAGATCCCCCGGAAGAAGTATCATTTGTTTTAGATCCCTTCACCATTCAATTATCTGCCATGAGCCTGTTACAAGACAGACGGCTGCGCGCCGTCCAATGGAAAGACCTCACACATCTTTCTCCGATTGAAATGATCATCGAAAATTCCATCACCCTTCCCTGGCTGATCATTTCCTGTTGGGCTGCCCGTATCCGCCAGGCGCTGCCGGATATAAAGCTTAAAGAAGTATTCTAAGACAATATTTTACGGGTGATCTAAACAAAATGCAAGGGATAGTTGTTAATTTACATGATGGCCGAAGAAAAAAAGACATTGGTATTGGGCGCCTCCAATAACCCCCAACGTTACAGCTACCTGGCGGTGAATCGCCTCCGTAGCAAGGGCCATCCCGTAGTTGCCATCGGCAAAAAACAGGTCAGGGTAGCCGATGTAGACATAGACACCGAAAAAAAAGATTTCCCTGCTGTCGATACCATAACGCTCTACCTCAACCCAAGGGCGCAACAGGAATATTACGACTATATCCTCTCTCTTCATCCCCGTCGCATCATCTTTAACCCCGGCGCCGAAAACCCGGAGCTGGAGCAGCTTGCAAAGGCTCACGGCATCCTTCCCGTGGAAGCCTGCACCCTCGTCATGCTAAGCACCGGACAGTACTAAGAAAAGTCTTAACACTACAATAATCTCTATGCGATTTTGATAATAGCGGCTTTTTCGGTAAATTCGAAAAATCCTTTATATTATGCTATGGCGAAAATTTAATGGCGACCCGATCGAACTACCCATCATCGAAGCTGTTGAAAACGCGATCAGGCGTGAAACCGAAAAAGGCTATCGCCTGAAAGTCTGCATCGGTACCGACTCCCAGGTGAAAGGTCTTGAAACGGAATTTGCTACGGTAATTGTTTTTCTTCGTGAAGGACATGGCGGCTTCATGTTCATTCACAACGAGAAGACCAGACATCAGTATACGATCAAAGAACGTATGCTGGTAGAAGTTGCCAAGAGCATCGAGATTGCCTATGAATTATGCAACCTCTTTTCCAAGTACGATGTAGACATGGAAGTACACGCCGACATCAACACGAACCCGCATTTCAAAAGCAATGACGCGCTCAAGGAGGCAATGGGTTACATACTGGGTATGGGCTTCGCCTTCAAGGCAAAACCGGAAGCGTTTGCCAGCAGCAGCTGCGCGAACAAGGTCGTGAACTAACACCGGCATGGTCCGGAATTGATCTTTACGGGCTCCGGCCCGTATGCCCTCTACACTGACAGTCGTGAGCCCCTCACGGCTCAAGGGTTTGTCTCCCCAAAAATTTCTCGAACTAATATCGGACGCTACAAAAAATTAGGACCACCCGCGTAGCGGATGGTCCGTAAAATATCAGCTTCCATCGGGTGAACGCAATTACTGCATCCAAAATAATTTCGTCGTCACCTGGTCCCCATTTCCACCGATGGCCGTCACAGCCGCTTTATAGGAGCCCCCGTTCGCCGTTTGCTCGTCGGATGGATACGTATATCTCCAGGGGAAAGGCGTCTTGGCATCCGTGGGGACAGCCATGGCCGGATAGTGCAGCCTCCTGATATCTACCCAGGCATCCATTCCCCGTACATACAGCGCAATGTATTTCTGCATGCCAATGGCCTGTTTCCAATGGTCGCCGGCTGTATTCACACCCGTAGTGCCGATAGCGCCAACACCTACTCCGCCGGGTGCCGTGGCATACGCTACCTTCGACTGCGCCAGATAAGCATTCGCAGCCGCCTCCGATCCACCCCAATACTCGATGCTGGCTGTAACACCCGCATTATAATAATCCGCCGCCGTTCCGGTAATAAAGCCCCTTTCCACAGCTTCCGCCAGTAAGAAACTCACCTCCGAATAATCCAGCAGGTCCGAGGGAGCCGCCGGATCTACGATCGTCCCCTTTACATTGTCCCAATAGATATTCGAATAATTGTTCCAGGTATTGTTGTCGCCGACGGAACCACCGATGTTGTCGTCGCTGTACTCATTGGTCCAGTATTTCGTACCACGCGGATCGTCCAGCGTGACCATGGAATTCAGCAAGGTCTTGGCAATGACGAAGTCATTACGATTACTCTGGATGACAGCTACCCAGATGGGGTTCGCATTGGGCGTAACACCCGTATAACGGAACAAGGCATTGTCGGCATTGGAGGTGAATACGCCGGCTGTTACAGCCTCCGATACCTTTGTCTGGGCAGTAGCAGGGTCGGTGTCCGCCAGCAGCATGGCCATTTTCAGCTTCAGGGAATTGGCGAATTTCAGCCAGGAAGGCACATCCCCGCCATATATGATATCGGCGGCGCCAAAGCTGCTTCCCCCCGTCGCGTTCAACCCAGCGATGCTGCTATCCAGACGGGTCAGCAGGTCGGAGTAAACGGTCTTTGCATCGTCATAGGCAGGGAAAGGATATTTATCGATGTCATTGGCCTGTGTATAAGGGAGGTTGCCAAAGGTCGTCACCAGGTAATAATAAGTATATACCTCCATGATATCCGTTATATCCAGCTCGCTCCTGGCCTGACCGCTATCCAGGACATCCGTCGGTATGAGCTTCTTGGCCTGCTCGTAGTTGTTGAGCGCATCCACATACAGCCTCGTCCAGAAATTCTTGGGGATATCCCTGTTGCCCAGGTTGTAGTTGCTCTCATCCGTATACGTAGTCTCCGTCCAATACTGTGCGACCAGATTGCCGATATTGTAATTTACATCGGTAGTCGTCAGCCAGTCCGTCATATATTTCTGGCCGTCGGTGAAGAGAGAATAGGAAGGCGCATTTAGCGGATTCTTCGTGTCCGTATTCAGGCCCGTAATATTCTTCTGGCATGCCCCTAACAAGAGGGTAGCTGCCAATGATGCTATGATGATCTTGTTACCAACGATCATAATTGATCTTTTGAGGTGTTGGCGATACTTCGTGTTCATGTGATTTAAAATTTGAGTTTAACATTGGCGCCCACTGTCCGTACGGCGGGGAAAGAGCCGCTCTGATAACCCTGGAAGTTACCCGCGCCCAATCCATCTTCAGGGTCGGCATAAGGCAGGTTCTTGTGAATGATCCAAAGGTTCCTTCCTATCAGGGAAAGATCGATGCCCTTGATGAATTTGGCCTTGTCCAGCATGCTGTGCGGCAACGACCATGTCAGGGCCACCTCCCTTAGCTTGACAAAGCTGGCGTCATAGACAAATGCCTTTGCAGGATTATCCACATAACCAAAAAGACCATACCCCGTACCGCTGTTATCCACCCGCACGGTATTGGGCTTCCCGTCCTCTGTTACGCCCGGCAGTATCACACCGCCGCCATTTTGAAGGGAATTGCGGGAAGGGTTGCCCAGATCGTTCTTGCCGGCCGTCTCCGGATAAAGCCCTGTCGCCATCCCATAGTAGGTATCCAGGGAAAAGATGTCGCCACCATGACGCATGTCGATCAAAAAGCTCAGGTTAAGGTTTTTGTACCGGAAACTGTTCGTCATGCCGCCCGTCCATTTCGGGGTCGCATCCCCGATGATATCGGTGGTCTCGTTGCCAAAAACATAATAGCCATTGGAATCCACCAGCCGCTTGCCATTGACATAATGATAGTCGTTACCCTGGATGGTCCCATAAGCATATCCCACCGTGGCATTCACGGAAACGCCGCCCTGATAAGATTGCATCAGCAGGTTGGGTTGATTGTTATACAGGGCCAATACTTTGTTATTGATCTTGCTCCAGTTCACGGCCAGGGTCCAGCTGAAATCCCTCGTCTTGACAGGCACCAGGTTCAACGACAATTCCACCCCGTTGTTCTGTATCGTTCCTACATTCACGAATCTTGTCTCGAAACCCGTGGCGCCGCTGACTCCCACCTGCGTGATCAGATTGAAAGTTTTCGAATGAAAATAAGTCGCATCCAACCCTATCCGGTTGTTCAGGAAAGAGACTTCCACACCAGCCTCATAGCTGCGGGTACGTTCAGGCTTCAGATCGGGATTATTATCCACCGTAGGCATGGAGAACAATGGCGTACCGTTAAAAGGCGTATTGATCACATACGTGTTGACGATGCTGTGATAAGGCGCATCGTTACCCACCTCCGCATAGTTGACCCGGAACTTTCCGGAGGACAGCCAGGTCAGGTCCTGCAATTGCTTGTAAAAATTCCAGCTGGCCGATATGGCGGGATAGACATAGGCATTGTTGCCTTTTGGAAGGGTGCTGGCCACGTCGCGACGCACCGTTGCATCCAGGGTCAGCGATTCTTTATACGTCAGCGTAGCGCCCGCAAAAACACCGCCTACCTCTTTATCCAAAACAGCTTCCACGGGAGCTTTGATAGGGTTCACACTGTTGGACAATGCGTAGAAACCCGCCTGCACCAGTCCGCCATTGGTGGATGAATATTTCGTGCTCATATTGTCTTTTCTCAGATTGGCCCCCAACAACGCCTTTAAGTTGAGATCAGTGCTGAGGTTCTTATCCGCCGTCGCCAGGAAGTCGAAATTGGTCTCTTTGAAAGTGATATCGTTCCTCGAATAGAAAGGTACATTGACGCTGCCGACAGCATCTCTTTCTTCCTGCAGCGAATTATAAAAGTCCGTCGAGATCCTGCCCAGCAGGTTCAGCCAGGGCGTAGCCTTATAGTTCAGATATATATTACCGTAATACCGCTCGCGATGGTCGTCCTCATAGTTCTGGTACCGGATAAAATAAGGGTTGTCCCAATAAATAGGCTTGGTATTGCCGTCGACGGGGTCCTTCATATTCCAGGTGACGTTCTGCCCGCCGCTGGCGAAATAGGCCGTCTTCTGCTCTTTATAATCCACGTTGGTCTCCATCCATTCGCGGAAGCTGCTCATGATGTTGTCGCCGCCATATCCTGTTCCATACCTGCCGAGACCGTCTATACCCGAATAGTTCACCGTACCGCCCGCCGTCAGGTTGGATGTTAGATTATAGGTAGCGCCAAAATTCAGCAGGTTCTTATTTATCTTGCTGTTAGGCATCACACCTCCGTCGCTGGCGCGCGTATATCCCATCTTGAAAGAACCTTTGTCGCCGCCGCCTTCGATATAAGCGCTGGTATTATAGGATACCCCCCTTTGGAAAAATGTCTCGGGACCGTTCTTTGCCGCGATCCAGGGAGTAGCCTTTCCGTAGTAAGGGTTGCCGGGGAAGTTGGCAAAGGCATCCCATTGATAGACCAGCAGACTGGGATCGAACTTTGCGCCATAGGAAGCATCTTCCGTCGTCGGCACGATCAGTTGCGGAGCGCTCGACCCAAAAACAGGCGCATACAGGAAATTCCCATCCGGCGAGCCATAGCCGTGAGGATAAGGGTTGGAGGGGTCGGAAGGATCGTACGCACCGGCGCCATAGTTGGCCCCATACTCATGCTGGTATTTGGGGAAGGTGCTCTTGTCTATCTCGCTCACCGTCACACCCGCATTCACCGTCACCCCCAATCCTCTCTTGCCTTTCTTGGTCGTGATAAGGATCACTCCGTTGGAAGCCCTGGAACCATACAAGGCAGAGGCCGCCGCACCCTTCAGCACCGTGACGGACTCGATATCGTCGGGATTGATATCGGCCGAATTGCTGCCATAATCGTATCCACCCGTACCGGCACGCTGAAAATTGTTCTTGTCGATGATCGTGCTGGTAGAGCTGTTGTCGAAGGGAACACCATCGATGACAAACAGCGCCTGGTTGGATTGCGTAATGGATTTGTTGCCGCGAAGGACGATGTTGGTCGATCCGCCGAGGGTATTGGTCTGGGCTATTTGCAAACCGGCTACCTTACCCGAAAGCCCATCCACAAAATTGGAATTCCTTGTTTTGGAGACCTCGTCCGCGCTGATCGTCTGCGCAGCATAAGGCAGATTGTTCTTGCTCCGGGTAATGCCCAATGCCGTCACGACCACTTCCGTCAGACTCGCATCCTTGCGTGTTATCTGGATGTTGGCAGTGGTAGCATCTTCGACAAGAAATTCTACTGACTGGAAGCCGGCTCCGGAGATGACCAGCCTGTCTCCCTTGTTGGCATGAATGGAAAAGGCGCCATTGGCATCGGCGCTCGTGCCGGTATTGCCGCCCTTGATGCGGATCGTTACAAATGGGGCCGGCTGCCCCGATTGGTCATATACCTTACCGGTAATGACATGCTGAGCCAGTGCCAGTATGGAATGTAATACCAGCACTAGCAATAGTGACAAAGGTTTTCTCATGTGATGAAATTTTTAAACAGTGATTAAATCAAAACAGTTATCAGTCTTTCATTTTTACTTATTTGCTTTTTATTTTTTAGATAATAGTTTCCCTGTCCGCTGATATAGCGGAAAAATTTACATCCGACAGTACAGGCAATACAATCCACGCTGCCGGTCAAACAGGCTTAAAATAGCATTAGGTAGTAGCGCATAGGCTGAATAGGGTATTGGGCAAAAAGGGGTTCAATGCGGGAAAGGGGATCTTAGAGTTGGTGGGGGCCTTATATAAAGACAATGTCTACAGCAAAGATATCTGTTAAATTTTAGCTAAGAAAAATTTTAGCCCCCCTTAAGGGTTTTTAATTCGGGGCTATTCCTCATCGGATGGCTGATTCATCTCTTCGATAAGTTGAAGGATCTTATCTCTCCCCATTTTTTTTGTGGCGCTGGTTACAAAATGCTGTGGAAGGAACTGCCATGTGGCACGCATCTTATCCAAAAAGTCTTTTACATTCTTGCTCACCGTACGTTGATTCTCTTTATCCGCCTTGGTAAAGACCAGGCAAAAAGGAACTCGCCACTCTCTGAGGGTATTGACAAACTCGAGGTCTATCTTCTGGGGGCTGTGCCGGCTGTCGATCAACACAAAAACATTGACAAGATTTTTTCTTTTCCGCAGGTAATCTTCGATCATCTTCTCCCATTTCTTCCGCTGCGTTATGGACACCTTGGCAAAACCATAGCCCGGCAGATCCACGATATACCATTCGTCATTGATGGAAAAATGATTGATGAGCTGGGTCTTCCCCGGCGTAGAAGACGTCTTGGCCAGCTTGTCGTTTCCGACCAGCATATTGATCAGCGACGACTTGCCGACATTGCTCCTGCCTATAAAAGCATATTCAGGTCTGTCGGGCGCCGGACTACTGGTATGATCCGGGCTGCTGATAATGTAAGAGGTTGAATGTATGATCATAATTTAATCCGGCAAATTACCATTTAAAAATCGTAGATTTAAGGAAACCTTAATTATGAAAAAAACACTTGCCTTTACAGTCGCACTGCTGGCCATTTTTAGCATGTCCGCTACCAACAGACCCACTACCATTCCATCCTCTCGAACATCCGCCTATGGAAGATTGGCCATTGGACCACAGGCGCTGATCCATCCCTTTTGCGGCCCCAACATCTACTACCAAAAATTTGGTAGTGATCCGATCAGCTATATCAAGATACAAGGCCCGGGTATGACCACCGTCACACACACTTCGCCTACCTTGCCTTTTGCCGAGACCTACGGCAGCTTTAACCCAACGATCACTATCCAGTTCACATCCGGATCAGGCTCATTGCAGCTAACGTGGGACGACAACGGCGGAAGCCTCGTCGATTGCGAGACCTATGCCGCCCCGTATTTAAGCCCTGTCACCGGCAGCCTCACCTGCGGCTTCTATACGCTGACCATTACCCATAATGGGGGCTGCGACTGAAATACCATTAGTCTTTCCCCCGGTTGGCGTACCTTCGCTGGCCTATGGCCCAGTACTCGCATGATAAGATCGTTCCATTCAAGGAATCGGAATTGGGAAAGAAGCAGCAGATAGCTGCCATGTTCGACAGGATCGCGTTCCGGTATGACTTCCTGAACCACTTTCTCTCCGGCGGCATCGATATCTACTGGAGAAGAAGAGCCATTCGCAGGCTTGTGGACCTCCACCCCCGCCAGATCCTGGACGTAGCCACCGGCACAGCCGATATGGCCATCATGATGAGCCGGCATCTCTCTCCTGAAAAAGTGACGGGCATCGATATTTCCAAGGGCATGCTGGACATCGGCAGACAGAAAATAGCCCGGCACAGGCTGGAAGACCGTATCGTGTTACAGGAAGGGGACAGCGAGAACATAGGCCTGCCGGACAACAGCTTCGACGCCATCACCGTAGCATTCGGCGTCCGGAATTTCGAGAACCTGGAAAAAGGCCTGAAAGAAATGCTCCGGGTCCTCCGGCCGGGGGGACGGCTGGTGATCCTGGAATTCTCACAACCCAGGATAGTAGGCGTCCGGCAATTGTACAACTTCTACTGTAATCTTATAGCGCCCCGCGTCGGAAAGGCAGTGTCGCACAGCGGAGAAGCCTACCAATACCTCAACGACTCTATCAGAGCCTTTCCCGAAGGAAAGAACCTTATCCGGATCCTGGATAAATGTGGATACACAAATACCCGGCTAAAAAGGCTTAGCCTGGGCATATGCTCTGTCTACACCGGGGAAAAAGGACCGGTCACCCGCTAAAGCCAGGCTCCGACCCAGGGGGCCAGCCCCGTTAACATCTCCCTAAAATCTTGTTATTGAACAGGAACATGGCAATTAAATGGCCTTTTTTGCCGTTTACATTCATTACCTAATTCGAGCCTATCGACAATATTTACCCTTTGGCTATAAACATCGTTACGGAGTAGTTTTAAATTACTGATTTTAAGCTATTTATGAATTTGAACGTATTTTTGTCGACAACGAGAAGGGGTATATATTCGATCCTCATCGCAACAGGGCTCATGATGGCAGGAGGCCGCGCATCCGCTCAATTGCGGGACTATCTCAATCTTCCGGACCACGATAGCAAAAAATTTTACCTGGGCATCGGTTTCCTGTACGATAACTCCCATTTTCAGGTCAGCGCCCATCCCAAATTCTTACAAAGCGACAGTGTACTGTATGTCAACCCTTTAAATAGCGGCGGTTTTGGCGTTTCCGGCATGTTTACCTTTCATGTCGTCGACCACCTCGAGTTTCGGATCGCCTTCCCGGAATTCATCTTTAGCAGCAATAGCATCGCCTACCACGTCAAATACCCGCCGGATGGCGAGCAGGTACTGGCAACCAAGCAGATACAATCTCTTTTGTTGGGGTTCCCCGCTCAGGTGAAATTCCTGTCGGATCGCATCGGGAACTTCAGGGTCTATATGATGGGAGGCGTCAACTACCGCTATGACCTGGCATCCAACTCGTCAGCCCGCAAAGCGGAAAATCTGGTAAAGCTCAGCTCCTCCGACTTCAGCGTCGAGGCCGGTCTTGGCTTCCAGATCTATTTCCCCGTCTTCATCCTTTCGCCCGAACTAAAGATCAGCGAAGGCATCAAGAACATTCATAGCCGGGATCCCAGCCTGCAATATTCCAACGTCATCGACAAGATCAAATCCAGACAGGTCATCTTTTCCATCATTTTCGAAGGATAGCGGCCCTCGTCTGCTCCGACACGGTCCTTCCGCCGGCAGCGACTCCGGGTTGGTCTGATCGTTGCATTACCATTCCTAAAGAGATTTCGCAACGCATGGAAAGCTACACCCGTCATCAGGAATTGGTCAACGGTCTTACGCATGCCGCCGGCGTGTTGTTCGGACTGGCAGCGCTCCCGGTCCTTCCGGGGATAGCCACCCTCCATGGTAATACCAAAGGCCTCATCGGCTGCTGCATCTATGGATGCTGCTTCCTGCTGGCTTTTGTCGCCAGTACCCTCTACCACCTCGCCAAAAAACCACGCCAAAAGAGAACCTTAAAGATCTTCGACCATATCAGCATCTACTTTTTCATCGCCGGTACCTATACTCCCTTCCTGCTGGTGTACGTGAACAATTCCTTCGGCATGACACTCCTGACCATTCTTTGGTCCCTGACCGCCGCGGGCGTGATCTTCAAGATACTGTTCACGGGCCGGTTTGAGATCATCTCCACCATCATCTACCTGGCAATGGGCTGGATCATGGTAGCCGGCGGCCGGAATTTTTTTGACAACCTTCCGTCCGGAGTATTGACACTCGTCTTCGTAGGCGCCGGCCTGTACTCCATCGGCGTATTCTTTTATCTATGGGACAGGTATCGCTATACCCACGCAGTATGGCATGCCTTCGTGCTGGCAGCGGCGCTTTGCCATTATGTAGCGGTATTACTGGCGATGTAAATCCTCAATAATCATACTGACGCCGGAACACGTTCAGACGAACGCCCGCCGTCAGCAGGGTGGAGCTGCTGTTGTGATAAACCCCCGTAGGGTCATTAGCCGTAAACTTCCTGTATTGGACAGACAGGTCGAGAAAGAGATTTTCCTTCCATTCATAGGAGACAAGCCCGGAAAGGTTGACACAATTGACGGGTATGCCCGACCCGATGCTGAATCCATAATCCCGGGGACGGGTAAGATAGCTTTCCATGACATTGCTCCCGAAATTGACGCCGGCGGAATCGAGTCCCTGCTTATAATAAATGACCTTCCCTTCGATGGTCCATTTATAGGCCGGCTGATAATGTGCAATAGCAATGAACTCTGCGAAATTGGCGCCCAGGGGATGCGCGAGGGGCTGATTGTAATGGCTGAAATTGCCCACCGAATCGCCATGCTGATAGGTGAAGGGTCGTACGATATTGGTCTCCGCCTGCAAGTCCAGATTCTTTACCCCAAAGGCGTCGATATATTTCATGCCCAGCTGAAGCCCCTGCTTATTCCCCCACCATCCCCGTGAATAATGACGGATCTCCTTCAGGACAAACTCATTGAAGAGCAGTTGTCCGTACACCTGGGTGACATGCCCGATATTAGCCTTGAAATCGAAACCCACCGTACTCTTGTCGGGCGAGCCTGCCTGTTGCTGTGCCGATGGCAAAAAGATCACCGGGTTCAGATAGGAAAAATCAAAGTAGTCCTGGCGACCGAACACAACATTCTCAAACAGCCCCAGCGTAAGCCAGGAAGCCGCATTGACGCTGAGATGGTGAATGACGGCATATTTCCGGGGGAAATAGTAATCACCCGGCACATGCTCGTTGGTCAGCTCCATAAAGATGTTCTGGTAATTCAGCTTCCAGATACGCATATTGAATTTCAGGAAAAGATAAGGGGCCGAATAGTCGCTGAGGAAGAGGCTGCGGTAGCCGTTCCCTATAAAGTTCTTGTCGTATCCGAACTGGAAATCGAAATATTTCCAGGCATTGAAGTAAATGGAGGCCCGGTTGTCGTAATAATCCACCCCCGTCTGCTTAAAGGTCTTGTAATATCCCGCACCCGGTACGGCATTGTATTGGGCAATGCGATCCATCACATACTGAGGTCCTCTCTCCTGGTTGTCCGTAAGATAGGCCGAAAAGCCCAGCTTGCCCGCGATCAGCCCCCGGACGGTGAGCCCTTTGGAATTGAGAAAAACACGGGCATGATTGCCCGACTCGATCGACTGGGTCTGCTGGATGACTGGGTTGACGGCCAGAAAAAAATCCTTTTCGTTCACCTGGTAAAAATTTGCCTTGTCCTTGTAGAAGGTATTCCACCAGGGATGTTTGGACTGAAAGCTGTCCTTGCTCCCAGTGACCCATTCTGCATTGTTCATCAGCAGGGACTGCAGGTTTTGCCTGTCGACGTTGGAAATATGATAAATATCGTCGTAAGGATAGAAATGGTACAGGGAATCCGCCAGCTCGGATATACGGACGGCGGAGCGCCGGCTGATAGGCTTGTCGGTGGTAATATTCAGCTCGGCATCCTTTTGCTGCAGTATTTCCATCCTGTCCAGGAAATGCTCGAACTTCGATCCCTGGGGTAAAAAGGTGGATTGGGCGGAGGCGAAGATGGGAAGTCCCGAAATTATCAGCAGCCTAGCAATGGTTTTTATAAATTGCATCATAGAATTGGTACGCCAGATGTGGCTGAATTATTTTTTATGCATAATTACCTGATCAAGAACATTTCCATAGTCAACGAAGGTAAGATCATTACCTCAGATTTGCTACTAAAGAACGGTCGCATTGAAAAAATAGCAGTGGGTATTGCTCCGGATTTTGCCGTTGTCGAGATCAACGGCGAAGGCAAATATTTATTGCCCGGGGTCATCGACGAGCAGGTACATTTCCGTGAGCCGGGCCTGACCCACAAGGCTACCATCTATACGGAGGCAAAGGCAGCCGTGGCGGGCGGCGTCACTTCTTTTATGGAAATGCCCAACACCCTGCCGCCCGTATTCACCCAGGACTTGCTGGAAGATAAGTATGCCATAGGAGCCCGAAGCGCACTGGCCAACTATTCCTTTTACATGGGTACCTCCAACGACAATGCCGACGAGGCGTTACGGACCAATGAAAAGAAAAAGGATGTCTGCGGCATCAAGATCTTTATGGGCGCCTCCACCGGCAATCTGCTGGTGGACAACTATCTCACCCTGGACAGGCTCTTCCGGGAAAGCGAAGTATTGATCGCCACCCACTGTGAAGACGAAAAGATCATCCGGCAGAACCTGGAAAATATCAAAAAGGAGCAACGTCCCCTGGTAGCCGCAGATCATCCGCGGATCAGGGATGAAGAGGCCTGTTTCGAATCGTCCCTCACCGCCATACAGTTCGCCCAAAAACATGGTTCCCGCCTGCATGTATTCCATCTTTCCACGGAGAAGGAGATGCAGCTTTTCAGTAACTTACTACCCCTGGAAGAAAAGCGGATCACCGCGGAAGTATGTGTCCATCACCTGCATTTTACCAGTGATGACTATGCGACCCTTGGCAATCGGATAAAATGCAACCCCGCCATCAAGGCGCCGAACAACCGGGAGGCGCTGTGGAAAGCGCTGCTGGATGACAGGCTGGACCTGATAGCCACCGACCATGCTCCGCATACGCTGGAGGAAAAGGGATGGGTCCGCCAGGCCGATGGCGCCCTGACCCTCGCTCCTGTCACTGGCGGCGGCGACGGGTATGAAAAAGCCCATGCCGGTCTGCCCCTGGTGCAGCACTCCCTTTCATTGATGCTGCATTATGTAAAGGAAGGGAGGATCAGCCTGGAGAAGGTAGTGGAAAAAATGAGCCATGCCGTAGCCACCTGCTTCCGTGTCGCGGAAAGAGGATTCATCCGCGAAGGATATTGGGGGGATCTCGTCATCGTGGACATGAACAAGCCGTGGAAGGCCGGCAAAGAGAATATTTTGTACAAGTGCGGATGGAGCCCGCTGGAAGGCTTCGAGTTCCCGGCCACCGTTACCCATACTTTCGTAAATGGACACCTGGTTTATGGAAATGGGGTATTTGATGAGTCTCAATGGGGACAACGGCTGAAGTTTGATTTTTGACGCACCACAGGTCCCGTCGACGGGCCGCCGGGCAAACAGATCATTATGGACATCGACTATACCACCTATTCGGACCTATCATTATTTAGCCAGGAGGAAGAGTTTTCCGTCTTTCACAAGCTGGACCTGACCCGCACGCAAGGAGGGAAAGACCGGCTGCTGGAGTATTTCAACCGCCCCTTTGGCGCCCTGGGCCCTATCCTGGAGACACAGCAGATCCTGGCCCTTATTGTACAACGGGCGAATGAATGGCCGCTGACCATCAGCAACGGCACCGTGATGGTGATGGAACGATTTTACGAGACGGCCGTCGATACGATACCCCAATCCCATAACTTACCGGGAGCCCTTACCTATAAGCTCTTCCATGGGCCCGACTATTCCCTGGTACGGTACTCCATCGGTCACTTCGCGGATTTCGTACGAGGCATGGCCCGGCTGCTGGAATTATTGAACACGCCCGATGGCCCTCCGCTGCTCACAGGTCTTTTGGAAAGAGGCCGGCGGCTGCTCGATAACGATGTGCTGCAGTCGCTTGCCAAAACAGCGCCCGGTACAAAGCTCAACGCCATACAGGTCGTCCACTACGGCTATCATATCCGCGAGCGGTTCAAAAGCCAGATGCAAGGGCTCATCGAGATCCACAGCAAGCTGGATGCCTGGTATTCCATGGCCATGGCCGTAAAGAAATACCAGCTGGCCTTTCCCAGTTTCACCAGGAGCGAAGACCCTTATATGGAAGTGCGTTCATTGTACCATCTTTTATTACCCACCCCCGTGGCCTATGACGTCCAATTGGACAAATCCACCAACTTCCTCTTCCTTACGGGGGCGAATATGGCCGGAAAAAGCACATTCATACGGGCTGTGGGAGTATCCGTATTCCTGGCTCACCTGGGAATGGGCGTGCCCGCCGCCAGCATGCGACTGAGCCTTTTTGACGGCATCCTCAGCAATATCAATGTAGTCGACAACATCGCCAAAGGAGAAAGCTACTTCTTCAACGAAGTGCAGCGCATACGGGACACCTTGATGAAGATCAGCGGCAAAAAAAAGTGGCTGGTGCTCATCGACGAGCTGTTCAAGGGCACCAATGTGCAGGATGCCATGAAATGTTCCACCGCCGTCATCAAAGGACTGATCAGGATCCCTCAATCCTTGTTCATCCTGTCTACCCATCTATATGAGATCGGAGAGGAGCTGAAACAATATCCCAACATCTCCTTCCGCTATTTCGAGACGACGGTAATGAATGATCAGCTGGAATTCAGCTATCAGCTAAAAGAAGGCATCAGCAATGACCGCATCGGCTACCTGATCCTGAAAAGGGAGAAGGTGGTGGAGATGCTGGAGAAGTTATAAGCGCTATTGATTCCCCCACGCCTCCCTGTCCAAACACCGGTATTGTATCGCCTCGGCCAGATGCCCTGGCTTGATATATTCTTCCCCCGCCAGGTCTGCTATTGTCCTGCTGACTTTAAGGATACGATCATAGGCCCGGGCCGACAAATGAAGCCGGGTCATCGCATCTCTCAGTAATTTTTCTCCCGTAGCATCTACCCTGCAGAACTCTTTTATTATTTTGCCCGTCATCTGTGCATTGCATACCTGCTTCTTATACCGCTGTCGCTGCCATTGTCGGGCAGCCATTACCCGCTCCCGTATCACCGAAGAAGATTCTCCGCCATCCGTTGAGGATAAATGCTCATAAGGCACCGGCACCACTTCTACATGCAGGTCTATACGGTCCAGCAAAGGACCCGATATTTTATTGAGATATTTCTGTACGGCCCCGGGAATACAAGAGCACTCCTTGTCAGGGTGGTTGTAATAGCCGCAAGGGCATGGGTTCATGGCCGCCAGCAGCATAAAGCTGGCCGGGAAGTCTACGGAGATCCTTGCACGGCTGATAGTAACCTTTCCATCCTCCATCGGCTGCCGCATTACCTCCAGCACACTCCGGGAAAATTCCGGCAGCTCATCCAGGAAGAGGACCCCATTATGAGCCAATGATATCTCGCCCGGCTGTGGTATGCTGCCTCCCCCCACCAACGCATTGCCCGACACAGTATGATGAGGGCTGCGAAAAGGTCGTCGTGTAAGAAGAGCGCTATTATCCGGCAGCTTACCCGCCACGCTATGGATCTTGGTTGTCTCCAATGCCTCCGGCAGGCTCAAAGGTGGAAGGATAGTAGGCAGCCGCCTGGCCAGCATGGTCTTGCCCGCACCGGGGGCGCCTATCAGCAATGTATTATGTCCTCCGGCGGCCGCTATTTCCAAAGCACGCTTGATATACTCCTGTCCCTTGACATCACAGAAATCGATCTCCTCTGATACCGCTGCTATCCGGGGAGCTTCGCTCGCGTCCATGGGTGGGTCGGAACATCCTCCCCGAAAGAATTCGATCACCTCCCGAATATGAGAAAAGGAAAATACAGGCAATCCGTTCACGACATTGGCCTCTTTTGCATTTTGGCGGGGAAGGATAAGTCCTTTAAAACCTTCCCGCCGGGCCTGGATAGCCATCGGCAGAGCGCCTTTGATGGAATGAAGACTCCCATCCAACCCCAGCTCCCCCATGATAATGTAATTCTTTAATTGGTCTGATCCGGGTATCTGATCCGTAGCCGCCAGGACCCCAAGCGCGATGGGCAGGTCGAAAGCCGCCCCTGACTTGCGAATACCTGCAGGTGCGAGATTCACGATCAGCTTGGTACGAGGCATATAAAAGCCATTGGTCTTGATGGCGCTCTCTACTCTTTGTACACTTTCTTTTACCGCGTTGTCAGGCAGCCCGACAATAAAAGTATGCAGCCCTTCCGTCACATTCACCTCGACGATGATCGTGATGGCTTCTACCCCATACACAGCACTGCCAAAAGTCTTCACCAGCATGATCCAGGATAAGTTTAGGCCGGTGAAGCTAGAAATTAATTCAACGCAAAAAGGAAAAACATGGCGGATGTTTCACGCAGTGTTCCACAGCATGGGCTACCAACCATTCCTCAGCTCCTCATTCATCCTCTCCGGCACACCCACCGGCACATTCCTCCACTCCGGATCATACCGCACAAAGAAATAGATCCATATGGCCCGGGACAGCCGCATAAGCAACGGCTGCACCACCACCAGCAACACGGCATTCACCCCCAACCACCAGAACAGCCTGTTATCATTCAACGACATCCCGATCAGCACCTTCCAGGCTATAAAGCTGGCGACAGACACCGCCACCGCCAGTGCATAGCTCACAAAGCTTGTCCCATAATAGAACCCCACCTCTATCTCGAACGGCTGCCCGCACACCGGACAGGTCTCCGGCATCTTCATAAATCTCTTGAGATCATAAGGGTTCCTGTAGCTGAACATATCGCCTCTGCGGCAACGGGGGCATTTATTGCGAAGAACGCTCCAGACCAGTCCGGGTTGATGATCGTGTTTATCGGCACACATAATAATAAGATTTTCTACTACAAAGGTAGAAAGCCTCCTGCGCCGGGACTTGTCCTTTTAAAGGCGCCAATGGTAATTTTTATCGTTCTTTCTCCCCCACCGCTACCAGGGAGAGACCCATACGGTGGAAAGTCAGCTTGTCCGCCAGCCGAAAAAGGGGTACCAGCCGGTTGTAGATCCTGGCCCGTCCTTCCCCGATGACCTTCTTCCGCAAGACCGTCCCCGTCAGCCACCACCCGCCGATGCCCGCCAGATTGAAATATTTCATTTTCGTCACCTGGAAAGGTCCGGAAAGCAATTGCCGCAAGGTAGTGGAAGAATATCTCCTGTAATGCTCCAACCCTTTGTCCAGCCCATTGTAAAGAGAAGGCCATGCCGGCACCAGTATCACCACCCGGCCGCCGGGCTTCAGCAGCCGGTAACAATTCAGGATGGCCAGATGGTCGTTCCCGATGTGCTCGATGACATTGAGGGCAAATACCGTGTCGAAGGTCCCGAGGATCTCCGCATGGACAGTCGCGAAATGTTCATCCGCCAGGTCGATGGAAAGAACACCCTTTACTTCGTCGGTGGTGGAAAATCTGTTTTGAAGGCGACCGACATACTCTCCCGTATGGTCGCTGACATAGAGGGGAAGATGATGACGCACCAGCATCGCCGATATATTCCCGATACCGCTGCCGATCTCCAGGGTCTTACCCGTTATATAGGGGCGGATAGCTTCGAACATCCATTCATTAAACCTGTCTGCCTCGCTGAGAGAGATCAGCGTGGATAAACCCATATCTTGATGGTGCATAAGAACGATTACGGTGTGTTTCGCCGTAAAGATATTAAACTACCGCAACCGTCACGCTATCTTTTTAATGGCATTCTTGCCCGGACTGTGGATGAAACGGTTTTCAGCCGGCATCGGCCGGCCCTTGTCGAAGATGGACCGTACCATCAGTATGGCCGTTTCGGCCATGATCCTTATATCCAGCCCGAAGCTTACATTACGTACATAATACGCATCCCATAAATATCGGCGGAATATGCTTTGAAAATTCGTTGCCTGGCCCCTGTATCCTCGCACCTGGGAAATACCCGTGATACCCGGCTTTACCAGACTGCGGAATTTATAGTTGCTGACGACATTGGAGAATTCACGTGAATCTTTCAGCATGTGAGGGCGCGGACCAACGATGCTCATATGTCCCAAAAGAACGTTGATGAACTGCGGCAGCTCATCCAGACAGGTGTCGCGAAGAAATTTCCCTACCCGGGTGATCCGATGATCATGCAAGGTGGCCTGTCGTGTATCGGCCATATCGTTCACCACCATGGTGCGGAACTTGTAACACCAGAAGATCTTTCCCAGGAATCCAACGCGCTTCTGCCGGAAAAAGACAGGACCATCCGAATCCAGCTTGATGAATAATGCTATTAAAGGGAACATCCACCAGTACACCAGGAGTATGACCAATAAAGATATTGTTATATCTATTCCTCTTTTGATTCCGTAATACAATTTCCTGTCATTGAAATAAGACCGTATCCCGACCTTCGTCTCATCTTCCCATCCTTCCTTAGGGTAAACATTGCCTGCCTCATTGCTGCGCATAATAGTCAATTGGGTTTGTCAACTTATTATTCCAAGAATAGTGCCATCAGAGCCGCTACAATGGATGATTACGGTACATATGACAGCCATATACCACAAACCGTTGCATGTCATTCGATATAAAGAAGTTAATTTAACAAAGTCCTTTTAGTGGGAATACGCGCCTGCAAACACGCTTATGATCGATTTTAACACAGTTATAGCATATTCCTGCACGTCGATAGATCGAATCGACACGCTTATGGAAATAGCTTTGGCTGACGGGCTTCCACCCAGTCCATATTGGCAGCAGAAATCCGGTACTTTGAAGGCATAAGCCTTCCGGCAATATTCCCTAAAGTTTGCAGGGCCGTCCGGTGGACGATACGAAGATCGAGAAGGAAATGAGCGTTTTGTATATAATACGCATCCCATTGGAATCGTAGGAATATTCTGTTGAAATCATGGGCCGGACCACGATACCCCTTCACCTGCGCCAGACCTGTAATGCCGGGTTTCATCAGGTTCCTCACCTTATAAGTCTCCACCATATTGGAAAATTGCAGACAGTCCTTGTACATATGCGGCCTGGGACCGACAATGCTCATGTGTCCTAACAACACATTGATAAATTGCGGAAGCTCATCGAGATTGGAATCACGTAACAAACGCCCCAATCGGGTCACGCGGGGATCGTTTTCCGCCGCCTGCAAGATATCGGCCTCCTTGTTGACACGCATGGTGCGAAATTTCAAACAATGGAAAGAACGTCCCATATAGCCTACACGACGCTGAACAAAGAGGACAGGCCCCTTCGAATCCAATCGAATAAGAATACAAAGTAAGGGGAAAAGCCAGCTAAGCACCAATACCACTACCAATAGGGACAGGAGAACATCGAATAGGCGTTTGGCCGCCAGGTATCCTCTCCGGTGCAGTAGAATTTTTCTTAATGAAGTGTTATTTTCTGTCAAATATGCCTTCCTGACTAACGAAACATCGTCTGTTGATGAGTGTACGCTCATTAAGATTAGGTTTAATTTCAAATTTCAAGATCAGGTTTCTTTAAAAAATAGCCAAATGCAATGTAATACAAATGCAATCAATTCATTACAAACCAAGCTTTTTAACATTCGATTAAGGCGGTACGGATTCGAAGATTCGAAATTTGTTCTCTCATGGCAGGCATGCAATCACTGAAGCGAAAAACTTGTCTAATAACTGCATCTACGTAAAAATATTGTACTGCAACACACTATATCTACTGCGTATAGCCGGTGTTCGTTGGTATTGCGCAACAAAATTACATATTTTTGCAGCATTTGTAAAAACACCGAAACGATCCTAATGAATGCCGCCGGCCTGGTTAGAAAATGGAGAGCGAGATATAAAGAAAGCATCCTGCTGAAAAGATTGCTGGCCGTCCTCAGCGTGGACATACTGGTAAAGCTGTCAGGCATCCTTTTGTTGCCCGTCTTCCTCCGCCTGATGACCCAGGACGAATATGGCCTCTACAATTATCTCCTGTCCATCATCCTCACGCTCGCGGTTGTCCTGAATTTCGGCCTGTACATCCCTTTAAGCAAATTCTATCATGACGATACCGACCCTGCCAAAAGGGGGGAGCTCCTCTTTACCATATCCGCTCTTTTGATATCCATCCTTACCCTCCTTCTTGTCCCCGTATACCTTTTCCACTGGGATTACACCGTCATACATTTCCTTTTCAAGAATAAGATCGACTACGGCAGCTACCGAATGGGCGTCCTGCTGGCCCTCGTGATGACCGTGCTCAACTTCATGCTGACAAATTATTTTTATGCCACGGAGAAGATCCGCAAGCTCCAGCAATACAATATCGCCAGGATCCTGACCATCAATATCGCATCCGTCACCGCCCTGTTCCTACTAAAAGGTACAAGCACCGTCCAGGTCAGATTGCTTACCACCTATCTTGCCGAATTGCTCCTCTTCCTCATTTTTTCCATATTCTTTATAAAAGAGTCCGGTCGCAGGTTCAATCGCGGGCTGGTAAGACCGGGCCTGAAGCTGGCCTTGCCCATTATGGTCTCTGCCATGTTTGGCATCGTCATCAACTTCAGCGATAAATTTTTTCTGGAAAAAAACAGGGATTTCACCGACCTCTCCTATTACTATCTGGCAGCATCCTGTGCCAGCGTTATCCCCCTGATCTTTACCTCCTTTCAAAACGCCTGGCTGCCGCTGTTCCTGAAAGAAAAGGACCTGCGCAGGAACGTCGCCCGAACCAATAAGCTGCTGCTGCGCATCTTTGCCGTGTTTACCATTCTTTCCCTTTTGATCGTCCTGTTCGTAAAGATCGTGCTCGTACTGGGCATCATCCAGCAGAAATATGAGCAGACGCTATACATATTGCCCATCATGCTGATATCCCAGACATTTTCGGCCATGGTGCCCTTATATACAAATTATCTTATCTATTTCGAGAAGACCTATATTACATCTGTCACCGGTCTCCTGCTTTGTATGGTCAGCCTTGGTCTTAGCATGCTGCTCATTCCACCCTTTGGCGTCTATGGAGCCGCGACGGTATCCCTTCTTTCCAACTTGACCTATCTTTGCGTTTATTACTTCATCATACGATCGTACACAAAAAAATTATTGACGAGCGAAATCCCGGGAGAATAAATCCATTATGAGCCGAATGCATGACCTGATCAATTACTGTAAAATGACCATAAAGGAATTCGGGCGTCACCCCGGACTCCGTATTCCCATCGATAGCCTTACATACTTTTCCGCCTGGAGGAAATACCAGCAGGAGGGAAGGAACTCCGTGGACGACCAGATGCCCTGGATGGCATTCTCCGCCATCGATGAGCTCAACAGGATCATTCGACCCGATATGCGCGTCTTCGAATACGGCTCCGGCGGGTCCACGCTTTTCTGGGCCTCCCGGGTAAAAGAGGTTATTTCCATAGAGCATGACAGACGCTGGTTCGAAAAAATGCAGCAGGAGCTCGTACATAGACAAATTAAAAACGTCACCTATCTGCTTAGGGAAGGGGAGAATGACCCCAACTACGCTAAAAAAGATTACCGTAACCCCGACGACTATATCTCCAGCGACAGCAACTATACAGGTCAGCATTTCGAGGCCTATGTAAAGACGCTCGACCAATACCCCGTCGCCAGCTTCGATATCATCGTGGTGGACGGAAGAGCCAGGCCTTCCTGCATTAAGCATGCACAGGCCAGGCTGAAGAAAGGAGGATACCTCATCGTCGACAATTCCGAGCGCAAATATTACCTGGCGCCTTTCTCTTTTCGTCCCGAACAATGGCAGGTGCGCACCTTCGGCGGCCCTGTACCTTATCTCCGCCACCATTCCGACACCACGTTCCTGCTAAAAAGAACGGATCTTTCCACCCAAACCCCATCCCGATGAGAATCGTTTGCATCAGCCCCTGGTACTCGGAGGGAATGGGCTATACGGAAAATATGCTTCCCAAGGCGCTGGCAGGACAGGGGCATGAGGTCCACCTCGTTACCTCCACCGCCCAGATCAATTACTATTCTCCCAACTACGAAAAGACCTATCAATCCTTTCTGGGACCTAAGTTCAAAGAGCCCGGCGTACAGCACATCGATGGCTATACCCTGCACCGCCTGCCTTACTATGAAACAAAGAAACAATATGAAGGCCCCGGCATAAAAGGACTCTATGACTACCTGCAACACCTGCAGCCTGAGATCCTCCAATCCCTCGAAATATTGCTGGATTGCAGCTATGACACCGCCCGCTATGCCCGGGACAGCCACCGCCCCTATTTCACCGAATGCCACATGCACGCCTCCATCTTCCGGACGGCCGGTAAAAAGACCTGGAAAGAATATCTAAAGAACTGGCGAAACAGCTTTTATCCAAAGCTTCGATACATCAATGCCACTTCCCAAATTTGCTATGCCATCGCGGAGGATGTGGCCGAGATCGCGGCTTCTCACTACCATGTTCCCGCCGGCAAGCTGAAGATACAATCGCTGGGCGTGGACACGGACACCTACTCTCCCGCATCCACACCTCAACAGCAGCAGGAACGCGAAGAGGTCCGGAAGAGCTTTGGGTTCCGGCCCGATGACATCGTGTGTATCTACACCGGTCGCTTTACGGCTGACAAAAACCCCCATTGCCTGGCAAAAGCCGTCGATGCGCTGCATAAAGAAGGGCTCCCTTTCAAGGCGCTGTTCGTCGGCAACGGACCGGAGTCGGACGTCAATTTCCTGCAATCCATGCAGGGATGCCAGGTGAGCCCATTTGTGCCCGCCCGCGAGCTCCCTCGCTACTACCGCTGTGCAGACATCGGCGTATGGCCACGGGAAGAATCCACCAGCCAGCTGGACGCCGCCGCCTGTGGCCTGCCTTTGATCCTGAGCCGCCGGATAAAGGTCGTCGAAAGGGTGGAGGGCAATGGCCTTCTCTATACGGAGGGTGATCATCTCGATCTTGCCCGGGCTTTGAAAGAATTGCAGGACCCCGGCGTACGAAACACTATGTCCAACATCGGCGTTCGCAAAGTACGGGATCATTTCTCCTGGGAAAAGATCGCCCGCGAAAGGATACATGACTACATACCCTTTATATCATCATAACATGAAAAAAATAATTTCCGTCGTCGGCGCCCGGCCCAATTTCATGAAGGTGGCTCCCATACATCGTGTATTCAAAGAATACGAGAAGGACATCCGTCACCTCATCTGCCACACGGGCCAGCATTATGACGAGAAGATGTCGAAGGTCTTCTTCGAAGAGTTGGAGCTGCCCGTCCCGGACTTCTACCTGGGCATAGGCGGCGGATCACATGCCGTCCAGACAGCCGCGATCATGGTGGAATTTGAAAAGATCCTGACGGCCGAATCCCCCGACCTCGTCATCGTCGTGGGAGATGTCAACTCCACCATCGCCTGCACCCTCGTCGCCAAAAAAATGAATATAAAGGTGGCCCACGTGGAGTCCGGTCTGCGCAGCTTCGACAGGGCCATGCCCGAAGAGATCAACAGGATCCTCACCGATGCCATCTCCGACTATCTCTTTGTCAGCGAGCACAGCGGCGTGGACAATCTCCTCAAAGAAGGAGTCTCCCCCGACAAGATCTTTCTCGTAGGGAATGTCATGATCGACAGCCTGGTGAACAATGCAAAAAAGATCGCCGCCTCGCCCATACTGAGCTCGCTGGGTCTGAAGGACGGCGGCTATATCCTTACCACCTTGCACCGGCCAAGCAATGTCGATGAAAAAGACTCCCTCACCCGGATCGTACGCATACTCAACAAATACGCCGAAAAATATACCATCGTCTTCCCCGTCCACCCCAGGACCCGCTCGAAGCTGGAAACATTCGGCCTCTCCGGTGAGGTGTCACCCAATATCCTGCTCTGCGACCCCATCGGCTACACCGACTTCCTTTCCCTCATGGAACATACAGCATTGATCCTTACCGACAGCGGCGGCATACAGGAAGAAAGTACCTACCTGGGCGTCCAATGCGTAACGCTTCGCAATAACACCGAGCGGCCCGTCACCGTAGAGCTGGGGACCAATCATCTCATCGGCACTGACATCGGCAAAGTGGACCAGGCCATGCAGGCCATCCTGGATGGAAGAATAAAAAAAGGCACGATACCGCCGTTATGGGATGGGCAGACGGCATCGAGGGTCTGCGCCCAGCTCGTCAGTCTTTTAAATAACGATCATAAATCGCCCGCATAAACCATGGTAAGAAGAACAGCCGCCGCCTTACGACGTTACTTGCTGGCTCAGGTAGATACCCCGGCGGTCGTACTGCTATACCACCGCGTGATACGACTGCCATCCGACCCGCAATTGCTGGCGGTGAAGCCCGATAATTTCTACGACCATGTCAGCTGGCTAAAGTCGCACTACACGCTGCTCAACATCGACGAATTCACCGCCCTGGTCGGCGAAGGGAAAAAAATGCCAAAGCGGGCGGTCGTCCTCACTTTCGACGACGGCTATGCGGACAATCGGCTGGAAGCCCTGCCCATCCTGGAAACCCTGCAAGGCCAGGCCCTTTTCTATATTACCACCTCCCGGCTGGACACGGCGCAGGAACTGTGGTGGGATGAGCTCGAAAGGATCTTCCTCCTTCCCGGCACCCTGCCCCCCATACTGGACATCGAAATAAAAGGCCGGCAATATCATTGGCCCACAGGTACAAAAAAAGAAAGGACCAGCGCCTACCACCTCATTCATCCCCTGCTGAAATTCCTTATCCCCTCTGAACGGGACAGGGTCATCGGCCAACTATTGCAATGGGCCGGTCTCGACGCTACCGGCCGCCCCTCTCACCGGATGCTGACTTCAGAGGAGCTGATCCAAATGCACCGAAGCCCCGCCGCTGTAATAGGCGCACATACCCACCGTCACCCCGCCCTGTCGGCCCTGACCAAAGAACAGCAACGTGAAGAGATCTTCCAGTCCCGCGACATCCTGAAACAGCTCCTCGGAGATAAGATCCTGCATTTCTCCTACCCATTCGGAGGCAAAAGGGATTACAACCAGGACAGCGTTCAGCTATGCAAAGAGGCAGGCTTCAAACTGACGGGCAGCAATTTTTACGGACAGGTCCATCGCTGGACAGATCCCTGGCAGGTGCCGAGGATCCTGGTACGGGACTGGCCAAAAGCCGAATTCGCCCGTTACCTTTCAAAATTCTTTATCAGCTGATGCGCATATTATTCATCAATACCACGGATATCCGGGGCGGCGCCGCCGTAGTCGTACAACGGCTCAGAAAAGGATTGCACCGTGACTTCGACATCGAAGACCGTCTCGTGGTAAAAATAAAGGACTCGGATGATGAAAACACCCATCGTGTGCTGAGCTCCACCTGGCAGGTCTATGCCGAGAAGGTGATCGACAAGCTGACCAAGACGGCCGGGCTGCTTTATCAGTCCTTCCCCTTTTCTTCCCGCCGCATACTGGAAGAAGTACGGGACTTCCGGCCTGATATCATTCATCTGCACAATACCCATGGCTCCTATTTTCCTACCCCCCTTATCCGGACCCTTTCCCGTCACGCGCCCCTGGTCTGGACCCTCCATGACATGTGGAGCTTCACAGGGAACTCCGCCCATACTTTCGGCAATATGTCGTGGAAGCATATGCGTAACGACCATGCCCTGACAAAGATCTCCCCCACCATAGGGATCAATACCGGCGCCTGGCTGCTGCGGCAAAAAAGATCGGTGTACAAAGACGCCCGTCTCACCGTCGTATGCCCGTCCGGCTGGCTGCAGGAGCTCGCCCTGCAAAGCCCCGTCTTCGAAGGCAAACAGGTCCTGCGCATTTACAATGGCGTAGACACCACCCTGTTCACACCGCAGGATAAGACAGCCGCACGCAGAAAGCTCGGCCTGGACCCGCACCGGAAGACGGTCATGTTCAGCGCCCGATTCCTCGGCTCGGTCAATATCTGGAAGGGCGGCGCCGACCTGGAAGGGATCCTTCGTCATATCGACAGGCTCGCAGGGGAAAAGATCAATTTCCTCGCGCTGGGAGAAGGACGGCTCGACGATCCCACTCCCTTCCATAACCTGGAGGTCCATTATAAGAATTATGTCCATGGGGAAGAGAATATGCGCGACTGCTACAACGCATCGGACCTTTTTATATATCCCACCCGCGCGGACAACCTTCCCAACTCCCTGGTAGAATCCATCGCCTGTGGCACACCCGCCGTCACCTTCGACATCGGCGGCAATAAAGAGATCATCGGGCACGATCGCAACGGCATCATCCTTCCCCCCTTTGATCTCGAGGCGTTTGCAACAAACACGCTCGCTCTGCTGTACGACGACAACAGACGGGCCGCCTTTTCGCAATATGGCAGGGAACTCGCCTGCCGCAAATTCGATATGTACGCAATGGCCCGGCAATATTTCGACCTGTACAAAAGCATCGTTCCTTCATTATCACCTGTCAACTGAAAATATGATACACAGGATAAAAAAATATGTCAAACACCTCATCGCGCCAGACCTCCGGTACAAGATCCACCGGATACCCCATCCGCTTAAAAAGCTTGGTACGGCCTACGGCGGCTGGACCATCCCCACGACATTGCTGGGGAAGGACTCCGTTTGCTACCTCGCGGGCGCAGGCGTGGACATATCCTTCGACGCTGCCCTTGCAAGACGCATAGGCTGCCCCGTGTGGATCTTCGATCCCACCCCCCGCGCGCAACAGCATTTCGACCAGCTGATAAAAGCCGCAGCTAACCACAAGACCTTTTATGTATATCCCGATACGCCGTACGACATCGATCCTGCTTCGGCGAGCCTCCTTCATTTTATACCCATAGGACTTTGGAACCATGCCGACACGGTAAAATTCTTCGCGCCAAAGAACGACACCCACGTATCCCACTCCATTTCCAACCTGCAGGACACCGATCATTATTTCGAAGCAAAAGTCCAACGGCTCAGCGATATCATGCAGACCCGGGGACACCAGCGTCTCGACCTGCTCAAGCTGGACATCGAAGGAGCCGAATTCGAGGTGCTGGACACCATCCTGGAGGACGGCATAGACATCACTATCCTCTGCGTGGAATTCCATCCCGAAAAGGATGGCAGCAAGGCGCGCATCCAGGCCGCCCTGGACAAGCTGGTGGACCACGGCTTCAGGATCATCGCCAGGGATGAAATGGACTTCACCTTCCTAAAAACGGCGCCATGAGCTATCCTCCCCGTCTGAGCATCATCACCGCTGTCTATAATGGAAGGGAGTACCTCGAACAATGCATCGACAGCATACGGACGCAGACCTATGGCAACGTGGAGCACATCGTCATCGATGGCGGATCGACGGACGGTACACAAGAAGTCTTACAGCAGCACGGCCAACAATTGGCGTACTGGGTCAGCGAGCCGGACAGGGGCATCTACCATGCCTGGAACAAAGGGCTTGCCCGGGCCACGGGAGAATGGATCGCGTTCGTCGGCGCCGACGACAGGCTCCGCGATAAGCATGTGCTGGAAAATATGATAGAGCACCTTCACAGAGCCCTTCAGCAAAACATCCGCTATGTCTATGGAAAGATCGATCTTCTTTCAGCGGGGGCCGGTAATAATATCATTGCCGTATGGGGCCAACCCTGGGAGATCGCAAAAAAGGATATCTTGCAGCATATGACGGTAACGCATTGCTGTGCCTTTCATCACCGGAGTCTTTTTGATGAATATGGCAGCTTCAATGAACAGTTCAGGATCACGGGCGATTACGAGTTCCTCCTGCGCGCCTTTGTCAAAGGCGACAACGCCCTTTTCACCGGCCAGGTAGTGGCCGCCATGCATGCCGGAGGACTCAGCGCCAACATCCGATCCAAACTTGTCATAGCCCGCGAGAACATCCTTGCCAGACGGCTCAATGGATTGCCTCCACGCTTTCACCACAGGATACAGCTGTTGAAAGCACGGGTAGCGCAGACGCTGGCGACCCTTATAGGCCGGCGTGGCATGAACATCCTGTCGGACACCTACAGAAGCCTTAGAGGAAAAGATAAACTTTGGTCGAAGATAGATTAAAATAGCCCGGACAGCATCATGCATACCATTATAGTCATCAATGATTTCGATCACATAAATGGGGGCGCCGCACAGGTAGCCATCAATACGGCCAACGCGCTGGCCGAACGGGGTCTGCATGTCATTTTCTTCTCCGCCGTATCCGATCCCGGCCGGAACGACCTGTCCTCCGCCATCGAGCGATATTCCACCGGCGAGGCCGATATCCTTTCCGACAGCAGACTCAGCGCTTTTACAAAAGGGTGGTGGAATCCAAAGTCGGCCAGGCTCCTGCGTTCCATCCTTTCCAAAGTGGACGCCCGCCACACGGTCATCCATCTCCATGGCTGGATAAAGGCCCTGTCGCCTTCCATCGGCAGGGTGCTGGCCACATCCGGGATCCCCGTCGTCTGCACCTTGCATGATTATTTCACCGCCTGTCCTAACGGAGGGTTTTATAATTTCCAGCGCGAAAAAGCCTGCCACCTGCGCCCCATGAGCCTCGCCTGTATATGCTCCAACTGCGACGCCCGGAATTACGGTCACAAGCTCTGGAGGATAGCACGCCAGGAGATCCAGCGCACGCGGGGACATATCCCCGGTGGGATAGGACATTTCATCGCCCCCACCCGTTTCAGCAGCGACATCCTCCAACCCTATCTTCCGTCGTCCGCCGCCATCCATATCCTTAGCAACCCCGTCTCGGGCGTCTTACCCGGCCGACCGAAAGCAGACCTCAGCGCTGAACGATTCCTTTTCGTGGGACGCCTCTCACGGGAAAAGGGGATAGATATCGCCTGCGCCGCCGCTACCGCGGCCGGCGCCCACCTGACGGTCATCGGCAAAGGCCCCCTGGAAGCCTCGCTAAAAGAAAAATATCCGCAGGTCGAATTCAAAGGATGGCTGACCCCCACGGAAGTATCCGGGGAAATGATGCACGCAAGAGCCCTCCTCTTTACCTCCGTTTGCTATGAGACACAGGGACTCGCTGTATTGGAAGCCTTCTCCGTCGGACTGCCCGTCATCGTATCCGACCAATGCGCCGCCAGCGAATACGTACGGAATGACAATGGATATACGTTTATATCAGGAGATCATAAAGACCTGGCAAAAAAAATGCAAATCCTCCTAACAGACTCGGCACTAGCTGAGACGATGGGCGCACAGGCATATACCGCCTATTGGGAACGCCCCCTGCTCCGCGAAACATATATCGATGGCCTGCTGGCTATTTATGAACAGATGCTCCGGGAAAAAGATCCAATATGAACCATCCGCATCAAAATATCTGGTGGACCTGGTCTGAAAGCTTGCGTCATCTCCTCTACGGCGGATTTGTCTTTTTCATGCCCTTTACCCAGGCGCTCACCTTCAATATCGGATTCCCGCTGAAATTCTCAGAGCTATTCCTCATCATGCTCGGCGGTCTCTACATCATCCTTCACCGGCGTGTACGGCTGCCCGGGATGCTGACCTTCCTGCTTTCCATGCTCTTTATCGCCATCACCATTTCTCTTGTAGTCAATCTGTCCTGGGATTATCCCTACCTGCTCCGCGGGTACGCCACCCGTTTTGGCTATACGGGCGACAGCCTGGCCAAATACGTTTACTTCATCATAGCGCTCCTATCCCTGTTCATTTCTGTAGATATTTTTCTCACCGACAGACGTGGATATGTCTCCATCTGGGTCTATGGCAGTATGGCCGCGGCCGTTTATGCATGGTATCTCACCGCCTTCAGCGCGCTCAGGCTGCCCGTATACCTGCTGCCCGGAATGGAAAATCCCCCACAGACCATCGACGGCACGATCATCCGCTGCGGCACCTTTCTGGAAGGGAATATCATGGGTCTTTATCTCGTGCTCTCGGCCGCCATGGCCTTTTATATCAAAAAGGTCCGAATCGGTATCTTCCTCCTCGCCACCGTGATCACCACCTTCTCCACCCTGAGCATCCTGGCCTGTTTTCTTTTTATCCTCATCTACCTGCAGCATGTCCTGTTCAAAAGAAAATATATGATCTGGGCGCTGGGCGGGCTCATCGTGCTGGGCATCTCTTTTTATTTTTTTAGCGATTCCCCTCTCTATAAAAAGTATGTTACCGATAAATTGTTTGCCAGCACCGACACCCGGGGCCCCGTCGCCGCATCAGCCGTATCCAAGATCGACAGGCTGTATACATTCCGCTCGGCATACGCCGCCGGGTGGAACAATCCCATATGGGGCGTAGGCATGTCCAATTTCAGCCGGCATTATGACCGCTACCTTCCGCCTGTATCCGACTCATCCATGCATGTCTTCATGCAAAAAAAAGACGCCAAGGTCATCCCCAACAACATATATGTCGAGGTATTCACCGAAGCGGGTATACCCGCCTTCCTGTTATACCTGGCGCTGCTGGCTTCGTTGTTGTACTATGCACGCACCGACAGATCCCGATCCCTTACAGCCGGATTATTTTGCATGCTGCTCTGCTTCCTGGCCTATCCCTCATTCATTATGATCTATCTATGGTCCTTTATGGCCCTGCCGGTCGCGGATTATATAACCTCTAAATCAAAAGAATGCCCCTCCTCCTGAAAAAAAACATCCACACCTGGCTTTACTGGAGCACCTGCAGCATCGCCCTTATACCCATATTATCCAACGCCCTCAGCAGCATTTCCATGATGGTATGGGCCGCCCTGCTTCTGCTATCCCTTATAGTGACGGACGACAGAAAAAAACATGCGGCGACAAGAAACAAAGGACTTTTCCTGCTCATCGGAGGCAATTTTATCTTTATGGCCCTCAGTCTGCTGTATAGCAACGATATCCCCAGGGGATCGAGCCTTCTCACCACCAGCCTGCCCATGTTCCTTTTCCCGCTTGGCTTCTTCGTCATCGGGTTCCCCATCGAAGAAAGATCCGCCCTGTTTGAAAAGGTCCTCACTATTTTCTGGCTCAGCACCGTCGTCATGACCTTTTGGATCATCGGTAATTATTGGAAGATGGACCTGCTGGTGGAAATAGGCAGGGCCAGCAATATGAATACTATCCTGCGCGAGACGGCCGAACAGCTCACCGACAAACACCCCGACTACCTCTCCATATACCTCGTCTTTGCCATTTACATCGCAGGCAGCCGGTTCATTCACCGGCCCGGTATCACACAACGGATCATCTATGGTAGCAGCGCCCTGCTCCTCCTCTTTATGCTGCTTCTCCTGGCCGCCAGGAGCCCGATACTCGCCCTCGTCATCGGGTCGATGGTCATCAGCTTCCTGCTGATAAAAAAGCCCGCCGTAAGATGGATCGCCTCCCTGACACTTCTGGGAGCCTTTTTACTGGCCATCCGGCTAACGCCGGCCATCTGGTCCAGGGTCATGGAGGTCAGGAACACTCCCTTTGCCACCCCCGTGGGACATCAGTACAATTCCACCAACCTGCGCATCGGTATCTATCGTTGCTCCTGGAGCCTGATCAAAGGACATATGTGGGCGGGAGTGGGCGCGGGGAGTGAAAATAAGCTGCTGATGGACTGTTACAGCCAGCTGCCCACCGATGCCTATCAAAAAACATTTTACAATACCCATAACCAGTATGTCAACTTCTGGCTGCTCAGCGGCATCTTTTCCCTTCTCCTGTTCATAGCGTCGCTGATATATGCCTACCGGCTCAGCCTCCGGTGGAAAGATCACGCCATGCTCTTCTTCCTCATCCTGATGACCATTGCCTTCGCATCGGAAAATGTACTTTCCAGACAGGCGGGTGTCGTCTTTTATTATTTCTTTCTATGCCTTATGATAGCACGGGCACGGGACCCAATCGCCCCTCACCCCTTACATGCTGGCATCCTTGCCGAGGACGAACAAATGCCCTTTCGCCTTCGAAGAAACAGTTTCCTCTTCCATACATCCCGTAACAAATGATCTGAATTTCTGTCTGAAAACGTTGATGCCAAATCGTAAGGAATTTGCTCTGATCTCCGCGGGAGTAGCGGAAACGCCATTTTGTTCAAATCGCTCCACGGCCTCTATGATGCTTTCCGGCGTCTGCTCGTCGAAAAATACGCCCGTCCAATCCTCGGCTACACTTTCCCGTACGCCGCCCTTTCCGAAAGCGATGACGGGTGTTCCACACGCCTGGGCCTCCACCGCCGTGATCCCGAAATCCTCATCGGCCGCAATGACGAACGCCTTTGCCTTTTGCATAAGCTCCTTCAGCCTGTCGGCCTCCACATAGTTCAGCAGCTGGATATTGGGCGTAGCATGGCGCTTTATCTTGTTCAGGTCCGGCCCTTCTCCTACCACCACCAGCTTCTTATCCGGCATTTGAGCAAAAGCCTGCACTATCGTGTCGATCTTTTTGTAAGGCACCATCCGGGAAGCCACCAGGTAAAAATCCTCTTTCCTTGTCTCCAGCTGGAACGCGCCCGTGTCGACAGGAGGATAGATGACCGTAGCCTCTTTATGATATACTTTCCGGATCCGCTTTGCTACATATTCCGAGTTGGCGATAAAATAATCCACACGTCCCGCCGTGGTATAATCCCATACCCGCATATAATGCAGGACCAGCTTCGCGAAGAACCCTCTTATCCCCTTCGTCAGCTTTGCCTCTCTCAGATATTGATGGTACAGGTCCCATGCGTACCGCATGGGAGAGTGACAATAACAAATATGGATCTGATTGACATTGGTGATGATCCCCTTGGCAACCGCATAGCTGCTGGAGATCACTATATCGTATTTGGTAACGTCCAGCTGCTCGATGGCCAGCGGCATCACCGGCAGATAGCTGCGATATTTCTTCCTGGCAAAAGGAAGCTTTTGAATAAAGGTCGTATGGACCTTTTTACCCTTGATATACCATTTGAGGTCTTCCGGCAGGAATTCCACCGTGGAATACAGGTCGGCCTCGGGGAAAATATGCAGGATCTGCTCTAAGACCTTTTCCGCACCCGCGTAATTGACCAACCAGTCATGGATAATAGCAATAGAAGGTTTTTTCATAAATTAAACGTTGGATAAGATTTATCTTTCCATCAGCCTATCTCCTGGATATTTCATACAGGCCACCTACCAGACATCCGATTAAAAAGAAAATCAAAGTATAGCTAATAATATATTGGATCATGCTTGTCGAAGAAGGCACGATGGACGGCTTGAACCCGTCGATCCGGGTAACAGGCTGTCTTTTTTGGACCAGCCACTCCTCCGTTTCCATTCTCTCCTTCCCATATTTATCCGACTGCGCATACACCGCTCCGGCATCTCTCACCGCTGCCAGGCTCTTATTATAATTCGCTTTCAAACTATCCATCCTGCTCAGCTCACCGTTCAGGAACGAAAGCAGCTCCGTATGCAGACGTACGCCGTTCTCACTTAGCTTAAGCAGGTAATCGTTGTGATTGAAATAATTGATGATCGCAGCCTCCAGACTGTCCGCGATCTGGTTGTCCAGGATGGTCAGCTGGATGATAAAAGGATTACCCACCTTCGTAACGGTATCCTTCTGCAAGCTGGCGCCTTCCATATTCGTCCCCCCGATGGTCCTTAATTTCCGACCCATTTCCGGTTTGACACGAAGACTGGTGGATAAAAGATCATACGTGCCCGACTCGGACAACGAATTCAGGCTGCTCAACATCTGGCCATACTCCCTCGGGGTCAATACAGTGCCGTATACCATCATCGAAACTTTGTAATAGCTGGGTGTCGACCGGTATTTCAAAATGCCTCCTGCAATGCCCACCAGGATCGCCACCACGATCAATATCTTATGCCGCCCCAGAAATCGTACGAAATCCTTTACCGCATTATAAAGAGCTCTTAGGAACATGGTCAGCAGGACGGAGAAACTGACGGCAGGGATAGGATCAGGACCAGGGCTGCTTTTTTCAGACATTGTAGATTTTTTACATACATCGGTCACCCGACTTTAAAATGTTTGCAAAGGTAGGATAATTACATAACGGAACCAGTACGTCGAATATTTCACTGGTTTCATAACATATTGACAATCTTCGACAATCACACCGTTGCATCCGATCTGTCAAAAAAACCTTAACATTCATTTGTAACAAAAAGGATCAATTCTTCCAGGCGCTGACCAGGCTGAGGAAAAAGCCCAGCATGATACACCCCACGCTGCGGTCCAGCCAGGTCTCGGGTATCATGGCGACGGCAAAGGAAATGACGATAAATATGCCCAGCCCATCTCTTGCTTTGTAAGAACCGGCCAGGGGATAAAAGAGATAGCCGAGCAGAAAGACGATCAGCCCAATGACGCCCACATTGACCAGCACATCCAGATAGGTGTTGTGCAGGTTCCTCCGGCTCTCGACGGCATAGTTGAACTGCTTTTGTTTATACACCTCCACCAGCTTGTCCTGTTTATCACCCAGGGGCACGCCGGTCAGCCAGTGTCCATGTACCAGCTGCCAGCCACATTTCCACACCGCCAGCCGTATATTGGTGCCATTCCACTGATCCGACGACGGGGACGCATCGGGCGCCGCGCCGGGATTGCTGTACACATAGTTGGTTTGGCTCAGCTCTTCGAAACTTTCCAGCGTCCGGGGAAAGAACCGTATCAGCAGAAAACCCGCCACCAGCAGCAGCACCACCAGAATGCTGCCTTTCAGGTACTGCTTTTCCTTTATGCCCGACCAGGCCGCAAAGACCAGGAAGCCCGAATACAGCGTAATAATGGCGATATGGCTGGCCAGCATGTAGTGAAATACGAGCAAAAAGGCGATGCTGAGAAAGACCAGCCCTTTGTACTCGATCGCAAAGGACTGCTTCTGAAGAAGATATACATAGGTGAACAAGGCCAGGTTCACAACCATCCCGATATACACCGACTCCCGCCCGATGGCCTTGGTGAGATTGTCGGAAAAAAGATACCCCGGATCGTTGTACTGCCGGAACTGGTAGTAGGCATATAGCAGACAGACGATGGCGGCCACCGTGGTAAAAAAACAATACGACAGCAAGATCCTGTCCTTCAGCTCTTCCCGGATGTACAAAAGTCCGATGAAAAGCGGAAAGACCAGCAACGGCAGCCTCCTCACCAGCATGACCATGGCCTCATCCTTATTGGCGGACAGCAGGGCGCTGACCACCTGCAGCAGATAAAAAAGGATCATAAAAAGCATCTCCTTTCTCCTGCGTAAGAGTCGCGCCTTTTCCGACCAGCTGTTGAAAAAACAGCAGTCCAGGGCAATAGCGATGATCAACGTATTGTTGACCACGGGCATCTCGGGAAGGAACAGGGAAACGAAAAAGGCGGAAAGCAACCAATAGAGTATTTTCTCTTTCCTCGAAAATACTTTCCCCGTAAAATCCAGTAAAAGGAGCGCTTTCATTAATTCAAATTTACACATCTAAATCATACAACCATACGTCCGCTGCCGTGTTAGTATACGGAGAATCGTAACTTTCCGGCCCCAACCCGGGCCGGCGGCTAAATATTATTTATATCTTTCAGGTAACAATATGAAAATTCTGCTTTCTTATCTCAAGCCCTATCGGGGATTGGTAGCGCTGGCGCTGCTGATGGCGGCGATCAACCAGTCCTTTTCCATGCTGGACCCTTATTTCTTTGGCAGGCTGCTGGATGATTATGCTACGCACCCCTTGAAGTCCGGCCATTATGGACCACACAAACAATTTATTCCCACAGGCGACCGTACCCAATCCGACTTTGTCTGGGGAGTATTGAAATATTTGGGCATCCTCATCGGGGTCGCCATGGTCTCCCGTATCGCCAAAGCCTTCCAGGACTATTTCGGCAACGTCATCGTCCAGAAGTTCGGCGCCACCATTTTCACGGACGGCCTGCGTCACGCCATGGCCCTCCCTTTCAGCGAATTCGAGGACCAGCGCAGCGGCGAGACCCTTTCCACCCTGTCCAAGGTCCGCACCGATACGGAGAAATTCATCATTTCTTTTATCAATGTGCTTTTCGGCATCCTCGTCGGCATCGTCTTCATTTCCATCTACTCCTTCACGCTCCATTGGTCCATTATGCCCATTTATGTCCTGGGCATGGTGCTCCTGGCTTTTCTGACCAGTCTGCTTAGCCGTAAGATCAAACGGATCCAAAAGACCATCGTAAAAGAGACCAATGCGCTGGCCGGCAGCACCACCGAATCCCTGCGTAACATCGAGCTGGTAAAAAGCCTGGGCCTTCGCGAACAGGAGGTCACCCGCCTCAATAACAATACATTCAAGATCCTGGGGCTGGAGCTCCGGAAAGTAAAAAGCGTCCGGGCCCTTAGCTTTATACAGGGCACCTTCGTGAACTTCCTTCGTCAATGCATCATGTTCTTGCTGTTCTGGCTGGTATTCAAAGGCAGACTGACACCGGGGGAAGTGCTGACCATGGTGTTTTATTCCTTCTTTATTTTCGGCCCCTTGCAGGAGCTGGGCAATATCATCCTCTCCTACCGCGAAGCGGAAGCTTCCCTGATCAACTTCGACACTCTGATGAAAAAAGCGCCCGAGATGGCCCCCGCGGAACCCCGTCATATGGGTCCTATCCGGACCCTGTCCTTCCGGGATGTCGTCTTCCGGCACCAGACAGCCCATCACAACGCCATCGATCATATCAGCTTTGAAGCCCGGGTAGGCGAGACCCTCGCCTTCGTAGGACCTTCCGGCAGCGGCAAAAGCACCCTCATGAAGCTGCTCGTAGGATTGTACAGACCCAAAGAAGGGAACATCCTTTACAACGGCATGGATGAGAACTCCATCGCCTTCGACGACCTCCGTAAACAAATCGGGTTCGTCACACAGGACACCCAGCTGTTCGCCGGCACCATAAAAGAAAATCTCCTCTTCGTCAACCCCACCGCCACCGAGGAAGACCTGATGGAGGCATTGGAGAAAGCCAGCTGTATGAACCTCCTCTCCCGCGCCGAAAAAGGCATCGATACCATGATCGGGGAGGGAGGACTTAAATTATCCGGCGGAGAGAAGCAACGTTTATCCATTGCCCGCGCTCTATTGAGAAAACCCAAATTGCTGATCTTCGACGAAGCTACATCCGCCCTCGACTCCCTCACCGAAGAGGACATCACCCGCACCATCCGGGAAGTATCTTCCAGAGGCGACCAGATAACAATCCTTATCGCACATCGTTTATCTACCATCATGCACGCCGACCGGATCTATGTCCTGGAAAAAGGCGAGGTCGTCGAGACGGGAGCGCATGTGGAACTATTGGAAGAAAAAGGGCTTTATTACGCCATGTGGAGACAGCAGATAGGAGAAAGGAAATATGCAACAATAAAAGCTACATGACATCCCTATCCGTCGTAATCATAACTTACAACGAAGAGAAAAATATCGCGCGATGTATGCAGTCGGTGATGCCCATTGCCGACGAGGTGGTGGTATTGGATTCTTTCTCCACGGACAGGACGGCGGTCATCGTTCAACAGCTGGGAGGCATTCTTCACCGGCTCAGATTTCAAGGATATGGAGCGCAAAAGAATGCAGCGGCGGCGCTCGCCACCCATGATCATATCCTGTTCCTCGATGCGGACGAATCGTTGAGCGAACAGCTGTGCGACAGCATCCTCCGGGAAAAGCGCAAAGGATTCCCACAGGACGGATACCTGATGAACAGGCTGAACAATTACCTGGGACAGTGGATCCGTCACGGCAGCTGGTATCCCGATAGAAAGCTGCGGCTGGCCAACAAGAAAAAGAGCGCCTGGAGCCTGGACATCGTCCACGAATCGCTGGTGCCGGATGGGGATGCCAGCATCGGTCTCCTCAGCGGCGATCTTCTTCATTATACCTACGTCAATTACGACGACCATGTAGATAAGAACAACAAGTATAGCCGCCTGTCGGCGCAGCTGCTCTTCGAGAAAGGAAAAAAAGCCACCTGGTTCAAGCTCGTATTCAATCCTTTCTGGGCCTTCTTCACCAGCTATTTCCTCCGGGCAGGCTTTTTGGACGGATTCAATGGATTCGTTATTGCCGTTCATATTGGCCACCTTACTTTTCTAAAATACAGTAAATTGTACCGCCTTTGGGCATCTAAACAACTATGAGCTGGCTATCGGATATCCTTGGACTGTCAGGCGGAAGCGCCACTGTCCGGCAGGCTTTACGGGAAGGAGCTGTCATCATCGACCTGCGCACCGCCTACGAATTTGACCAGGGCCATGTCCCCCGCGCCTTGAATATACCTATCGACAGAATAAGAATGAGCATCGACAGGATCAGAGACCTGAGAAAGCCCGTGATCCTTTGTTGCAGCGCCGGCGTACATTGCCGTGAGGCCGCTGACATTCTCAGATCGGCAGGTATTACCCGCGTGTATAATGGTGGCGACTGGCAGTCGCTGTGGAGAGTAATAAAAAGCACCTAAACCAGCCTGCAAAAAGCTTTACCTTTGCCCCCATGCCTACACAAGACAAACCCAATTATTTCTGGAGCATGTTCACCATGAAATGCCCCCGCTGCCGTAAGGGTCACATGTTCACACAGCCCAATCCATGGAAATTGAAACAGACGCTCAAAATGCCGGATAAATGCCCGGAATGCGGACAGCCCTTCGAGCTGGAAGTAGGTTTCTGGTACGGCACGGGATATGTATCCTATGCGCTGTCTTTTGCCTTGTCGGTAGCTACTTTTATCGCGTGGTGGGTATTGGTGGGCCTCTCGACGGAAGATAACCGTTTCTTCTGGTGGATGGGCCTGAATGCCGCCCTGCTCATCTTTCTTCAACCCTGGCTCATGCGGCTCAGCCGGGTGATCTATCTTTATTTCTTCGTCAGATACGATCCCAATTATAAGCATACAGCCGTAAAAACGTTCGATTACAAGACGGACGAATATTACAACGATCCTAATACGTAGAAAAGCCACCCACCCGCCGGTGAATGGCTTTCTGTTTATGACATCGGGTTAGTATCTAAATAACGCCGGAAATACAATATTATTTTATCCACAGACGCAATCAGACCATTTACAGTCCTTTTCCGACACTTTTACCTCACTCCGCCCCCGTCGATGCTCCGGACGCCGTCCCCGATGACGTGCTGAAATCCAGCGGGATACTCACTTTCAAACTGATATTACGCCCCATATTGTAGATCCCATGCGTGGGATTCGTGTCGGTGGGCGAGAATAAAAAGTATTTCAACCGGCTGAGATGATCATAATAGGCCTTATTGAAAAGATTGTCTCCATTGAGATAAACGCTCATCACCGTCCGCCCCTTTTTATTCGTAAAGCTTCCTCCCACTCCTGCATTGAAAAGCGTGTACCCTGCCGTAGGCGTCTCCGTATTGTACGCCAGGAATGCCCTGTTCTGCGCTGCATAGTACTCCAGCTGCACCTTGATGAACGCATGACCCAAACCCAGCTGCCTGGAATGGAACTCATATCTCAGCTCGGAGATCCCATGCGTGGGCGGAATAAAAGGCAGATACCGGGCGCTGTCATTCAACGCCTTTCCTTTCACACCCTTGTTGTTGCCATAGACGATGGAAAGACTGTTCTCGAAATGTAATGCTTTCACGGGATGGATATCTACACTGAACTCTCCGCCATATAATTGCGCGCGCGACGCCGCGAACTGGAAATAGGTGTTCTTACCCGACGCATCGGTGGAATCCGCGCCATCGGCCTTTTGCAGCTTCTGGTTGAAGATGAAGTTCGAGATAAAATTATTGAACAGGTCCAGCGTGGCGACAACATACCTGGATGAATAAACGAAACCGATATCTTCTTGGAGGCTGAACTCAGGCTTGAAATCCGGGTTGCCAAGCTGGTAGATATTAGTACCGGGATGTACGCCATTGGCGGATATCTCCGCGATATTGGGAGCGCGGAAACCACGCGCTATATTCACCTTGACGGCGAACTGCTCCGTAAAATTATAGGTGGCGCCCATGCTGCCGGACCACCCTGTAAAGGTCTTCTTATAATCGGTGAATGGAAGATCCGCACCCGCCGTGTCCGCTCCATATACAGGTTTGTCGAAACCCGTGGAAGGGTCCGTGGTGGTATAAAGGGCCGCATTGTCGAACCTGCGCGTATCGAAACGTACGCCGCCGGAGATATCCAGCTTGTCGAAAGTTCGTTTGGCCAGCACAAAAGGTCCCATATCCAGCTGGTGATAGGAGGGGATGACAAACTCCGTCCCATCCGTGCTGTTGTTATTTTGATACATGCCGTTGAAACCCACCGTCAGGTTCCAGTCGTGGAATTCAGGCACAAAATATTTGATATCGTAGGTATAGCTGTTCAGCTGCAGATAAAGACCAGGGGTCGTATAGGCGACGGGATGACTGAACTCCCGGCGAATGCTCTTCTGGAATCCCAGGTTCACCTGCAGCCGTCCATATTCTCCCAGGGTAAAGCTGTTACCCGAGTAGATCCGGTAATGCTGTACATGCTGATGCAATTTTTCGATGCGATAGCTCCCCAGGTCCGCATCGGATACGATCTGACGGACGGTGTCTTCTTCCGTGATCTGCCGCGTGAAACGCCGGGTGGCGCTGTCGCGGCTTCCATCCGGGATCTCCTGCAGGTCGTCATACAGCACAAAGTCCAGATGCGAATAGCCCCACTTGCGATGCAGCCCCAGCGAGGCGCTGGCATCCGTCTCGTTAAAGGCGGTGCCGAAGACCCTCCCGTCTACCTTGTCCTTATAATCCACCGCCTGCTTGTGGGAGATGCGACCCATCCATTCCAGACCGCCATGCGTGCCGCCCAGGTAGGCCGAGCCCCCCAGATACTTGTTATTGGATTGATAGTCCAGCGTAATATCTCCCCGTGTCTTTCCCTCCGGGGCAGGCTGGGTAGGGATGAGATTGACGACACCGGCGAGTGCGTCCGAACCAAAGCTCAGGCTGGCAGGCCCCTTGATCACTTCCACTCTTTCCACGCCATACTGGTCTACTTCGATGCCATGTTCGTCACCCCATTGCTGTCCCTCCTGACGTATGCCATCGTACAGGGTGAGTATCCGGTTATAACCCAGGCCACGGATAAAAGGCTTGCTGACATTGGGACCCGTCGTGACAGCCCGGATACCGGGGATCTTGGCGATGGCGTCGATGGCATTGGTGCTTGGATTGCTCTGGAGATAATCATGGTTGATCGCCACGATGGGTACGGGACTTCGTTTGATCTGGGTGGCCTTGGACAAACCCGTGACGACCACCGGGCTTTCTTCCACATATTCATCGGAGAGAGAAAAATCCTGTGAGACAGGCCCCGAGATGGTCACCGTCTTTGTAAAAGTCTTGAAGCCGATGGAATGTACTTCGATGAGATATCTGCCGGAGGGCAGCGTAGCGAATCTATAGTAGCCCGCGGTATCGGTGATCACACCCAGCTTGAGATCGGGAATATAGACGGTGGCTCCTGGCAGCGGCGCACCGCTCTTGTCGACAACCCTGCCGGAAAGACTTCCCGTGCCGGGGATAAAGGATATCAGCGTCAGCAGTGAGCACAACAAAACAAAATTTAAAATTCGATTCATGAAAGGAGTGACCAATTTAAAATGTCTCCGGGCCCACCGCCTTACGCGGCTCCCGGACTTTGCTACAGGGCTTCAAAATTAGCTCAGTAGGCCCCGCCAGGCAAATTTTAGGGATTAAAAGATGTTAATCAGTTGGTAATTGTCCTCTACCCATCGCACAAGTAGCTATCCGCCAGGACCCAATCATTTCTTGAGCACCACGGTAAAGATGGACCCTTCTCCCAGCTTGCTCTCACAGGAGATCTTTCCATTGAGCTCCTCGCAGATACGCTTGACGATGGAAAGACCCAGCCCCGTGGAAGGCTCGCCATTCGTAGGTTGGGAAGATATCTTGCTGTATTTGGAAAAAAGATGCGGCAGCTCGTCCTTTTCGATGCCCACGCCCTCGTCCCTTACCTTGATGCTGATAGCGTCCTTCTCCTCGCTGACGCTCATCCAGACATTCTTTCCCTGTTCGGTGTATTTGATGGCATTGGACAGCAGGTTCTCCACCATACGGGTCAGCAGCTGCCGGTCGCTGAGGAAATAAAGACTTTTCGACGGACATTCCAGATGAAGCCGGATATTCTTTCGCTCGGCCGCGGGCTGGAAATCATCGATAACGGATTCGGAGAAGATCCGCAGGTCCAGGTTCTCCAGCTGCAGCTTGTGCTGATTGGTCTGCACCTTTTCTACATCGAGGATATGACGGATCAGCTTTTCCCCATAAGCAGTGGCCTGTTCTATACGGCTGAGCGCCTTCTTCTGCTCGGTGGTGAGATTGCTGAGATCCGACTGCATCAGCTGCGTCCACATGCCGATGCTGGCAAAGGGCGTGCTCAGATCATGGGATACGATGCTGATCAGCGAGTTCTTCTCGAAGTTCAATTCCGAGAGACGTTCGTTCTGCCGGGTCATCAGGTCGTTGGTCGCCTGCAGCTTCCGGTTGACCCTTCTTTTGAGCACAAAGGCCATCCCCGCCACGATGGCGACGATCAGCAGGCTGCCGCTGGCGATCAGCATGATACGTGTATGAAATTTCTGTTGGGATATTTCTCCCTGTAAAAGAAGCATTTCATTCTCATGCTGCCGCGCTTCATACTTTTCTTCCAGCTCGGCAATAGCTTTATAGGTCTCTCCATTGACGATGGCCGTATCCAGCTGATACCATTTGGATTGATATTCATACGCCTTTTTATAGTCCCCCTTCCGCTGCGCCAGCCTGGAAAGCACCTGATAGGTGTCCGACTGCTTGCCCCTGGAATTGAGCTCATCGGCAAGGTTCATAGCTATCGTCGCATATTTCGAGGCGGAGTCGAGCTGTCCCTTCTGCGTATAGGAATCCGCCAGGTTGAGCACATCGAACCAAAGGTTGGCCTTGGCATTAAGCCCCTGTTTGGATAGATGACGCTGGTAATTCCCGGCGAAATACATGATCGACTTGTCATAATCCTTTAGGAAATAATAGGTTTGACCGAGGTTATTATACAAATTGGAAAGGTCTTCCAACCCTTTCTCCTCCCTGGGTTTGCCGATACGCAACCCTTCCTGCAGAAAATAAAGGGCGCTGTCATAAAGCCCCAAATGACTATAAAGAGGACCCAGGTTGATATAAGCGGTGACCAGTCCGCCGACATCCCCCTGTTTCTTATGCAGCTCGACGCACTCCAGGTATACTTCCTTGGCCTTCAGCGGCTGTTTCATTTCCGTATACATGACGGTAAGGTCCGTTAGGGCGTTCATCTGATGGTCGGTGTCGCCTATTTTTTTTGCCTCATCCAGCGTTTGCAGGTAATAATCGATGGCCCGCTTGTAATCCGCCTTGTTCTCATAATAATATCCATGCAGACGCAAGGCCAGCACCTTTGCCTTGGGGTAGTTTACCTTTTCTATCGCATGATCGATAAAATTTGCATAGTAGCTGATGGAGTCCGCCTGCGCTTCGGTATAATTCATACCCTTTTGATACGCTATAAGAATACCGGCGGTGTCAACCTGTGCGCACAGCTTCGAATAGGAGACAATAAGCAGTAAGATGAGGTATAATGACCGCTTCACATTGATAGTTCGTTATCCCAAGGTAATCATCTTTGCCGGATACGTGAAATCATTGGCCGCAGAATGCGGCCAGTCCAAAGGACAGACTTCAGCCATTTGCGGGAATTGGGCTATTTTTCCAGGGAAGACCAATTCCCGCACATTTAGTACCCAGTCGCCCCGACCAGCGGCCCGCCAGGTATCAGTCGATGAGCTTATTCCGGAGCGCGAACTTGACAAGACCTACGGTATTATTTACACCCAGCTTGGCGATCAGGTTCTTGCGGTGGGTCTCTACCGTACTGACACTAAGAAAAAGCTTATCGGCAATTTCGGCATTGCTGTATTCCCTGCAAATGAGCTTGAGGACCTCCAGCTCGCGGCGGGAGAGTATCTCATCTATCTGTTTATCCTCGATGGTGATGGTATTGCGGAAATCTTCGTCCCTGTCGCCGATATTGATATCCTTACTAAAGTAGCTGCTGCCTTCTTGTACCGTCCGCAAGGCCGTCATCAGCTCGTCCATGCTGGCATTCTTGAGAACATATCCCTGGATATTGTGCCGGGTGAGCTTGTGGATATAGCGTGTGCCGCGCAATAAGGTGAGATAAATGATCTTCACGTCCTGGCGAATGGCGCGAATGCTCTGCAGCAGCTCCTCTTCGCCGATGTCCGGCAGATAAACGTCCAATAGCAGAATGTCTGTCTGTAAGTCTTTTACCCGCGATAGCAGATCCTTTCCGGATTGGGCAGTTCCGACCACTTCGATGCCTTCCTGCTTGCCTAAAAGTAAGGCTAAACCCTCCAGGTACATTTCATGGTCATCAGTAATAAATACTCGAATCATGGTTTAAAAATGGATTCGTTTTTACGGAAAAAGGTTAGCTGCGGTTAAAAAGCCTATGACCTGACGGGCTATATTTCCCCCCAGAGCCCGTTTTCAGGGCATTTAACAACGCAGCAATTTATAACTATTTATGATATGAGTACGTGAAAAAATGACGGGTACCCCCTCTTTTAATTTAGAGCGCGCCCCCTATTCTTCTTGTAGTAAAAAGACGTAAGATGGTAAGACAAAATACGACAGCGCAGGTCCTGATCAAACGCTCAAAACCCGGTAACACCCCGCTGTCTTTATGTAAGACAAAAATTTACGAGGTAGGTCCTAGTTTAGATTCTCGATGATCCCGGCAATACCCTGCCCGCCTCCTACACATGCAGTAACTATGCCGTATTTTTTGCCGAGACGTTTCATGTCGTGAACAAGCTGGATGGTCAGCTTGCAGCCGGAGCAGCCTAATGGGTGGCCAAGGGCTATGGCGCCGCCGTTGGTGTTGACAATAGTGGGATCTATCCCCAGCTGGCGTATCACGGCCAGGGACTGGGAAGCAAAGGCTTCATTCAGCTCCACCAGATCGATCTGTCCCAGGCTCATACCCGCCTGTTTCAGCGCTTTGGGGACCGCTTCCACGGGACCGATGCCCATGATACGGGGATGCACACCTGCGCTCGCGCAGGCGACCAGCCGGGCCAACGGTTGCAAACCCAGCTCCTTCATCATCTTTTCTCCCATGACGATGACAAAAGCGGCGCCGTCGCTCGTCTGGGATGAGTTCCCCGCCGTGACACAGCCTCCGGCGGCAAATACGGGTTTCAGCCTGGCCAGCGCCTCCAAAGAAGTATCGGCCCTGGGCCCTTCGTCCGTATCCACCGTAAAGCTCCTTTTCTGTTTTTTTCCTTTTTCGTCGACATATACTTCCTCTACCGGCATAGGCAGGATCCCTGTCTTGAAATAGCCGTTTTGGATGGCAGCGATGGCCTTTTGATGGGAATTATACGAAAATTGATCCTGATCTTCCCGGCTGACCTTGTATTCTTTAGCCACGGCTTCGGCCGTCAGGCCCATATTGAGGTAATAATCAGGGTCGTCGCTTGCGATGGAAAAAGCAGGCACGGTCTTCCAACCCGCCGTCGGAACCATGCTCATGCTCTCCGTACCACCCGCAATGATGCAGTCCGCCATACCGGTGCGGATCTTGGCGGTAGCCATGGCTATCGTCTCCAGACCGCTGGCGCAATACCTGTTCACCGTCACCCCCGGGGCATGTATCCCTACCGCCCTGGCCGCGATGATACGCCCTACCTGAAGCCCCTGTTCTGCTTCGGGCACCGCATTGCCGACAATGACATCATCCACGCGTTTCACGTCCAGCTGCGGAACGGATGCCAACAGCCCTTTTATAAGGTCGATGGCCATGTCGTCCGGACGATAGAACCTGAATTTACCCCGCTTGGATTTGCCTACTGCCGTGCGGTAGCCGGCAACGATATATGCTTCCTGCATAATGGTACGATTTAGTTAGTTGTTTATGCAACCGTCTTATTCAAACCTACGTTAAAATGTCCAATTAACCAAGAGTAGTTGAAGGGCCAGGTTCCTCTTCGCCATTGGAAAGACATTAATACAAGAGAAATGTACGATATCTTCGCGCCATGTACAAGTTTTTTCGGAATGTCCTGTTCCTCTTTCCCACCGAAGACATCCACTATTTTTCCATGAATGTCTTGAAAAAACTCTGCGGCTGGGGTTGGACCAGGAAGTTCGTCACCTGGGCATGCCGGCCGGAAGGGGAGGCTCCGGGACAGGGACCATCAGGGGCAGGCTTGACACGTGAACTGTTTGGTCTCTCTTTCCGCAATCCCGTAGGTCTGGGCGCCGGCTTCGACAAGAACGCCCTGTATCTCCGCGAGCTGGACGCCCTGGGATTTGGTTTCGTGGAGATCGGTACGGTAACCCCTCTCCCGCAGGACGGCAATGAAAAGCCGCGCCTGTTCCGCCTGCCGCAGGACCAGGCCCTGATCAATCGGATGGGATTCAACAACGACGGCGTACAGGCCATTGCCGGGCGGCTGAAACAATGGCGGCAGACCCGCCACGAAAGGCCCGCTTCAACGGACGATCATAGCCATCCCCGCCTGATAGTCGGCGGCAACATCGGCAAGAACAAGATCACGCCCAACGAGGACGCCTGGAAGGATTATGTCATTTGTTTCAGGGAGCTGTTCGACCATGTGGACTATTTCGTAGTGAATGTCAGCTCGCCCAATACCCCCGGTTTGCGCGCCCTGCAGGAAAAGGACGCCCTCCGCAATATCCTCACCCGGCTGCAGACATTGAATACGGAACTGGCCGCCGCCGCCGGCATCCGGCCCAGACCCCTCCTGCTAAAGATCGCTCCCGACCTCACCGTACCGCAGATCGATGACGTAGTGGACCTGGCCATGGAGATCAAACTGGACGGCCTGGTAGCCACCAATACCACCATCTCCAGGGAAAACCTCCTCACCACGCCCGCCCGCCTGGAAGCCATCGGCGCCGGAGGATTGAGCGGCGCCCCCTTGAAAGAAAGGTCCACCGAAGTGGTCCGTTATATCCACCAAAAGACAGGCGGCGCCCTGCCGCTGATCGCCTCGGGAGGTATCTTCACCGGGGAGGACGGACAGGAAAGGATGGCAGCCGGAGGGTCCCTGATCCAGGTATGGACGGGATTTATTTATGAAGGCCCTTTCATCGTCGGGCGCATTTGCCGGAAATTATAACATGCCTATAGGCAACTATCACAGTTCGCGCCTCCCTTGAAGGCATTGTCGAAAGACGATGCTTTTTTATTGTCACCATAGTTTTCAGGCATGCCCGAAAGACCTTAATTTTGGGGACTCCTGAGCGGCTGACCTGACCCCGCCCGGGACCAACTCTTAACAAGTGCTTATGGCCTCCCTTTTTAGCCTGGATTCGTTTATCAGCCTCCTGACCCTCACCGTACTCGAGATCGTATTGGGCATCGACAACGTCATTTTTGTATCCATTCTTATCGGCCGGCTGCAGCCGGACCATCAACTGCGCGCCCGCCGGATCTGGATGATCGCGGGTATCCTGATCCGCAGCCTCCTTTTGTTGGGGCTGGGATGGCTGGTAACCAACGGCAACAAGGAAATAATCGCTCCTTTTGGCTATGGCTTCACCATACGTAACCTCATCATGCTGGCAGGAGGTATCTTCCTCCTCTACAAGACGGTAAAAGAGATACACGCCAAGCTGGAAGGCGAAGGACATGAAGGGCTGGGGGAAAAAGAGAATTTCGAATCAGGTTTTGGTCTCGTCGTCGGACAGATCGTCCTGGTGGACACCGTCTTTTCCTTCGACAGCATCATCACCGCCGTGGGACTGGCTAAAAAAGTGGCCGTCATGATCACCGCCGTCATCATCGCCATGGTCATTATGTTCTTCTTTTCCCAGAAGATCGCCGATTTTATCAACAAACGCCCCACCCTCAAGATACTCGCCCTGGCTTTTCTGCTGATGGTAGGCTTCAGCCTCTTCTTCGAAGGATTGGAGCCCGTCCACCACTCTCACATCGATAAAGGCTATATCTATTTCGCCATGGCCTTTTCCTTCGGCGTGGAGCTGCTGAACACCCGGTATAAAAAGAAAACAGGTTCAAAGAAAATATAACCTGTTTTCACATCCCCCGCCAGGATTTTTATAAATTAGGGGATATCAAATTCCTTTTATGGCTACCACAGACGCCCGCATCGATGCGTATATCCAAAAATCGGCCGACTTTGCACGCCCCATCCTGGAGCATATCCGCAAACTGGTACATAAAGCATACCCGGAAGTAGAAGAGACGGTGAAATGGGGCATGCCTTTCTTCCAGAACAATGGCGCCATCCTCTGCAACATGGCGGCCTTTAAGGAACATTGCGCTTTTGGGTTCTGGAATGCCTCCTTATTAAAAGATCCCGAAGGCATCTTACAGGTAAAGGACAAGGGCGCCATGGGACATCTCGACAGGATCACCTCCAAAAAAGACCTGCCCGACGACAAGATCCTCATCGCCTACATCCGCGAAGCAGCCGCCTTGAACGAGGCCGGCATTAAAAAGGTGGTTCCCAAAAAAGCTCCGAAAAAAGAGCTGCCTGTGCCGGAAGAGCTGACATCCGCCTTTAAAAAGAACAAAAAGGCCCGGGACACGTTTGAAGGGTTTTCCCCCTCCCATCGAAGGGAATACATCGAGTGGATCACGGAAGCAAAAACGGACGCCACCCGGGAAAAACGCATAGCTACCACCATAGAATGGCTGACGGAAGGGAAATCCAGGATGTGGAAATACGAGCGGAAATAGTCATCGGATACATAGCAGCGCGGCAGCCGCTACCCCCGCCGTCTCGGTCCGCAAACGGGTCTCCCCCAATGTCACAGGCAGGAATCCATGCTCCAGCGCCGCATCGATCTCGCTTTTGGTAAAGTCTCCCTCCGGTCCGATAAGGATCAGCTGCCCGCCGCCCCCCGGCCCGCTTTCACCCTCCGGCAACGCATCGAAGGCACGCACCATCTCCGCCAACGACCGCCGGACCCCGTCCTCCAGGCAATGCGCGATCAGCCGCTGTCCCTCCTTCGCATCCCGTATCACCTCCCTCACCAAAGCAGGCGGATACAACTGGGGTAGCCAGACCTGCTGTGACTGCAGCAACGCGCTCACCAGGATATTTTGCATCCTGTCCTGGCGGAAATGCTGTTTTTCCGTCCTGTCCGACAACAGCGGGATGATGCCGGCAACACCTATCTCCGTCGCCTTTTCCAGGAACCATTCGAACCGGGAAGCATTCTTCAACAAGGCCATGCCGATGGTGACCTTTCTATCCCTCGCCGGCAGCAGCACGGAATCATCTACCCGTACCCTGCATTTTTTCTTGTGGTCGTCCACGATAGTGGCTGTCAGAAGCCGGCCGCGCCCATCGGTGAGCTGCAGGGACTGCCCTTTCTCCATACGCAATACCTGTACGATATGACGGGAATTATCTTCGTCCAGGACGATCTCGGCATCGCCGGGATTGTATTCGGACAAATAGAAAAAAGCTAATGCCATGGTTGATCTTATCGGGCAAATGTATTATTTTGTTTCTATGGAAAAAGACCTGCTGACAGAAGACGATATCCCACAAGACTACTATCCTCTCCTGCTCGACAGGGTACAGTCCATCTTTATCGATCTTATCCTCATCGTGGCGCTCATGTTCGTATTTGCCGCCCTGCTCGATGACGACGCCCCCAACTGGATCAGGATCGTCCTGTTCTTTGGCATCTGGGCGGTCTATGAACCCTTGCTCGTCATCTTTGGATGTACGCTGGGACAATATGTGAAGAAGATCAGGGTAAGGGATCACGCCGATCCATCCCGGCGGATCAATATCATACAGGCTTTTTTCAGGTACCTGATCAAGGCTGCTCTGGGATGGTTTTCCTTTCTCACTATCAGCTTCAACCCCGAAAAAAGGGCGATACATGATTTCGTTTCCGGCAGCATCATGGTCAAAGTAAAATAATAAAAGCCCTGTTAGGGGCTTTGTATTTTGCTATGGATTAGCGAACCTCAGACATTAGAACGGTACATCATCCTCATCGATGGGCAGATCCTTCATACGGCTGCCGGCCTGGATATACAGCTTCGCGCCGCCCCCATCATCATCCTGTACAGGCTTCCAGCTGCCGCCGGACGGCAATCCCATGCCTCCAAAATCATCCTCCCCATATTCGGTGAACTTCTGTATATGCAGCAGCGCACGAAGCTTGACGGTCTCCAGGGAACCGTTACGATGCTTGGCGATCTTTACGTGCGTCTCCCCTTTGTTGCTTTCCCCCATTTCATTGGCGGTGATGCCATAGTATTCGGGACGGTACAGGAACATGACCATATCGGCATCCTGCTCGATAGCGCCCGATTCACGGAGATCGCTCAGCTGAGGGATCTTTTCTCCTTCCTTACGGGATTCCACGGCACGGCTCAGCTGCGAAAGCGCGATAATGGGTACCTGCAGCTCTTTTGCAAGCCCTTTCAGGGCGCGGGATATCTGGCTGATCTCCTGCTCACGATTGCCGTGCCTATTGTCCCCCGCGCCGCTCATCAGCTGCAGGTAATCGATGATGATAAATCCGATATTATGCTTGTTCTTCAGACGGCGGCATTTCGCGCGCAGCTCGAAGATATTGAGAGCCGGTGTGTCGTCGATAAAAATGGGCGCCTTGGCCAGCCTGTCGATACCCTTCTTGTACAGCTGCTTCATCTCATGGTCCTCCAGACGGCCACGGGCTATCTTTTCCATGAAGATCTCGCTCTCGGCGCTGAGGATACGCTGTACCAGCTGCGCCGAGCTCATTTCAAGGCTGAAGAACGCGACGGGCGTGGGTTTGCTGGAATTCAGGGCGGCGTTACGGGCCAGGTTGAGGGCAAAGGCCGTTTTACCAACGGCAGGACGTGCTGCCAGGATGATAAGGTCCGTCTGCTGCCAGCCATAGGTCACCCTGTCCAGGGACGCGAACCCGCTGGGCACGCCCGTGATCTCCTCCTGCTTATTCCGCAGGTCCTCGATACGCTGTATCGTCTTGACCAGGACGCTATCGATGCTGTCGAAATTCTTACGAAGGTGGTTATTGGTGATCTCGAAAAGCTTGCTTTCCGCATCATCCAGCAGATCGAACACATCCGTGCTGTCCTCATAAGCATCCCCAATGATCTCGCCGCTGATGCGGATCAGCTCCCGCTGGATGAACTTCTGAAGGATGATACGCGAGTGGGTCTCGATATTGGCGGAGCTGACGACGGAATTGGTCAGCTTGGTCACATAATACGGGCCGCCGACGATCTCCAGCTCTTCCCGGACTTTTAGCTCCTCCACTACCGTGAGTATATCGATAGGCTGGCTTTTCTGCGCCAGGGACTGCATGGTACGGTAGATACGCTGGTGTCCTTCCAGGTAAAAACATTCAGGTTTCAGGATCTCTACCACCGTGTCGAAAGCGCTTTTTTCCAACATTATCGCGCCCAGTACGGCTTCTTCCAACTCTTTGGCCTGAGGGGGTACCTTCCCATATACCATAGTGCTGAGGTCCACAGAAGGCTTACGCCTGAATTTGCTGCGGTCCTTGTTGAGATTAAGGTTTGTAAGATCCATTGATTAGTCCGTCCAAAAATTAAAAAATAGGGTGTCCAGCCCAAACCAAACCCCGGGTTCGTTGTCCGAAGGTCTCGGTCCTTATCCCGTCCAGGGGACCCTTCTCATTGGTTAGCGTTCCAGCGGCCTGTCATTAAGAAATTGTTATGGCAGTATGAACACAATGTTACCCATTTGAGTCAGGAGGGCGAATATAAAATCTAAAATCACCTCGAAAGGGATTTCTTTTTTTTTATATTTTTCCTATCGTTATCCACCATCCAATCCACCACTAACCCCCTGTTATACACACGAAACTCCAAACTATCCACAATTTAAAAAAGTTTTCAGCCTTTGCACGTAAAAAATGCACACCGTCTGTGCACAAAGATTTCGATGCAAATATTTTGCCGGGAGGCCAAAACACCAGAATGCAGGTTGAGGGGTTTTAGCGCAAAAATGAACATCCCCAGCACACGTCAAATGCACTGGGGATGGGGGCGAACGGACCGGTAGTCCGCAAGCCGGAATTCGGTTTTCCGCGCTATTACTGCCTTACAGGCCTCGCGTCCTTCTTATCCTCCTGTTTTTGAGGCGGTGGAGGCGGTGTAACGGGGCGGCTTACGGGCCTGGGCTGTGCCGCCGGAGCCTGAGGCTTGGGCTGAGGCCGCTGCTGTTGGGGCTGCGCCGTAGTCCGCGCCGGAGACGTAAAGGTCCTTGCAGGCTGGTTGGCCGGAGCCTGTGTAACGGGCCTGTTATTGGGCTGACCCTGCGGCTGTCCGCCGGGGTGGTTATTCGTTGACTGCCCTGCGGGCCGGGCGGTTGTGGTAGGGATAGGCCTGTTATACACGGGCTGAGCCGCCGGCTGCCCGGCAGGAGGTTGTGACCCGGATCTGTTATTGTTCACCGGCTGCTGTACCTCAGGCCTGGGGTTAGCGGGCTGTCCCTGCGGCTGTCCGCCGGAGTTCGCCGGCCTTCCAAACGGCAGGCGGTCGGGTTGCCCTGCAGGCTGCTGCGGCTGTGTCTGGGGCTGCTGCTGTGGTTGCTGTTGCGGCTGGGATTGCGGCTGCTCCTGCGACTGTCTGCCATTAGGGTTGCCCCTTTCAGGCCCCGATGCAGGACGTGCATTCACCGGATTGTTATCCCTGTTGGGAAAGCCTGTATTGGCAGGCCGGCTGTCATAGACAGTCGTATTTTGCGGCCTGGCTTCATTCAGATTGCTCACCCGCGAAGGAGCCATACGGGGAGGAACACCCGCATTGCCATTGTTCCGGGGCGCATCGTTGATCCGGGGACGGAAAACAGACAGTCCACCGTTGTTCATCTGTCCGCCAGGCACCGGCCGGGTGGAATTACGTACAGGTACAGGCCTTACCGTTGAGCCGGTGAACCTTCCCACTTCGATGGGGTCGGGGCCATGGCCATAATTCACATTCCGGGTACGAACATTATTATTATTATTGACGACAGTGATATGGTTGATCACCGTAGTATGGTTGATGATCGTCACATTCCTGGACTCATTGACATAATAGTTCCGGACATTGGGGCTGCCGACATACTGGTGAGGTACAAAACACCAGGAATAGACAGGAGGCGCATATCCGCCGCCATACGCCATGTCGAAGCTGACGCCGGGACCCATGGGCGCCCATCCATAATAGTCATCGCTGTTACGCCAGATGACCCAGGCGGGAGAATACTCGTTGCCAGGCACCCACATCCAGCCATAACCGTCCTGGAAGAACCAGCGGCCATAGTGGAAGGTAGCCCAACCCCAGGAATAATCGGAAGCCCAGGTCCATCCCTCGTCGGTGTAGACCCAGTGTCCATTGGTGGCATAAGGCCTGAAATCAGGACCCGCATCCGGCAACCAGACATACCCGTAACGAGGGTCGTTTATCCATTGCCCGTAAGAGCTCAGATCGTCGTAAAATGATTGATAATTGGCTTCCGGCTCGGGCTCCGGAGGCGGAGGAGGCATTGGGTCCGCTACCGGCGGAGGCGGTGCAGGCTGTTGGACCACATAAGTCGGACCGCAAGCGCTCAGGCCCAGGGCCAGAATGGCTAAAAAGTATAGGTGTTTTTTCATAAACCAGATTTTAAGGAGTTTAAACAATCGGTCTCCTATGTGAGACTGCACGATCTATGCTAAGTAAAAGACATACAAAAGTATTAACATTTGATTATTAGTTCCACTCGCACCAGACCCGTTTAGGCCCCGATGTACCCTAAAAACGTAATTATCAGTCAAATATTTCCATTCGCCCCTGATTCGTCTTCTCTCGGGTGGTCGCCTAAAACCGCTATCTTTGTCACCCAAACGAACCGGAGGTTCGTTGTCCGAAGGACAGACATTAACCATTTGACCAAATTGGACTACTTTTCTCAAAGTCCAATTTGGCGCAATCAAACGAAGATTCATGACCATCAGCTATAACTGGCTTTCTGAATATCTCCCGGTAAAGATCGAGCCGGACCGCCTGTCCAAAATACTCACGTCCGTCGGCCTGGAAGTAGAAAGCCTCGAAAAATACGAAGCAGTCAAAGGGGGGTTGAAAGGTCTTGTCATCGGCGAAGTATTGGAAACAGCCCAGCATCCCAACGCGGACAAGCTGAAACTTACCAGGGTCGATATCGGTGGGGCGGAGCCGCTCTCCATCGTCTGCGGAGCTCCGAATGTAGCCCCGGGTCAGAAGATAGTGGTAGCGCCCGTGGGAACGACCATCTATCCCGCAAAAGGTGAACCCCTGACCATGAAAGTGGCCAAGATCCGGGGAGTAGAGAGTTACGGGATGATCTGCGCCGAAGACGAGATCGGGTTGGGGGAAAGCCATGCAGGCATTATGGTGCTGCCCGCCACGGCCAAACCAGGAACGACGGCCGCCAGCTGGTTCAAGCCTTATACCGACCATATCATCGAGATCGGCCTTACCCCCAATCATATGGATGCCATGAGCCACATCGGCGTCGCCCGCGACGTATGCGCCTGGCTCAGTCTGCATGAGAACAAAGACTACAGGGTAAAGCAGCCCTCCGTGAATGCCTTCAAAACGGATAATCACAGTCTGCCCATTGCCGTAAGCATCGAAAATACCCGCAGCTGCGAACGCTATTCGGGGGTGAGCATAAAAGGGATCACCATAAAAGATTCCCCCCAGTGGATGCAGGACAGGTTAAAGGCCATCGGTATCCGGGCCATCAACAACATCGTCGATATCACCAACTATGTGCTCCATGAAATGGGACAGCCCCTGCACGCTTTCAACCTGCATGCCATCGAAGGGGGCAAGGTCATTATAAAGAATTTCCCCGAAGGCACTCCTTTCATCACCCTGGACGAGAAAGAAAGAAAACTTTCCTCCGAAGACCTGATGATCGCCAATGCGAAAGAGCCCATGTGTATCGCAGGCGTCTTCGGCGGACTCAAGAGCGGCGTAAAGGGCGACACGAAAGACATTTTCCTGGAGAGCGCCTGGTTCAACCCCACCGATATACGTAAAACCTCTTTCCGTCATGGACTGAGGACAGACGCCGCCACGCATTTCGAAAAGGGTATGGACATCTCCGGCACCGTCAACGCCCTTAAACGGGCCGCCCTGCTGATAAAAGAGCTGGCCGGCGGAGAGATAGCATCCGAGGTAATAGATATATATCCCGACCCGAAGAACAAGACACAGGTCATACTCAAACACCATTATCTGAAAAAGCTCAGCGGGAAGAACTACCATCCCGACACCATAAAGAATATCCTGCTGAGCCTGGGCTTCGGGATCATCAAGGAAGGCATGGACGACATTCATGTGTCCGTACCCTGGCACAAGCCGGATATCAGCCTCCCCGCGGATCTTGTAGAAGAGATCATGCGCATAGACGGCCTGGACAATATCGCCATCCCTTCTGCGATCACTATCTCCCCTTCCGTGGAAAAGGACAGGTCCGCTGCGGCCTGGAGATCCTCCATAGCCGGCTACCTGGTAGGACAGGGCTTTAATGAGATCCTGACCAATTCCATTACCAATAGCGCCTACTATACCCGGGAAGAGCTGGAGACAGTGGTGAAAATGGTAAACAACCTCAGCGCGGAGCTGAATATCATGCGCCCCTCTCTCCTGGAGACAGGACTGGAATCCGTTGCCTATAACCTCAATCGGAAGAATACCAACCTCCGGTTCTTCGAATTCGGTAAATCCTATCACACCAGTGGGGTAGGTCAGTACATAGAGGCGCCGCACCTGGCCCTTTTTGTCACCGGACAGGTCCGGGAAGACGGCTGGAAAGGAAAAGGCGCCCCCGCGGACTTCTATTATGTAAAAAGTCTTTGTGAACGGATCTTCCAGCTGGTAGGTCTTCAGCCTCCCGCCTGGGAGCCCCTGCGGTCTTCCAAATTATCCTATGGGCTGTCCATTTCCGTAAAAGGCGACAATATCATAGAAGCCGGTCTGGTCAATCCATCCCTTCTGCGGCAGTTCGACGTCAGGCAGGAACTGTTCTTCGCGGACATCCGTTGGGACAGGTTACTCCACCTCATCTCCGGCAAAGACATAGAGTTCAGGGAATTGCCCAGGCAGCTGCCCGTACAGAGAGACCTGGCTATGATCGTGGAAAGATCCCTCAGCTTTGACAAAGTAGAAAAAGCTATCCGCGGCGCCCGGGTGGAAAAATTGCAGGAAGTAAAGCTTTTCGATATCTTTCAAAGTGAGCGGCTGGGGACGGATAAGAAATCGCTGGCAGTAAGCTTTACGTTCCTGGATGAAGAAAAGACACTGACGGACAAGGAAATAGATGGGATGGTCCAACGGATCATGGGAGCCCTGGAAAAAGAATTGCAGGCAGAGATACGTAAATAGTGTCAACTAAAAATCTTTTACATGGAGCAACTCGAACTACAGGTGCGGCGCATCCATGACAAGCTGCAGCAGGTGCTCAGGCAGCGGGAAGCCATCTTGAAGGAGAACTACAGGTTAAAGGAAGAATTACGTCAGCTACGGCAGTCGGAAGACCAAAGGGTGGAGCAGGTAGATCAGTTGAAACAACAGGTAGAGATCCTAAAGGTCAAAAAGGGGGAGATGCCTTTAGAAGAAAAGGTATTATTGGAAAAACGACTCAGTCAGTACATCCGGGAGATCGACCGGTGTATTGCACTTTTGGCCGAATGATGCTTTCAAACCCTTTTTACCAGGCGCATTTTCATCTCGTCCTTGCCCTGCGAAACTTCCAGGGTATAGACCCCATACGGCAGATCGTTGAGTCCGCCCCAGTACAATTCCTGTTGGTCCGTTTCCATTTCGGTTTCCATGGCGCCGCAAACGATACCGGTATCGTCTTTAAGGACAGCTCTGAGCAGGCATTTCTGTGATTGTGGTTGGTCGACCATGAATGTCAACCTGTCGATGAACACGGGTGATTTGACTTTTAAGAACATGGCTTTTCAGTTTTTAGATAGGGTATTGGTGAAGAAGTACTGTTGTTTCTATTAGGTATGAATGAATGAGGAAAAATGAAACTACCTTTACTCAAATCTGAACCCCTGTGCATAAGGTGTGGATAAATTTAAAACAAGTATTTGATCTATGCAAGAGTTGATCCCAATAAATGTTGTAATAGGCGACCGCAGTTACAGGATCAAGATAGATCCCAAGGATGAAGAGGTGGTCCGGAAGACCTTAAAGACGATAAATGACCAGATTATAGCCTTCAAAACGGAGTTTGCCGGGAAGGACATGCAGGATTATATAGCCATGGTCCTCTTATGGTATGCCACCCAGGTCTCTGCTGCGGGGCAGAACCCCGTTCTTACCCCCTCTCTGATGGAAACCCTTAGCCGGATGGAACAACAGCTGGACAAGGCATTATAGGCTGAAAATCCACGCCATCGGCCATATATAAGGGTAATTTCCCTTATCTTCGCCAACTAGCACAAAAAACGGACCGCAGGCCCGTTCAATGAAAATATATATGATTGTGAACGCTTTAAACTCAAGACTCCATGATAGAGATCATCATAGTAGGAATTATCGCATTGGTAGCAGGCATCATTGCAGGCAAGTTCGTATTTGCTAAGAATACGCAGCAAAAAGTAGCAGAAGCAGAAAGCCACGCAAAAAAGATCGTCTCCGACGCACAGACCACCGCCGAAAACCTGAAAAAAGAGAAGTTACTGGAAGCCAAAGAGAATTTCGTCAAATTAAGGGCAGAGCATGATAAAGAGGTGCTGGAAAAGAACAGGAAGATCAACGAAAGCGAATCCAGGATCAGGCAGAAAGAGCAGAGTATCAACCAGAAGCTGGAAAACCTGGACAAACAGGCCAAGGACAACGATGTCATAAAGGACAATCTCAACCGCCAGATAGAGGTGGTCAATCTCAAAAGAACGGAGCTGGAAAAACACCAGGAAGAGCATATCCGCCGCCTGGAAAAGATAGCCGCCCTCACGGCCGAGGAAGCCAAGGCCCAGCTGGTGGAAAGCCTCCGTCAGGAAGCCCAGACCCGCGCCCTGGCCCTGCAGCAGGAGATCATCGACGACGCCAAGCAACGAGCCAACAAGGAAGCCCGGAAGATCATCATCCAGAGCATCCAGCGGACAGCCGCCGAACAGGCCATCGAGAACTCCATCACCGTATTCAACCTGGAAAGCGACGAAATAAAAGGCCAGATCATCGGCCGTGAAGGACGTAATATCCGGGCCATCGAAGCCGCCACCGGGGTAGACCTCATCGTGGATGATACCCCCGAAGCCATCGTGCTGTCCTCCTTCGACCCTCTCCGCCGCGAAATAGCCCGGCTGTCCCTGCAACGCCTGGTAGCCGACGGACGGATCCATCCTGCCCGTATCGAGGAGATAGTGGAAAAGACCCGTAAACAAATAGAAGAGCAGGTAATGGAAATAGGGGAGCGCACCGTCATCGAGCTGGGTATCCATGGTCTTCATAAAGAGCTGGTACGCATCGTAGGAAAAATGCGTTTCCGCAGCTCCTATGGACAAAACCTGCTCATGCACAGCCGCGAAGTAGCCAATCTCTGCGGGATCATGGCAGCCGAGCTGGGTATGAACCCCAAACTGGCCAAACGCGCAGGCCTCCTGCACGACATCGGTAAAGTGCCCGATGAAGAGACGGAGCTGAGCCACGCTCTTTTGGGTATGAAGCTGGCCGAAAAATACGGAGAGAACCCTGCCGTGGTCAACGCCATCGGCGCCCACCACGACGAAGTGGAAATGCAATACGTCATCGCCCCTATCATACAGGCCTGTGACGCCATCAGCGGCGCCCGCCCCGGCGCCAGACGGGAGATCATGCAGCAGTACCTGCAACGTATCAAGGACCTGGAAAACCTGGCCCTTGGCTACCAGGGGGTTGAAAAAGCCTATGCTATCCAGGCCGGCCGCGAGCTGCGGGTCATCGTAGAGGCGGACAAGGTCACCGACACCGACAGTGACAAGCTGAGCTTCGAAATAGCCCAGAAGATCCAGACGGAAATGACCTACCCCGGCCAGATCAAGGTCACGGTCATCCGGGAGAAAAGAGCCGTCAACGTGGCCAGGTAATAAGCTTTAACTGTTTTTCGGTCCAAAAAAGTTTGGAGCTTCCGATAGATATTTATACCTTTGCTGTCCTTAAAAAACGCGGATACGCGTTTTCGTCCGAAGGACAGACATTAGCGCTTTGCTGGAATGCGCTAATTTTTGTAACGAGTGCATTCCCAGCACATAAAAAAATGAAGTTATGAACGCTGCTGTAGCTTTTGTACACGAGCAACTGACGGGAAAAAGAGAGTTTCCGAAGTTCAAAGCCGGTGATAATATCACCGTCAACTATAAGATCATTGAAGGCAACAAGGAGCGTATCCAGGGCTTCAAAGGCGATGTGATCAAGCGTCAGGGTACTGGCCATACCGCCACCTTCACCGTAAGGAAGATCTCCGACGGCGTAGGCGTGGAAAGGACCTTCCCCCTGTTCTCCCCCAACATCGAGTCCATCGAACTCCACAAAGTAGGTCGCGTACGTCGTGCTAAACTGTACTTCCAGCGCAGCAGGAGCGGTAAGAGCGCCCGTATCAAGGAAAAGAGAATGGCAGCCGAATAAGGCCAAAAATATCCCAAAAGGAGCCGGTCCCTTCCAGGACCGGCTTTTTTATGCCCCTCCCCGCCCCGGGTTGCCTCCGGCCCCCCAAGTTTGTTAAATAGATGAAATATCCCCCCAAAAAGTAGTTATCAATTCATAAAGAGTTAACTTTGTTGTCCGGGACATCCGTCCCGGTGTACATTTAAAGTCTTTGATTATGTTTACCAATTTTCTGATTTCGATGCCTGGTGGAAGTGAGTGGTTCCTGATCATCCTGGCGGTGCTTGTATTGTTCGGCGGTCGTAAGATCCCCGAGTTCATGCGCGGTCTGGGTCGCGGTATTCGTGAGTTCAACGATGCCAAGAATAATGTAAAAAAAGAATTGGAAGAAGGAATGGCAGAGAAGGACAGCAAGCCTGCAAGCGCCGGCACTACTCCTACACAGCAATAATTCTTTTTTATCACTCCCTGGGTGTTTACCTTTCACTCAATACAAGACTATCAACAAGCCTTATCGGAAGGAGTATGTTCCTGCGAAGACGCAGTGGAACATTATCTGTCCCGCATCGAGGCCAATCGGCACCTGAATGCATATACGCAGATATATGCCCGGGAGGCTCTGGAAAAAGCCCGGCAGCTGGATAACAAAAGACGTGCGGGTGAAAAGACAGGCGCTCTGCACGGGATAGTCGTTGGATTGAAGGATGTCATCGCCTATAAGGATCATCCGCTCACAGCGGCTTCACGCATTCTTACGAATTATACTTCCATTTACAACGCCACGGCGGTCGAAAAGCTCCTTCGGGAAGAGGCCATCATTATCGGTCATCTCAACTGCGACGAGTTTGCCATGGGGTCCACCAACGAGAATTCAGCCTACGGAAAAGTGCTCAATGCCCGTGACCTTACCCGGGTACCCGGCGGGTCTTCCGGCGGGTCGGCCGTAGCCGTCCAGGCAGGTCTCTGTATGGTCAGCCTCGGTAGCGACACGGGTGGTTCCGTGCGGCAGCCGGCCGACTTTTGTGGCGTGGTGGGGCTAAAACCCACCTACGGCAGGGTCTCCCGATACGGGCTTATCGCCTACGCCTCCTCCTTCGATCAGATAGGGATCTTTGGACAGAACATACCCGATGTGGCGAAGGTGCTGGAAGTGATCTCCGGCGAAGACGACTTCGATAGCACGGTGGCCGCCGGCGCAACCTCAGCCTCCTATCAGGCCTCCGAAAACAAAAAATACCGCATCGCCTACTTTAAGGAGGCCCTGGATCATCCCAGCCTCGATCCGGAGATCCGCTCCGCCCTCCTGGACTGTCTGGACAGCCTGCGCAACGACGGTCATACCGTACAGGCCATCGACTTCGAGCTGCTCGACTATATCGTCCCCGCCTATTATGTTCTCACCACGGCGGAAGCATCCTCCAACCTGGCCCGCTTCGACGGGGTCAAATACGGTTACAGGACCCGGGACCAGGATCTTGAATTAACAGAATTTTACAAGCACACCCGCTCGGAAGGCTTTGGAAAAGAGGTACAAAGACGTATCCTATTGGGAACCTTTGTATTGAGCGCCGGCTACTACGACGCCTATTTCACCAAGGCCCAACAGGTGCGAAAACTACTGGTCGATCGCACCGATCTCATCTTCAATGATTTCGATATAATTGTCCTTCCTACCGCCCCTACTACCGCATTTGCCATCGGAGAGAAGATGGACGACCCAATTGCGATGTATCTCGCTGATATCTATACCGTTTACGCAAATCTGGTCGGAATTCCCGGTATTTCCATCCCACTTTTTACCCACACAAATGGCATGCCTTTTGGTATGCAGGCTATGACTTCTCGATTTAAAGAGGTATCTTTGCTGCAGTTCTCGCATCTGATGATACAACAGTTTAAGTCCTACGAAAATCCTACTCTATGCGACTGAGGTAATAACCTCCACTCTCCGTTCCTATGAAAGATTGTAAGTACCGTTTTGGTCGCTTACCATCTTTTAAAGCGTTGGACATGAACAACAAAAGACTTCTATTGTTGGGCATCACCGTCATGATCATTTGTTCAGGATGGATGTACCCTACCTTTGCAGATGTACCCGGCAGCCGGGGCATCACCACAAATACCCTTATTGATACTGAGAGGGTTGCAGGAAAAATTTCCGAAGTTTCCACCGTTGCTGGTTCCAATTCCCCCCAAAATGATCTCTATAGGGAGCTCTTCGTAGCCGCCTCTGTAGGGAGCAGTAATGGCGTGCGGCTCAACCCCAAAGCGCTCACCTTTATCCAGGATTATATCAAGGAGAATTGGGATGAGCTGCAGGAGGTTCGGACCAATGGAAAGCCTTATTTCAATCTCATTGAAAATATCCTGACCCAGTATGGCCTGCCCAAGGAATTGAAATACCTGGCGGTCATCGAGTCCAATCTCAAACGCACCGCCCGGTCGAAGGTCGGCGCCGTAGGCCCCTGGCAGCTGATGCCCCAGACGGCCCGCGACCTGGGTCTCAAGGTCAACAGGAACGTCGACGAACGGAAGAACTATTATAAGAGCACCCGTGCGGCCGCTCTTTATCTCCGCGATCTGTACAATGACCTCGGCGACTGGCTGCTGGTGATTGCCGCCTACAATGGAGGCTCCGCCAACGTATACCACGCCATCCGCCGCAGCGGCAGCCGGGACTTCTGGGACCTCCAGTATTACCTGCCGGCAGAATCCCGTATACACGTAAAGAAATTCATCGGCACCCAGTACACCTTCGAAGGACAGGGCAGCATCACTACCCTGACCCGCGCCGAAGCGGTCGAGCAGCTGCCGGGTTCATCCATCTATGCTTCCAGCCGGAAGCTGACCCCCGAAGAGATGGAGAATGCCAGGACAGTGTCGATATCCGGTAAATACTATTCCACCGTCATTGCCAAATATGTAGTAATGGATGCCACGGAATTCGACAGGTACAACCCGAATTTCGACATGGTCATGGGCAGCACCAACAATACCTACGAATTGAAGCTGCCGGCCGAAAAGATGGAGCTTTTTGCCGCCAATAAATATCAGATCCTGAATGAGTCCGTGCCAATGCTGCCGGACCCGCGATCAACGGTTTCGAATTAGTTTTAAGAAAGGCCCATCAGGGCCTTTCTTATGCCCGCTGCTTTCACCAGGCATTCCTCGTACTCCTGTTCCGCATCACTATAAAAAGTGATCCCCGACCCCACCTGGTAGGACAAATACCGGCTGGCCTGGTTGTAGAACAGGCTTCGGATGATCACATTCAGGTCAAAACCCCCTTCGGGGGTAATATATCCCACAGCTCCCGAAAAAAGACCCCTCGAACTGCGTTCATAGCGGTCGATCAGCTCCACCACCCGCCTTTTGGGCGCCCCCGTCATGGATCCCATGGGAAAACTGGCTTTTATAGCCTCTATAAGCCCTATTCCCGGGGGTAATTCCCCTTCTATGGTAGATATCATCTGGTACACATGGGGAAAGCCATAGACCCCAAAAAGCTCCCTTACCCGTACCGAGCCGGGAAGGCAGATCTTGGACAGGTCGTTCCGCACCAGGTCCACCACCATGACATTCTCGCTACGGTCTTTTGCGCTGGCCCGCAGCCAGGCCCCGGCAGCCTCATCCTCCCGAACATTGCCTGGTATCCGGGCCGCCGTTCCTTTTATAGGCTGCGAGAGGAGGATATTCCCCTTCCGCCGGAGATAGCGTTCCGGGCTGGCGCACAGCAGGTATTTTTCGTCCAGCCGGTAGTACGCGGAAAAAGGGTTGGGTGACGCCTGGCTAAGAGAAGACCAGGTCCGCAAAGGGTCGATAGCGACACCCTTGCTAAAGAACTCCTGGCAGAAATTGATCTCGTAACAGTCGCCGCGAAGGATATGCTGCCGGAGGGCCTCCACCGTATCGATGTACTCCTCCCTGGACAGGACAGGCTGGAACACCACCTCTCCGGTACGACTGTCACTCGTCACCCTCACCGTATCCCTACCGGCCAGTCTCCCCACCCCCGCCTGAGGCTCCACCGGCATCGACCGGATGGCCTGAAAGATGGTCCCCGCATCCTCCCCCATGGAGCCGATATCGACCCTGTCCTCTTTCAATTTGATCACCACCTCGGGAACAAAAAAGTGCAGATCCGGGAATCCAATGGGATTCCCGCGAGACCGGCCATCCTCGAAAGGCTCCGTCTCTTTTACCAGGTCATAGGCGAAATGCCCAAAAAGCCAGTCACGATGCCGGGACATGAATGCACGCAGGTCTTCCAATGCATGCCCCGCGGAAGCCCGTACGCTATCCACGACGCCCGCGGCCAGCAGATCGTCGAAGCTGTCGAAGGGAGGCTGGTAATGCTGACTGTCCAGAAAAACACAAATGTTGAACCGGGAAGCCCAGCTCAACATTTGCAATTTGATCGTTGAAAAATCAGTTATGGGGAATGAAACGAATGTGCGTGGTTGCATATCCGTTAAAAGTCATCCTCTTCTTCGTCAAACCCGCGTTCGCCGAAAAGGTCGAGATCCTTGAAGTCGTCATCCAGACCCAGATCATCCTCGTCAGAGCCCTTTCCGCCGCCCTTCTTGGATGTACTGCCGCCCGTGCTCTTCTTTGTCTTCGACTTGGGAATATCGAATTCATCGAAGTCAGGATCCCATTCCTCTTCCTCTTCTACCTTCTCCCACTCATCCACTTCATCTTCGCCATAGTCATCGTCATCATCATCGTCTTCGTCATCCTTCTTTGTCTTTGAAGAAGCCTTGGTGGATTTACGCGAGGATGCCTTTGGGGTATCCGTATCCTCATCGTCATCATCATCATCGTCATCCGCTGGTTTCTTGGATTTCGGAGATGATTTTTCCGGAGTTTCCTTTGGTGTCTGAGGCGCGGATTTCTTAGAACCCTTTCCCTCCTTATCAGATTTTGGTGCCATGTCCAATAAGATTATTGTGTGTAAATTTTCGGCTAAGTTTTTAATTCGCCAAATTTTTTTTTCGAATTTTTTTGCCCCCGCAACGGTCACAATTCTATCAGCTGATCCCGGCCCGGGCCATTGGAAATATAGGCGACTTTTACCCCCAGGAATTTATTGATAAATTGCACATAATCCTTCATCTTTTCAGGCAAATCCCCATATTTTTTCAAAGAAGTTGTGTCGGTTTTCCAGCCCGGAACAGATTCCAGCAAAGGCTCGATCTGTAATCGGTTCATTTGGAAGGGTATCTCGTGGGTAGTCTCTCCACCCACCTTATAGGCCGTACATACTTTTAGCTCCCCAAAGCTATCCAAAACGTCCGCCTTGGTCATTACGATCTTGGTGACGCCATTGATCATACAGGCAAATTTCAGGGCTACGCCATCGATCCATCCGCAGCGACGGGGCCGCCCGGTGGTGGCGCCGAACTCTCTGCCTATCTTCCGACGCTCCTCGCCCGTCGCGTCCTCCAGCTCCGTGGGGAAAGGCCCGCTGCCGACACGGGTGCAATACGCCTTGCTGACCCCGATGACATCCTTTATCTTTTGCGGGGCAATGCCCAATCCGGTGCATACGCCCGCTGAAATGGTATTGGAAGAAGTGACGAAGGGGAAAGTGCCGAAGTCTACGTCCAGCATGCTTCCCTGCGCGCCTTCCGCCAGCACGGTCTTCCCCTGCGCGATCTTGTCATTGATAAAATACTCTCCGTTGACGATCTTGAATTGACGCATGAATTCCAGCGCTTCAAAGAACTCCTCTTCCCATGCGGAAATATCCTCGTGGAAATTCAGGCCGTCCAGCAGCTTCTGGTGCTTGAGACGCAGCTTGATATATTGTGTGGTGAAGCTCTTGTCCAGGAGGTCGCCTACCCGGAGGCCGTTCCTGCCCGTCTTGTCCATATAGGCAGGCCCGATGCCTTTCAGCGTGGAGCCGATCTTTTCCTGTCCTTTCGATACCTCCGACGCCTTGTCCAGCGCACGAT
>DASZXP010000118.1:0-24682 GCA_035545935.1 Puia sp. | reverse complement strand
TGGTAGCGGGTACATCGAAATATCGGTATGGGTTCAATGGACCGGGGTCATTGTTGTCCCGTATGCCAATCAGGCAGCAGCACAGAGGATCGTAAATATAAAGTTCGCCACTCCATCTACACCCGGCCAACGCCGCCGCCTCCCGCTACACTGCCGCCACCACCGGCCCTCCCGGCGGCCCCAACAGAGCCAGTTCAGAAAAAGTCAAAAATTGCAGAGGTAATTGAAACTGCGCACTTTTTGTGGACATTGGCGACTTGGGATCCTACAAATCCTGTAGCGGCACAACCCCACGCAACGACTCCAGGAGGACAGTTATTAGAGATGACTGCTCCTTATTTGCCATATGAAAAGGCTGTCGGACCTATATTAAGCAAGATATTACCAGAGGCAATTACTACAGCGGCGAGTGATTTGTTTAGTAGCTTTGAGAAAGGTGGGACGAAGCTAATGTCTTCAGAAATGGTTAATAAATTCCCCAATAGTTTGACATATGGTAACCCCGCAGAAACATTCATTGCGCCAACCGAAGAAATTAAAAAAATGCTTTCCGAGGGATTAGATAGAAAGGAGATTGCAACTAGATTAGGAATTACGGACCCCAACTTTCTGAAGGGAGATTTAATTAGGGTCGATGTCTCCTCCGATGCATTAAATGAATTGAACTTGCGAAGCCCAACTGGAAACGAAGTGGGGGCCAACAGCGCCTTTGTTCCGGGAGGTAAGACTTCTGGCGGGGTCACAGAGGGGGGGTAATGGTATTCCAAAGAAAGCGCCAGGTGTGTCAACCACTGTAGTTAAAAATTAAAAATGATAGCATGAATATAGGAGATGAGTTTCTGATTACATGTAAAAGGAATTATTTTGATAAAGTGACACCGTCAAATGCAGAAAGCAAGCAGAAGGAGGGGTATAAGAAGCTTGTCAGTATTGCAAATGAGTATTTTAAAGGCAACAAGTATGGGGAATTCGCAGGTTTCCTTCAAGAAGGGCAGTATTTTATTCAACTTTGGGCAGCACACTTGGTTTTAGAATACGGAATACCGGATCGAGAACTGATGCTTTCAGCTTTAAATTTAATTAAAAATTATTCTGATAACCCCTTAGCTCAGGAAGTTGCATTAGAAGAGCGAAAGTGGCTCGAAGCGAACATGCACAAATATGGGTAGTGTTTCAAAGTATTTGTTAAATAAAGGATCGGGGTTAATATTGAATGCGCGGCGGCTGTAAGTCTCCCTTTGTATTTAAAAAGGGACAAAAAGGTGGCTGCAGGCTGGTAAAATAGGGCTGAGAGGCTGTTTTTATCTACCTCATGGTTCAAAGTAGCTACAGATGATGAGCTGTCAATATTGTAAAGGTAGATGCCGTAAGGCGGGGAGGCAAAAGAATGCGGCGCAAAGACTGTATTGTGCGATGTGCAAAAAGCATCAGCAAGTCAGATATCAGAAGCAAGCCTACCAGCCCAGGATCAATGGAGAGATATGCAAATTATTGCGGGAAGGCGTAGGGATAAGAGAAATAGGTCGTATCTTAAGAATAGCTGCTGGTATGGTGCTGCGTCGGATAAGAAAGGTCGCGAGAGAGATGGTTAAACCATTTCTAAGTGAGCAAGGCCATAGCTATGAGATGGATGAAACAAAGCGCTGAAATGGCTGCTGCTGTATTAAGCGTTGTTGAAGGTGGATTGAGTCTAGTAAAAGCGGGAGGCATTGAGGCAGATATTTCTATTTTAAGCAGTGTGGTGGGAAATCTGCATCATCCACCGAGTTCTGCAGATGAGGAAGCATTAAAAAGTCTTGGACAATCTAAGCAATATGTTCTTCATGGTGGAGAAATAACCACAGTTAGACCAAAGAAATGAAATTAAAATGAGTATTTTATTATTAGGTAAGTCAACATGCCGTATTTGCGGTTTGACAATAAATGAGGGAGATCAATATTATTGTTTTCCGGCTTTTGTTATAAATATTAGCGATGAACTATTTTTATTTAGTGATAATAACTTTCACTTAGATTGCTTAAATCGCCATAAATCTACTGAGAGTGCAAAAAAATATGCAGATTTATTTATTGAGAAAATAAAACCACAAAATAGAATATGTCTAATTACAGGTAAAAAAATAATCAATCAAGAAGATCATATTTATATAGGGTATTTAACCTCAAATGACAAAGACTATCTGCATCAATTTAACTTTACACATGTCTGTAAAAGCAGTCTGTATAGTTGGGAATCGAGAAAGCAGCTTGTCGAAGAATTAATAAAGTTGAAAAACTCTGGAAAGTGGAAGGAGTCGAATGGTCAGAATTATTTGGAGAATTTGATTAAAGTAATGGACAATGGCTAATGCTTCAAAATAGGCAAATATGTCTCATAAATATGAGCTAAAAACACAAACAACAGGAGGTAATTAATGATTCAACCATCTATTGTAGATTATGCTGAAAAGAATGATGTACAGAAAATAAGAGAATTTTTATTGTCAGGTGGCAACGTAAATACTTTGGAATATAATAGGAACGCACTACATGCAGCTTGTATTTCAAACGCTAAAGAAGCATCTTTGGAGTTAATTAGTGCAGGCATAGATGTTAACTCGAGAGATGGATATACCGGTGCAACTCCGTTGCATTACTGTGCGGTATATAATAGGTATGAAATTGCTAAAATAATTATTGAGCATGGAGGAAGATTAGATATTTTAGACAATTATGGTAATGAACCATTATGGACAGCAGTATTTAATGTAAAAGGAAAAGAGGAAAAGCTGCCACTTGTCAGTTTATTTTTGAACAATGGGGCTAATAAAAATCATAAAAACCATGCGGGAAAAAGCCCTTATGATTTTGCAAATCAAGTAAAATTCCTACCGCTTGTGAAGTTATTAGAACAAAGAGGTAAGATAATGTTTCAAAGCGGTTGTTAAATAAAGAATGGTAGTGTATCAAATTATCTGGTTTTAAGAACTAAGTTTAAGAAGTAGTCAGAAAAGAGCCTCCGAGCCTCTTTTTATATATTTGAGATATAGAAAAAGAGGATTTAGATAAGAAAGATGGCCTTCAAAATAAACGTATCGCAACTTTTGAAAGCCTGGTGGCTGCAGCGAAAGCAATAAGTACGCATAGTAGCGCTATATCCAATGTTTTAAACGGGAGGCTTAAGCCGCCTGCGTGCTGATATACCTCACCAGACTTCTTTTGGCAATGGGAAGCAGCGTCTCGTCCACGGGGAATGTCAGTTCCGTCTCGATGGAATAAACGGCGGGATTGGGCATCGAGGTCTTTACCTTTATAAGCTCGGCTTTTATACTCTCGTAGGTATTGACCATGTTGCGGGCCCAGGTGTCGATGTATTCGGTGCGGATGCTGCGATAGCGTTCGTCGTGCTTTTCGAAGAAGCTCAATCTGTATTGATAGACGCGGGTGTTGGAATAGCTGCCTTCGCTGAGAAAAAAGTACCCTTCATGATTGTCCAAAGGGATCAATCCAACCGGGAAAATGACCAGCTTCTCCTCCACGAATTCGTAGATCTCGGTGCCATTGCCGATAGCGCTCTTCATCTGTTGTGTGGAATAGTTGATGATATCCTCCAGCTCCTGCATCATTTCGTCGTCCTCGATGAGCTGTTCGTACAGTACCTGTAATCTTTCTATCTCGACGCCTGTCAGCTTTTTGGGGAACTGCTCCTGCAGGTATTTCTTGTTCTCCCGGAAGGCTACGAGGTTATTATAGTGAAAGATCATATCGGACAGCTGCGGATAGAGCTTGTTTTGCGAGAAATGCTGATGTATCTCCTGGAGATAGGCCAACAGCGTGTATTTCTTTAATTCGAAGTCAATATACCCATCGGCGAACCAGGTATCGGATAATGTCTTCATTGGACCATCATTTTAATGAATATACGAAAAAGACAGTACAGACGGAAGCGTCCATTCGTTAATATTTTAACGATAAAACCCTTTTTTAAGTATATCATCTATAAGGGGGACGGGCAATACTAGAAGTCCCTGTCGGCGGGGAAGCTCTCCAGCTCTTTGGCAACGGCGGTGAGGAAGGAAGCTCCCATGCTACCATCCACGATGCGGTGATCATAGGAGAGGGACAGGTACATCATATGCCGGATGCCGATGGCGTCGCCTTCCGGTGTTTCCAGCACCACCGGTCTTTTCTTGATGGCCCCGACGGCGAGTATGGCTACCTGGGGCTGGTTGATGATAGGCGTGCCCATCAGGCTTCCAAAAGTGCCTACATTGGTCAACGTGAAGGTGCCGCCCTGTGTATCTTCGGGACGCAGCTTATTTTGACGGGCATTGTCGGCAAGGGCATTCACCTGGCGGGTGAGTCCTACCAGGTTGAGCTGGTCGGCCTGACGGATGACGGGCACGATGAGGTTGCCGCCGGGCAGGGCAGTGGCCATGCCGATATTGATGTCTTTTTTGATAATTATCCTGTCCCCGTCGACGGAGCTGTTGATCACCGGATATTTTTTGATACAATGGATCACGGCTTCGATAAAGAGAGGGGTAAAGGTGATCTTTGTTCCTTCTCTTTTTTCGAATTCCTTTTTCACCCTATCCCTCCAATGGACCATATTGGTGACATCGGCTTCGGCAAAGCTGGTGACATGCGCGCTGGTCTGTTTGCTGCGGACCATATGATCGGCTATCAGCCTGCGCATCCTGTCCATTTCTATGATCTCTACATTGCCGGAAGGCACGGTATAAGGAGAGGAGGTCTCCCGGACGGGGGTGACGGCAGCTGTCGCGGGACGGGTATCCTGTTCCGGCCGGCGGTATGAGGTGACGGGGATGGTCGGCGCACCTTGTCCAATGATGCCGATACCATCACCTTTTCTGCCGGCTACATATTGTAAGATATCCTTTTTGGTGACACGGCCTTCGTTGCCGCTGCCGGGGATATTCTCCAGTTCATGCAGGGGCACTCCCTCGCTGGCGGCGATATTCAATACCAGGGGAGAGTAGAACCGATTGGCCGGAATGGTGTTGGCCGACTTGTGACCATTGGTCATGGGGGCTGTCTGGGCCATCGGAGCGGATTCGGGCCGGGGGGCGGGCTCCGGTCTTGTCGTGGCTTGATATCCCGATCCGGACTCCTGTCTGGCGACGGGAGGCTCTTTTGCCGGAGCTGTACTGCCTGCCATGGCGCCTGTACGGACGCGGGCAATGACGGCGCCAACGGGAACTACATCATTGACCTTGAAAAGGACCTCTTCCAGCACCCCTTCCACGGAGGAGGGAACCTCGGAGTCTACCTTGTCGGTGGCGATCTCCAATACGCTTTCATCCTGTTTTACGGCATCACCGGGTTGCTTAAGCCATTTTAGGATCGTGGCTTCCACAATACTTTCACCCATTTTTGGCATTACCAGGTCAACAAGAGGCATAACGGTATATCGGTTTTAAAAACGTAAATGTAGGTAAAATTTGTGTACCGGTATGGTTTTCAATGAAAATTACACCATCCCGATGGGGTGACGGACGAATGGCTATCCCTCGTGGGACAAGATAAATTTTCTCAACAGATTCAAGGCATTTGTTGCAGTTAATTCAATGTTCCGCTGCCTGTCAAACCTGAACCAGAACTTTTGGGCGGATATCTTTTGACGGCTTGCAACGGCGACCCAGGCGGTGCCTACGGGTTTTTCGGGGCTGCCTCCATCGGGGCCCATGATCCCGGACGTCACTACCGCGTAGTCGGTGTCCAGCACTTTCAGGGCTCCGGCGGCCATTTGACGGACCGTCTCCTCACTTACTGCTCCTGCGGTGGCCAGGGTATCGGGGCGCACGCCCAGGACGTTTTCCTTGATCTCGTTAGCATAGCTAACGACACTACCTTTAAAATATTGGCTGGAACCCGGAATTGAGGTGATCAAATGGGCAATATAGCCTCCCGTACAGCTTTCGGCTGTCCCTAACGTCTGTCCACGGCTCTTTAAAAGCTTGCCCAGCGCTTCCTGCAAGGTGAGGTCCTCGTCGATGACCATCCATTCGCCGGCGAGCCGCTTCATGGTTGCAAACTGGGCATCCAGCTCTTTTGCCATGGCTTCGGGGCTGTTCTCCTGTATGGTCAACCGAAGACGCACCATGCCATAGTTGGGCAGGTAGGCCAGCTTTATATAAGGGGGTAGGGCCGATTCGAAGGCGCTGATATGATCCGCCAGAAAAGATTCACCCACCCCGGCTGTCAGCAAGGTGCGATGGGCTATAAATGGAAGGTCGAAGCGTTGTTGCAGGGCAGGCAGGATCGTGTCCGTCATCATGCCTTTCATCTCATTGGGAACACCGGGCATGGATACGAAGATCTTACCATCCTTTTCGAACCACATACCGGGAGCCGTCCCTCTTTTATTGGGGATCACGGTACAGACATCGGGGACCTCGGCCTGCTTCAGATTGCGTTCTATCATCGGCCTCTGCAGCCTTTCGAATATCTGCTTTACATTGGCGAGGGCCCCTTCATCCACCACCAGCCTGCCTCCAAAATATTCGTTCAGCAAAGGCTTGGTGATATCGTCCGCGGTAGGGCCCAGCCCTCCGGTGATGAGGATGATCTGTGAATGTGCCGACTCTTCATTCAGCGCCCCCCAGATGTCATCCCATATATCCCCTACGGCCAGCCGGTGGCGTACCCAGACGCCGATCTTGTTCAGCTCCTGCGCCATCCAGGCGCTATTGGTGTCGATGACCTGTCCTATCAATAGCTCATCTCCGATGGTAATGATGCTTGCTGTTGTCTTAGCCATTTCCTGATTTTTTTCCGGATGCAAAGTTAGGGAAGTAAAGGGACTGCCAATCAGGGGGACGTCGTTGGAAAATAGGGCGCCAATCTGTTCCCCAGGTGGGCCGGCATAAGGGTTCTTTCCATCGAGTCCTTTTTCAGGAAATACAGCAATACTTTCCCTACGGTGAGCAACTTGCCCGCCTGGTTGTAGACCTCCTGATGGAATACCACCCGATGATCCACGGGCCATTCTTTAAGGATGGTCTTCACCGTCAGCAGATCATCGTAATGGGCGGGCCGGAGGAATTTGGCTGTCCATTCCACTACAGGCATGATGATGCCGCCGGCCTCCATATCCTTATAGCTTAGCCCCAACTGGCGGATGGCTTCCACCCGGCCCACTTCAAAATATTGCGCATAGTTGCCATGATAGACGACATCCATCTGGTCTGTCTCTGCATAGCGGACACGGATTTGGATCTCACTGGTGTACATTATTCTTGTTTATTTACCCATCATTCCATCTACGCTGATACGACCGGGGCCTACGAGCAGGACGGAAAAGAAAGCGGTGAGATAAAGCAGCGCAGCTTCATGGACGGTGAGCGGCTGACCTTTATGGATCAAAAACGCTGCTACCGCCATTTCGATAGCCAATACCAGCGCTGCAATCCGGGTGAAAAGGCCCAGGACCAGGAGCAGGGCGCATAAGACCTCCGAGAACAGCACCAGGATAAGGGACCAGCGGTGTCCAATGTGAAAAGGATCGGCGAAATTGCCCACCTCTTTGCTGAAGTTCATCAGCTTGGGGAATCCATGGTTGATACACATAAGAAGGCCGAAAGTCAGGCGCAGCAGCAAAGCAGCGAGGTTGAAAGAGTTGTCGGAATAGGCGGTCGAGAGAAACTTTTTCATGAAGTTGAATTTTTTGGGTTGGTCGAAGATAGAGTAAATTTAAGACTTGGCGAGGCGGGTGGACCTTCGGTCCAGAGACTTTACCCGGACGCTAATGATTGTCGTCCTTCGGACGACGTGGATAACCGGACCAGCAGGTCTCTGCCGCCAATAAAATGTTAAAGGTCCGGTTATCCACAGGGTGTTTGGAACGATAATTGGTAAAAGGTAAAATATTTAGAAACTTTATCGCGTTAACCCCCAATGTCCCCGGCTGGCGGGGTACTGATAGAAAGGATATTTGAAAAAATATAGAACATAAATGTTTTTTTCGTGAAAAAACCTGTATTGTTTTTTTCCATCATTCTTCTAAGCTCTTCGTCATTTGCCCAGCAGACAAAATATCTTGACGATCCGCAAGCCAGTTTCAAACAGGCCAAGGATTTCTTTCAAAATGAATACTATAGTCTGGCGTATCCTATTTTCAGAGAGCTGAAATACTCCCTCCGGGAGACAGATCGCAGCAATAATTCCGTAGAATACCAGGATGTAAAATATTATTATCTCGTATGCGCCCTGGAGCAGAACGACAAGACAGCCGTGAATCCCGCCCGCGAGTTCATCGAACTGGAAAACAATGCCCCCAGGGTAGGCATGATGAGCTTCCACCTGGCAGAATATTATTTCCGTCAGAAGGATTATGCAGCTGCCGTACGGCTGTATGAACAGGCGGATATCGAAAACCTAAGCAACCGGGAGATAGCCGATCTGAAGTTCCATCAGGGATATGGCTATTTCACCCAGCAGCGATTCGACCAGGCCCTGCCTTTATTCGATGCCATCCGACAGCTGCCAAAGGACCCGAACTATATCGATGCCAATTACTATTTTGGGTTTATCTGCTTCTATCAGAAAAAGTACTCCGAAGCATTGACGGCCTTTAAGGTTGTGGAAGATAATCCCCGATATGAAAAGGTAGTGCCCTATTATGTCGCCAATATTTACCTGGTGCAGGGTCAAAAAGACAAGGCCATCGAGTATGCGGAAGCCCGTCTGAAGAAAGGCAACCAGTACTATGACATGGAAATGAGACAGCTGGTGGGACATGGCTATTATGAAAAACAGGATTTTGCCAAAGCCCTGCCTTACCTGGAACAGTATGTCAATCAATCCAAGAAGGTATCGAGGACGGACCTCTACGAGCTGTCCTATTGTTATTACCAGACAAAGAATTGGGATAAGGCCATCGCCGGCTTCAAGCAGCTGGGCGGGAAAGAGGATTCCCTGGCCCAGAACTCCATGTATATGCTGGGGGACGCTTATTTGAAGACGGGGCAAAAAGCCAATGCCCGTAATGCATTCCTCTTCTGCTCTTCCAACAGCAGCAATCCGCAACAAAAGGAGATCTCGAAATACAATTACGCCAAGCTATCCTATGAGCTGGGATACCAGGATGTCGCGTTGACGGAGCTGCAGGCATTCCTGCAACAATATCCCAACTCGAGCTATAACCAGGAGGCAAAGGAGCTGCTGGTCAGCGTGCTGGCTAACACCAATAATTACAGGGATGCGATGACCTTGCTGGACAGCCTGGACCATCCCTCCCAGAATGCGCGCCGTCTGTATCCAAGAATATTATATGGCCGTGCGACGGAGCTGGTCAACGACGGCATGCTGCTCAATGCCAATGAGCTGCTGGACAAAGCCTTAAAAGACCCCAACAATACCAGCGTCCTGCCTTATATCAATTTCTGGAAAGGGGAGATCTCCTACCGGCTTGCCAAGATAGACGATGCCATCCGCTACTACCTGGAATATCTCAAGAGCAGCGTCGTGAATGGAGAGGTAAGTCCGGCCAATGCCCGGTATAACCTGGGATACTGCTTCCTGAAGAAGGAGAATTACCGGCAGGCCCAGGGATTTTTTGAACAGGTGGCCCGCAACCCGCAGCTGAACTCCTCTCCCATGGAGCAGGATGCGTATATACGCGATGCGGACTGTTATTATATGAACAGGGATTTCAAGACGGCCCTGAGCATGTATAATAAGGTGTTGGACCTTTCCTGGCCGGCCAGCGATTATGCTACTTTCCAGAAGGCCATGATAGCGGGGGTGAGCAATGGAAAGGAAAAGATCAATTTGCTGAACTCCATCAACCGGAAGTATCCCGCTTCCAACCTGGCCGCCGATGCGAATATGGAGACGGCGGGAACCTACCTGGCGAGCGAACAGTTCAGGGAAGCGCTGCCTTATCTGAAGAATGTGCTGCGGAGCCCGGGAGCCGATGCGCTGAAACCCAAGGCCTATCTTCAATCGGGAATAGCCTGGTACAATCTGAATAATAATAAAGAAGCGCTCGCGCAATACGACAGCTTATTACGTCAGTTCCCCAATTCTCCGGAAGCGCAGGATGCCCTGGATAATGCCAAGACGATCTATGTAGAAGAGGGCAGGAGCGGAGAGTATGTGAATTTCGCCAAATCGATGGGGGTAGAAGTGAGCGCCAGCCAAGAGGATCAGCTGGCCTATGAAGAGGCGGAAGTACAGTTCAACAACGGCAATTTCGCGGGCGCGGTGCAACGATTTGAAGCCTATCTGGCCAAATTCCCCGATGGCAAATACTCATTGGAGGCCAATTACTATAAGAGCGAGATCTATTTCTCCCAGAAGGACTGGGCCAAGGCCGTTACAGGATACCAGGCGGTGGCGGACAGGGTCCCGAATAAGTTTGGAGAAAAATCCCTGCTGCAGGCGGCGCGTCTGAACTTCTTCGAGCTGAAGAACTATCAACAGGCTGAAAAATATTTTATCAAGCTGAAAGATTTCGCCTCTTCGCAGGAGAACAAGATGGAGGCTATGCGCGGGCTGCTGCGCAGTCAATACCAGCTGGAAAAATGGCCGGATGCCGTGGGGAATGCCAAGGACCTCCTTACGCAAAAAGGGGTGAGCACGGATGACAAGGTCCTGGCCAATATGGCCATTGCCAAATCCTACCAGGCGAACAACCAGTGCGAGACGGCATTGCAATATTTCAGGACGGCGGCCTCGCTTAGCAAATCGGCTTATGCCGCGGAAGCGAGGTATCAGATAGCCGACTGTCTTTTCCATCAGAACCAGCTGAAGGACGCCGAAAAGGCGGCTTTTGAAGTGGTCAATAAGTCCGGGTCCTACGAGCAGTGGGTTACCAGGGCCTATCTTTTACTGGGGGATATCTATTTTTCGGAAAAGGATTATTTCAATGCCAAGGCCACCTTCCAAAGCATCGTGGATAATACGAAGATCGAAGACCTGCGTCAGCAGGCGCAACAAAAGCTGGCCCGGGTGATAGACGAGGAAAAGAAGAACAGCAAGGTCGGAGATCAATAATGTGCACAATAAATAACTTTAATCTACCAGTTGAAAAAGATGTATAGAAAGTCATTTTTCCTTTTAGTTGTCCTGTCGGGGGTGGCGGTCTCTCTTTATGCACAGGATACGACGAAGCGTAAGACGATCGAGATCACCTCTTCTTTCAAGCCTGTGCTGCGCGAGGCGGTAAAGATCAATTTCAATGCGGCTCCTCCACAGGCGGATACTTCCAAACCCCGGTTGTCCTATAATATTCCCGCTCAATTCCTTTTCCTTACGTATCAGCCCAGCGAGATGAGACCGGTGGCTTTTCTGGGAGATACCTTGAAAACATGGGAGAACTACAACTATGTCAAAGTGGGGGTGGGCAATGTACATCTCCCTTTTATCCAGAGCGGCTTTACGTTCGGAGATGCGAAGACGAGCCAGTTCAATATTTTCGCCAACCACCTCAGCTCTAAGGGCAGCCTGCCTTCGCAGAAGAACAGCCTTACGGATGTAAAGATCATAGGGACGGTGAAGACAGCGAGCAAACTGGAATGGACCGGCAGCCTTGGATTCAAGAACGACGCCTATTACCTGTATGGATACAGACCGGATACGCTGAAGTTCAATGAGAGCGATATCAGGCAATTCTTCCAGACCTATGAGGGCAAGCTCAGCCTGCGCAATATGGAGCCTACGGAATTCGGGCTGACCTATCACCCCAATATCAGGGTGTCTGTATTTACGGATAATCACTCTTCCAAAGCTTCGGAAGCCAATACGGTGCTTAACCTTCCTTTGGAGAAGACCATCGGAAAGAGCTTTGCATTCAACCTGGCCTTTACGGCTGATCTGACCAATTACCGGGCTGTGGCTCCTTATCCCAACCAGAACAACAATGTCTTTTTTGTCACGCCGGCGTTGATGGTAAAGACGAGCAATATCAACCTGCAGGCATCGGTGATCCCATCATGGGATAATTCACTGTTCCATCTGCTGCCTAATTTTACGGCGGACATCTCCACTTCGGACCAGCGTTTTGGGCTGCAGCTGGGATGGATCGGCTATTACGACAAGGGATCCTATCAGCGGTATGAATCCATCAATCCCTGGCTGGCGCAGCCGGGTTTTCTGCTGAACACGCGCGTGGAAGAACGTTATGGCGGGTTTAGAGGTTCGCTGGACAAGCATTTCAGCTACTCTGCCAAGATCGGATTCAACACGTATAAGAATATGCCCTTGTTCGTCAATGACACGCTGGTGGCATCCGGCAGCGGCGGTAAGCAATTCGATGTCCTCTATGAGTCTTCCCTGGAGACCCTGCAGGTGCATGGCGAGCTGAGCTATATGCAGGGAGAGGATTTCACCGCCACGGCCAGCCTGAACTATAATCAATTCCATAAACTACATACGGAGCCCAAGGCCTGGGGCATGCTGCCGCTGGAGTTCAATACCAACCTCAAATGGCGTCCCATAAAGGATTTTTGGGTAAAGGCCGATCTCTTTGCCTTTGACGGTGCGCAATACCGCGCTTCCGATGGAACCGCTTTCAAAGGGGATGGAGCATTTGACCTGAATGCGGGTGTAGAATACCGCATCACCCGTCAATTGAATCTCTGGGTGCAGATGAATGACATATTTAATAAAAAGTACGAAAGATGGCACCAGTACCCTGTGTATGGGTTTAATATTCTGGGTGGTATCGTATTTTCTTTCAGTGGTAAATAGATGCTTTTTCATTAGATTCGCAGCCTCAAAAGAGATGATGTCAAATTTCCAGGTATTGAACGCCTATCTGTTCCAGCACAGAAGTATCAGCATTCCGGGGCTGGGTACCCTCTATCTGGAGACCTTCCCTGCCAATGTGGATGTGGCTGACCGGACCATTCTACCTCCTGTGTACCGGTTCCGATTTGACAAGTATTTCGACAGTCCTGACAGGGAGTTTTTCGCCTATATTGCCAGTCAGCGAAATGTGCTTGATTATGAGGCTATTAGATGGTATAATGAGTTCTCTACCGATCTTCGCAACCGGATACGCACCGAAGAAAAGGTGGAATGGGAAGGGGTGGGTACGTTGAGAAAGGATGAAGGGGGAAATGTCCTGTTCGATCCGGCCTCCTCCAATAGGTTGTTTATGACGCCGGCCCCTGCGATCCGTGTCAATCGTCAGGATGCGCAGCATACGTTATTAGTAGGCGACCAGGAGCGAACCAACGTAGAGATGAATGAATGGCTGCATGACGAAGAGGCGGCCCGAAGGGGAAAAAGAACATGGTGGATCATCGCGTTGGTGCTGGCCGTGCTCGCCCTTGCGGCCCTTGGATGGCATTTTTACGTCAATGGCTGGTCTATTGGAAACCAACGTACGTTGATGATATCGCCCTGAACCCAAAACGAACCGGAGGTTCGTTGTCCGACAGGACAGACATTTAACCACATGCAACAAGAGAAATCGATACATTACGGCAACTGTCCTTCCTGTAATTCCACTGAAATAGCCGAGGCGTTGACTGCCCGTGACCATACGGTGTCGCAAAAGATGTTCTCTATTTGGGAGTGCAGCAATTGTACATTGCGATTCACACAGGATGTGCCGGATGCTGCCTCTATCGGGGTGTATTACCAAAGTGAAAATTATATTTCCCACACGAATACCCGTAAAGGGCTGGTGAATTCGCTGTACCATATGGTACGGAAACAAACTTTATCGGACAAGCGCCGTCTTCTTTGTTCCGCCACCCGGATGCAACGTGGGAAGCTGTTGGATATCGGGGCCGGTACAGGGGCTTTTGTCGCCCATATGAAGCAGTATGATTGGGATGTCACGGGACTGGAGCCTGATGAAGCAGCCCGGCAGGTAGCGCTGACCGAAAATAACGTGCAGCTGTCGCCTGTATCCGATTTTTATTCCCTGCCCCCTGAGAGCTATGATGCCATCACCTTATGGCATGTATTGGAGCACGTGCATGACCTGCATGCTTATATCGGTCAACTCGCAAGATTATTAAAAAAAGAGGGCCGTATCTTTATCGCGGTGCCTAATTATACTTCTCACGATGCGGCGGTCTATCGTGGCGCCTGGGCGGCTTATGACGTGCCGCGACATCTCTATCATTTTTCTCCCGATGCCATGGAGGACCTGCTCACCCGTCATGATCTGCAGTTGCAGGTGACCCGCCCGATGTGGTACGACAGCTTTTATATCAGCATGCTGAGTGAAAAATACCGGAACGGCAAAGGGAATACGGTAAGGGCCGTCTGGACCGGGTTTATTTCGGATGTAAAAGCCTTTGTCGACAAATCCAGGTGCAGCAGCCTGATCTATGTGATCGGGAAATAGCCACGCCGCACGAGGGGCCTGCTTAAAAGTTGAATTTTATCTCATAAATGTCCGGCCATAGCTTGCCGGTGATATATACTTTGCCAGTGGTGGAGTCATAAGCAATGCCATTCATCGTATCGGAATGGGCATACTTGTTCTGTTCCGCGCTGAACAAGGTCTCCAGGTCCAGTTTTCCGACCACCTTCCCGCTGGCAGGGTCGATTTTCAGGATATAGTTGGTTTGCCATTGATTGGCATAGATAAAGCCATTGATCAGCTCCAGCTCGTTGATATTGCTCACGGGGCCGTTATTATCCGTCACGCCTACCACTTTCACCAGTCGGAAGGTGGCCGGATCCACATAGCTGATGTTGCTGGTGCCGTCGCTCATGATCAGGTGGGCGCCGTCCGTGGTCATTCCCCAGCCTTCCCTGACAGGAAAGGTAAACTCTCCCAGCTTTTTAAAGGTCTTTGCATCGTAGATAAAACCTATTTTGGTCTGCCAGGTGAGCTGGTATACTTTGTCATTCAGAAAGGTAATGCCTTCTCCAAAATACTTGTTCCTATCCAGCTCTGCCTTTACGGCGACCTTTCCCGTTTTGGGGTCTACCACGCCAAACATGGACTTCCTGGTTTCAGGCATGGTAGGTTCTGTCCCGGTGCTTTCATACAACTCGCCGTTATGAAAAAGGAATCCTTCGGTGAAGGAGGTCGTATCATGGGGGAGGGTTCGAACTACGCTGTAATTGATCAGGGGAGGGGAGTTATCTACCACCTTGTCACTGGCGACATCGGGGTTGGAGCTGTTGCAGGAGGCAAAAAGGCTTAGGGCAATGATCAGAAACAGGATGGACTTGTTCATAAATGAGACTGGTAAGGGGCAAATTTAAGGTTCTCCCCGTCTTTAGCCAACGTTCTTAGGGGCTGTTTGGGACTAATTGTAAAAAATTTAGCAGAAAAGCTTGCATTTATGCGAAAAAATGTATTGTTTTACAGCAGCTTATCTTCTGTTAACCACCCATTTAGCCCCTGCTAATTTTCTTTACAACCCGGGTGATATTCGACAGATCTCCCCAATATCCGTTTTTGATCGTGAATATGATCTTGTGCTGTTGGCTATTTTCACATACCTATTATGCCCTTAAAATCCAACCCCTTATGGAAGCCTCTGAAAAGAAGGTACCATGAGACATTTTTTATGCTTGTCTGTTTTTTTATTGTTGTTGCTCAGATTACCCGTCGTGGCCCAACAGGGTTGCCGTTCCGTCGATTACAAGCAGGACCTGCTGCGTAAGGACCCGGAGCTGGCTGCCAGGATCATGGAGATCGAGCGTTTTACACGTCAGCAGCAGCAACATTCTTCCGTCATAGTTACGGGCACCGATGCCGCCAATGCCAGCCATAATGATAAAGCTGTCAGTACCATCACCATCCCGGTGATCGTGCATATCGTCTATAACAACGCCTCTCAGAATATCAGCGATGCCCAGGTGCAATCCCAGATCGCCGTATTGAACAGGGATTATGGTAAACAAAATCCCGATACGTCCAGGATCCCTTCTTATTACAGGGACCTGGCGGCCGATTGCGGCATACGGTTCGCGTTGGCCAATGTGGATACCAATGGCGGGACCACTACGGGTATCGTTCGCCGTCAGACCAATCAACGGCAGTTCACCTATGACGATGCGGTCAAGTTCACGTCGAGAGGTGGAGACGACGGCTGGGACAGGGATCGTTATTTAAATATCTGGGTAACCAATCTGACCCCGGGGGTACTTGGTTATTCCAGCGTACCGGGCTGTGCGAAACCCAATGACGGGGTCGTGATCAGCTATACTGCTTTTGGGACAATGGGGACGGCCACAGCCCCTTTCAATCTTGGCAGGACTGCTACCCATGAGATCGGGCACTGGCTCAACCTGATCCATATATGGGGCGATGCGGACTGCGGAGATGATTATGTGAACGACACGCCGCAACAGGGAGCTGCTACGCACGGCAATCCCAGCGGTATGATATTCTCCTGCGGCAATACTCCTTACGGCAACCTGTACATGGATTATATGGATTTTACGGATGACGCGGGGATGCATCTCTTCACGTATGGTCAGCGCGACAGGATAAGAGCCCTGTTTGCCCCGGGTGGGTTCAGGAATGCGTTGCTGTCATCCACGGGGCTGGCGCCTGGCACCACTATCGGGCCCATCAACGAGCCTTCCGGTGATGGCGCTTCCATCCGTTTGTATCCCAATCCCGCCACGGGGCCTGTATGGATCATTTCTTCGAATGCATCGAATACCGGCGCGGTGTTGGAGATCTTTAACCAGGTGGGACAAAAGGTGATGACCAGCCGTATCCCGGGGCCTTCTTTCCAACTGGATATTTCCTCGTTGCCCAGAGGACTCTATTTCATCCACGTAAACGGAGACAGTAAGAACAGTCTGAAGCTGATAAAGATGTAGTGAAGCGAGGCTATCTTCTCAGCACCTGTACGGGACCTCCATAGGAGGCTGCCACGAGGAACCGGTATTTTTTCCCTTTGACCTCTATAAGACTACGGGTGTCGCCCGGGATACACAGTCCTGTTGTGGTATAGGGCTGTGGTTGGAAATTCCCCTTACCATCTCCCTCCAATACGAGACCGATGCCGGCATCCAGCGGTCCCAGCTGAGCGCGGAACGGATATAAATTACCCGCGAGTATCAGGCTGGAGCTGTCTTCCATGACCATGCCATTGATGACGCTGATCTGCGCCCTGGAAGGCAAGGGGCTTATCGTCCAATGATGATTGCCATCGTTGCGGAAGAAGCTGCTGGATAGCATGCGGATGCTGCTGACGTGCGCTGCCGCGAGCTGTTGGGATGTAAAGATGTCCTGCATCTGCGCATCTGCGTATGAGATATAACGGGCAAATTTTTTCTGCTGCGCGGGGATCTCCCGGAGCAGCTCATCCCTTGATGCATAGGGATAGCTTTTACCCTGAATATAATAGGTAAGGAAGGGATCAAAGGTACCATTGCCGCTGAAGTCGCCATAATGGATCTCCAACGGAGATTGATCGGAGGCTTTGAATTGGGTATTTGTCCCCAGATTGCCTGCCACGAGGTCGGTGTCACCATCGTGATCAAAGTCGCCGGCCAGCAGGGAGGTCCACCAGCCCTGGGTGCGAGCAAGCCCATAAGCCGCCGTCCTGTCCGTCAATTGTCCATGCTCGTTCCCGAATATCGAAAGCGGCATGAAGAGCCCGGCTACGACCAGGTCGGGCCAGCCATCTTTGTTAAGATCTATCCAGCAGGCATCCGAGACCATGCCCGGACGTTGTAGCGTGCTGTCGTGCTGAGAAGCATCTTTTTCGAAGAGGATATGACCTCGTGTGCTTTTGTTTTTCAATATCAGGCTTTCAGGAGGGGTGGGGAAGAGATTGGGCATCAGCTTGCCGCCTACGAAAAGGTCCGGCCTTCCATCCTTGTCATAATCGGCGGCCTTTACACATCCACCGCTGATGGTTTCCGTGGGAAGGGCATCGGGAAGAAAACGAAAATTTCCTTTGCCGTCATTTTCGAATAGTCTGTCCTGGTAGTTGCGGCTGCCGGGAGTATAGTCGGCGCCTCCGCTGACAAGGTACAGGTCGGGATCGCCATCTCCATCGGCATCGAAGAAAAGAGCAGCGGTATTGGTATGGTCCAGGTCAAGGTTCCAGGGTTGTGATGAGGCGGGCTTGAAACGACCATCGGGTGTTTGGAGGTAAAGCATGCTGGCCTGGCCGGAGCTGCCGCCGATGAAGAGGTCTTCCAGGCCGTCTCCATTTATATCGCCCGCGGCCAGGCAGGGGCCGACGTGAGAAACCTGATAGGGCAGCAGGGGAGAGACCTTGAAGTCTACGAATGTGGTTCCTTTATGAATATAGTCGATGCCGGAAGTGGAGGTGATGTCAGTGTAGAGGGGAACGGGTGCGGGTGTGGGAGATGGAAGACTGCCGGAAGCAGAGGCTTGTTGCAAAATAAGTAAAGTATCAGCACGGATATTTTGTCGCTGTGTGACCTTGCCCGTAGGCCATGTGACGATGACATCGGCTATCGAGTCCTTACCCAGTCCAACGTGCATAATGGGGTCGACGGAGGATTGAAATCCTCTTGTAAGGTATTGCTCCTGATATTGTGTGCCATTGGAGGTGGTGACCTCTACTTTAGCGCCGATGCCATCCGTGTTGAGACCTTCTCCTTTTAGTTTCATGCGCAGATAATGCCCCTGGTGGCTATTGTTCCTATAGATGATGGGAGCGTCATTCAGGGTATTGATGACGAGGTCGAGATCGCCATCATTGTCCAGGTCTACATATGCAGCCCCGTTGCTGACCGTGCGACGGCTCAGTCCCCAGTCCTCGCTGACATTGGTGAAGGTGAGGTCATGGTTGTTGTGAAAAAGATAGTTCAATGTTTTTGTGGAAGGCATGTCCTGTACCAATTTCCACATTTCGAACTTATTCCCCATTTTCTCGGCCTGTCCGGCGGTGTAGCCGGATGTATATTTTACAAAATCCAGGTTGGTCATGTCCCGCAGGATGCCGTTGGAGATAAAGAGGTCCTTCCAACCATCGTTGTCAAAGTCGGCAAAAAGAGGCGCCCAGCTCCAATCCGTATTGGACATACCCGCCATCTGACCTACTTCGCTGAACATGGGTATGCCGGCGGTGTCCAGGCCATTGTTCAACTGCAGGGTATTGCGCATCTGCTGGTAATGGAAGCCGTGTTCGGCCCGCATGGTGTATTTGTCGTAATTGTCCGGTCCGCGCAACAGTTTTTGCCGGTGGTTGTCTTCGGGCAGCATATCCAGCACGGCAATGTCGGGTAATCCGTCGTTGTTGTAGTCGGCGATGTCGGAACCCATGGCGAATTCAGAAATATGGCGGGTAGCTTTGGTGAGGACCTCCTTGAATGTGCCGTCATTATTGTTGAGATACATAAAATCCCGCTCGTCGTAGTCGTTTGTCACATAGATATCGGGCCAGCCATCGCCATTGATATCGCTGATAGACACGCTGAGCCCGAAGTTGAGACCGCTGCCATCGATGTGGGCCTGTTCGCTGATGTCGGTGAAATGCCCGTTGTCATTGCGATAGAGCCGATTGCCAAATTTAGGATGCCTTTTGGATCTCAGCTTTTCGGTGTTGAAGAATGGGTTGAAGAACATATCGGCATGATTCACCATGAACATATCGAGGTCGCCATCGTGATCCATGTCAAAAAAGGCTACGGTAGTGGTGTAGGTGCCGGGTGCATCCAGCCCATATTCTTTTGCCTCTTCTTTAAAGGTGGGAATGCCGTTCTTCACTCCCTGATTGATATAGAGCTCCTTCCTCCTGTCTTCGTCCGTGCCGGGTCCCGAATAGCAGACGTAGATGTCGGGAAGCCCGTCCCCATTGACATCCGCGATAACGGCGCCTGTCTTCCATTTCGCCCGGCCCTGTACGCCGGCCTGCGCCGCCACGTCCTCGAATTGAAAGTTCCCTTTGTTGAGATATAGCTTATCGGGGCTCATGTTGCCCGTAAAATAAATATCTGCAAGGCCATCTCCGTTGAGGTCGCCGACGGCTACGCCCGCCCCATTATAAAGGTATTCGTACGTGAGTATGTTGTAATCGACATTCTCCTTTATATCATTACGGAAATCAATATGCGTAATAGAGGATGGTATTTCCGTAAAAAGGGTATTCTTCTTTTCTAATTGGCTGCAGGAGGTAAAAAATATTATTGCAAAAGAAGAGAACCTTAATATCTTCATAAAATGAAATTATAATATTATTTAGAAAATTCTCCTAACTTTATTTTTGCAATGCTACTGCGTTATGGGCACCCTGCCATCTGACTATAAATTGCTATTCGAGAAAATCGGGAAAGGAGATGAAGCTGCCTTTAGGGTATTCTTTGAGCTATGCAGGTCCAGGGTTTATAACACCGCCTTTAGATTGACAAAATCCACTTTCGCGGCAGAAGAGATCACGCAAAACACTTTTATCAGCATCTGGACGGGGCGGGCGCATCTCATCCATGTGAATGACCCCATTGGATATCTGCATACTGCGTTGTACAATAAGATAAGCCGTCACCTGAAGAAGGAGGCTAATAAGGCGCGGATCCTGAGGCTGTCCGGATGGAATGCGCGGGAATGGGTAAATGAAACGGAGGAGATGGTATATGCAAATGAAGGTCAGCGGTTTATCAACAACGCCCTCGCACAGCTGTCGCCTCAGAAAAAACTTATTTACGAGCTCAGCAGGGAAGAGGGCAAGAGCTATGATGAGATAGCCGAGACCCTGCATCTTTCTCCCCATACGGTGAAAAGCCATTTGGTCAAGGCGTTGAAGTTTATCCGGAACTACATGAAAAATAATGCGTTAACGATCATTGGACTCCTTACTGCCTGGCTGTCTTAAGAGCCGCGACCTGCGATAGAAAAAATATTTTCACAGACCATCATCCTTTTTCTTCTCTGCTGACTCTATACCTGGTATGGGACAAGAGCGAATTCACTATTTACTAAAACGCTACGCCGACAACAGCGCTTCTACGGAAGAAGTGGAAGAGATGCTGACATTGCTGCAAACGGCGGGAGGCGAGGAGGCGCTGAAGGACATGGTGGCTGAAATATGGAATGAGGGAGATGAGGCGCCTTTGTCGGAAAAGGATTGGGACAGGATGTGGTCTGTCGTTGATCAGGAAATGGATGTCAGATCCAGGCCTGTTCGCATGTTGAGGGTGTGGGGACGGGTAGCCGCGGCGCTGCTGTTGTTCGTGGGGGCGGGCGCTGTCTATTGGAAGCTGGCCGGAAGGGAAAAGAAGGCGGCTGCGCCTATAGCGGCACGGGGAGTCAGGAAAGATATCAAGCCTGGTGGGAACAAGGCGATGCTGACCCTTGCCAATGGATCGACCATCGTGCTCGACAACGCCCATGATGGCGTGCTGGCGCAACAGGGTGGAACGAATGTATTGAAGCTGAATGCCGGCGCGCTGGCGTACAATACAGAAGGAAAGGACAATGAGGCAGTGATGTACAATACGATAGCTACGCCCAATGGGGGGCAGTACCAGGTGCTCCTGCCGGATGGGAGCAAGGTATGGCTCAATGCTGCCAGCTCATTGAAGTTCCCTACGCGATTTGAAGGCAAAGAGCGTTCGGTGGAGCTGACGGGGGAAGCTTATTTCGAGGTGGCAAAGAATAATAGCATGCCTTTCCGGGTAAAGCTGCCGGAGAATGGAATGGATGTACAGGTATTGGGGACGGAATTCGATGTCATGGCTTATGCCAATGAGCAAAGCAGCAATACCACCCTGGTGAGCGGGAAAGTGAATGTGGTCAGCCAAAATGCTGTCCGTGCGCTGGAGCCGGGGAAACAGGCGATGTTGGACAATCAGACAAAGGCAATGCGGGTGGCAGATGCCAATGTGGAGCAGGTGGTAGCCTGGAAGAACGGGCAGTTCCGATTCAAGGAGACAGGTATACGGGAGCTGATGCGGCAGGTGGAAAGATGGTATAATGTGCAGGTGGTATACGAGACGGAGGGTAAGGATCAGGACTTTACGGGTGTGGTATCGCGCAACCAGCCTGTATCCGCCTTGTTGCAGATGCTGGAGCTGACGGGTACGGTACATTTCAGGATAGAAGATAAAAAGATCATTGTATTACCATAAAACGATTGCTATGTAGATAAACCATCCGTATGATCTGATAAAAAACCGGAGGCGATTGGAGCCGCCCCCGGAGAATAGTCAGGCTATACTTAAACAGACCGGACAAGGACTGAATTGTAAAACCTAAACTTTTCAAAAGTATGAATCTAACTGCAGATGGCAAAGCTGTGTCTGTACAAAAGCTTTTGCCCGTCAAAACCGCTTCCACCGAGTGGCAGGGACCTATGAGAAGAAGTGGAAGCACAATGCTCTTGATTATGAGATTAGCTGCCATCCTTTTACTGACTGCATCGTTACATGTGAGCGCTACCGGGCTTTCCCAGACAGTAACTATCTCGCAAAGGAATGCCCGGCTGGAGGACATCTTCGATATCCTTCAGAAACAAACCAATTACAGCTTCATCTACAACAGTCACATGCTGGCCAAGGCCAGGAAGGTCAATATCCGGGTGAACAATGCCTCGGTGGAGCAGGTGCTATTCCTTTGTTTTTCGGACCAGCCATTGACCTATGTCATCCACGACAAGACCATCGTGGTAAAAGAAAAAGTGCCGGTGACAGAGAAGCCTGCTCCGGCTGAAGGGAGCGCTCCGGCTCCTCCACAGCAGGTCACGGGGACTGTGCGGGATGACAATAACAATCCCGTGGAAGGAGCCGCTGTCACCGTAAAGAATCTCGGTACGGGCACGGCAACGGATAAGATGGGGAAATTCCAGCTCAATCTGCCGGCGGGCAAATATGAGATAGAGATCTCCTTTGTAGGGTATAAGACAGAGGTCAGGACGATCACAGTGGGAGAAGATCATTTCACCAATTTGAATGTCATACTGCATATAGCTTCTACCGGATTGAACGAGATCGTAGTGGTTGGTTATGGTACACAGCGCAAACGGGACGTCACCGGATCGATCAGCAGCGTGAAGGGAGAAGACATCCAGAACCTGCCGGTGGGTAATGTGGCCAGCACCTTACAGGGCAGGGCCGCGGGTGTGGACATTGTACGCAACGACGGAAGCCCGGGCAGCGTGCCTGATATCCGGATCCGTGGTACGGGAACGATCAATGATGCCAGTCCCCTGGTGGTCATCGATGGGGTACCGGCGGTAGCGATCAACGATGTCAATCCGAACGATATAGCTTCCATTGAAATATTGAAGGATGCCAGCGCCAGCGCTATCTATGGTTCGCGTGCGGCTAATGGGGTCCTGCTGATCACGACCAAGAAGGGAAATTTTGGCGATCCGGCGAAGCTGTCGGTCAGCGGCTATACAGGCTGGAACAAGGCCAGGAAATACCTGGATATGTTAAAGGCGCCGGACCTTGTGGCGCTGAAGAAGGAAGCCTACACCAATGACGGTCTTACGGCGCCCGGTATATGGAATAATTCCTATTATGCCACTGACCGGACGGACTGGCAACGGGCTCTTATGGGGACGGGGACCGTACAGAATGCGGATGTGGCCGTGCGGGGGGGTAATGCCAGCTCATCCTACAGCTTCTCCGGCAACTATTACAACGAGCGGGGCATGATCGTCAATTCCTTTTTCAAACGGTACAGCTTCCGTATCAATTCCGAGCATAAGATCGGCAGCAGATTCAGGGTAGGAGAAAATGTCGTCTATTCCAGGACCAGCGGCTCGGCCCCCGATACCAAGTCGACCCAGACGGGTTTGGTATGGAGCGCTATACGGTTCAACCCCGCCATACCGGTAAAGAACGACGACGGCAGCTGGGGTACTTCCCAGGTGGATAATCAATTGGGAGATATCAACAACCCTGTGGCCACGGCTAATGAGGTGCAAAAGAATGACAAGATAGACCGGATCCTGGGGAATGCTTTTGCGGAACTGGAGATCTTAAAAGGGCTGAAGCTGCGGGCCAACTATGGATATGACTACAGCGCGGAGGAGTACTATGAATTCGACAATGCCATGCCTAACCAGACGCGCGGGCCATCCATCGCATCGTTGCAACAGTATCTTTCAAAAGGAGCTACTTTCCTGGAGGAATACTTCATCACGTACAATCATATATTCAATAAGGAACACAATCTGACCCTGACGGGCGGCTATTCGGCGCAGCAATATGGAGGGAATTATTTCAAAGCCAGCCGTAATGGCTTTGCCGATACGAGCCTGGACCAACGGGTATTGAATCTCGGGAACAGCGCTTCCGCGGCGAATGTCGGGTATAACTATAATCCTTCCGGACTGCAGTCCTATTTTGCCCGGGCGAACTATGCTTACCAGGGTAAATATCTGCTGACGGCCACGATGCGGGCGGATGGTTCCAGCAAATTCGCGCCGGGCAAGCGCTGGGGTTATTTCCCCGCCTTCTCGGCAGGCTGGCGTGTGTCGGATGAAAAATTCTATGGCAATCTGAAAGATAAGATCAATACGCTGAAGCTGACAGGCGGCTGGGGGCAGTTGGGTAACCAGAATGTGGGAGACTTCCAGTTCCTGAGCATCATCGGCTACGGGGGTGGCGGCGGTACCGGCGGAGGCGGGTATAGCTATAACCTTGGAACGGGTACGGTGAATTACAATGGAGCCTATGTCACCAGCCTGGCCAATCCCAATATCACCTGGGAGAGGGCGATAATGACCAATATCAGCGCGGAGCTGGGTTTCCTGAACAACCACCTGAATGCTACCATCACCTATTTCAATAAGAACACTTCGGATATGCTGGTGCCTTT
>DASZXP010000117.1:0-48060 GCA_035545935.1 Puia sp. | reverse complement strand
CGCGATCTGAAGATGTTGTTCAAAACCACGTCCAGGGGGTTTTCCATCCTGGTAAAGGCGGACGCAACGGCAGGGCCCTATGTAAGCTCTATCGACATACTACCCGCGACGGCGCTGACCTTTTACTGGACCCTGGCAGACCCCTACTTCGAAAATTATACGAATCAGCGGCTGCGGGAGCCGGAAAAAAAGATCTATTATTTCAGCAACAGGAATGGTACTGTCGAAGGCACAGTACTGTATCTCAACAATGCCATCCCCCCATTCGGCACGGCCTATCCGGGTGATCCGGCCTACCGGCTGGGAGATATTGTAAGCCAGGGCGGCGACACCTATGCCATGATCGATAAGGAATCTCCGCTGATCAATTTCCCCGCCAACATCGCCAAATGGCAAAAGATCGTCAGCGGATCAGTCGTGCATTTTATCAATCCCGGATGCCGGGTGCGCCTGCAATCCTCCCGTTGGAGCTATCAACGGGCCAACACGACCCCCGGAGAATTTATTACCGCCCGCCTGTACGATGTCGACGGCGGCGCCGTGGATACAGGACTGATACCCGGGAGCGCCCGCCCTCAGAATGAATACCGGAGCTCAACGAACAGCGCCGACCCGGTGGACTTCTCCATGAACCTCGGGAATATAAGACCAGGACTTTACAGGATGGATGTACAGGATTCGGGAGGCACCACGTCCTTTTCCTTCTTTCTGATGGATACGCTGGTGAAACATGATCTGTATGGCGTATCGGAGTTCTTCGTCTCCGGCGCGCCGGTGGCGCTTACTTTCACGAAGCAGACGGGCGCCCCTCCCAGGTGGGCGCTGGACGACCCGCACAAACAATTCCAGCTACGGTGGCCCAACCGGCTGACGAGATGGAGATACCTGAATCAGGACCAGACCCTGTTCAATGCTCCGCCCACGCCGCGGCCCCTGACAAAAATGTATTCGGCCTATACCGTGGCTGGTACGCAAATGCCCGACCCTTCCGTAAACACTATCGTACCCGACGTCGATCCGGTAACAAAGCTTGTTCAAAATATATTTTCCAACATTTTTCTTCCTAAATAAATATCTTCCATATGCCAAGCACGTACAAGACACCAGGCGTGTATATCGAGGAAATCACCAAGTTTCCGCCTTCAGTAGCCGAAGTGGAAACAGCCATTCCGGCTTTCATCGGGTACACCGAATTTGCATTGCAAAATGGCGAGTCATTGCTGAAGACTCCCACCCGCATCAGCTCCTTCCTGGAATTCGAACAGTATTTCGGCGGCCCCCCTCCCAGGGATATCATCATCTGGCTGAACTCTGCCAACCAGTATGTCCGTACGGAGCAGGAGACCAATGCCTATCTGCTTTACGACAGTCTTCGCCTGTTCTATGACAATGGCGGAGGAGCCTGTTATATCGTTTCCGTGGGCGATTACACCACCGCCCCGGCAATAGGTGATATAAACACGGGTACGGGTATCCTGGGAGGCCTGAAGATGTTGGAAAAATATGACGAGCCGACGCTCCTGCTGAGCCCTGACGTGGCGACCCTGGAGGGGAGCGGCGAACTTTACAGCTTCCAGGTGCAGGCCCTGGCGCAGTGCAACCTGCTCATGGACAGGTTCCTTATCGGCGACCTGTACAAAAGTGATGAAAAGACGGCCGGCAAGACCCATGCGGACAGGGTTGCCGACTTCCGGAACAATATCGGCATCAATTATCTGAAATACGGCGCCGCCTATACACCCTGGCTGCGTACGACGTTGACGGTGGACCTGTTCTTCCGGGATGTGCTGTTCGGCATGGACGGAGGACCCGTGCCCACCGCGGATTCCAGCCTGGCGCTGCTGATGTCGCTGACCAGCACGCCGTCCCTGCAGCAGCTGATGTATGATCTCTCCAATGCCATTAAAACCGTCGATACGTTAAGCACAGCCATCCTGCCCGGCGGGACGCTGGTGGATGGAGACGTCGCCGATCTCGACGGAGAATTGAAGAAGCTGCTGCGGGCGTACAGAACCGTTTATAATACAGGACCCGGTACCTATGCCGGATTCTCACCCAGCCTGCCCGATATCTATGCGCGTATCGTAGCCATCCTGGCCGCCGTATGGGACCTGACACTAACCTTACCTGCCGTGGTAACATCTCTCCCGGCACCCTCACCCACACAGACAGTGGAATTCAAGCTGATCAACGATATCAATAATCTCCAGGCGCAGGTGAAAAGCATAATGAGCGTATTGGTGACCCATCAGAACGAGATAAACAACAAGAGCGCCAGCGCCATTACGCTGGTGACCGCAGGCGGCAATGTGGACAAGGCCGTCAAGCTGGGCGGTTGGGCAGCGCTGGCAAATGTGCCCAAGGACGATGCCACACAATATCCCTACCGGACGCTGACCATGAAGATCGCCCTGTGGACCTATCTGAAAGGGGTTGCGACCACCGCAGCCGCGGTGGTGGGCGCCAAGGCTTCGGATGTGCAGGCCGCCGTTGCCGCCGTCATTCCCGCACCGGGTGATGTAAAAACCATAGGGGATGCGGACATCGCCACCGCCAGAGCCGCTGCCGCGGCGACCGCTGCCGATGTGGTAAACGCCATAGCCGGCGCCATACCCGGCGAGGCGGATGTAAAGAAAAAGACCATTCTTGCTATCGTACAAAGCTACACCGATCAGGAAACAAAGGTGAATGCCCTGGCAGGAAAGGCTGATGTTGCGCCCGCAGGTCTGCCCGCGGCGATGGCGACTGCGGCAAACCAGATCCTGGCAGATGCCCTTCAGACAGCGACAAAGGCTGCCTCGCCTGCCGCTGCGGTGCCCAATGATGTCGTCAATGCCCTCGATTTCGCGCCGAACGAGCCGAATGAATACACGCTGATTGCCAGCGGAGTGGCCGGCGGAGCAGGTATTGCCGCCATTGCCTATTACAGCTCCGTCATGACCGCCGCCAGCAACTACGAGACGGTGTTCGATCAAAGCCTGCTACAGAGCTTCGGCACATACAAATCCTTCATCACAAAAGCCGGGCAGGACCTGATGGTGCTTCCTCCCAGCGCCGCCGTAGCGGGCGTATATGCCAGCGTGGATTCCAACCGTGGGGTATGGAAGGCTCCTGCCAATACCAGCCTTGCCTCCGTCTCGGCGCCCTATGTATTGCTGAATGCCATGGACCAGGAGTCGCTCAACGTAGACGACAATGCTGGAAAGTCGATCAATGCCATCCGGGCCTTTACGGGTAAAGGTACTTTGGTATGGGGATCCCGGACCCTGGCCGGCAACGACAACGAATGGCGGTATGTGCCGGTGCGGCGCTATTTCAACTATGCCGAGGAATCCATCAAGAATGCCACCGTGCCTTTTGTATTCGAGCCCAACGATATCAATACATGGGTGCGTGTAAAGGCCATGATCGAAAATTTCCTTACGCTGGAATGGAGAAGAGGCGCGCTCGCAGGAGCAAAGGCATCGGATGCCTTTTATGTGAAGGTAGGACTGGGAGAGACGATGACGGCCCAGGATATCCTGGAAGGACGTATGAATGTAGAGATAGGTCTGGCTGTGGTCCGGCCGGCGGAGTTCATCATCTTACGGTTCTCGCACAAAATGCAGGAGTCTTAAATATCAACTTTTAAATACAATAAGTTATGGCTAACTATCCAATGCCCAAGTTCCATTTCAGTGTGGAATGGCCCGGCGGTACTACCATAGGTTTTACGGAAGTCACGGGGTTGACGCAGGAGTCGGATGTGATAGAATACAGGGAAGGCAGCGCTCCGGAATTTCACAAGATAAAAATGCCGGGTCTGCAAAAGCTGAGCAATATCACGTTCAAACGGGGCACCTTCCCCGGCAATACGGAGCTGAGCGACTGGTTCAATACCATCTCCATGAATACCGTGACCCGTCAGAACGTCACCGTCAAGCTGCTGAACGAGCAGCACCAGCCCGTTCTTGTCTGGAAGGTATACAATGCCTGGCCCGTCAAGATCCAGTCGTCGGACCTGAAGGCGGACGGTAACGAGGTGGCCATCGAGACGATGGAGCTGGCCCATGAAGGTATCAAGCTGTCAGCATCATAATCTGTTATGGGTAACACCTATTATCCGCCCGTCTGTTTCCACTTCAAGGTCGAGTTCGGCTTTAAGCAGGAATTGCATGGCGTAGCTCCCATGGAGAACGATGTCATGTTCCAATCGGTGTCCGGTCTTTCTTCGGAATTGCAGACAGAGTCGATAAAGGAAGGAGGAGAGAACAGGTTCGAGCATGAGCTGCCCGTACGGACGAAGTATCCCAACCTTGTATTGAAAAGGGGACTGATCAAGGATTCTTCCCTGATCACCTGGTGTCTCAATACTTTTCAGCATCTCGCTATCCGGCCCGTAGACATCGAGGTCAAGCTATTGAATGAGAAACATGAGCCGTTGCTAACCTGGGCCGTGAAGCAGGCCTGGCCGAAAAAATGGAACGTGGACGACCTGAGCGCGATGGACAGCAAGGTATTGATCGAATCGCTGGAACTGCGGTACCAATTCTTTACGATACTTTAAAATCTTGCGTATGCCGGTAGAGATCCGTCATCTCGCCATCCGGGCCGTCATCGACTCCGGGGGCAAAAAAGGAAATAACAGCACTAATGCAGGCCCGGAGGCCAGGCCTCCGGGTGACGGCGGCGGTAGCGTCCAAAGCTCCGGGGAGCTGATAGACCTCTGTGTAGAAAAGGTCATGGAAATCCTTAAAGAAAGATCAGAACGTTGAGCTATGTCATCAGAACTTACAAAGGTCAGGATAACATCCTATAAGTCGTCCGGTTTTGAAGACGATAAAAAGATCTCGGACGGAGAATTCACCGTGCTGGTGAACCCGGAAGGGTATAACCGCAGCTATAAGATAAAGTATAAAGACCAGCAGGCAGCCGGCACGAAGGCGCAGCAGATGAAGTTCGACAAGATCGAGCCGGAAGACATCGAGCTGGAATTCCTCTTTGACAAGACAGGCGCACTGCCCGGCACCTTCCAATCCACGGACGATGCGGGTATACAGCAGGAAAGCCAGGAGGGAGTCTGGCCGGATATAGAAAAGTTCAAGAAGGTAGTCTATGACTTCAATGGAGATATCCACCAGCCGCCGTATCTCATCCTTCAATGGGGAGAGCTGTTGTTCAAATGCGTGCTGCGGGAGATGACCATCAACTTCAAGCTTTTCCGTCCGGACGGAACGCCTTTGAGGGCTGTAGTAAAAGCCAAGTTCACTTCCACTGTCGTCAATGAGCTGCGCGTACGGCAGGAAAGCAAACATTCTCCCGACATTACGCACTCCCGTATCGTAAAAGCCGGCGATACGCTGCCGCTGCTGGCATATAAGATCTACGAAGATCCGGGATACTATATGTTCGTAGCGCAACAGAACAAGCTTATCAATTTCAGGAACCTGGGGCCCGGCACGAGTCTGTTGTTCCCGCCGTTGCCCAAATAAATGAACATGCCAAACGATCAGACGATACCTGAAAAAGTCAAAGGGGCGGTAGCCACCTTTACCGTGAAGGTGGACGGACAGGCCATTCCGGCCACTTACCAGGTGTATTCGGTGACGGTGATCCGGGATGTCAACCGGATACCCATGGCCAGGCTGACCATTATCGATGGGGAGCCTTCGAAGGGGGATTTCGCCGTGAGCGCCGCGGATACATTCCTGCCCGGCAAAGAGATCTCCATCTCCGCTGGACAACAATCCAATGAAGATGTCATATTCACAGGCGTCATCCTGTTGCATGGTGTATCGCTCCGGCGCAACGGCTCTTCGCAGTTGAAGCTGGAGTGCAGGGATAAGACTTTTAAAATGACACAGGGCAGGAAAAGCGCCTATTACATCGACAAAAAGGACAGCGACATCGCAAACGACCTGCTGGGCGCTTACAAATTATCCATCGTAAAGATCGCTGATACGGTGAACAAACATTCCGCCCTGGTACAATATGACAGCAGCGACTGGGATTTTCTGCTCAGCCGGATGGATGTCAATGGGAAGCTGGTGCTTGTACATGATGGGTCGGTAGAGATAAGGGATCCCGATTTTAGTCTGACGCCTGTATTGACACTGCAACATGGCGCCACCTTGCACGAGTTCGACGCCGAGATGGATGCGCGGAGTCAATATGCTGCGGTAAAGGCGCAGGGATGGGACCCCGACAATCAGGACATATTGAGTGTGGATGCCTCCACGCCTTCGAAGGTCAAGGAAAATGGCAACTTCAGCTCCGGCGATCTTGCGAAAGTCACGGGATTGGACGCCATGGTGCTGCGGCATTCCGGACACAGCACCCGGGAAGAATTGCAGGCCTGGGCGGATGCCTGCTGGCAAAAATCGCTGTTGGCGAAGATCAGGGGCCGCGTGAACTTCGATGGTTTTGCCGGCATCAAAGTGGGCGATCTTGTAAAGCTGGATGGATTGGGCCCCCGATTCAACGGAACGGTGTTCGTATCGGGTCTGCGTCATGACATCGTCAATGGAGGTTGGACCACTACGGCTCAGTTTGGGATAGACCCGCAATGGTTTATTGAAAAATTCCCGGACATCAGCGGGAATATATCCGCGCTGGCGCCGGCCATCAGGGGTTTGCATACAGGCGTAGTCGCTCAATTGGAAAAGGACCCCGCGGGAGAGGACCGGATCCTGGTGAAGATACCGATGGTCGGATTGGGTAATGATGGCATCTGGGCCCGGGTGGCTACGCTCGACGCCGGCAACAATCGCGGGTCATTCTTCCGGCCGGATATCGATGACGAAGTATTGGTGGGCTTTTTAAATGACGATCCCCGGGAAGCCGTTGTGCTGGGGATGCTGAACAGCAGCAAGCTGCCTGCTCCCATCCAGCCGAAGGACAAGAACCCCGACAAAGGTTTTTTCTTCGCCAGCAAAATGAAGATCCAATTCAACGAGGATGATAAGAGCATGAGCTTCGAGACGCCCGCCGGGAACAAGTTTACCATTTCAGAAAAAGATAAAGGAATAACTCTCCAGGACCAGAATGGCAATAAGCTCGTATTGAACAGCGACGGCATTTCGCTGGAAAGCAAGGACAAGCTCGTGTTGAAGTCCTCCGGAGGGGATGTCAGCTTGGAAGGAATGAATGTGCAGCAAAAGGCGCAGGCGCAGTTCAAGGCGGAGGGAGCGGCAGGCATCGAGATCAGCAGCAGCGCCCTGGCTAAATTAAAGGGATCGCTGGTACAGATAAATTAAAATATTCGCATCATGGGACAGCCCGCAGCAAGATTGAGTGACATGCATGTGTGCCCGCTATCCAGCGGTCCCGTGCCGCATGTAGGAGGGCCTTGTATCGGTCCGGGGGTGCCAACCGTGCTCATCGGGGGGATGCCGGCCGTAGTGGTGGGGGATATGGCAGTATGTACCGGGCCGCCGGACACGATCATACAGGGTTCGTCGACCGTGCTGATAGGAGGGAAGCCCGCGGCGCGTATGGGCGATCCGACGGCACATGGAGGCAGCATCGTTCTGGGATCATTCACCGTCTTAATAGGATAATGATGGAAGTAAAAAATCCTTTCTTGGGAATGGGGTGGAGCTTTCCACCCACTTTTGACGACAAAGCAGGTGTCGTGCTAATGGTCGCGGATGAGACGGATGTGGAGCAAAGCCTGCAGATGCTGCTCTCCACCCGCCCGGGCGAAAGGGTAATGCAGCCCCAGTACGGGTGCAATCTGGATGCCATGCTCTTCGAACCATTGACCACCACCTTGCTGGCATATATGAAGGAGCTGATCCAGACGGCTATATTGTATTATGAGCCTCGCATAACTGTCGACGATGTCAGCATCGATACGTTGCAGTCGGATGAGGGGCTCGTGCTGATAGAAGTGAGCTATACTATCATAGCCTCCAATTCGAGATACAACATGGTGTATCCTTTTTATATCGATGAAGGATCGCCTACATAAAGGAAGCCCTATATAAAATAATGGATTGTTATGGCTTGCACAGCTACAAGATTTCAGTTAGACGGCACCAACCAGAACGAACGGCTGGCGGATGCGTTACAGCCTGCCAATGTCCTCATCGACGACAGGACAGAGCAGGATCTGTATGACTATATCTACCAGGTAGCGAAAGAGTTTGCCTTTTACAATATCGGGGGCATAAGGCAAGGCAATTGGCAAAAGATGCTGCCCGGCAGCTATGCGTTACTGGATCGACAAAGCAGCCAGCAGCCACATCTTGCATTGTTATGGATATTCATACAGCTCTTCAAACACCTGCAGCAGGATATCAATCTCCTGACGAAGCAACACCTGTATTATTACTACCATGACTTCCTAAGTTTCATACCCCGCAAAGGCTCCGGCGACCAGGTTTACCTGCAGTTCGAGCTCAATCGCCAGACAGATACTCAATTATTACCCATGGGTACCCGCTTCCCAGCCGGAAAGCTGGGGGATCAGGATATCTATTATACGCTGGACAACGAAGTGGTGATCAACAGGGGCGTCATCGCCTCATTGAAAAGCATACTCGTGGATGCAGCCGCCGAGAACAGGATCTATGCCGCGCCCGTAGCCAATTCGCTGGACGGCCTGGGTAAAAAAATGCCCGCACCCGGGCAGGCATGGCGGCCATTTGGAGAAAGCCAGATCGGGAAAACACCCATCAGCAGGACCATGATACCGGCGAGAGTAGGTTTCGCGATCGCCTCGCCGATCCTTCTGCTGGCAGAAGGTGTACGCACCGTCACTATTACGTTCACGGTGAAGAGCGGAGATACCCTACCATATTTCGACAATGCTTTCAAGATAGTGCTCAGCGGACAGAAGGGTTGGCTGCCCGCCGTGTCTCCCGGTTTGACATGGAGCAGCCAGTCTTTTACCCTGACCTTTACACTGAATAGTGATTTCCCCGCCATAACGCCCCCCGGTGTGCTTTTGCCGGAGGACAGCTTTGCCGGCGACCTTCCCATTGCGCTGATCGTGCTCGACGAGAACAGGTCCAATCGCTTTTTCGACAACCTGAAAATGGTGAGGGTCCGGAAAATAGATATTCAGGTGAAGGTCGCTGGTCTGAGATCTACCTGTCTGCTGGAGAACGACCAGTCATCGCTGGACCCATCCAGGACCTTCCAGCCTTTCGGCCCCCTGCCGGCCATCGGATCCGTGTTCACCGTGCGAAACCCTGAGATCGCCGGAAAAAATATCAGCGGGGTCAGCGTTCAATGGAGCTGGAAAGGCCTTCCTCCGGACGTGAACGCCTGGTATAGCGCCTATGGTGTGGACGCCACCGCATTCAAAGCCGTAATACGCCTGAGATACGATGAGCACTGGGATACCCGGAACTTTTACCTGCTGCAAGGCAATACGGTGGACTTCACCTACGACACGGCAGACGGACATTTTTATACCGATGACTATCAGCCCCTGTACAAGGACGAACTCTTTTCCTTTATCGTCTCGGACCCCAGGATACCGATCAGCGCATTCGGTCATCGCGATTATCCGACCCTATTATCCAATGCGCTCGTCATAATAGCCAGCGGCGCCGTCACCCCTAATCCTCCCGTCCCCAATCCGCCCTATACACCTGCCGCCGGAGATCTTTTTGTCGGATACGATGCCTGGGCCGATATCTCGGAAGTGACGGCGTACCAGGTCGAGCCTTTCGGCGCAGCAAGCATAGATACAACGCAGGCATCCTTTCCACTCTTCCCTCAATGGGAGGAAGAAGCCGCTCTATACATCGGTCTCCAGGACCTGCCCACACCTTCCATTCTGAACACGCTGTGGGAAATAGCGGAAACGACGGACATGGAACAGCAGCCGCCTGCCATTCAATGGAGCGTGTTGAAAAATAATGTCTGGTACCCCTTATCCAGTCTGGAAGTGTTGACAGATCAAACCCTGGGATGGCAGCGCACCGGCATCGTATCCCTGGAGGTCATGGATACCAGCGATGGAGCGAATACCCTCCTCGACCCGACCCTGGTATGGATCAAAGCCGCGGTCACCGATAGCCCTGAGGAGGTAAAATCCATCATCTCCGTGCAGACACAGGTGGCCACGGCAAGTCTGCCGGACCTCATACTGCCCGACTCGTTCGACGATGATCCATTACCGGCAGGCACCATTCAAAAGATGGACCCTTCGATGCCCGGGATAAAAAAGGTCCAGCAGCCGCTGGATTCCTTCGGCGGCCGCGCCACCGAGACCTCAGACCATTATTATATCCGGGTCAGCGAGCGCATCCGGCATAAGAACAGGGCCATCTGTCTTTGGGATTACGAGCATATGGTGCTGGAACAATTCCCGCAGCTCTTCAAAGTGAAATGCCTGACACATGCCGATGCGAGCAGCGACCTTGCGCCGGGCAGCTGCTGCCTGCTGATCATACCCGGGTTCAAGGAGAGGAACAGTCAATCCAATCCGTTTGAGCCGAAGGTGAGCCTTGTCTTCCGCAACCAGGTAAGGGACTATATCAGCGGTTATACTTCTCCGCATGTGAATGTATATGTTCAGACACCCGTCTATGAGCAGGTGCTGGTAGACCTGAAGGTCAAGTTCAACGATGGTTTCGATCCCGGCTACTACCGGGGACAGCTGCTGACTGCCATTCAGAAGCTATTGTCGCCCTGGGCATTCGAGGATGGGAAGGATATCCAGTTCGAAAATAAAATTTACAAGTCCGTGCTCTGGTCGGAGATCGAGCTGTTGGAATACGTGGACTATGTGGCGGATTTCAAAATGTACCACTCCCATGAAGGGCCGGACACGGAAGGTATCGGGTGCATGGAGATCGGGCTTGATTTCAAGGTTTGGGAAGCGCCGGATTCCGTCATTGCCCAGGCGGGTCTGCTGAGTGACAGCGATATGATCATCGGGGACAGCTTTGTGGTAGGCTTCGAAACCGAACAAGCCGTCGCCTCTACTTCCCGGAGCATACTGGTGTCGTCCCTGTACCATCGCGTGGACATACTGTTGGGAACAGAAACGATATGCAAAGGCGCCGCCAATATCGGCATCGGGCAGATGATCATCGAATGGGACTTTATCGTAGCGGGCAATTGCGTCAATTGATATTTTCTATTAAAATAAAATAATGTTATCATGGCTAAGACAGATCGCACGACGCTTAAAAGCAAATTCAAAACGGGTATGCGTCCTACCCAGCAGGACTTCGAGGACCTGATCGATTCCCAGGTCAGTGGACTGGACGATGGGCTGACAATCGACCCTGTCACCAAAAATGTAGGTATCAACATATCTGCGCCCAAGGAGAAGCTGCAGGTGGGCGGAGCCATTACCATCGGGAATACCGCCAATGCCACACCTGATCAGGGTACCATCAAGATGGACAGCGGCAAATTCCTTGGATATACAGGCAGCGCCTGGGTCGACCTGGGCGCAACCGGCGGGGGCGGCGATACATTCTGGACCAAACCAGGCGTCGCCGACCTCATCACCTATAAAAAGAATAGTGATGAAGTGGATATTCAGCTGGCCGCAGGTCTGCCCGCCATGAATATCATCACCACGGCTGGCGTCTCGACGGACACTTACTCTTTCATAGCGGACGGTGCGCAAGGCGTAATGCGCGTCAAGGGGAGAAGGTTTTGGTTCATGCAGCAGGATGAAAAGACCAAATACCTCGCCATCAACGGCGATGAGGATACGGTGGCTATTTCCACCAAAGGCGGGGGCATAGCGGTTCCCGTGATCAATTGCGTGGGCAACACGGTGTCCATACCCATACTTAAGGTTTTGAGCACATTCACTCCGCCGCCATCCGACATCCGGGTAAAGAAGAACATTACCCCCTTCAAGGGAGGGCTGGACTCGCTTTCCAAATTGAACCCCGTACACTTCGAGTACAATGGGCTGGCCGGTACGATAGACGGGGATGCGCATATCGGGCTCATCGCCCAGGAAGTGCAGCGCGTACTGCCGGAAATGGTAGAGGTCCATGAAACGAGGTTGAATGCCGATGACAAAACCACCACCGGTGTCCTGCATCCCAAGTCCCAGGAGCTGGTGTACCTCGCCATCAATGCGATCAAGGAGCTGCAACAGCAGGTGGTACAGCTGCAAAGGAAAGTGGCGGACCTGGAAGAACGTCTAAAGATATACGAACCTTATCGCGCATTATAACCTCTTATGGCCACAACGACTTTAACCAACCAGGCTACTCCATTCAACGACCTCCGGGAAGAAGGAATGGAGCTGCTGCGTCAGCGGGCGGGTAGCATATGGACCGATCACAACCTGCACGACCCGGGTATCACGATCCTGGAATCCCTCTGTTACGCCTTCACCGAACTGATCCTGAAAAGCGGGTTGGATATGCCTACCCTCATGGGTAGCATCAACACAGATCCGAAATGGCCCGACCTGTATGAGAAAAATGTACTGTTCAACAGTCCGCTGACAGAAACAGACTATCGCAAGCTGCTGTTGGCCCATCCTTCTACCCGCAATGCATGGCTGACACCTGTCGGCTGTCCCCCCGTCCTGTATTATGACGCCGGCACCCGCACTGTAAGGACAGACAATCCCGCCGGCACTGCGACTCCCTTCCCCTTGAAAGGGCTGAACAGTATCCTGATCGACCTGAAAGATGCCCTATCAGGCGGCGCACTGCCCGACACCGATCTGGATCTGAATAACAATATTATTTCAAGGCCGGCAACCATCAATCCGCTGAGTGAGCAGGCCAACTTCGATATTGCCTTTCCTTTCTGGGATGAGATACCCGTTATTTGTTCGGAAGGGCTCCCCCTGAATCCTATCATCGCCACGGTAACCAGCACAGCCGTACCGTTATCCTACCTGGCGACACTGGATTTCACGCTTACCACCGGTGCGGGACCCGTGCCTGTCAAGATCGGCGTCTATGTAAATATCCTTCCCAAGAACCCACCCCTCCTGTCCACCCAGGGCCAGCAGATGGCCACTATCAAAACGCTGTTGGAAGATGCGGCTGCTACGGCCCCCGTACCCGTATTCCTGGAAAAGATGAAGGAGACAGCCATAACAGTGAACGAGCTGGTCGAATTCCTGCAGCAATACCGCAACCTGGGAGAAGACCCTTCCTCCGTCAAAATAGTAAGGACGCAGGAAATTGCCGTAGAGGCAGACCTGAAGCTTACATCCACCGCCACCCCGGAATTGGTACTGGCGCAGATCTATAAGAAACTGGACGACTACTTCACGCCTGCGATCCCGCTTCATTCAGCGGCAGAGCTGCAGGCTAAGGGCTGGACCGTAGATCGTATCTACGAAGGTCCCGACCTGCATGGTCAATTCATAGACGATACCGAACTGCCCCTGGCTGACCAGGAAGGCAGCATCCATGTTTCCGATCTGGTAAACATATTCATGGAGACCGATGGGGTAGAGGCCCTGGAGGACTTCGGCATCAGCAATTATGTAAACAATCTCATCATCACTTCGCATGAGCACAATTGTCTCGTACTGGTGAACCCGCAATTATATAAGCCCCGATTCAGCAGAGGGAAATCCACCCTGCGAATATACCAGGATGACATCCTGCATACCCCCAATCAGGATCTTATAATATTGCCTGCCCCGGCCATACCGGCCCCCGTCACGGCGGTGGCGGCAACACCCGTCATTACCGACAGGACAGCAGAGATCGGAGAATATTATTCCATCCAGAACGAATTCCCGGAGGTATACGCATTGAAAGAAGGGGAGCTGCGCTCGGATGCCGATGCCTTGCGCATAAGCCAGCGTCTCCAGCTAAAAGCGTACCTTGCCCTGTTCGAGCAGCTGATGGCCAACTACACCATTCAGCTTGGGAAGCTGAAGGATATCTTTTCCATCAACCCGGCTATAAAAACCACTTATCCCTGGCAGCCTCTTTATGACGTACCCGGTATGGCGGCTGTCCTCAATGCTTTTCTGGATGGAGGTTATGCTGATTGGACCACCTTTGTCAATGATGCGGGTAATGCCTATGCCGTCGACGCCGGCACGACAGATCCGGACTTTATCAGTCGAAGACAGCTATTCCTCAATCATTTACTAGCCAGGGCCGGGCATTCGCCGGATGACCTCAGCATATGGCGTTACAAATCCGAGACGGATACGGAAAGCAAGATCATAACGCAGAAATGCCATTTTCTCGCGGATTTTCCACAGCTGTCCGCTCAGCGGGATAAGGCATATTGTTATCGTAAGCTGACAGGCATCGATGTCTGGGATACCGATAATGTCTCGGGACTGGAAAAACGGCTGGCTCATTTCATGGATATACAGGATTTCAAACGTCAGAACCTCAGCGATAGCAAAGAAGGCTTTTATCTTATCGAACATATTTTGCTGCGCCCGCTGGATGGAGAGCCCGCACCCGCGCCTGTGTTGCTGCCCGAGGCTAACTATTCCCTGTCGACCTCGCTCTCCGCCTGGCAGACAGACCCATATTCCTTCCGGATCACCATCGTCCTGCCCATGCAGAAAATAGTGGACCCTAACGATCCTCCGAGATTCAACGACCCGAATTTCCAGCGACGGGTGGAACGTATCGTGGCGATTGAAACACCGGCCCATATCATACCTGAAGTGTACTGGATCAACAACAAGGCAGTAGAGGACGCTTTTGAAGCAGCCCTGAAAAGCTGGCTGGATCTGCTGGGACAGCCCGTGCCTGTGGAAGAGCCGGCCCGGGGGACCTATCTCACCAACCTGTCGGCGGCCAAGGGGCAGGTGATCAAATTCCTCAATCATTTCCGAAAATCCAAATATTCGACGGATGTCGTCCCGAAACTGTTGGCCCCGCCATACATCGTGACTACACCTCCTGTCTGATCATACTATAAAAAATGCACCGGATAGACCATATAGAACTGGATATAATCACCCGTCAATCCTCCATGACCAACAGGATAGAGGAGGAGCTATGCCTCCTGGGCACCACCGGATTCTGGGAGCCGCTGGATAAGGTATTCGATACGCTATCCGACCCGGACGCCGTATGGTCGATCGGGAAACTTTCCATCGACCTGTACATCAGCGCCGACGGCGATTGGCGAAGCCAGCTGCTGCAACAGTTATTGCAGCAGCTGGAGCTGTATTTCTCCCGTCATGCGGTAAGCTCCCTGGCAAAAATTACAGCACGGACGGACACAGCCGCGCAACAAAGACAGATCTCCTCCGGCGAAGAGGTCCCGGACATCAGTATCCTCTCCCTTTCACAACGACGGGTGGAAGACTTCCTTTTTTATTTGAGAGCCGGCAGCTATCCCAGACTGTCGGACGCGGCTTTTTATACACAGGATTATCTTGAAACCGAATTCCTGGCTATCCTACGACAATATGCCGGACTGTGGAGGGATTTCGTGGATGAATACTGTCACCTGGCTGCCATTGTCAGCAAGAGGCTCGTTACCCATTGCCCCGGACGCTTACAGCAACTGCTGCTGGAATTACTTCTCCCTTCAGAGGCCGGGACCATATGGAAGGCGGGAGATCACTGGATACGACATTTGCAAAAAGCAGCTTTGTCCCTCCGGCAATCCCATCCTCCGGATATGATCTTCAGACAGGCAGCACTTTACGAAGTGCTGAGCAGATGGCATGCGCTGCCGCCCATCGAACAGCTGCTGTACGAGATCGCCGGCAAGTGGCTGCAGGTCGTTTGGGGCGATACCAGGAAGGAATGGCGGCATCTCCATGGAAGGATCATGCAATCCTTCCGGCACTCTATGAGACAAGATATTGCCGCCGGACCGCAGCAGACAGTATCCTCATCGTTGCAGGCTCTCCTGGCATCGGCGCTGCCAAAGACATTCCCCAGCGCCCGCGAGATCCCGGAATTCATACGCGAAACAGCTTTTGCCTCACCCGATAATAAACCTTCCGCCGCAGGAACCACATATGATACCGCTCATGCGGGCATGGTGCTGCTGTATCCCTATGTCCGGCACTTCTTCGATCATCTTCATCTGCTGGATGACAAAGGAAGCTTTTGCGATGAGACCGCCCGGCATCAGGCAGTATACTGGTGGCATTACCTGGCCAGCGGAGATATGGAACTCCCGGAATACGCATGTGCGTTGGGTAAAATATTATGCGGCATGCCAATCGGGGAGCCGCTGGTTCACCGGCCCCAATGGCGGCGGGATGATCTGGCGGAAACGGAACGGCTGCTGCAGACCTTTATCGGACACTGGCAGATCCTCAGAGACTGCTCGGTGCCCGCGCTTAGGGAAACTTTCCTCCTCCGCAGGGGGACAGTGGAAAAGGTACGGGAAGAATGGCATATCACGGTGGATCCGCAGGCCGTCGATATTTTACTGGATTCACTCCCTTTCACCCTTAGCGCTATCCGGATGCCCTGGATGGACGCCCTGTTTGTCGTACACTGGAATCATTCACTATAAAAAATAGATTAACCATGAAAAAAATCCCCCCAGTACACCAGACCAGGCTGTTCAACGGTCCATTCTTTAAAAGACTGCTGTCGTACGCCTGTTTGTTTTTTTCTCTTGCGGCCCCGGCCCTGGCGCAAAAGGCTACATTTTCCATTCCCGACCAAAACACCGATCACTGCGTAAGCTATGGGCTTGGCTATACTCAGCCGGCCTATTGCCCCATTGCCGGACTCACCAATGACGATGGCAGCAAACCCAATCCCAACCTGGTCAGCAGCCCGGGCATGTCGTATTATACCAGTTCCCACATCGGCGTACGCCTAGCCACCGCTGACGCGAATATATTCACCTTGCCCTCCATTAAAAGCAAGGATGAGATTGCCATCGCCTGCACGGGGGATCCTACCATTATAACAGGATCTTTTCACAACACGGTGGCACAGGGAGAGGACGTCGTCATACAGACAGTGATCAGAAGAAATCTTCCCATTAGCGCCAATTACAAGCTCTGTCTCAAATTATATATCCTCGAGGCAGGTACTGCCGGCTTCGACCTTGCCACGGCGCCAAGATTGACCTTGCCGATCCAGCTGACGTATACAGAAGGAGAGCCCGGGGGGTTAAAGGTCGCTCCTCCGCAATTTGCCAAACTGTCCACCGGTACAAACTGTAACAGCAGCCTGACATTTCACGGGTCGGCCCAGTCGGATGACAGCATCGGCATTTTCCTCGTGCCTGAGACTTCCAATACAGGAGATGATTCTGCGAAATATGTGGTGGTACGCTATCGTACTACGATCCCCGAGCTGAAGAATTCCGGCGATCACTTCTGCATCGTCTCCGAGATCGAGGAGAATGGCGAGGCAAATGACTACTGTGGAAAGGCATCCACCGACATCAACGGACGGGTGAGCTGCCAGCCGAGAATGGCCTGGCGGAACCTGAGCTTCTTCCCCACCAACCAGACGCCCTATTTCAAGGTATTCAATATCGGGGATTTCAGCGGTTTCAAGGAGACGAAGAACGTAGGCTTCGAATGGAGGGCCGTGCCCAATACGAACCTTCAATTCTTTGAAAATAATTTCGAGCTGACATTGGATATCTCAAAATTACCTAAGAGCAAATGGCCCGATGCGGGTAAACTCGCCGGCTCAAACAGGTATGCGCGTTTTGATTCCATAAAAGGATTGATCACATTGAGCAGACCTGAGCTCGTACTGCCGCCTATGCCATTCAAGCCCGGTGAGCATTATCCCGTCACAGTCGGATTGACCAGAAAGGGAGGAGAGCCCAAAGAGCCGCAGACCTTCTCGAGTCTTTTCGAAGAGTTTATAGTCGATGCATCGGGGAATAAAACACTGGTGGGTGGTGAGGAGGTACTGGTGGCCAATATACCGCAGAAAGAAACACCGCCGCCGCCACCACCCCCATCTTCCGAATGGTGGACAAAGTGGTGGCTCTGGTTGATCATCCTGATCTTGCTGGTACTTATCCTAAGGATGCTGCGACGTAAGAAAAGCTAGACCATCTGAATATGAGCTCCTCCCTTCATAAACAATCCAAAACGACGGCCAGGCCGGCGACGGAAAAAGCAGCCGACCCGGATGCCTCCTTCTTTTCGAAGGAAGCAGGCGAACCTTTTTTTGGAGAAAAGGGAGGAGCTCCTTTTTTTCAACCCAAGCTAAAAGTCCATCCCGCGGGGGATGCTTATGAACGCGAGGCGGATGCGCATGCGGACCGGATCACCCAGCAGGCATATACCAACCCGCCTGTCCAGCGTATGCGGACGGACGAAGATGAGACGGCGCAGGCCATGCCGCTGCCAGGTAGCATCTCCCATCTCCAGGCCCAGCGGGCATTTGAAAGCCCCAGCGCCATGGAGCAGAATAGTGCCGGGGGGGATGAGATGAGCTTGCAAAGCAAAGAAGGGAATGGCGGCGCCGCTGCGGAAGCGGGCGATGCCATGGAATCCAGCCTCCGTGCATCGAAAGGCAGTGGAAGCGCCTTGCCGGAAGACACCCGGTCGCAAATGGAATCCGGATTGGGGGCCGACCTCAGTGGCGTACGGGTGCATACGGGATCAGATGCCGTGCAAATGAACCGGAACATCGGCGCCAGGGCCTTTACCCATGGCAGCGATATTTATTTCAATGAAGGGGAATACCGCCCAGCTACCAAAGAAGGAGATCATCTGTTGGCCCATGAGCTGACGCATACCGTCCAGCAGGGAGCGTCGAAAGCAAACAGCGTACAACGCAAAGCAGGCAGCAGTCCCTCTCCTAACATGGTTGCGGCGCCTCCACCACAACATACCGATGTCTCTTCACAAAGTCCTGAAATGAAGACCATGGGTATCGCCGGTGGCGCAGGAGAGGGCATCCAGCGGGCGGATGGCGATGACGGCAAGGAAAAGAACCCTCATGACGGGGACAAGGGAAAGGTCACCCGCAGCGGTAGCACCTATGTGCTGGAGGTCAAGACCATCGATATACCCAAATTCAAAAGGAACGACACCGACGCCAGTAAGCTGGAGATCCCGAAAACGGAAAGAAAAGATACACAGCTGGCGGATTGGGAGTCCGGGATGATGGCCATGAGTGAAGTTGAAGACCTGGCGAAGGGACTTGCCGTCGAAAAAAATGCGATCAATGACAAGAAGGATGTATTTGCATTGAAGTATAAAGGCGGCTTCCTCATCGGCAATAAGGATGATATCAAGCGAAAAATAAGCCGGCCTTTCTGGGACGCCTCCGGCAGCTATCACTCCTTCCATGTAGATCATATTCATGAGTTCCAGATCGGCGGTCCGGACAATTTCAGCAATTTATGGCTGCTGGATGCCAAGATCAATGTACAATCCGGCAAGGTATTGAAAACAGAGAAGGATAAGAAGATACAGGATCTGGTCAACGAGGCCGCAGCCAAAAGCAATTTCTGGTCAAAGGGCAAGCCGGAAGTGGATGATATAAAAAAGAACAACCGTTACACCATAAAATTCTCCGCGCTGGGAAAAGACCTGGCAGGGGTCAAAGAGCCTGGTAAGGATGATATCTATACAAAGGCGGATATCAAAGGAGGTAAATCCGTCACGCCGTTGAAGCCCCTGGAAAAAAAGGACCGGGATACGCTGGGGCTGTCGGACAACGAAGAAAAGCTGGTTCTTTTCCTCGGACCCCAGGGAGGCTCTCCCCATGTATTCAAGATGGAGAAAGGCAAGCTGAAAGGAAATACTATTAATATAGGGAATTTTGCCATCAACCCGGCCAAGTCCAATATCAGCTTCGACTCCAATAATGTTGTACAAAATGGGAGCAGCATCTCGATACAGATCTTCAAGGATAATAAGAATATCACGAAGTATCTCGACATAAAAAAGGGCGATCTCGATGTCAATGTCTATTCCATGCAGGGGCTTCCTCATATCGGGACGCTCCGGTCCAGCGAATGGAGCCCTAAGTTCAAAGAGCTGATCGAGGCGGCAGGTTTGAGCCCTATCGATTTCCAGCAGATAGACATCGATGATAAAAAAGGGCTTGTCATCCGTGGTAAGATCTTGCCCAGCATTCCTATCATTGCCAATGCCGATATCAGCTTTGTCCTGGAAGGGAATGATCTGTACCTGGAAAAGACCTTTACGGCGGACGAATTCAAGGTGCCGGCGCCGTTCAAGATCACCGGGGCGAGCCTGACGATCAAGGCAGGCACCATTGGTCTGGAATTTTCGGGGGGAGTACAGTTCGAGATCAATAAAGTGGGTGAGGGTTCGATAAGGGCTTTCCTGGGTACGCAAAAGAAATTCAGTGTAGAAGGCGAGTTCAATTTCGATAAAAAGCTCTTTGACAACGCCAATGTCAAGGTTAAGTACGTAGACCAAAAATGGGCCGTGGAAGGCACCATCAATATCCCGCCCAAAAAAGTGAAAGGGATAAAGAAAGCCAGCGCCACCATTGCATATAGTGAAGGCACGCTGGCTGCATCGGGCACGGTAGAGCCGGATATAAAAGGGGTAAAGCAAGGCAGTTTCGAACTAAAGTATTCCGAAGAGCAATTCCTCATCAGCGGCAAGCTGCAGTTGAGCAACGATATCCCCCGTCTGAAGAAAGGGGAGCTGAATGTAACGCTTGAAAGCAATGCGGGCGAAGGATATAAGGTTAAAGGCAGCGGTGTCGCCGAATTCGACTTCCCGGGTATCAATACGGGACTGACAGTTCAATACGATGACGGCGCCCTGACCATCGAAGCCACTGTACATTTCGAAAAGGGAATGGCCAAGGGCGATATCAAGGCCGGAGCTACTAACCGGCCCATCGATGCCCAGGGTAACCCTTCCGGGGAACCAGGCAGCAAATGGACTATTTATGGAGGAGGATCGCTTACCATCCAGATCACACCCTGGCTGGCGGCCACGGCGGGCGTGCAGTTCCTGCCCAATGGGGAGCTGAAGGTGTTGGGAAGGATCGAGCTGCCCAGCACCGTGGATGTTTTTTCGCAAAAGTCCTTCGAGAAGACCTTGTTCGAAATGCCGACCATCGAGATCCCGATATTCGCCATTCCCTTAGGTCCAAAGAGCCTGGGCTTGGTAGCCCAGATAAGAGGCGGTCTGGATTTCAAGGCCAGCATCGGCCCGGGACAGCTGAGAGGATTGTATGGACAGATAGAATACAACCCATCCCATCCGGAAGAGACGACCCTGTCCGGAGGCGGCACTTTTGCCATACCGGCGGAAGCCAGTCTGAACCTGCATGCCAGCCTGGGATTGGGATTGAGCGTAGGTATCGCCAGCCTGACCGGCGGCATCGAGCTGGTGGCAGGGGTAGGGTTGAAAGGAGAGGCTTCCGCGGGTATCAATGTCTCGTGGAACCCCACTTCGGGTCTGGAGCTGAATGCGGAAGGCAAGATCATGGTACAGCCTAAATTCAAGTTCGATGTCAATCTGTTTGCGAGGGCCAGCCTCGACCTGTGGATCACCTCCATCTCGAAGGAATGGCGGTACAACCTGGCATCCTTCGAATACGGGCCAGGTTTCGAATTCGGTTTGATATTCCCTGTGCATTATAAGGAAGGTCAGCCATTCAATATCTCCTTCGACGATGTCCAGGTGATCAAGCCCGATGTCGATATACTGGGTACGGCAAAAGGCATTGCCGGCAAGATAAAAGACGCCGTATTTGGCGACGATGATGATTAAATAACATTTATACATGCCCGATATGGAAGAATCTATTCAACTAAACAACAGGGCCGTGCTTCTGCAATTGGAAGGAAAGGGAGAAGAAGCAAGGAACTATTTCCTCCAATCCCTGGAATCAGATCCGCGGAACGCCACGGCGCATAACAACCTGGGGTTCCTGCTCACGCAAACGGGCGACTTCGACGAGGCGCTCCGGCATTTCGAGGCGGCCATCCAGAGCGACCCTGCCAGCGAAACAGCGCATCTCAATAAGGCCAACCTGCATCTGGCAAAGGGCGAGATGGAACAGGCTTATACGCATTATACCCGTACCGTCGAGATCAACCGGGAAAATGCCGGCAACTGGGAGATGTACGCAAAGTTCTTTATGGTAGCGGGTCAGCCCGTGGAGGCGGCCGAAGCATGGGGACAGGCCGTACAGTTGAAGCCGGAGGACATGACTTACCGGGTGGAGCTGGCAAGGACCCTGATGAACCTGGAGAGGATGGGGGATGCAAAGATGTTGCTGGAGCTGGTCGTTCAGCGGGACCCGCATCATGCCGCCGCATGGGGGCAGCTGGGCATCCTTTTCCTCTTACGCAAGGATTACGGGCTGTCGAAGGAATATCTGCAAAAGGCGCTGGGACTGGACCCCGGCAACGAGTCCGCGCGTTATCACCTGGCCCTCGTGTACCTGAGCACCGGCGACAGGCAACAGGCGGAGCAGGAGCTGAGATGGCTGATCCGGCTGTATCCCCGGAGTATAAAGGCCCGGACGGACCTGGCCGTGGTGCTGCTGTCCGAAGGCCGGTCACAAGATGCGCTGGAGGAGCTCGACATGGCGCTGAGCATCGATCCCGGATTTGTCAAGGCACGCTACTATCGCGGTCTGGTTTTATTTCAGCTGGACAGGAGAGAGGAGGCGGTCGCGATCCTACGGGAAATGGCGGAGTCCGAGGCGCCGGAGTACGGTGAAAAAGCGCATCTGTTCGTAAGCAAATACATTCATCAATAAATACATTTTTATGAGTCTAAGGAGAAAAAAGATCCGCAGACAGCTGGAGGAGCCTGGTAAAAGGTCATTCTTTTCGAAGCCGGCAGCGGAAGAAAAAGCGCCTTTCTTTCAGGGAGGAGCGATCCAGCGAAAGCTCGATATCGGTCACTCGAATGATCCACAGGAAAAAGAGGCGGATTCCGCCGCCAAACAGGTGACGGGTCAGCAAGTGCAGCGGGCGGAGAAAAAAGAAGAGGAGAAACCTGTCCAGAAGGCGGATAAGAAGAAAGAAGAGGAAAAGCCGGTGCAGAAAGCCGATAAGAAGGAGGAAGAAAAGCCTGTTCAAAAGGCGGACAAAAAAGAAGAGGAGAAGCCCGTACAGAAAGCAGAGAAAAAAGAGGAGGAAAAACCTGTCCAGAAGGCGGAGAAGAAAGAAGAGGAAAAGCCGGTGCAGAAGGCAGAAAAAAAAGAAGAGGAGAAACCTGTGCAAAAAATGGAAAAGAAGGAGGACGAGCAGCCTGGTCCTGTCCAACGGTCGGAAAAAAAAGACGCTGTCGCCGCCGGGCCGGGTACATCCGCCCTGGAGAAGCTGCTGGCGCGTCGAAAAGGCATGGGTTTTTCTCTGCCGGATGAAGTGAGGGTAGAAATGGAAAGAAAGTTCCACAGTTCCTTCAGAGAGGTGCGGGTCCATACGGACAAAGAAGCGCAGGATATCTGCGAATCCATCCATGCGCTGGCTTTTGCGCATGGCTATGATATTTATTTCAACCAGGGCCAGTACAATCCCAATTCCAATGTAGGCCGGGAGCTATTGGCGCACGAACTGGCGCATGTAGTACAACAAAATGGATAAATTCCCCATATACAGACATACGGACACACGTCCTTCCGCAGAGGCCGCAGACCTGCAATGGGACCATTATTTCTCCGCCCTGGCCAACCTGGTACAGTCCCGCATCTATGCGCATTTTTCCAATGAGGGGCCATCCTCTCGCTCTATCGCGCTGCCTTCGCTGGACAGGGCGGCAGGCCCTATGGGAGAATTCGTAAAGAAGAATGGACTGAGCCTTACAGACCATTATTTTTTATTGATCGCCCTGGCCCCGCACATCCGGCCGGGGTTCTTTGACGAGGTGATCCAGCAGGCCCTTAGCTCTTCGGGGGATTTTCCCCAGATCGGAGGGCTACGGGGACGGCAGTTCCGTGGGTTCATTCCCACAAGCGAGACAGCCTTGTTCCTTCTGGCAGGAGAGAACTGGAAGGAACGTATGGAGCTTTTTCACCAGACTTTTCATCCCGACCATTTCTTTTCCAGGAAGAGAATATTGACGCTGGAAAGTCCGCCGGATGGAGAGCCTCTGATCAGCGGCAAGCTCATCCTTCACGCCGGGATGGTGACGTATTTCGCCACGGGGCGTGAGCACCTGCCTATGTTCAGCAGCCAGTTTCCCGCCCGCGAGCTCCGAACCGAGCTCAACTGGAATGATGTTGTGCTCAATCCACAGACCATGCTTTTATTGGACGATCTGCGATCATGGCATCATCATCATGAAGAGCTGATGAAAGGCATGGGCATGGCCCGAAAGCTGGCCCCGGGATACAGAGCGCTTTTTTACGGTCCGCCCGGAACGGGCAAGACCATCTGCGCCACTTTACTAGGCAAGGATTTCCGAAAGACCGTATTCCGTATCGACCTGTCGTCGCTGGTATCGAAATATATCGGCGAGACGGAAAAGAACCTTTCCCGTCTGTTCGACGAGGCGGAGTATAGGGATTGGATATTATTCTTTGATGAAGCCGACGCCTTGTTTGGGAAAAGGACACAGGTGAAAGATGCGCACGACCGGTATGCCAACCAGGAAGTATCCTATCTCATGCAGCGTATCGAGACCTTTGACGGGCTGGTCATTTTAGCCAGCAATCTCAAAGGTAATATGGACGAGGCTTTTACTCGCAGATTCCAGTCCGTGATCTATTTTCCCTATCCCACGCCGGATGAACAGTGGCAGATCTGGCAGTCGGCCTTCCCCGGGCAATTGCGTCCCGACCCCGACACGGACCTTCGCAGCATTGCACAACGTTATAAGCTGTCAGGCGCGAATATCATGAACATCGTGCGGTATTGCTGTCTTCGGGCAATGGCAGACGGACGTCAGGGCATCTCTCCTGAATTATTGACACAGGGGATACAACGGGAGCTCCTCATCGAGGGAAAGACATTTTAAGAGGGGACCTCATAAGCTATTTTAAAAAGCTGTTCAAGTAGGTCAGGATCGTTGTCGTCTGCATCATCAAGCTCACATGTCCTTGTGAAGGAACGATGGCCAATTGCGATTTTGGCATTGGTCCCATATCAGCGGCAACGGCGCCTCCCAACAATTTATATGTTTTTATCAGCTCGATCTTATCCAGTCCATCGTTGTCGCCGGATATGATCAGTACAGGTACGGAAATTTTCGAAATATTGGAGTCGCCGAAATCGAATGGCATCCCGGCGAAAGCGATCATTTGCTCTAAGAACTTTGTCCATTTCGTTTTATCAGGCGCCACTGCATCGTATGCGGTTTTCATAAGGCTATTCGCAAAAAACTCAGGCTTCAATGACTTAAACGCACTGTTTATTTCAGGTAGCCAGCCGCTGCTTTTATAAGTAGAAGATATGATCACTAATTTTCTTACCCGTCTAGGACTTTGTATAGCAAACTGGTAAGCAACGGCGCCGCCAAAACTATATCCTGCTACATCAGCGCTGTCGATCTTCAGGTAGTCCATTACTCCTTCCACATCGCTTGCTAAAGTAGCATGCGATAACTTTCTATCTGAGAACTGCGTATGTCCATGCCCTTGCAATTCAATGGCAATTACTTTCCTGTTTTTTGACAGCTCAGGGATCAATTGACCCCAGTTCATATCGATTGTCAAAAAAGCGCCATGTAGCAGAACTATGGGCCTTCCCTCGCCGTATACTTCATAATAAACTTTGATCCCATTGACAGGTACATAACCACTGTTGGTAGATTGGATCTGTTGTCCGTTTGACCGGGATGCCGCAAACATAATTGCAATTAGCAATATCGATCTAAGAGGATTACGTGTTTTGAGTAAATTTTTCATAACGCTGTTTAAGTTTTATTGACAATACAAAGCTAGAATTCGCTTCATGATTTGAGGCGGTGTAAAAACGACAACTTAGAGGATGAATTCCGCCAAAATAAGGGAAAAAAATTATTTTTGAAGGAATTGCCCTATCCGTAAAAGGTGGATTGTTTATAGGGTATTCAATCACCATAAAATGTATCAAAATGAAAGAGTTTGCATTGATCTTCCGTGTTGAAGGAGATTTTACGTCTGCCGCGGCCGATATCACCCCAGCGCAGATGCAGGAGAGAATGACCCATTGGAGCAATTGGATGGGCAGCATTGCCGCCAGGGACAGGCTGTCCAGCAGCGGTCACCGTCTTGGTATAAAGGAATCGAAAACCGTAGCGTCCGGCAATGTGGTCACGGATGGGCCGTATACGGAAGTAAAAGAATTTATCAACGGTTTTATTATCGTCAAGGCACAAACTGTCGACGAGGCCGTTGAAATGGCCAAAGGATGCCCGATCCTTTTTGCCCAGGGCGGCAAGGTCGAGGTAAGACCTCTGGTTGCACCTGATGACAATAAATAAGATGGATGAAGGGCAGCTGATACCGGAACTTTACAGAAAGGAGTATGGCAAGATGGTGACCGTGCTATGCAGTCGCTTTGGGATAGCCTATATGGATGTGGCCGAAGACATTGTCAGCGATACTTTCCTGTCTGCCGCCGAGACATGGGGTTTGAGGGGAGTGCCCTCCAACCCTGTGTCCTGGTTATATGCCGTGGCGAGGAACAATGCGCTGAACAGTCTGAAGCATGACAGGGTCTTCCAGCGGCAGGTGAAGAAAGAGCTGACCACGGACGGCGAGAAAAGCATTGAAATGGACATCGACCTGTCGCCGCAGAATATCACCGACAGCCAGCTGCAGATGATGTTCGCCATCTGTCATCCTTCTATTCCCGTAGAAGCCCAGGTCAGTTTGTCCCTGCGGGTGTTGTGCGGGTTCAGCATCGATGAGATAGCCCGGGCTTTGCTGACCACAAAGTCGAATATCAACAAGCGGCTGTTCAGGGCAAAGGAAAAGCTGCGGCTGGAGGAGGTAAAGATCGCCGTCCCCGGCAACGGGGAGATCAGCGCAAGGCTGGATACCGTGCTCGTCTGTCTTTATCTTTTGTTCAATGAAGGATATTATTCGGCCAGCCCCGACAAAGTGATGCGGAAGGATTTCTGCCTGGAGGCCATGCGGTTGACCTATTTATTGATCGGGAATGCATCCACCCGTGTGCCCAAAGTATATGCATTGATGGCGCTGATGTGTTTTCAGGCCTCCCGTTTCGACGCCAGGATCGATGACAGCGGGGAACTGGTCTTATACGAGGACCAGGACATTCGTCGCTGGGATGAAGAGCTGATCCAACGAGGAAATGATTTTTTTATATGGGCTATCCGCAGCGGTGAAGTGTCTAAATATCACCTGGAGGCGGCCATTGCGTGGTGGCATTCACATCCGGCGGAGGAAGGAGAAAAATGGGCGAACATACTCCGGCTGTACAATCAGCGGCTGATATTGGAGTATTCTCCCGTGGCGGCGTTGAACAGGGCGTATGCTTTTTACCGGGTGTATGGAAGGGAGCGGGCGATAGCGGAGGCCGAGTCGTTGCAGCTGACCGGGAATCTTTTTTATCATTCGCTGTTGGGGGAGTTGTACACCGGTGTGGATAATGAGCAGGCCAGGCGGCATTTTATACAGGCGCTGGAACTGGCCGGGTCGCCGGCGGAGAGGGTGGTGCTGGAAAAAAAGATGGGGTCATTGATAAATTAAAAACATACAGACTTGTCTGTTTAAACATTTCTTCCTAATTTTACGGTATGAAAGCAAATTCCAAAGTTAGGGCGCGGGTAATGGATACGGTGACACGTCTTTTTTATGAGCAGGGTTTCCAGGCTACGGGGATCAATCAGATCATCGAGGAGTCGGAGGTGGCCAAGGCCAGTCTGTATGAGCATTTCCCTTCGAAGGAAGCTATTCTGCAGGCCTATCTGGAGGATGCCACCGCCCAGTGGCGGTCCGAGTTCGAGGAGTTCTGCAAGGGCAAGGCGGCAGGGGAGAAGACGATACTCGCTCTTTTCGATTACCGGAAGATCCTGGCTGTCAGGCGGGGGTTCAAGGGGTGTACATTTATCCGGGTGGTATATGAGATGCCCAACCTGGATGAGGCGGCGCTGGCCATCGTGCTTCGGCATAAAGAATATGTCAGGAATATGCTGAAAGAGAACATTGCGGCGCTGCCGGGTAAACGATCTCCCCGGGAGATGGAAGAGTTGGTGGAGATGCTGGTATCGTTGTATGAGGGCTGCGGGGTACAGTCGTCATTGGAACGGAATGCGCGGGCGATGGACAATGCCAAAAAAATCGTTCAAAAATTATTACAATAAAAAATTTTACATATATGCAAACAGACCGTTCTGTTCAGGCTTTACCCGCTGTCGCCGTTGACAGGATCCCTGCCCGGGAAATGAGCAATCGCAGGTGGTGGAACCTGTTTGTCATTCTGCTGGCGCCCATGATCTCGGTAGTAGACATTTTTATAGTGAACGTGAGTCTGCCTACCATTCAGTCGTACTATGCCGCCAGCGATGCCAAGGTGCAACTGGTAGTGGCGGTGTACCTGATAGGATATGCCGTCTTTCTTATTACGGGGAGCCGTATCGGGGATAAGTTTGGAAGGAAGAAGGTGCTTATCTGGGGTTTGCTGGCCTTCACGGTGACCTCCGTGCTTTGCGGGGTAGCAGGCTCCATCGGGGAACTGATCGCCTTCCGATTCTTCCAGGGCGTCTCTGCCGCCTTTATGGTACCGCAGACCGTCACGCTGATCCATTTGAATTTCCGGGAAGGCAATGACAGGAACAGGGCCTTTGGTTATTATGGGATCGTGCAGGGGATGGCAGCCATCCTGGGGCAATTCCTTGGGGGTTATTTTATACATGCGGGCTGGATACAGGCTCCCTGGCGGTTGATCTTTCTTGTCAATCTTCCCATCGGCGTGCTGGCGGTGATACTGGCGGCCTTGTTTTTGAAAGAGTCCAGCCAGAACAAACAGCGTAAGCTGGACCTGACAGGAGTGGTGCTTTTGACTTTATCCCTTGTTTGCATCATCTATCCGCTGACACAAGGCCGTGAGTATGGATGGCCCTGGTGGTCCTACGTCCTGCTGACAGGCGCTGCGGCGGGTCTATATATCTTCTTCCGTCATCTGAAGAGCACCGAGGGCACGAGCCGGGAGCCGTTGATAGACCTGCATCTTTTCAGGATCAAAAGCTTCAATACGGGCGTATTGGCGGTATTCTTCTATTTTGGATTGCACAATGCATTCCTGCTCACATGCGCCATCCTGCTGCAAAAGGGTTACCAGATAGGGCCTTATACGGCGTCCCTGTTGTTTACGGCGCTGGGCTGGGCCTATATGTTCTCTTCCTGGTGGTCCATCCGTCATGCGGGTAAATATGGCATCCGGATGCTGCAGGCAGGATGTGCGATCATGGCGGTGTCGTTCCTGTCCCAAATAGCTCTCTTTGGTGCATCCGCTCCGGCCTCGGCAGCGATCGTGGCCTGTTATATGGTATTTGGATTGGGCAGCGGACTGGTCCTGCCATCCCTGCTCAATGTATCCTTACGGGATGTACCGGCAGCCATGGCGGGTAGCAGTAGCGGAGTGTATTCCACCATACAGCAATTCTCTTCGGCGGCGGGGGTAAGCATGCTGGGCGGGCTGTTCTTTTCCATGCTGTCCCAATCAGGGGATTATCACCAGGCCTATAGGGTGAGCCTGTATTGCTTTATTGCCTATTTGGCGGTGATCTTCCTGCTGTTGAACAGGATAAAAGAGCGAAAAAATTGACAGTTCTTTAAGAGATTTTTGAGTATTATTAGGGTATGAGAGCGCTAAGACGCACATCCATAATTATTTCAGCAATATGCATAACAGTGACGACCATTATCTGGCTCGGGGTAGCATTCCAGGGCTCATACAAGGGAACAGACCTTTGGCAGTCAACTTTGTTTGTAGCCGCTGTCGATCTGTTCTATATAGCTATATTATGGGTGCCCCATCGTTTAAAGGATAGTAAATATGCTGTTGCCAGCCTGTGGGCTGCACTTGCATTAAGCTTGACACCACTGATCCTGCTATTTATTATGTTCTATGAAATGAGTGGTATACTATGCTGATGCGATATGGCATATTGTTCCTTTCGCTGATCTGTATCAGGGCAGAGGCACAGCATGACCGTACGCTTATATGCGATGGGATGCAGGCTGCCGACAGCCTGTTGAAACGAAATGATACGGCAGCCGCGCTACGCGAATACGAAGACCTGGACAAAGCGTATCCCATAGAGGGTCTTAGTTCGGGCGCATGTCTGAAATTAGGGGAGATCTACAGGGCGCAGGGCAGACGACAGGACGCCGCAAGGATCTGGCAAAAAGGGCTTGCTACCGGCAGCTGTGCTTATTGCCCTTATGAGCTCGGCACTGACGACTATTACCATCAATACCTGGGAAAACCCAATATCGCCTTTCAGCTAAGCGAACTATTCAACGACTCGCCCGACTCCGTGTATAAATATACGTTATGGGCAGATACTGTATATTGTACACCTTTTAACTGCGGCAACGCTTGGGAGGACTATCATGCGAAGATATCACCCCGGGTAGCTCAGATGTACCTGGAAAGGGGGGATACTGCAAAGGCATATAGCCGTCTGTGTCTATCCTTATTATTCGATGTAGCGGCGGCAAAAAAGCTTAAGCTCTTACTGCTTTTATACCACGACCAAAAAGCCATCGACAGCGAATTGAAGAGATGCCTGCATCACCCTAAGAAGATAGATGCCGAATATAACAACCTTGTTTATTCCCTGTTCGGGTATGAGATCCTACGTATAGAGGATCGCGACCGGAAGGGTACCGTGGATTACCTGCAAAAAAATAAAAGCATCGTTTACCTGCAAAGCTCCGCCAGTGTACCGTATTGAAGCGAAAAGTGTACGGAAACGGGCAATGGCCATATTTAATCTCCCTCTATATTACTGTCTATCAGCACTCTAAAAGCCCGGCATTCCATTGGATGGATAAGGTGAAATTCCAAGACAAATGCTCCAACATTACCTGCGTATCGCCATAAGGAGTGTCCAACGACACAAAGCATCTTTTTTTATCAATTTGATCGGGCTGTCGACAGGGCTGGCCTGCGCCTTCCTGATCTATCTCTGGGTCAATGATGAACTGCATTTCGATAAGTTCCATGCCAAAGACAGCCAATTGTACCAGGTGATGGAAAAGAATAAGATCAATAATGAGATACAAGTCCATGAGTCAACGCAAGGCATGCTGGCAGAGGTCATGAAGAGAGACCTGCCGGAAGTGGAAGCAGCCGTCCCCGTCCTCTCTTTAAAAAGCGTTGGAGCATATGTACAGATGCGCGCGTCCGACAAAGTGATAAAGACCAGCGGTATATTTGCGGGCAAGGATTTCTTCCAGCTGTTCTCCTTTGATCTGTTGCAGGGCCGGGCGGAACAGGTGCTGGCCGATAAGAATTCGATAGTGCTTACTGAAGACATGGCTGTCCGGCTCTTTGGCGGAGCGGATAAGGCCATGGGGAAGACCGTCAGCTGGGAGTTCTATGGAAAAAAAGAAGAGTCGATGGTGACGGGTATCGTCGCGCGGCTGCCGTCCAACACTTCGATGAACTTTGATTTCATTCTCACACATGACCTGCTGGTCAATGATATCTGGACCAATGGTCAGAAATGGTACAATGAGGGACCGGTCACCTATCTTTTGCTGAAGAAAGGGACTGATGTTGCCGTCTTTGATAACAAGATCGCCGGCTTTATCAAAAAATATTATAAGGAAACCACCTTTACGCTTTCCGTCAGGCCATATTCCAGCGCCTATCTGTATGGCCGGTATGAGAATGGAGTACAGGTAGGAGGAAGGATCGAATACGTACGTATATTCTCCATCGTAGCCATCTTCATATTGATAATAGCCTGTATCAATTTTATGAACCTCTCTACGGCCAAAGCTTCCCGCAGGGCAAAAGAGGTCGGCATCAAAAAAGTGATGGGGTCTACCAGGACGAGGCTTGTCTATCAATTCCTGAGCGAAGCCATGCTGGCGGCATTTTTCTCCCTGTTGCTGGCGGTGGTCATGGTGATGGCGCTGCTGCCTGTATTTAACCAGGTGACGGGCAAACATCTTGCCGTAATCTTCTCGCCGTCGGTGGCAAGCGGCATGCTGGGTATTACCCTGATCACGGGTGTGCTTGCCGGCAGCTATCCTGCATTTTACCTGTCCAGGTTCAAACCCATTGTTGTATTGAAGGGCAAATTGCGGAATTCCGCAGCAGAGCTATTGACAAGAAAAGGACTGGTAGTCTTTCAGTTTGCCATCTCGCTGGTGCTCATCGTCTCGATGATCGTCATCTATAAACAGGTGGCGTATATACAATCCAAGAATTTAGGATATGACAGGGATCATGTCGTCTATTTCGATAAAGAAGGGACATTGGTGCAGAATACGGATGCCTTTCTTACACAGCTGAGGAATATACAGGGTGTCGTAAGCGCTTCCACGATGGAGCAGAATATTACGCAGCCCGATATGGGATCCTCTACCTATGGCATTTACTGGCCCGGAAAGGAAAAGGACCTGAATGTGAATTTTGGCGTACGGGCGTTGGACCTTGGTTTGACGGAGACCCTGGGTATACAGATGAAAGAGGGCAGGACCTTCTCCAAAACATTCGGAGCAGAGGATACAAAGCTCCTGATCAATGAGACGGCTGCCAGGATCATGGGATTGCAGCATCCCGTCGGCGCCACTATCAGCATGTGGGGGCAGGACAGGACGATCGTGGGAGTGGTAAAGGATTTCCATGTTACATCCCTTCATGAGGCCATAGTGCCGATGGTATTTTATTTTAACCCGCAGCATACCTCCACCGTAATGGTCCGACTGACGGCAGGACGGGAAAAGGAGGTATTGTCGAAAATGACGGATCTGTACAAGCAGTTCAATCCGGGCTTTGTCTTCGAATACAAATTCCTGGATGAAGCCTTCCAGGCTATGTACGTTGGTGAACAAAGAGTGTCGCTTCTGTCAAGGTATTTTGCGGGGCTGGCGATCCTCATCTCCTGTCTGGGGCTTTCCGGACTGGCGGCCTTCAATGCGGAATCCCGTACAAAGGAAGTAGGCATCCGCAAAGTGCTGGGAGCCTCCGTAGGAAATATCACCCTATTGCTGTCCAGGAATTTCATCTACCTGATAATACTTGCCATGCTGATCGCCTTTCCCCTTACCTGGTGGCTGATGCATGCGTGGCTGGCAGGCTTTGCCTATCGGACGCAGATGGGGTGGGGGATCTTCGCCCTGGCCGGATCATTTCTCCTGCTGATAACCCTGTTGACAGTAAGCTATCAATCCATCAAGGCAGCCGTGGTCAATCCGGCCGAAAGCCTTAGAACGGAATGAGAGGCTTTCCCAGACATTAGCCGTTTTACCCGTACCTTTATAGAATGACCGATGCTGATCTTTCGCAATTGGATAATCCCCTTTGGTATGCGTTAAAAGGCGCTCAACAGGCGTTTGCCATAGGCAATTCAAATGTCAAACGCTACCGGCCCGGTATATTACCTTTTGCCGCCTATGATTATAATGCGCCGGGCAGTATCACCGGACTGGATGATCTTCTAAAAAAGAACGAAGGCTTTTTCCTGGTGGGAGAATTGCCGTCCCTGCCTTCTCATTGGGAGCTGATCAAGGAATTACCCTGCGCGCAAATGATCCTGCGATCTGCCTCTATTCCCGCCCAGGAACCCTCCACTATCATTCCATTGACAGAGGCTGATAAAAGAGTCATGTTCGAACTGATCCACCGGGTGCAGCCGGGGTATTATGAGCCGGATACACATCTATTGGGGAATTACTTCGGCATCCGGCAAGGCGACAGGCTGGTAGCCATTGCCGGGGAGCGTATGCGACTGGAAGGCATGGTAGAGATCAGTGCCGTCTGTACAGATCCCGCCTACACAGGACGTGGTTATGCACAGCAATTGATCTTGCATATTTGCAGGACCAACCTGGAAAAAGACAATGCGCTCTTTCTGCACGTATTGACGGCCAATGAACGGGCCATCCGGCTATACGAGCACCTGGGGTTCCGGACAAGAAGAGAGATCAGCTTTTGGAAGCTGATAAACACCGGTATCTGAGCCGTCGGGGCAGGGCATACGGATTGCATAGGAAGCCGGGGGGATAGGTTATGAGATATTTACTCTATGTAATAGCATTTATAGAGGTCATTGCCTGGATAGTCTGTTTTTATCTGGCGTCGCCATCTATGTGAGTAATAGATGTATCTTTATCGGTATGACCACACAGATCCTTATCGTACTGATACTTACTTTTCTGATCAATCTGATCACCACGTTGTCCTATTCGGTGAGGATCGTTGGCATAAGGACAGGACGGATAGCCATATCTTTCGCACTCTTCAATATACTTGTGCTCGTATCGAGAACGGCCAATGGATTCCAGGCGCCTTTGTTAGCCAAGACAGTCGAGAACGATATAAAACATGGGGTCTTTGACAATACATGGGTCTTCCGGATGGTGATATTATCCTGTACGCTGGCGACGCTGCTGGGCGCGCTGCTTATTCCAACCTTTCAGCGGGTGCTTTCGAGGGCCGTGATCAATTTCAGCATGCACAAATCCATGGGGAAACTGCTTTTACATGGTTTTTCCAAAGCAGGCGTACTTTATTTCAGAGATAATCTGACGATCCCGGCCAGGGAAAATATTTCCCGGATAGAGCTGAACAGAGATTTTCCCTGGAGAATATTTATCTTGAACATATTGGCGGTGGCCATCCTCACCATCGGCGTACTATCAGCTGTCTATGCCTCTTATATCAATCCCGATTACCGGACCACGGCAAGTAATTTATCTGCTTTTATCAATGGATTTGCAACTATCCTGATGTTTGCCTTTATCGACCCCCATTTATCCGCCATGACCGATGATGTGGCGCTTGGCGTTACTTCCGAAGTAACATTTAGAAGATATATTGTATATATGACAATTGCCAGGCTGCTGGGCACCTTGCTGGCCCAAATATTATTTTTACCAGGAGCCGCTTTCCTTGCCTGGGTAGCTACTGTTTTATAAGGTGTTATACAACGTTTTTAGCAACTATGTATAACGGTAAGTAAAAAAAAGAGGGTAATGCATACTTTAATTCCTTGAACCCCGTTATAAGCGGGCAAAAAGTAAAACACATACCCTCATGAAAAAAACCATTCTTCCGATCGTCCTATTGATGACCATTGGAACTGTGCAGGCTCGTTCGATTGACAGGCATTTTACGAATGAAGGCGAGCGTTCTTCGAAGAAAAGCACTACGGTAGTGCGCAACATTCTCTCCGACAAGCTGCCCGCCAGGCTTTTGACAACCATTAAAAAGGAGTACAAGGAGTATTGGATTACCAATCTTTACAAGCAGGATGCAAGCGGTAAGATCTCTTACCATATCACCGTCGAAAATGCAGACAAGAAAGTTGTGCTGACTGCTACACGCACCTCCGGCTGGTCGATAGCCCGCGTGATATCTAAAGACGAAACGCTTTAACAGTATTTAGCCAATATGGAATGACCCCTGCATCGCAGGGGTTTTTATTTTAGTCAATGGAGCAAGGACGACAGCTTTTCCTGCAGCTCCTTCCCGTTCAGATCTTTTGCCAGGATCCGGCCTTCTTTATCCAGCAGGAAATTGATCGGTATGCCTGTAACACCATATAGGCTCGCTACCTCGTTCCCCCAGCGTTTCAGGTCCGAGACCTGGGTCCAGACCAGCGAATCCTTTTTAATGGCTTCCAGCCAACGGGCTTTATCGTTATCCAGTGAAACGCCAATTATATCGAACCCCCTGGGATGCCATCTGCGATATGCTTTTACTACCGCAGGATTTTCTTTTCGGCAGGGGCCACACCAGCTGGCCCAGAAATCTATCAGTACATATCTCCCTTTGAAGGAGGACAAAGTAACGGGCTTCCCTTCTGTGTCATTCTGCGTAAAATCCGGCGCCGGCTGTCCGATGTCCGTATGTCTGGCCTTTTCGAGGATCTCTTTGATCTGTAGCCCATAATAAGAGCTCCGAACATGAGGAGCAAGTCCGCTGTACAGGCTATCCAGTTCCTTTGTGTCCCGATCGTGCGCAAACTCCTGTCTTATTTCAAACGCAGCAACATAAGAAGAAGGGTTATGCAGGGCAAACTCCCTGATCAACATTTTCTGTTGAAAAGCCGTTGCCTTTAGTGCATCTTTAACACTGTCCTTCAGCCTATCGTTATGGGTGCTATCGGCCAACATAAATAGATTATTCAGCTTTTGCGTACGTAGATAAAACGGGAACAGCTCTTTACTCACGCCTCTGAAATTGTCTTCTTCGCGAGAGCCTGTTATCCTTGTAAAGACGTTGCTTAATGAATCGATACTGCCTGTCAGCGTCAGCTTCCCATTCTCCAGGAAGAAGGCCAGCGGGAAATCCAGTCGTCCATTGTTCAGGAAGCCCAGGTTACAGAATTCAGGAGTGTCCGCACGGCCTGTCACTATAAATTCGCCATCGTGGATCTCCGCGGAATCCATGCGTTGGTCTTTCGTTTGCCGATGGAGGATATATATCTTTCCTTCCGGCAGACCGGCTATTTTCCCGTTGAGCGTATAGCCCGGGCTTTCATTGGGATCGGCCGTACCGCAGGCCATAAAAAAGAGTATGCAGAGACAGGTGAAGATGGATAAGGTTTTCATGACAATAAATTTCCTATCTAAATTTATGAAAAATTGTATCTTAAACCACCAGTTATACCGGGATACAACAACGTTTATGAAAATATCAGCCTGTATAAAGAACAGCTTCCATCAACATGCGGCAACAGTGCAGACCAATGACGCCGAAAAGGAAATACAGATAGCCCCGAAGCCGGCAGGGTTTGGCTCGTCCATCAATGGAGGAGAGCTTTTGATGTTGTCCCTGGCCACCTGTTTTTGCAATGATATCTATCGCGAGGCGGTCAAGAGAAATATTACCGTCTCCGCTGTAGAGGTGACAGTTACGGGCGAGTTTGGCGGCGAAGGTCAGCCGGGCTTTAATTTCAACTATAAGGCCAACGTCGTCTCCGATGCACCTGCAGCGGTGATAGATGAGCTGATCAAATATACCGACCAGGTAGCAGAGATCCAGAACACATTGAGAAAAGGGTTGAATATTACGTTGCGCCAGGAAAACTAGAATTATGATACCGCAGGAACATCAGCTGCTTTGGTCCAAAATACAAAGCTTTTCTCTTGACGACAGAACGGCCCAGGTGACTTTTTCCGGCAAACTGGCAGCCTCCCGGAACTGGACAATGCCCTTTGCACTGCAGGCAATAGAGGAATACAGGAAGTTCATATTCCTGTGCTGTATCTCCTCCAAAGGCGCCGCCCCTTCCGGGATCGTCGATGAAGTATGGCACCTCCATTTGACCTATACACAATCCTACTGGATAGATCTTTGTAAGAATACGCTTGGAAGAGACCTTCATCATTTCCCATCCAAAGGCGGGGAAGAGGAAGACAGCAGGCATCAGCAATGGTATAGGGAAACATTACGGCTATACCGGTCGGTGTTTGGCGTCGATGCGCCTTCCAATATCTGGCCTGCCCCCAACCAGGCCGTACTGCTGCTGGAAGACCCGCCTTTTACCCTCGATGCTGCAACTATCCTGGCGATGATCGGACTGGTTTTATTGCCTTTTATTTTTATTGCAGCCATGTATCATACCTGGTCGCCTTTTGACCTTGGCGGGCCGCATTTCCTGGCATTCTTCCCCATATACGCCGCATGCCTCATCCTCGCCTATATTATCTATCGCAGGCGGATCATAAAAGGGGAGGTAGAATTGGCAACTGCCTCTCTACCAATGGATGCTTCCGTATTCCAGGTGACCAATTTTTTATACGGCGATCACAGGGCCTTGCAAACAGGTATTGTGGACCTTGTCAAAAAAGGGCTCCTCGAAATACCCGGTTATAACCAATTCGTGGTAAAGAAGTCCAACTACAGGTCTGATCCCAGAGATACCAACCCGCTCATGCCCGCTTATGCCAGGGAAGAAGAGGGGAGCATGCTGAACTATGATACTCTGATGGCCACCTGGTATAATAGCGAGAGCTTTTCTCATCCCGCCCTGGAAGCCTTGAATAAATTCAGACGCCGGCCCGAATCCTTCTTGCGTACATATGTCTTTCATGTAGCCATTCTGGGAATGCTGCTTGCAAGGTCCACACAGGGCATTCTGAATGACAAGCCCATCATCCTCCTGCTATTGGAAGGAGTGGTATTTATCATTTTGTTTATGTTCATTGCCGGCAAAATGTCCAAGTCTGCCGTTGTCGCCAGAAAAGTGAGAGCGACTTTTAAACAACGAGTGGATAATATCGTCGGCCCGAATGATCGGTTTGTATCACAATTTGCCATGGAAGGCACGCAGGCTATCGATCATTGGGCGGAAGGCGCGGTACTTTCAGGTCTATTCCTTGTTTATACACCCGTATGGTACCGGAATGGTGTCGACATGTCTACCAATACCTCGGGCAACTGCGGCAGCAGCGGAAGCAGTTGTAGTGGGGGCAGCAGTTGCGGCGGCGGAAGTGGTTGCGGGGGATGCAGCGGAAGCTAATAGCCAATTATGAAAGATAATTTTTCTTCTCAGTCCGACAAGTATGCCCGATTCAGGCCCACTTATCCCGATGCGCTCTATCATTATTTGTTATCCATTGTTCCCGCCCGGGACAATGCATGGGATTGCGGCACGGGCAACGGGCAGGTGGCGCAGGTGCTGGCAGCTTCCTTTAAAAAGGTATTTGCCACGGATATCAGCCGGCAGCAGATCGAAAATGCCTTTAGGCATGAAAGGATCGGGTATTCGGTGCAGCCTGCGGAGAATACTTCTTTTCCCGACGATAGTTTTGACCTGATCACGGTGGCGCAGGCCATACACTGGTTTGATTTCGACGCCTTTTATAGGGAAGTGATCCGGACCATCCGGAACAAAGGAGTGCTGGCCGTCATTGGTTACGGGCTTTTCCGGCTGTCGCCCGCGCTGGATACTATAATAGCAGCATTTTACCGGGATGTCGTCGGGCCATACTGGGATAAGGAAAGAAAATATATCGATGACAACTACCGGACCATACCTTTCCCATTCGACGAGATAGAGACCCCTGTCTTCGAAAACGTCTTTGAATGGACGTTCGAGCACCTGATCGGGTATCTTGGTACCTGGTCCGCCGTAAAACATTATAAAAAAGCCACGAGCAAGGATCCTGTCGACCTGATCCATGACGAACTGAAAAAAGCCTGGGGCGAAAGGGAAACATGCACAGGCAGCTTCCCCATTCTTTTACGGGTAGCCCGTATCGAAAAATAGCTGAAGATCGTTTTTTCTATCGATATTCGCTACTATGAAAGTCGGCATAGCACAGACAAGGCCCATAACAGCCGATATACGCAGGAATATCGAGCAACATAAAACGCTGATAGCTCAGGCAGCCGCTTCAGGAGCTGATATCCTTATCTTTCCCGAGCTGTCCTTGACTGGCTATGAGCCCAGCCTGGCTCAGACATTGGCCGTCTACCCCGATGATAAAAGGCTGGATACATTCCAAAAGATCAGCGATGCTCACCGGCTGATCATTGGTGCCGGCATACCCACCCAGCATGGAGAGGATATCTGCATCAGCATGGTGCTTTTTCAACCCGGAAAACCAAGACAGCTGTATTCCAAGCAATATTTGCATGCGGACGAAGAGCCCTTTTTTGTCAGCGGGCAGCATGGCCACAACAGGATAGGGGAGGATATCGCCCTTGCCATTTGTTATGAGATATCGGTCCCACAGCATGCGGAAAAGGCGTTTGCCGGCGGCGCGAAGATCTATATTGCCAGTGTGGCTAAATTCATGCATGGCATCGACAAGGCGCTTGTCCGGCTGGCTGAAATAAGCAGGAACTATTCCATGACCGTAATGATGTCCAATTCCATAGGTCAGGCCGATGGTTACGAATGCGCCGGCAGGAGCTCTATCTGGAATAATAAGGGAGAGCTATTAGGGCAGCTTGACGGCTTTCGGGAAGGGATACTTATATTGGATACGGATACGGGGGAAGTGATCAAGACTTATTAGATGCCGATCTTTCTCATTTTCACAATTCCAAGCACCTCCCCGCCCGGCAAAGCCTCATCTATCCTTTCCACCGGATGATAGCCCAACGCCTTATATAAAGGCAGCCCTGGCAGGGTCCAACAGGGGATCGGCTACCTCCTTGTGCTGATCGCCGCCATACAGAGTATTTCTCTTGCTCCAGCCACCGCAGCCTACCAACACACGTTCTTTTTCAAAGACATAATAGGTTCCATCCATAATGAGCTGGGTGTCGATGCCAAAGACATGACGAATAGCGCTTTCTATCTGGCCGGGAGTGCAGTACGCTTTGCTCAATCCCCGTACCGAAAGGGCAATGAGCTGTTGCAATTCAGGGATGTCTTCAAAAGTTGCCAGTCTGATCATTGTTCCGCCTCCAATCCTTTCCCGAATGATAGGACGTTATCATCAGGGTCCCTGATACCGAAATCCCGCATTCCGTATGCGCGGTCGCCGGGCGCGGCCATCACTAAGGCTCCTTTAGCGGATATGTCCTGGAAATATTTATCCACCTCGTCGCAAAAAATATAAAGCTGCCCCTGGCCTATGGCCCGCTTGATCCCCTCGTGACCAGGGCCCGACAAATAGACCAGAACATTCCCATATTCCAGCCCTGCAAATTCTCCATACCGGAAGGCGATCTTAAATCCCAGCACCTCTACATAATAGTTGACAGCCGATGCAAGATCACTGACATTAAAAATGGTTGCTGCACTTTCCGGGGTCATATAGTTTTTATTCTGCCCGCAGGCTTTTAGTCGGATTGGCTCTTGCCGCATTCACCGCCTTGATGCTTACCGTCAGCAGGGCAATGAGAAAAGTTGCCAGCGCGGCCAGCACGAATACCCAGAAGCTCAAGGGGGTCTGATAGGCAAAGTTCCGTAACCAGCTGCTCATGACAAAATACCCCACGGGTATAGCAATACAGGTAGCGATAAGCACGGGTTTCAACAGATCTTTCGACAGTAGGATCACGATGCTCTCCACGGACGACCCCAGTACTTTTCTCACGCCGATCTCCTTTACACGCTTGGCAGCCGCGAAGGATGCCAGGCCGAACAAACCCAGGCAGGCAACAAATATAGCCAGTCCGGCGAATACGGTTAAAATGGTCTGCTGACGCAGGTTGTTCCGGTATATCTCGCCGAACTGCTGGTCGAGAAAGCGGTATTCCAACGGATAGGCAGGCGCGGCTTTCGCATATTCGGTCCTTATAGCCTGCATGCCGGCATCGAGCTGGCCGGGTTTTACCCTGATCAGCGTCATACGTCTGTCTTCCGCAGGCGAAATTACCAGCGCGGCCATTTCTTCTTTCAGCGAGAGAAAATTGTAATCTTCGATGACACCCACGATATGACGTTTTGTATTATCACGCACCGTATTTTTGATCCATTTGCCTATCGCCTGCTCGGGCGTCCAGCCCAGCCTGGCGGCCGCAGTCCTGTTGATCAACACCGCATCGGTGGTATCGGTGCCGTATTGGGCGGAGAAATTCCGGCCGGCAATGATCTTCAGCCCCAGTGTGGGCACGAATTCAAAATCCGCGAATTCCGTTCTGGCGGTCCATTTCTCCGGATGGTCTTCTACATCGAACATATGCACATCATGAAACCCGCCCGGCTCCCCGGACATCATGGACACAGCGGCGATGCTTGTCTTGTTCTGCAAGGCTGTTTTAAAGCTATTGAGATGGTTGTATATATCATTGTTGTCGATGGGCACCATGACCGTCTGTTCCTTGTCATATCCCAGCTGTTTGTTCTTGATATAGTTCATTTGTTTCGTCATCAGGATGGTACCGATGATCAGGAAGACCGATATGCTGAATTGTACCACCACCAGTCCCTGCCTGAAAGCAGCGCCTCCTTTGCCCAACCGCAGCTTGCCTTTCAGGGCTTCAAAAGGTGTAAAATTCGAAAGGAAGAAGGCAGGATAGCTGCCCGCCAGCATGCCTACTATGACGATGATCCCGGCGCAGAACAACAATAGCTGGCCGATATGCTCGGACAACTGCAATGAATAACCCAGCACCTGGCTATAGGCTGGTATTACCACCGACAGCAGCGCTACCGACAGGATGCAGGATATCACCGTCATCAGGATAGATTCCCCGATGAACTGTCCGACGATCTGGTTGCGTACGGCCCCCAGCACTTTGCGAAGCCCCACTTCTTTTGAACGTTCGGCAGCTCTGACGGTGGACAGGTTGATAAAATTGATACAGGCTATCAAAAGGATAAGCGCCGCAATCGAAAGGAAGACATATACCACCGATCTGTCCCCATGCCGTACGTCATCAAATGCCGCCTTTTCAAAATAAACATCTTTTAACGGCGTCAGCGTCAACGCAAAATGAAACCCAAAGTTACGCATATCGCTGCCCATGTATTTCTCCATAAAGGCGGGGAGCTCACTTTCCAGCTGCGCCTTTGTGGCATTGGGATCGAGCTGTACATAAGTATATAATCCGTTATTGATCCATATTTTCATAAACCCCCTGTCCTTGTAATTCACCAGCGGGACGATCAGGCTGAAGTCAAGATGGGAGTTGGTAGGTACATCTTTTACGATACCCGTCACCTTTAATGGCAGGGTCTTATTCAGCTCGATGACCTTTCCCATAGCATTATCGATGGTGCCAAAATATTTTTTGGCCGTGGTTTCCGTGAGTACAACGGATGCAGCGTTCTTTAATGCGGATGCCGTATCGCCCCGCAACAAGGGGAAAGAAAAGAGGCTAAAGAAATCAGGATCGACGTCGATGATCTTCTTTTCATGAAATGACTTGTCACCAATGATCACCAGCCCGTCGGTGGGGTTAACCCGTACCGCCCGGGTGATCTGTCCCTTGAAATCGTTCAATAGGGCAGGGGCGTAGGGGCCGGATAAATAGGCCACGCTTCCATCCTTGCCTTCATTCTGGAAATGGCGCATCACCCGATAGATGCTGGCGCCCCGTGTATGGAAACTATCGGCGCTGGTCTCATGCATGATGAACAGAAAGATCATCATACATACGGTGATCCCGATGGTCAATCCAAGGATATTGATGAAGGAGAACATCTTACTCTTCATCATATTGCGCCAGGCTATCTTGAAGTAGTTCTTGAGCATAAATAAGGTATAAGTGGTTCATAAACAGCTAAATCGATGCCAACCAGCTATTCTGATAATAATCATTCGGTTATGGACTCCTTCCCGCCAAAACTGTACGGTTTCGATACACCGGGGCGTACGAATACATGCGCGATTTCAATGGTTAATTCATAGAATCTTTTTATCAAGTTACTTTAAAATTCGCACCGGGCTGATCTCGCGAATAAAAATTCAGATGTTTTCGTAACTATTTCAGATGATTCTTTCTTAGCTTAGGGCCTCAAATTTATAACCACTTAAACCTTTCGTATGAAAAAGATCATGCCTATTCGCCTTGCGGCCCCGCTCGGCCTCCTGCTTGTATTATCAGCCGGCTGTAAAAAAAAGATCGAACCCCCACCTGATGAATCCTCCCCTTGCAAAATCCAATGGATAGCGGCTCTCGCAGAGGGAGCAAACGATCCGGGTCTCTATCCGGATACCCTGCGTTTCTCGTATGATAGTCATGGTAATCCGACAACTATCAGCCGGATGAGAAGCACTGACCTGATATATCCAAATTATACATTCTGGTATGATAATCAACACCGGGTCACCGACGTCATCGGATCCGGAACCCTGCCTGTAACCTCAGGTAATTCATTCCAAAGCTGGCACAAGCTCTACTATACCAACGGCAAGGTGACGCTGGATTCATTGTTCATATTCGGTCGCATCGACGGGCGCAGACCCAATGGCTTCAACGGTGCGGCGCCTCATCTTTTTTATGTTTCAACTTATGAATATGATTCCCTGGGCAGGATCAAACAGGCCACCGATCTAACTCCAGCCACATATACGCAAACTCAATACTTTACATATGGCGGGACCGGCAATCTGACCAGGATTACGCAAGTAAGTGGTTATATCTCCAACCCTACCGAAGATACCACCGTTGGTATATTTCCGATCGGTGACACCTACGTCAATCCAAACCAGGGCTATCCCATATTTCAATTCCTCAACAGGAATTATAGCCAGAACAACCAGTTTATTGCCGCTGCATACAATGAAGAAGGTCTGCCTACTATAATCCCGCAGCAGGGACAACCCTACCTGGGATATCTCAAACAATATACAGGGTTTGGCTTCCTGGAATTGATCGACCCGCTGACAATTCACTATGATTGTGAGCTGTCGGGACCAGGGGGTGGTCATGGCTATTAATGAATCTGTCCGGGACCTGTGGGTAGTTCCCAATAAACTTTGTACAAGGAACTGAAATGTGCGACGTACAAACTGCTTAAAACTCCCCGTATGTTTAGCAACTACTTTAAAACCGCATTCAGAAACCTTTGGCGCAACAAGGTTTTTTCACTTATCAATATTATTGGCCTTAGTGTTGGCCTGTCCTGTTGCATGCTTATTTTTTTATACGCGAAAGATGAGCTGAGCTTTGACCGTTTTCATGAGAAAGCCGACCGTATTTACCACCTCACGGCCGATATTAAAACACCTGATAGGAATATTATCAAATCATCCGCCACGGGTATGATGCCCGGTCCCAATTTTACGGCGCAGGTACCGGAGATCGAAAGTTTTGTACGGATGGGCAGAGAGAATTTTATTACCAGGCATGGAGCCGGGGTTTTTGACGAGGAGGTTTTATACGCAGATAGCAATTTCTTTTCTGTTTTTACTTTCCCCATGCTGGAAGGCAACCCGAAGACAGCGTTAAAAGATATGTATTCAGTGGTATTGTCCGAAGAAGTGGCAAAGAAATATTTTGGCAAACAAAAAGCGTTGGGAAAGTTGCTGGAGGTAAAAGTGATGGACACATTCAGAACTTTTTTGGTAACAGGCGTTACAAAAACATCGCCGCAAAATTCATCCATCAAAATAAAAATGATGGTGCCAATGCGTTTGCTGCAAATGCTTAATGTTGATGACCAGTGGTTCAGTTTTTACCTTAATACATTCTTTGTATTAAAACCTGGTGTAAAACCAACAACCGTGCAGGCTAAAATGGCAGGGGTGTTTGATGTAGATGCTAAAGACCAGCTAAAAGAATTGCAGGATAAATACGGCTACAAAAATAAAGTGAGCTTTGGCCTGCAGCCCCTGCTGCAATTGCACACCAGTACTGACTACCCGGCAAATAATGGATTGTCAAATGCGAGCAATCCCATGTATTCGTACATCCTTACCGGCATAGCATTATTTATTATGCTTATTGCCTGTATAAATTTTATTAACCTAACGGTGGCGCGGTCATTAAAAAGGGCGAAAGAAATAGGCATTCGCAAGGTGGTTGGCGGCCTGCGTCACCAGCTTATTGCCCAGTTTCTTGGCGAGTCGTTCATCCTAAGCTTTATCGCTTTCATTTTTGCTATGCTGCTGGTAATACTCGTACTGCCCTTTTTTAATACGGCGGCTAATAAAGCGCTTGCGTTTAATTACTTGCTTGATGCAAAACTGGTAGCCGGGTATATAACCATATTTTTTGTAACAGCATTGCTGGCTGGCTTTTATCCCGCTATGGTATTGTCTGGCTTTAACCCGGTGCAGGCATTGTATAACAGGCAAAAATTTGCACGCAAGAACTACTTGTCAAAAGGATTGGTGGTATTACAGTTCACGCTGGCCACTTTTCTTATCATAGCCACTGTCACCATTTATGAGCAGTTTAATTACTTAATGCATTACGATATTGGGTATAATGATAAAAATGTTGTTGTTGTAAATGGCGATTTTATATCGAATGACAGGCTGGCCGGTTTTAAAGCAGAGCTGTTTAAAAACCCGTTAATTAAAGAAGTTACTGCAGACCAGGGCCGAAGCTGGCACACCAAAGCCCACGTAAATAATACCCAAGAAATAGGTTTTGATGAATGGCATATAGACGGAGATTACCTGCGGCTATTTGAAATTAAAATGGTAAAAGGCCGTAATTTTTCAAAAAACCTTGCGTCAGACAAAGCTCAAGGAGCTTTGGTAAACGAGTCGTTTGTAAAAAAAGCTGGTTGGCAAAACCCGCTTGGACAGGTGGTAGATTTTTACCACGACAACCTAAAATACACCGTAATTGGCGTTGTTAAGGATTATAATTTCGCTTCGCTTACACAAAAAATTGACGCGCAGTTTTTTGCCATGACCCCTGATTATGGATATGGCAATGTGTTTATTAAATTGGAAGACGGTCGCTTCGCCGATGTGCTTACGTATATTGAAAAAACATATAAAAGGCTTTTTCCGTTAAGCCCTTACCAATACACTTTTAAAGACGCAGCGAATGCCGAACAATATAATAGCGAAGCCAAATGGAAACAAATAATATCGTTCGGAGCGCTTCTTACTGTTTTCATTTCCTGTATCGGCCTCTTCGGGCTGGCTACACTTTCTGCCGAAAAGCGGAAAAAAGAAATCGGCATAAGAAAAGTATTAGGCGCTTCAGTGCAGGCAATTGCCACAAAGCTATCGAACGACTTTCTGCAGTTGGTAATAATAGCCGCGCTAATTGCTTCGCCTGCTGCATGGTGGGCCATGAGCAAATGGCTGGAAAACTATCCTTACCGCATTGCCATAAGCGTCTGGATATTCTTTTTTGCAACCATTGCAGTTTTGTTTATTGCATTGGTTACAGTTAGCTTCCAGTCAATTAAAGCAGCAGTAGCAAACCCGGTTAAGAGTTTGAGGATGGAATGACTTGCTTCTCATCTTGTGTTCCTAAAGAAATGTTAAAGCCCGTAAACACAGCGTTTTACGGGCTTCCTGGTCTCTGTTGGACCTTAATTGGTCGCCCTGGCAGGACAATTCTCGAACCGATTCGTCGCTGACCTGAGACGATTAGCGAATCTAGCGATCTGAAAATCAATATTTTCGAACTGATTTTTATTTCCTGGGAATTGCCCAAGAAAAGTTAAACAAATGTTAGGAGTATTTGTGTAATTAAATTTCCCATAACATCATACTCCAAATCGAAATATGAAAAATAAGCTGATCGCCCTGTGTTCGGTCTTTATTTGGCAATCTGCCGATAACGCCCTTGAAACTGCGGAGAAAGCCATCCTAACCGGGCAGGTCCAAAATGAAACCACCAATAGAGTAATTGCTCAAACGGCAAAATCCGATTCGCTACCCAAATTATTAGTCCCCGAAATGATTTTGGTCGATAGCGGAACGTTTATAATGGGTTGCACAGGTGGACACACAAAAGATTGGTATGGACGGGAAGAAGATTGCCAGATCAATGAAAACCCAAATCATATAGTAACCGTGAGCAGCTACAAGATAGGAAAATTCGAAGTCAGCCAGGCAGAATGGAAGTCGGTGATGGGGGCGAATCCATCCTACCATAAAGGCTGCGATCAGTGCCCGGTTGAAGAGGTAAGTTGGAATGACGTACAAGAGTTCCTACAAAAACTAAATGAACAGACCGGCCGGCACTATCAATTGCCGACGGAGGCTCAATGGGAATATGCCGCCCGGGGCGGAAAATTCAGCAGGGGCTATCTGTTTGCCGGCAGCAATGAAATGCCATCAGTGGCCTGGTGGGGGCAGAAGGACATCGTAACATATCCTGCTGGCCTGAAACAACCAAATGAATTGGGCATTTATGATATGTCTGGAAATGTTTGGGAATGGTGCAGCGATTGGTTCGCAGAATACGACAGGGTTTCGCAGACTAATCCCCAGGGGCCTTTGTCAGGGGTTGGCAGGGTTGTCCGGGGGGGTAGCGGACGTCATGAAGATGTCCTTCCCCGGGTCTATACGCGCAACCATGTTTCTCCGGATGAGTGCTCGAATGGAATTGGGTTCAGGCTCGTACTAATTCCTTAATTAAGATGCAAAAAGCCAGCAGAAATGATGAAAGGATTCGAACCAGAGGGAATTGAGCGTGAGCTAATTGCAACGATTCAAAACATCCGTAATAATGAAACCCGCTGCCATGATGTGCCCCCAAGAAGTTAGACACTTTTTGGGGGTATTTTTATGGATAAAAGAATCAAGTACAGTATTAAACAGAAACAGTCAGCTGTAAAATCGG
>DASZXP010000116.1:0-1687 GCA_035545935.1 Puia sp. | reverse complement strand
ACTATCACCTGTGGCTTGAATAATTCGCTCCAGGTCTCCGCCTTCAGCAGCCGCCGTCCATTCACCCTGGCGCTGTCCAGCATAAAAAGCATCCACTTGTCTATATCGTCGGCAGAGGTCCAGACCCCTCCGGCAGCATCGACACCAGGATAATCGATCCGGGGAATAACCCTTATACTATCATCTGCCATCACATGCAACCCCTCGAGACTGGATTCACCCCTCACCCTCGAATACGTCGGATAAGTATGACGCATACCCAGCTCCCCAAAAAGACGACGGGTGATAAAATCCTCCCAGCTAAGCCCGCTGACCCTGCGTATCAGCTCACCGGCCACGATGTACATACAGTTCTGATAGATAAAGGAAGTGTGAAAAGGATAAGCAGGCGGCGCCAGCCGCATACGGCGAACGATCTCATCCGCGGAATAGCCATAGATCCAAAGATTATTCGTGTTGCCAAGCCCCGCACTGTGGGTCAGCAGATCGCGTACGGTAAGCTCGGCGGATACATAAGGATCATACAGGGAAAAGCCCGGCAATACATCTCTGACCTTATCCGTCCAATGCAGCCTGCCTTCATCCACCAGCATCCCTATGCACACCGCCGTCATCGCCTTTGTAGTAGAAGCGCATATTCCCACGGTAGCCGTTGAAAAAGGCGCAGTCCTGCCCATCTCCGTTACCCCAAAACCTTTCCTGAATACCACCCGGCCATCCTTCACCACCACGACGGACATACCCGGCGTCTTCCACAACGCAAGCGCCTGCCGGACATAACGGTCAAAGATACCGGCCTTATCCGGAAGAGGGGTCTGCCGGTCTTGTCCGGCAGCAGACATTATACAAAAGGATAATAGAACCTGAAGGGTCCAGGATTTCATACGACAGCCGGTTTGACGTAAGTTACCCAATTATCAGGCAACTTAATTCTGTTCTTCCCGTTTCATGAATTTTTTAAAGCTGTCGTTGACATACACGAGGATATCTACATTCGCAGCCTTGCGGCAATAATCATAGGTAGGGCGGAAATGCATCATGAACTGCTGCAGACTGTCGCCTTTCAGCTTGGTAAGACGGGCTACATACTCCCGTGAATAACGAAAATCTATATAGAACTCTTCTTCTTCACGCATCAGCCGCTTCTTTAGCTTTTCCCTGTCCTGGTCCTCCTTGGAAGCATTCCGGAATATATTCATGGCAACACCAACTCCATCCCCGCTCCTTTTTCGCTCCAGCCGGGGCGGCGTGCCATGATCGTACACCCAGCTGTACTCCTCCCGCCTGGCCATGGAATCCAGCTGATAATTGCTCAGCGAACCCACTTCCACCGCGCGCAGCACCTGAGCCTTGGGCTCCATATATTCAGGATAGTCGGCGGCCAGCATGGAAGTGTCCACAATGATCGTATCCGCCTGATACCCCACATGGGAAAAGATCAGCACGTCCCCTTGCGCGGATTGGATCCGGAAGGTTCCCCGCTCATCGGAAAGATCATGCCGGCGCTGAGTCTTATTCTCGATGGAGACAGAAACAAGGATTTCTTTACTGCCCATTTTAAGGACCTTCCCCGTCAGGAAGCGCTGGGCAAATCCCGGACAGGAAAATAGCAGAAAAGCTATGATCAGATAGGACGAGTATCGCATAGGTCAGGAGGCAAAATACATTATTAGTATGGATTTTAACC
>DASZXP010000115.1:0-10862 GCA_035545935.1 Puia sp. | reverse complement strand
GTATATGGAACAAAATAACACTCCAAAGAAAGGTCGCAAAAAACTCATCTTCCCCATTATCCTGGCGTTGGTGCTGGTGGGTGCACTGATCTTTTCGGCTAAAGAGTATTTCTACTACCAAAGCCATGAAGAGACGGATAACGCGCAGATCGATGCGGATATCAGCCCCGTGGTAGCCAGGGTCGGCGGCTACGTCAAGGAGATCCGTTTCCAGGACAACCAGGTCGTAAAGGCCGGCGACACCCTCGTGATCCTCGATGACCGCGACTACCAGGTACGGCTCCAACAGGCGCAGGCCGCCCTCACCGCTACCCGCCAGAATGTGGATGTCTCCCAGACCCAGGTATCCGAGGCGCAGACAGGCATCGCCACCGCGCAGGCCAATGTGGAAGCCGCCAAAGTACGCGTATGGAAGGCCAACGAAGACTTCAATCGCTATCAGAACCTTTATAACGACCACGCCATCACCAAGGCGCAGTTCGACGACGCCAAGGCCGAGAAGGACGCTGCTGAAGCCGCCCTCAACGTAGCCCAGACACAAGTCCCCGTACAGACACGTCGCGTCAGCACGAACAGAAGCCAGGTAGGCGCCGCTGCCAGCAATATCGCCAGCCGCCAGGCCGACATCGACTTTGCAAAACTGCAGCTGTCCTACACCGTCATCGTGGCCCCCGCCAGCGGCGTCGTATCCAAACGGAATATCCAGCTGGGTCAGCTCGTACAGGCCGGACAGACGCTGTTTGCCGTCGTCAACGAGAAAGGCATCTATGTCACCGCCAACTTTAAGGAGACACAGCTCGAACACCTGCGGGTCGGCGAAAAAGTGGATATCGTACCCGATGCCTATTCCGACAGGACCCTGCAAGGGACGGTCGAATCCTTCTCCGGAGCCACAGGCGCCAAATTCTCGCTGCTGCCTCCCGATAACGCTACCGGCAACTTCGTAAAGGTCGTACAACGCGTGCCCGTAAAGATCACCTTGCAGAGCGACAGCGCTACCTTGGGTCTCCTGCGTGCAGGGATGAGCGTGAAGGTCGTAGTGCATACGAAATAAATGTCTGTCCCATCGGACGACGAGCCCCCGGCTCGTTTGGAATTAAAAATTGTGAGTCATGGCTGAACATGGATTTAGAAAGTGGATCATTACTATCACGGTGATATTGGCATCACTGCTGGAGCTCATCGATACCACCATCGTTAACGTAGCCCTGCCCGATATCATGGGTAACCTGGGCGCTACCCTGGAAGACGCGGGCTGGATCATCACCGGCTATGCCGTGGCCAACGTCATCATCCTGCCCATGTCCGGATGGTTGGGGGATAGGTTTGGAAGAAAGAACTATTTTATTACCTCTATACTCATATTCACCTTTGCCAGCTTCCTTTGCGGACAGGCGCATAGCCTCACCGAGCTGGTGTTGTTCCGCATATTGCAAGGTCTCGCCGGCGGCGGTCTGCTGTCTACCGCACAGGCCATCCTCATGGAGACCTGGCCCCGGGAAGAGCTCGGTATGGCAACCGCCCTCTTTGGACTGGGCGCCGTCGTAGGTCCCACCGTAGGCCCTACCATCGGTGGTTACATTGTCGAACACTTCAAATGGCCTTATATATTCTATGTGAATATACCCGTGGGCGCCATCGCCGCCTTCTTCGTATCGGTGTTCGTACGGGAATCCCCCAAATATGCCAAGGGCAAACCCATCGACTGGTGGGGTATCGCCCTGCTGACGGCAGGCGTAGGCAGCCTCCAGGTAGTATTGGAAAAAGGCGAGACGGAAGACTGGTTCCAAACGCCCTATATCTCCGTACTGACCCTGACCACCATCCTGGCCGGTATCGCCTTCATCTGGAGGGAGATCAGCACCGACCATCCCGTGGTGAACTTCCGGATCCTGAAGAACAGGAGCTTTGCCATCGGCATCGTTACCTCCTTTGTCCTGGGATTTGCCCTATATGGGTCCGTCTTTATCTTCCCTATATTCTGTCAGAACTTATTGGGATTTAATGCCCAGCAGACAGGGATCATCCTCTTCCCCAGCGGTGTGGCCACCATCTGTCTCATGCCCTTCGTGGGAATGATGCTGAAAAAAGGAGTGCCCGGCCAGTTCATGGCTACGGGAGGTTTCTTCCTCTTCTTCGTATTTACGTTTATGCTGTCCAACTCCACGCTGGAATCAGGCACCTCGGACTTCTTCTGGCCCCTGGTCATCCGTGGTATTGGAATGGCCATCCTCTTCGTACCCCTGACCACCCTGGCCCTCCAGGACCTGAAAGGACCCGAGATAGGGCAGGGCGCCGGCCTGAACAATATGATGCGCCAGCTGGGAGGCTCCTTCGGAGTAGCCTTGCTGACCACCCTGATCCATATCAAGTCCGGGAAGGTGCGCGCCATCCTCCTGGAACACTTCAACCCCTATGATCCCGGCTATGTGCAGCGTCATGCCGCAGCGGTCCAGGGATTTATAGCCCAGGGCAGATCCTCCTTCGATGCGGAACAAATGGCCAACAGGGCCATGGAAGGCATCGTCATGAAACAGACCATGCTCGTCACCTATGATAGCATGTACCTGATCATCGGGGTCTTTGTACTGTGCTGTATCCCCATCGTCTATTTGCAGAAATTCAAAAGGAATGCACCCATACCCACCGATGCGCACTAATGCGTATCGCCACCAAAAAATTAGACAGGATATACAACGAGCGAGGCTCAAAACGAAAGACTGGACTAAGTAGGAATAGCCGTAAGCAAGGAAATAAGGATCATTGGAATGGCCCGCTAAAAAAGAAGCGTCCTGGACTTCTCCAGGACGCTTCAACAATTTTGTACGATACCTTACCAACATTTTCGCGGCCATCAATAGGTACAAATTTTAAATCATGGCTTGTTCTTAGGATTGGATCTTGTTCGGATTTGGATTTTTTAAACGGATAAGTTCTGATTGATCAAGGATTCAGGGTTTTTCTGGATTTTGAATTCTTTTCGGTTTTTTCCGGATCTTGGATAGTTGGTTTTTCGGATGCTTGGATTCTAGGTTTTTCGTTGGATTTTCATTCATTCAGTTAGCTTTTCTTCGGACATTGGACTTTCTGAACCGTGACATCAATCATACTTAACAATACAAACATACAATAGAAAGGCCTTTACCACAAGAGAAGAAACGCTATATTTCCAATGTTCAGTTTTTACGCACTCCCTCGTAGATTTACGATATACGCTATTGGTAGTGCGGGAATTGGTCTTGCCCGAAAAATAGCCCGATTCCCGCATATCGCTAATGTCTGTCCCTCGGACGAACCGCTTCTAGCGGTCCCTGGCCCCCCGAATATTTGGGATAGCGCATAAATTAGCCTATTTTGTAGTTCTTAAAGTAATAGGAATTACAAGGTTATGACAAGCTTCTCCAACAAGACCGTTCTTATCACAGGCGGCACCCGGGGCATTGGTAAGGCCATTGGCATCCGGCTGGCCAAAGAGGGTGCGAATATCGCCATTGCAGGCAAGACGGCAGAGCCAAACCCCAAGCTGGAAGGGACTATATTTACCGCCGCAGAGGAGATCAGGGCCGCCGGAGGGGGCAAAGTGCTGCCTATCCAAGCCGACATCCGGTTCGACGACAGCATCCGCCATATCGTCCGGGAGACGGTCAATAACTTCGGCGGCATCGATATACTGGTAAACAACGCCAGCGCCATCAATATAGCCACCACCGAACAGACAGAGCCAAAACGCTGGGACCTCATGCAGCAGATCAATGTCCGGGGCGCCTTCATGATGAGCCAGGCCTGTATCCCCTATCTGAAAGAGGCGCATAACCCCCATATATTGAATATGTCGCCCCCCCTGAACCTCGACCCCCGCTGGTTCGGACCCCACCTGGCCTATACCATCAGCAAATACGGAATGAGTATGGTGATCATAGGATTGGCGGAGGAATTGAAGCAATACCGCATCGCGGCCAATGCCCTTTGGCCAAAGACCATCATTGCCACCGCGGCCGTACAAAACTTACTGGGAGGGGACTTCCTCATCCAACGCAGCCGGACGCCGGAGATCGTTGCTGATGCGGCCTTCTATATATTACAAAAACCTTCTTTTGAGAGCACAGGCAATTTTTTTATAGATGAGGACGTTTTATTGTCCGAGGGCATCACAGACTTTTCCAAGTACGCGATCAACCCCGACAATAAATTAATGAACGATCTTTTTCTATAAGACGCGCACCCATTAAATTTTTCATTTTTAATCCTGGGTAAAAGGCAACATCCTCCTCCCGTTCAAAGGCGGGAGGATTTTATTTATGCCCCCAACGGGGGCATGCCCGAAGGGCCATCAAACAGCGTCCGGGTAAAGGCGCAGACCGAAGGTCTGCGATTCAGCTGATGCCGAAGGCATCAGCGCCCCGTCCCGCAGGGGCGTCTAACGTCTTCCCGCCAACGTCTTCCCACAAATGTCTTACCGTCCCCTCCCCGCCACCAGCAACGCCGCCGCCGCCAGCCCCGTATCCTTGATCAGATTCACCAACGGGAACCTTCGCGCCTCCACATCGGGAGCATTCATGACAGCCGGCAAATGCACCGTCAACACGATCAGCAACAGGAAAAGGCATAATAACAATCCCGCCAGGCGGGAGTACTTGTTGATAAGGAAGGAAATCGCCGCCGCAATCATGCAAGCGCCGGTGATATACACCCAGAACTCTCCGCCAGGGAGGAATTTGGGAACCATTTTCGCCATGCCTGTTCCGTACATGAAATGGTTGAGGCCAAAGAAGGCAATGACGAGCGCATAGAAAATGGTTCCAATCTTGGAGATCGTTGCATTATCCATATGACAATCGTTTTATTACCTACAATTTAACGAAATTTTAATGACGCGCCATGAGCTTTCTTTGCACACTCTTGTCCTTTCTCGACTATCCGTTAGCGGAAACATCCAATGCCTTGCCGATGGCAACGCTCAAATTCGACGGCTTCAACGAATCCGAATGAACCCACATACCCTTCACTTTCTTCAGCTTCACGGGCGGCAGCAACGATCCGCTATCCTTATGCGCAGGCCGTATATCCTTGATCGAATAGATACCATCCGACTGCTCTATATTCCCCTTCAGCTCCACTTCAACGGACTCCATTAAGCGAAAACTAAAATGAATGATATTTCTTTCATCGTGTTTCATACACACATCCTTTTCCCACTCCTGTGCCAGCCACCTCCATTTCCTGTTCTCAGCAAACCTTTTCACGGTCCTTTAACAGACCGGCTCCGCCAAACCCCTGCAAAACAAGCCCTTTTAAAAACCCCGCAAAACCCGGCAGCGCTGGGACTCTTCACATTCCTTGCCGCAATTCCATACCCAATGCTGTTGAAAGAACACCACATGCTTTATCAGTCCTCACAGCGCTCACCATAAAAAAAAGGCCCGGATAGACATCCAGCCTTTTACTAAATTTCCAATATCCTATGAAAGACTGTCTTACCCCATTCAATCGGCATGCCCCGCATTAACAAACCATTAGCGAATTCATAGCTAATGAGTTCCATTCTTTTAGCCATCGTTGCCACCCCGGATTTTCGGAAATTTTTTCCCCAGTTTTGGACAGTTAGTGAATCTGAAGGGATTCTGAATTTATTCTGTGTCCGTGAGTTATGTCAAAAAAATACCCATGGCGTATGTTTTGCTTACCTTTTTGTGACAACAATCATTTTATTATGACCCCTGGGTAACAAGATTTGACCTATGACGATGGACAGTTTAGAAGAAAAGGACTTGCGCGCGTCCATTTTGCTCGATTCAAGAAATTTTCTGCTCGCACTCCAATCAGGCGCCTCGGACGAACACCTCGCCACCAGCCTGTCCCGCATACAGGAACAGGAACGGCGCCTCATCCGGTATCAACGTACCATGCTGCATCCCGGCATGTGGAATATCCTCCGTAACAGATTGCTCAATAGAAAAAATAAAGAGATCATCGACACCCTCAGCGATCTCTCCGCTCCTTCTCCGAAGTAGCGCCCGTCAGTTCCCTGAATTGCACGAACACCTTGTGATTCTCCCGGTTGTCCAGCGAGCTGATGATATTCTGCTTTTCCTGTGTGGTAAGATGAAAATTCAGCGCGGCCCCCGCATCTTCCGACTTGGGCGCATATTGAAAGACCAGTTTATGGAAAGAAAAACCCATCCCGTTCTGCGCCAGGCTTAACAGATCGTCCTGGTTATACTCCTGCATCTTGTACCAGTTGTCCTGTAGCAGCAACAGCGGCTTGGTAATGATCTCCGTCACATTCACCGACTCATAGGGATTCTCCCAGCCCCCCGTCTTACGATCCCGTATCTGCAACAGCACCACGCCGCTGGTATTTTGCTGCAGCCACTCCCTGAAGGCATTGAGGAATCGGATGGCATTCATCTCTCCGAAATTATCCCGGAACCCCGCATCCATTACATCGATGACGGGCGAAGTAGGCAGCCATACATTAGGCAGCACATAAGGGAAAGTGGCGTTCATCCGCAGCGCCGTCAACAGCCGCAGGTTCTGTGGTTCCTGTTTGGCGAAAAGGGCGCCGAAATCCACGGCATCCGGGTCCATACGGGGGATCCTGCTGCTGTCATAACGGGGCCTCATCAAAAAGCTCACAGGCTGGCTGCTGACGATCAACGCCCGGCTATCCCGGGTGATGACGGGATTGAACAGCATGATAGGCATTCGGGCCGCCGCCTCGTCTACGGCAATATCCTTGAGCTGCCGGTCGAGCACACCCCGCGTATTGGCATTCAGCTTTTGCTCGAAAGCATAGCCCCTGTCCTTGATATATTCATAGCTGCCCACCCGGAACTTCTGTGCGGGAGAGGCAAGGTCCCTTGCTACGAAAGAAGAGAAAAGCGTATTCAGCAGGTCGCCGGAAATATCGTCCACATAACGCCTGTCCTGCAAATGGATGCTCGTATCCCCCGTCTCTTTCAGACGATCCAGCTCACGGAAATAAGCCGCCCCCAGCATCCCTCCGGAAGCCCCCGTTATAAGAAAGGTCTTCCGCATCAGTCCGCCCCCGCAAAGGCTATCCAGACGTTGCAGGATGCTCATGGTCCAGACGGCGCTGCGATTGCCCCCGCCGCTGGTATTGACCAGGAACAGCACCGGCTTTTCTTCCTGCTGCCGGGCCTTCCACTTCTCCAGGATGGCCAGCATATTTGCCTTGTCCGCCGCTACCTTTTGATCCGAACACAGATGCAGCAGCGTCTCCCTGTCATATAAGGGGCGGTTCTCTTCCTGCGTATAGTTCAGCCCATAGGCCTTGTTGGTAGGATCGATGACGTTGTAGCGATACAGCAGGTTCAACAGCAGATACATGATCACCAGAAAAGGTACGCTCCAGCTCTGAAGAAAATAAGTAAAGGCCCCCGACAGGGAAATGAGAATGGCGAAGAATATAAGGATGCTGGCCGCCGCCGGCAGCTGAAAATACTGGTTGTCCATAAAAAAACCCGTGACGATAAGAAAAACAAACGCCACGAAGATGGACAGCACCGCCGCAATATGATGCCGGGAAAAGATGTTTTCGATAAAATCCTTGCTATAATGCGATACATCCCTCGTCTTCCGGATCGTCAGGGGCGAGTTCAGATACCACCGTACTTTCATCAGTCTCGTCTCGTTCAGCTTGACCTCATCCTGCCGGAACTGCGACTTGAAAAGCTTGGGATTGCTGATCATGGGGGTCATCCGCCGGATAATGGTCTTGTCCGCCCGGAAGAAATAGAACAGCGACAAAGAGATGATCCCCGCAAAACCCAGGAGAAAGCCCAGTGTCAGCCAGAGGATACGTCCCGCCGGAAGCAGTTCCTTCGAGCTGCCGTATTGCACCGCTTTTATAAAATAAAAGACAAGGAAGATGAGCGGTAGCCCCGCGTTATTGATGCAATATTTTAAAAAGGGCTTGGTAGTAGTGGCCAGAAAACGGAAATGCCGGCTAAAAAGAATAAAGGTGGTGATATTCCAGCTCATAATAAAGATCCCCATGGCCATTCCCACGATGGCGCAGCTGAGAGCGCTGACCGCCCCTACATACTCAGGCGAAAGAAAAAGAGCCCCCGCACCATAGCTTCGCATAAACCCTCCGTTCACCGTGCTGAATAATATCAGCCAGAACACCAGCAGGACCTGGAACTTCTTAACATGCAGCAGCAATAGTTGTACAGGAAAAAAGTAATAGATAGATTTAAGCGTACGCATCATACGGGTTCAGAATGTCTTACAGCTCTCACAAGGTACAACATCCCTACTATAGTCGATAAAAAAACGAGCCCCGTTATCTGATGCAGCTCCGCCAGCCAGTCGAAGGCCACCCACCGATTGGGTATAATGCCCGGGCTCGTCAGCAGACTGGTGATCCCCAAAACTATCTGTACCACGATCAGGAGAAGAGGCAGCCAGCGCCACCGGCGGAAATGATCCGGTACACCCCGTAGCCGGACGGCTACGGACGTCCATATCGCCACCAATATCAGCAACAGATAGGCGATGCCCCTATGGATAAAATGTACGGTAAACGTATTGCCCACAAGGTCCTGTACAATAGGCCGCCGGCTAAAAAGAGAAGGTGGGACCCAGTCGCCATTGATGGTAGGCCAGGTAGGAGCGAAATTAGCCGCCTTATTACCCGCCATCAGGGCGCCATATAACAATTGAAAAAATACGACTACCAGTATCCCTATCGTCCACCTCCGGAGGCTGGCCCCTGTGCCGGCAGCGGGTACAGACACCGATCCCCTCTTCTCCGGCGCCATCAGCTGCAGGGCATACCAGAAAGCATATACGATAAGCCCCAGGGCAAAGACAAAATGCAGAGCCAGCTTCGTAGGCTTCACATAGATGGCGTCCCCCGTCAATCCGCTGGCCACCATGATCCAGCCCACAGCCCCTTGAAGCGCCCCCAGCAGAAAAAGTATGATCAGCGGACGGATCATATCCCGCCGCAGCATCTTCTTCCACAGGAACCAGGCAAGCCCCACCACGAATACCACGGCTACCAGCCGCGCCCACAGACGATGGAACCACTCCCAAAAAAAGATGAATTTATAGTCGGACAGGGTGAAGTCCGCATTGATAAGCCTGAACTGCGGCGTCTGTCTGTACTTGTCGAAAGCTTCCACCCATTGCGCATGATCCAGCGGAGGCAGGGCGCCCGTAACGACATTCCATTCCGTAATGGAAAGACCCGAACCCGTCAGCCGGGTGATGCCGCCCAGGATCACCTGTATCAGCAGCATGATGACGCCTGTCATGACCCAGACCGCCACAGGACGGGGAACCACCCCCTCCGGGGGCCGGACAGAAGTAGAAGAGGTTTGCATAGCGCCGCAAAGGTAGTGTGCGGGAATTGGTCTGCCGCAAAAAATAGCTCAATTCCCGCAATTCATTAATATCTGAGACCTTCGCCGGTCCTCCTTCGACTCGAGAGCTACGCTCGTATCCTTCGTCGGTTCCAACACTGTTGGACCCTTCCTCGGATACCCCGGTCGGAACCTCCGGTCCTGGACGAGCTCCTTCCAGTCGCTCCTGTCGTAGTGGCTTCAATGCGGTAGCTTTTCCCGCAATACTCCATATACATACGTACCCGCAATCGCCGCCAGCAAGGTTACGATCACTACGCTGAACCCCGCGCCGATCAATGCATACAAAGGACCCGGACAAGCCCCCGTCAGCGCCCAGCCAAGACCAAAAAGCAAGCCGCCAAAGATCTGCCCCTTCTGGAATGCCACCGTCTTGGGTACGATCGGCTCACCCGCCCATGTCCGGACCCGGAATTTTTTAATAAGCCATATGGACAATGCCCCCGTCACCACCGCGGACCCGATGACCCCATACATATGAAAGCTCTCCAGCCGGAACATCTCCTGTATCCGCCACCACGACACGACCTCCGACTTTATCAGCATCACGCCAAACAAGATCCCCGAAACAAAATATTTTACCATATCAGATTTTTAAGGTCACGCTAACAATACTGTAAGATCACAGGTAACAACACGTTCGCCATAAAGAACCCACCCGCCATAAAACACAGCGTCGCCACCAGCGACGGCCATTGCAGATTGGAAAGACCCATGATCGAATGCCCCGAAGTACAGCCTCCGGCATAACGGGTCCCAAACCCCACCAGAAATCCCCCCATCACCATCATTAACCACCCCTTGACGGTCAGCAGCGCTCCCCAGTTGAAAAGATCACCCGGTATCAGCTTACCATCATGCAACACCCCATACCCCTTCATCTCCGCCACCAGGGCAGGACTCACCTGCACAGGCGCACCGCTCGTCAACAAATGTCCCGCTACCCATCCTCCCGCCAGGATGCCCGCTACGAAATACAGGTTCCAGGCATCCTTCTTCCAGTCATATTGAAAAAAAGGGACCTTCGCCGGCAGACAGGCAGCACAGACCTGCCGTAAAGTAGATGAAACCCCAAAATTCTTATTCCCCATCACAAGCAGCAGCGGCACCGTCAATCCGATCAACGGGCCCGCCACATACCACGGCCAGGGGGCGTGCAACCATTCTATCATCAGCATAGGATCATTTTGAATTAAAGATACCGCAAATTATTCCACACGCAGAGCCCACCACCTCCCGCACACCGGCAAACGCCGGATGTGAACGCCGGCTGCCCACCAATACCAAATGTGGACAAATGATGAGGGCCTGCTTATTTTAATCCCCTTATTTTTGAGAAAATTTTCCGTCGTTGTTAAAGTCCTTTTATCAGGAGGGTCTGCGAGAGGCAGGTTGTGACGAAGCAGGCAGAGGCTGTTACGCAGGACCCGTGTTTGCCGCCGCCGTCATTCTGCCGGAAGGATTCCATCA
>DASZXP010000114.1:0-16003 GCA_035545935.1 Puia sp. | reverse complement strand
CCCCGTCCAGGTCCGCGGCTGCTACGCAGCCCGCGGCCGTCCGGACTCCGTCCGGTATTGCCTCGATCCTTACACTAAAATTCCCCTTCCCATCATTGATATATAGCCGGGGCTTATAATAAACAGAACTGTCCTCATACTGAATATCTCCGCCCGTCACCAACAAGTCCAGATCCCCATCCCCATCCGCATCGAACAATATGCTTCCCATATCCTCCTCCATCTTGCCGCCCCCGACAAGACTCCGCGACGTAAATCCCCCACCCTTCCCCTGCATAAACAGCTTCCCCGAAAACCCCGACGCTCCACCGATAAACCAATCCGTCGTTCCATCCTTATCGATATCCCCCGTAGCGATGAACGGCCCCAATTGAGAATACTTATGCGGCAGCAATCGCTGGTTGGCAAAATCATTAAAAATATTTTCCTGGTGCCGGTATGCAATACCCGAGGAAGACCCCACATCCGTGAAAAGACGCTGCCTATCCGTCCGAAAAGCCGGTCCTCCCCCCGGCCTCCTCTTTGCCGCATCCTGCCACGACAACGTCATAAAGGTATCCGCATGGATATTCAGGATCGCCTGCATGCTGCTGTCCGGCCAAAGCACCGTGATAGAATCGATATGACGGCTCTTCCCCAACCCAAAAAGCAACTGTCTGTCCACAGAAGAAAAATAACCCCGCACAGGGTTCTCCTCCTGCATTTGCATGCCTCCATCGCTGTATACGCACACCTTCGTTCCAAATCCAGGGCGGTTCAAACTATCCCCCACCAAATGCAGGCTCAAAAAATGCTTATCGGAAGGCTTGCCCTTTTGCACCGTATTGTTGATAAATACAAAAGCCTCTTTATTGATATTGTTCACGACAAGGTCCAGATCCCCGTCATTATCCAGGTCTACATACACCGCGCCATTCGACATGGACGGCTCGTCGATACCTCCCTCGGCCGAGGCGTCCCTGAAAGTATGATCGTGCTGGTTGAGGAATAAATAATTCGGGAGATTGACATGATCCAGCTCCGCCAATCGCTTCCGGATAAGGGCTTCCTGCTCCGCCCTGGTCTTATTGCTGCTGAATATCCTGCTGCTGAACTCGAGGAAGTCGGCATTGATAAAATCCCGGCCGATGCCGTTGGTAACATGGATGTCCTTCCATCCGTCGTTGTCGAAATCCGCGAGCAGGACGCTCCAGCTCCAGTCCGTCGCCTGTATGCCCGCCAATTGTCCGATCTCGCTAAAATAAGGGATGCTGGTATCCCCCGTATGGAAACAACCGTTGTTAAGCTGTAGCATATTCCGCATGAACTCCGGCTCATACCCCATCCCGCGCTCCGCCTGATACCTGTCATAATTGACAAAGGAAAAGGACTCCTTCTTTCTCCGGTTGTATTCCGGCAGCATATCCAGGGTTACCAGGTCCGGCAGCCCGTCGTTATTGATATCCGCCGCATCCGCGCCCATGCTCGAATAGCTCTGATGCTGCAACGCCCTGCTGATGCAATTGGTAAAAGTGCCGTCGTGATTGTTCAGCCACAGCAGATCATTCGAAATAAAATCGTCCGCCACATAGATATCGGGCCAGCCATCCCCGTTGAAGTCGCTCACCGCCACCCCCAGACCAAAACCATCATCCTTGATGCCCGCCTGCATCGTTACATCCGTGAACACCGGATGACCCTTTGCCGCTGAATAGCCCTCATTTCGGAAGAGCCGGTCATTGGCCGGCGACCGCCCGGTCATGTTCCGGGGAACGATAGAATTGCTATTGTTTCCCAGCAAATAGTTGGCAAGATACATGTCCAGGTCCCCATCCCTGTCATAATCGAGAAAGACCGCTTGTGTCGAATACCCCGAAAAGTCCAGTCCATAGGCCGAGGCTTCCTCCTTGAAGGTGAGGTTATGCTGGTTGATGAATAACAGGTTCTTTGCCGGGTGTACCAGGTCTTTACCCAGCACGCAAACATAGATATCGTCGTACCCGTCGTTATTGATATCCACAATGCTGACGCCCGTAGCCCATACGCTCGTCGTTATACCCGCCCGCTCCGATATATCTTCGAACTGGTTGTTCCCCTTGTTGATATACAGACGACAGCTCACCTGGTTGGCGGAAAAGAAAATATCTTTCAAACCATCATTGTTGAAATCTCCGACCCCGACCCCGCCGCCCATATACCCAAATTCATTGATAAAGGACGTGGCCGAATCCACGTCATTCACCGTATTGCTGAAATGGATCCCCGACTGGTCCGGCGTCAGCTGTGTAAACAAGGTGCTCTTTGGCGGGTGTGTACAGGCCGGCAAAAAAAAGATACAAAACAGTGCGTAAAAAGAATATCTCCCTTTCATATATTAATATAGAAAAAAGAGGCTAAAGCCTAGCCTCTTTTTCGGATAAAATTCAAAGGCCTTATTTTATCAGCGGGTTAGCCGAAGTTTCGTTCGAAGGAATGGGGAACAAAGCCACCTGACCCGGCTTGGGATCAGGCCGGATAGAAGGATAGTAGCTTTTGGCTCTCCATCTCAGCATGTCGATATTATTCATTTCCTCACCGGCGAATTCCACAGCCCTTTCATGCATCACCGCAGCGATAGCCGCATCATGGCTGGCCAATGTCACGGGCGCCATGTTCACGCTCTTACGAGCGCGTACCTCATTGATATAGCTCGCCGCCTGTGCGGGTGTTCCTACCTCTGCCTCGCATTCCGCCAGCATAAGCAGCACATCGGCGTAGCGGAATATACGCTGGTTGAAACCGTCCGGATGGAAGCCGTCGTCCGTCCAGTCCAGGACCGAATATTTGCGATAGACCCTCTTTTTCGTCACGCCGTTGTGTGTGCTGGAAGCTACGTTCATGCCGACCTCCGTGAGGACTGAACCGACTACCGTGCTGCGACGGGTCAGGATGCTATCGCCGGATTCGTAAAAGGTCATTTTATACCGGGGATCGCCCGCCTCGAACTCATTCAATATCGCATCCGAAGGAATTACGTTACCCCAGACGATGCCATATTCCTGGCTGCGCATGATGCTCCCATCCGCTGTCGCGCCTTCACCCGTATAGCCCCAGTTGAAATTGTCATCGCCCTTGTCTACAAAGACCACCTCGAATATCGACTCCTTGTTGAACTCATGACCGGTGCCCGAGCCAAAGGTCTCATCTCCATACTTGACATCGCCGTCGAAATTGTCCAGGAAATTGTCGACAAGCGAGTATTTGTTATACAGTGTCAGCAACGCTGTCTTGGCGGCCACATAATCACCCTTCTGCATCTGTACCTTTCCCAGCAACATGTTGGCGGCGTCCCTCGTAGCCTTGCCATCTTTAGACTGCCCATCAGGCAGCTTGGCAACGGCATCCGTAAGATCGCTGATGATTTGAGCATACACATCGGCGGCAGTCGATTTGGCTTTATAGCCCGTAGCCGTAGTGACAGGCTCCGTATACATGGGCACATCCCCCCACATGGTCACCAGCTCGAAATAAGCCCATGCCCGTAAGAACTCCGCTTCTCCTACGATCACATCCCTGGCGGAAGGGTTATCCTTCACATCGGGAGCTTTCGAGATAACGAGGTTGGCCCGGTTGATCATCTGATAGGCGCCCGACCAGACGCTCGACATGACGGAATTGGAAGGGGCCGGAGAAGGCTGCGTCAATAGCTCATTCCTTGGCGCCTCCAGCTGCGGACCGCCCGATGAGGTCTCGCTGCCACGCATGTCATGGGTAAAGAACCACTCGCGGCCGATGAGGTTGCCCGCACGCATGCTGGAATATACGGCATTCACCCCGCTGCGCAGCTCCGCGGCCGTCTTGAAATAGCTTGTCGTGGTGGGGTTGTTGGTATCGAAAACGTTCAGTCGTTTGTTACACGCAATTACAACGGCTATGCCGAGGATAATTGCCACGATCAGTATATTTATATTACGCTTCATGATAGTCGGTTTTACAAAATTTTCCCGGATCATTTAAAAATTTGCCTGTATGCCTACCTGGTAAGATTTGGGTTGCGGATATACAGCCGCGTCGATGCCATTCGTCAACGCCGATGTATTCACCGTCCTGTTGCCCACCTCGGGATCGTAACCCGAATACTTCGTGAACGTCAGGATATTTTGAGCCGATACATAGACCCTGAAGCTCTTGACCATGCCTTTCGACAATGCCTGCAAGGAGGCCTGGGGAATGGTATAGCCTATCATCACATTCTTCAGGCGGAGATAGGACCCATCTTCCAGGAACCTTGTAGAAGGCCTTGCATTCTGGTTCGGGTCGGCCGATATCGCGCGGGGGACGCTGGTATTGGTATGGTCCGGCCTCCAGGCATCCAGCACCTTCGTGCTCGAATTGAAGAAACGGATCATGCCTTCGGAGATGGTACGCGTGGCATTGAAGATCTTGTTGCCCTGTACGCCCTGGAAGAACGCGGATGCGTCGAAACCTCCATAGTTCGCTCCGAGATTGAAGGAATAGGTGAACTTAGGGATAAAGCTGCCCAGGAAGGTCCGGTCATCATTGTCGATGACCCCATCGGCTTTATTATCCTTGAACTTTAGATCGCCGGGGCCCGTGCCTGCCGTCTGGGTCGCATGCTTCTTTATATCCGCGGAGTCCTGGAAGATCCCTTCCACCTGCCAGCCATAGAAGGACTGGATGGGATGACCAACTGCCGTATTGGTAACATTATACCCTTCGCTAAGATCATTGTCGGAACCTGCTTCGATGTTGGTAACACCCGGGGCCAGCTTCGTTACGTTGTTGGTGATAAAGCTGATAAGGCCGCTGGCATTCCATTTGAAATCGCCCGTCCGCTTGGTATAGCCTACCTGCAGCTCGAAACCGTTGTTCGTCATGCCCGCCACGTTGATAGGCACCGTCGTTGACAAATAACCCAACGACGAAGGCAGGGGGACAGCCAGGATCAGGTTGTCCGTCTGACGCCGGAAATACTCGGCGGACATGGTGATGGCATTATTCAACAGCCCCAGGTCGAGGCCAATATTCAGCGATTTGGTGGTCTCCCATTCCAGGTCCGGATTAGCAAGCGCCTGGAGCGAAGAGGCGGCGCCGTTGGAGAACACATTTCCAAAAGGATAATAAGCGCTGTTGGAGCTTATGCTCGCCTGCCAGGGTGTCCACCCTAAGGCAAATCCGTTGAGACCCGTAATGCCATACCCGGCACGCAGCTTCAGTTCGGAGATCTTCGTCTGACTCTGCATGAACTGCTCCTGGTCCAGACGCCAGCCCACGCTGCCCGAGGGGAATACCTTCCATTTTTTTCCGGGCGCCCATACGGAAAGACCGTCCCGGCGAATGGCGCCGCTCAACAGGTATTTGCCTTTGTAGTCATAGCTTAACCTGCCCACATACGATATCAGGTCGCCTTCATTCTTTGTTTGTGTCACGGAAACGTTCTGGGCATTGTTCAGGACCTTGAGATTATTGGAAGCCTGGTTGCCGCTGGCATTCTCAGCGCTTACTTTTTGCTGCAGGTATTCGTATACCGCTACCGCGTTGACATGGTGGTCGCCAAAGGTCTTGTCGAAGGTGAGCTGCTGCGTATATACCTGCACCGTGGAAATAGAGCGGTTGTTCGTAATGGTAGCCAGTATGGCGCTGGAACCTGCGACCGTACCGCTGTCATTGAAGATGGGAGAAAAACGGTTGTCCAACCCGTTGGCATAGTCGATGCCGAAGGTGCTGCGGAACTTCAGCCATTTCGTAAAGCTCAGCTCCACATAGGCGCTACCCAAAATTTTTGCAGTGGTGCGGGTGCCCGGGTTCTTCACCGTGGCATCCTCTACGGGATTGGTTGGATCGCCTCCGTCCAGTACCGTATTCACGCCCCTGAATCCATCCGTTGTGGTCGGGTCGTAAACAGGCATATGAGGCATGATGCGTATGACATTCACCAGGTTGGTCCGGGAACCCGTCTCGTTGTTGTCATAGGCCTGGTCGCCGGAAGCTATATACAGGTTCTCTCCGAAAGTAAACATCCGGCTGATATTGTGCTCCGAATTGATCCGGAAGTTGAAACGCTTGTAGCCCACCTTGGGAGCTATCCCCGTCTGATCGAAGAAACCAACGGAAGCGTAGAAGCGGGATATGTCGTTGCCGCCGCTGAGCCCGATGTTGTGCTGCGTCATGGCGCCATGCCTGAAATAGGCATCCTGCCAGTCCGTATTGGTCTGGCCATAGGTTTGAGTGGCGCCCTGGTAGATGGGCGTGCTGACCCAGGGAGCCAGGAGCCTTCCTACATTGCTGCCCCTATAGGCGATGGCGTATTGCTGGAATTGCGTCGTGTTCAGAAGGCTCAGCCTTTTCGTTACGTCCTGCGTGCCGACATAAGAATCCAGGCTGACGCGCAGCTTGCCGTTCCGGGTTCCTTTTTTGGTGGTGATCATGATGACGCCGTTGGTAGCTCTCGACCCATAGATGGCCGCGGCGGAGGCATCCTTGAGAACGTCCACCGTCTCGATATCCCTTGTGTCGATGCTGGAAAGATCACCTGTCGGAAGACCATCTATTACATACAACGGGTTGGAGGCATAGGATATGGAGCTGATACCCCTGATCCGTACGATGGGATCCGTACCCGGGCTCCCGTTATTGGTCACCTGCACGCCGGGAACACGTCCCTGCAATGCCTGTGAAACGCTTGGCACGGGCAGCTCATTGATCGTTTTGCTGTTCACGCTCGAAATGGCGCCCGTCACATTGGAACGCTTTTGCGTACCATACCCGATGACGATCACTTCCTCTACCGTGCTCGTCTTTAACTGCAGCTGCATGCTGATTTCCCTGCCGTTGGATCCTACTTTGACAGACCCTGCCTGGAATCCCACCATGGAAAATTCCAACACTTCACCAGGACTGGCCGTAATGGAAAATGCACCGGATGCATCCGTGCTGGTACCCCGCGTGGTTCCCTTTACAAGGACAGAGGCCCCGCTCAACGGATTGCCGTTATTGTCCACAACCCTCCCTTTGACAGCGGTCTGGGCGAACAATTGGCATGAAAAAAAGAGAAAGACAAGTAGGGAGAAGGAATGCTTTGCTCTCCGGGCAAAGTCGGTTTGGTATTTTCTCATAAAGCAAACAATTAAATTGTTTTTGGCAATTAGTGTGTAGATAAAAGACTCAGTCCAAATTAGAGAAAAAAATTAAATCGATTGCATGAATATTTGCACAGTTTTACAAAACATGAGGAAATTAATAATATATATGTTAAAATATGATTGTTTATTTATTTGATTTTTATAGTCTAAACATACTTTTTTAAACTTTATACATTTTGCTAAAAGTTGCAAAAAAATGTAAGGGATTAAATAAAAATGGTCGTTTTTTGATTAGTTTGAGCTAAAAAAGTATCATAGCCTATCCGGCTCCATCAAAATTTTGTCCGCCAGGGGCACAACCTTCTCTCCCCGTGAACCTTCTTCAGGACCATATGTAGTTATTACCAAACTACATACATGGATCTTCAACTACAGGGCAAAACGGCCTTTATCAGCGGATCGACAGCGGGCATCGGACTCGCCATCGCGGAAGGACTTCTCAGGGAACACGCCACCGTCATCATCAACGGAAGGACAAAAGAGGCAGTCGACAAAACCATCGCCACGCTACGGCAATCCATTCCTCACGCCCGGGTGTCGGGCATCGCCGCCGACTTTGGTAAAGCGGACGACGTGCAGCGGCTCCTGAACGAACTGCCCGAAGTCGACATCCTCATCAATAATGTCGGCATCTTCGAACCAAAAGCATTTGCCGACATCCCCGACGACGACTGGTTCAGGTTCTTCGACGTAAATGTCATGAGCGGCGTACGCCTTTCCCGTAAGGTCTTTCCCGCCATGCTAAAAAAGAATTGGGGAAGGATCCTCTTTGTCTCCAGCGAGTCGGGCGTATTCATACCCGATGAGATGATCCATTATGGAATGACAAAGACAGCTCAAATTGCCATCGGAAGAGGATTGGCGGAATTGACCAAGGGAACCAATGTCACGGTCAATAGCATTCTGCCCGGCCCTACGAAGTCCCGTGGCGTGGGTGATTTTGTAACGACGCTAGCCGAACAGGAGGGCGTAAAATTCGACGATATGGAAAGAAAGTTCTTCCGGCAATTCCGGCCGACCTCGCTTCTGCAACGATTTGCCACGCCGGATGAGGTCGCGCACATGGCGGTATATCTATCCAGCCCCCTGGCCTCGGCTACCAACGGCGCCGCCATTAGGGTAGAAGGAGGGTTGGTAAGGTCCGCGGTCTGACTACTGTCGGACCAACCTGCTCCGTATACAGCATCGGGCGTATTTCTTTTAGGGGCATAAGTCTTGCATTATTATGATAAAAATAATTCATAATTTCCCCATTATGAAGCGTAACCCTTATCTGCTGCTAATGTGCCTGCTGATCTTTTGTGGAGCCCGCGCCCGGGGACAGGTATCGGCGCCCGACCACGATACCACCTTTTACCGTAGCTTCTCCGGCACCATCATCGGCCGGCTGTATCTCTCCAAAAGCTACCTTCAATTCAAAATGGAACCACCCGCCGGCATCGCGCATATGAGCTATCCCGTCAACAAACCCCTCAGCCTGGGTGTAGGTCTCACCTACAAATCCTTTTCATTCAGCTTCTCCAAAGGCCTGAACTTCCTCCAATCCAATAAGGACAAGGGCGAGACAAAAAGCACCGACCTGCAGATGCACCTGTACAAAAGGAAATGGACCGTCGACCTGGTGGCCTCCTTTTACAGGGGATATTATTTGAACCCCCGTGGACTGGGCGCCGAAGATGGTCATGACTATTATGTCCGCCCCGATGTAAAGATCTCTTTGGTCGGCACTTCCGTATACCGGGTATTGAACAGCCGGCGGTTTTGCTATGGCGCGGGACTATCCCAAAATGCATGGCAGCAGCGGTCCGCAGGCTCCTTCCTGCTCGGTGGCAAGGCATTCTATATATCCATCGGCGGCGACAGCTCGTTCGTACCCTATTCCGTCGACTCCGTCTACAACAAAAGCAATATCCACAAGCTCCATCTGTTTGAAATAGGACCTGGCATTGGCTATGCCTATACGCTGGTAATACAAAAACACTACTTCCTGCTCGGCTCCTTCGAGGAGAATTTCAACTTCCGGTGGTCGCACGAGACAGGCAATGGCATCGGCGCCGACAAACTGGGCTTCTCCACCAACTACATGCTGCGGCTCTCGGCAGGCTACAATACCAATAAATGGGGGCTAAGCCTCGCCTGGCTCACCACGGGCACAAAATTGCAGGGTAAGGAGTTCGATTATAGATATACCATCACCGCCGGGAACTATCGCCTTGTCTACGCCCGACGTATCGCTATCAATCGTAAGATGAAGAACATCATTGGCCCGGACGTCAACTAATATCGGTGCTAAACGAAAAAATCCCTATCTATGCAGATCATTTTCACTCGTTAAAAAAGGCTTATGACCAGTACACGTCGATTGTTGTCGCCCCTCCTCCTCTCTTTCCTCCTATCAGTCCTTTTTAGTTGTAACAGTCGCCGCGAAGGCAAGCCCCGGGTGCTCATCTTCAGCAAGACCGCCGCTCCCTCCGAATGGCAGTCGCTCTCTTCACTGGCAGCCTCCAATGGCTGGACGACCGATACGACATCCGATGAGACCCGCTTCAGGGAAGACAGCCTAAAACTATATTCAGCCGTAGTCTTCTTAAATACACCCGGCAATACGCTTGATAATTATGAGCAAAAGGATCTCGAGCGCTATATACAGGCCGGCGGCGGCTATGCCGGTATACGGTCCGCCACCACCTCCCGTTACGAATGGGGATGGTACAGACGCATGACAGGCTCCGACAGCTCCCATATAGGCATTTTTTCGCAGGAATATGACGGCGGCCGCGCCTGGTATCTGGACTCATTAAAAGACGGCGCATCCGACACCGCCGCTCCCCGTCTCCTGATAGAAGGCATCCGCTATGCCATCGGCGATAACAACAACCTGAACTATGCCAGGGCAAAAACACTGCGCACGCCGGAAAATGAACGGTTTACCAAAACGACACTGGCGCAGGGCGTCTTCTTCGAGCCCACCGAAATGACCATTCTCCCTAATCTGGACATTCTCGTCGTTCAGCGCCGGGGAGAGATCCTGCTGTACAACCATACCACCCAACAGGTGAAGCAGGCAGGATTCCTCGACGTATATTTCAAGACACAGCACACACCCGGTGTCAATGCGGAAGAAGGACTCCTGGGCGTACAGGCCGACCCCGACTTTGCCCGGAACCACTTCGTATATATGTACTACAGCCCCATCGACTCTTCCGTCAACAGGTTGTCGCGATTCACTCTCACCGGGGACAGCATCGACAAAAAGTCAGAAAAGGTAGTGCTGGAAGTAAAGGCGCAACGAGAGATCTGCTGTCATACAGGCGGCTCCATTGCCTTCGGCCCCAACCATACCTTATTTGTCTCGACAGGCGATAACTCCACGCCATTCGATGAACCCAACACACCCTATCCAAGCCATGGATACGCGCCCCTCGATGACAGACCCGGACACCTTCAATATGACAGCCGCCGCGGCGCCGGTAATACCAATGACCTTCGCGGCAAGATCCTGCGCATAAAGATCAACCCCGATGGCTCCTACGACATACCCGAAGGGAACCTCTTTCCAAAGGGCGAAGACAAGACACGTCCCGAGATCTATGTCATGGGCGATCGTAACCCCTATCGTATCTCCGTGGACAAAAAGAACAGCTATCTGTACTGGGGTGAAGTAGGCCCCGATGCCAACCAGGACAGCCTCGACACCAGGGGACCCAGGGGCTACGACGAAGTCAACCAGGCAAGGGCCGCCGGATTCTTTGGATGGCCATATTTCGTCGGCGATAACTATGCCTATCACCGGCACGACTACGCCACAGGCGCCAACGGACCCGCCTTCGACCCAGCCAAACCCGTCAACGAATCCCGCAACAATACAGGCCTCCACGACCTTCCTCCCGCACAGCCCGCCTTCGTATGGTACCCCTATGGACCCTCCACCGAATTCCCACAGGTAGGCACGGGCGGACGTTGCGCCATGGCTGGCCCCGTATTCTATTCCGACCTCTATCCCGACAGCACCCGCCTGCCGGATTATTACAATGGGAAATTCATCATGTACGACTGGGTACGCGGCTGGTTCAGAGCAGTGACCATGCGTTCCAATGGCGATCTGGATAATATGGAACCCTTCCTCGACCACCTCAAGTTCAATGCCCCCGTCGATATGGAGCTGGGGCCCGATGGAAAACTTTATGTGCTCGAGTATGGTAATGGCTGGTTTACCAAAAACCCCGATGCCGCCATCTCCCGCATCGACTACAATGGCGGCAACGTCGCTCCGCTGGTCAGCGACTTCCAGGTAGACAAGACCTCGGGGCTGCTCCCATTGAAAGTACATTTCTCCGTCAAGGCCCGTGACTTCGAGAAAGACTCATTAAGCTATGTGTGGGACGCCGGCGACGGTCATACACAGGAGACATCCACCCCCACATTCGACTACACCTACACCAAACCCGGCGACTACGCCCTGTCCGTCACCGTTAAAGATGCAAAGAACGCTTCGTCGAAGAGCAGCGTCATCGGTATCTATGCCGGCAATGCCACGCCTTCCGTGGATGTAAAGGTGAAAGGCAATCGCGGCTTTTACTTTGAAGGCCACCCCGTCAGCTACTCCGTCAGCGTAGACGACCCCGCCGACACCGGTAGGACAAAGGACATGAAAGGACTGGTAGTATCCGCCGACTATGCCGAAGGGTCCGACAAAGCCGCCAGTCCCCAGGGTCACCAGGTGCTCAGCGGCGCCATCGAAGGCAAGAACATCATGCTGTCCCTGGATTGCAAGACCTGTCATAAGATAGACGAGAAATCCATCGGCCCCTCTTTTACGGATGTGGCTAAACGTTACGCCAAAGACGCCGACATGGTCTCCAAACTCATGCAAAAAGTGGTAAAGGGCGGCAGCGGCGTCTGGGGTGAAGTAGCCATGCCCGCGCACCCGACCCTGAAAGAGGACGACCTCCGGCAGATCATCAGCTGGATCCAAACCCTTTCCGGTACGGACAAGACCATCCCGTCATTACCCGCCAGCGGATCGGTAGATCCCACCATGCATCATCCCGTAAAAGACAATGGAGTGCTGACCATCACCGCCTCTTATACCAATAAGGGCGGTGAAAACATCCGACCCTTGACAGGGTCCGGATCGGTGTCCCTCCGCAACTCCAGGCTGCCGTTCCGCCGCGCCTCTTCGCTAATTGGCCCGTTCCATAAGGATAATATCGACCTCACCGAAGTCACGGGAGCCGAGATCGGCGTTTATTGGAGCGGCAAACCCGGCGCCGCCTATCATCTGGCCATATATCTTGACTCCGCCACAGGTAAGAAACTGGGCGAGGTCAACCTCACCGGATCAGGCAAGGCCACCTCACCCGATAATAAAGAATGGCTGGAGACGGCGCATGTCAAGCTGCTCCCCGTAACGGACGGAGCATGGCATAAGTTGTACATAGTGGGATCGCGCCCCACCGCTGCCTCCACACCGGCCGCCCCTGCGAATTCCGCCTCCGGCGCCGCCACTGAAGTCCTCGTTGCCCCCGAAGTGGGTGTAACGCATTGGTTTATCCGATTACTCAAGTGATAATTGATTCGACATGCCCTGGAACGCCCGGAAAAGTGTAGTTGTTTGCCTGATGATGATATCAGGCGCCGTCTCTGCTCAGACCTTGGACTCCGTAAGATCATTGAACGAAGTCACCGTCACCGCTCAGCGACGGGAAGAACAGCTGGGCAAGGTTCCCATTGCCGTGTCGGCCTTCACCACCCGACAGGTACAGGAATTCCGGCTGTGGAATAACAAGGACCTCTCCGGCATCGTACCCGGCCTGTATGCCGCCGACCCCGGGGACGGCAGGGATGTCATATCCATCCGGGGCATTACCTCCACCTCCTATGACCCCGCGACAGCCATCTACATCGATGGCATCAATCAGTTTGGACTGGATATCTATATCCCTTCCCTCTTCGACATAGAACGTATCGAAGTGCTGAGAGGCCCGCAGGGCGCCCTGTATGGCCGGAATGCCATGGGTGGCGTGCTCAACATCATCACCAAACAGCCGGCTGGTAAGATGGACGGCTTTGCGGAGCTCAGCCTCGGGAACCATGGACAGCAGCGATACTCGCTGGGATTCAGAACGCCGCTCATCAAGGACAAGCTCTTCGTGGGCGTCGCGGGTCTTTATGACGGTCGCAATGGATATTATACCAACGACTACAACAATTCCTCCTATGACAAACAACACAGCTTCACCGGCAACTATTATCTCAAATATCTTCCGGGCGCCCGTTGGTCGCTGGACCTGAATATCAAGCAACGTTACAATCGCAACCACGGAGCGTTCCCGCTCGTGGCCGACCCTGTGGCCGTCTTTGCACAACCGTTCCACCTGGATCAGAACGCCACCACCACCATGATGGACAATACATTCCAATCCTCGCTGGCAGCCACCTACAAGGGACGGGGTTTCCATTTCCGCGAGCAGACCTCCTACCAACAGAACTATCGGTATTATACCACCCCCATCGACGGCGATTTTTCCCCGCTGGATGCCATCTCCATCATCAATAACTATGGCGGCAAATGGAATAAGATCCGGGCCGTGACGGAGGATCTCCAATTTTCTTCGGCAGGCGCGTCCTCCGTTTCGTCCGGGCGCACATCCCCTGTTTCTTCCGCGGGCTCCTCCCCCTGGAAATGGACAGCCGGAGCTTATTGGTTCTACCAGGACCAGCCCAACAAGCAGGCCACCCGATATGGACAGGATGCGAATATGCTCAGCGTGGGCGACTCGCTCTTCTCGACCATCAATACTACCCGCAACCATAAATGGGGCATGGCTGTCTATGGACAACTGGTCTATGCATTGAACCCAAGGACCAACCTCACCGCCGGCCTGCGTTATGACTACGAACACCAATGGGAAGATGTGCTCGGCGAATACCAGCACGACCCCGACCCGACACCGATGGTGATCATCCCCGACACCTCCGGACGTGTATCCTTTCATGCCTTCTCCCCGCGGCTGGCGCTCGATTACAGACTACGGACCAACTCCACTCTATACATCGTCTATAGCAGAGGCTTCCGCACCGGCGGCCTGACACAGCTGTCGTCCGACCCCTCGCAACCTCCACTGGTGGGCTATCGCCCCGAATACAGCAGCAACTACGAACTGGGGATCAAGAACACCTTCCTTTCCGGTGCGCTGCGGGTAAATGCCGATCTGTTCTATACGCATATTAACGATGCGCAGGTGCCGACCCTGGTCCTCCCCGACGCTATCACCATCACAAAGAACACCGGCAAGCTGAATAACTACGGGGCGGAGCTGGAACTATCGGCCACGCCCATTCGCGGATTCGATGTCGTCTATAATGCGGGCTATACCCATAGCAAGTACCAGACCTTGCAGGTATCGCAAGACGGGTCTTCCGTTGACCTGGCCGGCAAACATCAGCTGTTCACACCCGACCTCACTTCTTTATTGGCCCTGCAATATGCCCGGCCGCTGAGCAGCAGCCTGCGCGTCTTTGCCCGTGGGGAGTGGAAACTCACCGGAACCACCTACTTCGATCTGGCCAACACCATCCGGCAATCCTCCTATTCGCTTTTCAACATGCGCTGCGGACTGGACATCCATACATTCGAGCTGGCTGTATGGGGAAGGAATATGGGCGATAAGAAATACATTTCCTATGCCTATGATTTCGGAGCTTATCATCTCGGCGACCCGTTGACCTGGGGCGTGAGCGTGCGAACGTCTTTCTAGGTTGTCGTCCTCGTTGGCCTCCTACGGCCTCGTCCTGCATGAGAAATAGCTGCAACTCTTAAATGCGAGCCGGAAATTGCCCCCGTCCAGATCCAGCCTGTAGAGGTTCGTCATTTGATGCGGGTCGCCTTGCGGGTCCCATCCATGACAAAAAATAGTATCTCCCCTCAACACCGGAAAAAAACAATTATACTTCCCCGCCGTCAATCGCGTCACCTTTTTGGACTGCATATCATAGGAAAAAATATAATTGGGTGTATCCTCGGAATTCGGCGCCGCCACGGTATCCAGCTTATTCCCGCTGGAATAAATAAGCCTGTCCTCCTTTGACGTAAGCAAAAATCGCATATTGCTGCTGCCCGTGATGTTCGTGTCGATATCATTGAAGGCCACCGTTTGGAGGATAGTACCCTTCATGTCGATAAAATACACCGCCGACATGTCCTGTACGATGACCCGCTTACCATCGGGCGCCCAGCTGGGTGAATAATATCCATGCCCATCCTGCGGCCTTGCGATAAAATCCGCATGCGTACCCGCTGTATCCACATATTTGACGCCCCATTCGCTTCCGGTATAAGCATTATAAGCAAGATATTTTTCATCCGGCGACCAGACAGGGCCATAGCAATTATGACAAGCCGTGTCCAGTATCCGCGTCTTTTCCGTCTCCAGGTCCATCAACCCGATCATTCTATCACCGGTCGAGTCCGACTGCGTAAAAGCCAGCCAGGTCCCATCCGGGGACAGCTGCACGTCCGTCGCGTCCAGCTTTAGATGCCTGCCGACCCTATCCTCCGCAGTGAAAACAAAGATGCCGCTGCTCGTGGCATAACAATAATCATACACATGCCTTGGCTTGACGGCATCAACGGCATTCTGCGCCTGCTCGTCGGAGGACGACTTACACCGCGCTAACAGAATAAGACAACAGAAAAAATAAATTCTTTTCATAGACGGAGCAATATAGATATTAGCCCGTATCCGTACAAGCGGCGTGTCAAAAACGAACAGTCCCTGTCAGCAGCCGCATCGGTGACCCGCCCGTCCCGGACAGTAGCTCCTCCGATCGACAGATCAGGTTCAAACAGCCCATCCATCCCCGTCAGCCGCCGCCTGCCC
>DASZXP010000113.1:0-6405 GCA_035545935.1 Puia sp. | reverse complement strand
CTTCTTTGAACATGGTTTCCAACGTCACCAGGACGTCAACCTTAGGTATGCCTGTTTTTTCCGATATCTGGTTAACCAGGTCTGCCTTTCTCATGGGGATTAAGTTTTATAAGTTTCTGATTTTAAATATATAACAAAATTTTTAATTCACAACTACTTGTATGAGCCCTTTTTCGAAGATCAAAATAAGAGATTTGGTTTATTTGTGCAAGGATTCTATAAAATATTGATTGAGAATTTTTTAAGTGGGCACCAAATTAAGTTAAATGGCGAAGAAAAATCACGATTTTACGAAAAACCTGTTAAAATGGCACAAAAATGAGAATTTCAGGGCCATGCCCTGGAAGGGTGAAAAGGACCCATATAAGATATGGCTGAGTGAAATTATTCTACAGCAGACGCGTGTGGAGCAGGGCTGGGCCTATTATGAGAAGTTCCTGCACAACTTTCCTACTATCAAGGATCTGGCGGAAGCGCCGGAGCAAAAGGTATTCAAATGTTGGGAAGGGCTTGGTTATTACAGCCGTTGCCGCAATCTCATCGCCACGGCAAAAAAGATCGCCACCGGCTACAATGGTGAGTTTCCTTCCGACTATGACAGCATTCGCGCGTTGAAAGGCATCGGTCCTTATACGGCGGCGGCCATTGCTTCCTTTGCGTTCAACCTGCCCTATGCCGTGGTGGATGGGAATGTGCTGCGTGTGTTATCGCGCTTTACGGGGGACGATACGCCCATCGACGCCACAGTGGGTAAAAAAAAGTACAGTTCGCTGGCGGAGACGTTGCTGGACAGGGAGCAGCCGGGTATATATAATCAGGCGATCATGGATTTTGGCGCGGTGGTGTGCCGGCCTCAGAACCCGCTGTGTACGACGTGTGTACAACGGGAAGATTGCCAGGCTTATCGCAAGGGCGAAGTGAGCAGGCTGCCTGTAAAGGAAAAAGTCCTCCGGAAAAAGAAGCGTTGGTTCTATTATTTCCTTGTTGAGACACCGGATAATAAAGTATATATCCGTCAGCGGGTGCAAAAGGATATCTGGGCGGACCTGTTCGAGCTGGTGGGGTGGGAGTCGGAGGAAGCGGTGTATCCTGAAGATATCCTACAGCAGAAATTTGCGGGAAAGATCTTTGGAAAGCAGTCGCTCACAGTCAGGTATATATCAAAAATCTATCGACAGGAACTAAGTCACCAGACCATACAGGGGCAATTCTTTACGATACAGCTGAACAGGCCGCTGGTCACCCTGGATGGCTACCTGCTGGTGGATAAAAACAAATTACATGAATATCCATTCCCTAAGTTCATTAATGCCTGGCTGTTAGATCCAACACCGGCACAAAGCTTGTTCTAATGTCCCCAGGACAAAAAATTAAGTTTTTGCCGGGAAATTTTAATTAATTTTAAGTAGACGGTGCCGTACGGCGCGGCAGGATTTGGGATCTAAAGACGAAACAGTAAACTTCAAATTTCTTCGTATGCGAGGCGTAAACAGGGTGATGTTAATTGGAAATCTAGGAAAAGACCCGGATGTACAGGTATTGGAAGGAAATATTGCCGTTGCCAAATTTTCTTTAGCTACTACTGAAACTTTTAAGGACAGGGCTGGTAAGCTGATCTCTCAAACAGAATGGCATACGGTGGTCCTCTGGCGGGGGCTGGCCGAGCTGGCGCAGAAATATCTCCACAAAGGCAGCCTGGTATATATAGAAGGCAGACTACGCACACGCAGCTGGGAAGACAAGGAGGGGAATAAGAAGTTTGCCACCGAAGTGGTGGGCGACAACCTGATCATGCTGGACAAGCGTTCCGACGGACCTTCTCACCCGCATATTCATCATGAAGGCATGGAAGGAATGGGGAATTCGGATGCTCCCAATACGGGCGAACCTTCTGAGGATCTACCCTTTTAGAAAGATCTTAAAGATTTTATTACATTTGTATATGTCCACCCGGGCAATTGCAGGCAGGCCGCTACGACCTGCCTGTTGGTTAAGAGGCCATTGTCAAACGAAAAAAAACAATTTGGATCACCCTTTAACGAAATTGTACTTCGCTGATGGAATATCGCCTGTGTTCCTGTTCATCAATCCACAGGCAACCACTGTTCTGGCTATCGGCATCCTTTTCCTGTTGATCCTTTCTTTTGTATTGTCGGGTTCGGAGGTGGCTTTCTTTTCTCTTACACATAAAGATATCAATATACTGAAAACCAAGCAGGATACTTCCTGGCGGAGGATCGTCACCCTGCTGGAAGAGCCAAAGATCCTGCTGGCGTCCCTGCTGATAGCCAATAGCATCATCAATATTTCCATCATCATCCTCGCTAATTTCCTCATAGACGAGATGGTCGTGCAGAACAGCCATGCGTTTATCGTCGTCGTTCTGAAGGTGATCCTGGTGGGATTCGTCATCATTCTTTTTGGAAAGGTCATGCCGAAGATCTGGGCCACCCAGAACAATCTCCAGTTTGCCTATTATACCTCGGGCATCGTGGAGCTGGTCTACCTGCTGTTCCGCAGGGTGGGCAACTGGGCGGTACATCGCAGCGACAGGCTGGAACGGTTTTTTGGCCGCAGGAAGTCGGCCTTCAACCTGGAAAAGCTGGCTTCGGCGGAGGAAAAGAATATCCTTCAAAGCTTTATAGAATTCAGAAGCATCACGGTGAAGCAGATCATGCATACCCGTCTGGAGGTCTATGGCGTAGAATATCAGCTCAATTTCGCGGCGCTGAAGCAAAAGGTGGAAGAGCTGCATTATTCCCGTCTGCCGGTGTACCGGGGCAGTCTGGATGATCTGGCGGGCATGATCCATACCAAGGACCTGGTCAACTATCTGAATGAGCCGGATGATTTCGACTGGCATAAGCTGATCCGGCCTCCCTATTTCGTACACGAGCACAAGCTGATAGAAGATCTTCTGCATGAATTCCAACAGAAGCGGGTCCATTTTGCGGTGGTGGTGGACGAGTTTGGCGGCACCAGCGGCATCGTCACGCTGGAAGATATTATGGAAGAGGTCATCGGGGACATTAGGGATGAGTTCGATGAGGAGGAAAATGCCAGCAGCCGGCTGGAGGATGGAAGCTATGTGTTTGAAGGCCGTACGATGCTCAATGATGTCTGTAAAGCCATGGACCTGCCGGTGGATACTTTTGACGAGGTGAAGGGGGAAAGCGATTCGCTGGCGGGTCTTATCCTGGAGCTATCCGGAAAAATACCCAAGGTCAACGATGTAATACCCTGCGGCGATTTCGAGTTTGCCATACTGGATGCGGACAGCAGCCGGATAAAAAAAGTAAAGGTCACCGTAAAAATGAATTCTTAAATTGAAAAAGACAGAACGGACGGGAGGTTCGAAGTCCAAAGGACAAACATTCATGACCGGCCTGGTGGTACTTGCGCTTTGCACCCTCGCCCTTTTTTCCTGCAACAGCGACTATTCCCCCAAAAGAAGAGGATATTTCAAGATAGACCTGCCGAAGCATGCGTACCAGACTTTCGACAATGCGGGCTATCCCTATACCTTCGAATATCCTGTGTACGCGAATGTGGTAAAGGACAGCACCTTTTTCGACAGCAGCGCCGAGAATCCCTACTGGATCAATATCGATTTCCCCCAATTCAACGCAAGGATCTATGTCAGCTATAAGGCGATAGGAAGGAACAGTTTCGACAAGCTGCGGGATGATGCTTTCAAAATGACCTTCAAGCATAGTTCCAAGGCTTCCTCCATCGACCAGACCCCGATACAAACGGCTAATGGAGTGGGGGGTATGTATTTCAATGTGGGGGGGAACGCCGCTACGGCGCATCAGTTCTTTGTGACGGATACGACGCGGAACTTCCTCCGGGGGGCCCTGTACTTCGATACGGCTCCTAACGAAGATTCCCTGAAGCCGGTGAATGACTTTTTACAGGAAGATATGGTGCACCTGATCAATACTTTCCGGTGGCGGGCGGCGAAATAAGCAATGTGGAGTATATTTGTCGGGCCGGCGGCCGGACCGCCGGACGATGTAAAATTATAAAACGTGATAGCAATCGATAATGTCCTGGTAAGCGACCTGGTGGTGGAAGAGCAATTCGTATGCGACCTGCTGAAATGCAAGGGCGGGTGCTGTGAGGATGGGGATGCGGGCGCCCCGCTGGAGAAAGGCGAATTGGACAAGATCAACGAGGTGTATGAGACGGTGAAGCCTTATCTCACGCCTGAAGGGATCAAGGAGATAGAGCGCCAGGGCCGCTATCAGTATGACAGGGAGTTCGGGTGGGTGACGCCTACCATTGCGGGGAAGATGTGCGCCTATGGCTATAAGGACAATAAGGGCATCATCAAGTGCGGTATCGAGCAGGCCTATTATGATGGCAAGATAGATTGGAAAAAGCCCATCAGCTGTCATCTCTACCCGGTGAAGATCAGTAAGACGAGCACGCATGAGGTGGTCAATTATGAGCCCCGCGAGACGATGTGCAAGCCGGCCTGTGTCAACGGCAGGAAGCTAAAGGTCCCGGCATATGTATTTCTGAAGGAGTCCCTGATACGAAAGTTTGGAAAGGACTTTTATGAAGCGCTGGACCAGGTGGCGAAAAAATATTTTAGATCATGACCGAAACAGCATCTCATTTTATTGCCCGTAGTACCATCAAGGCGGAGGATATGGATCACCGCCGGAAGATCAACTTCAACATCGGCCGATATAATGCCGTCGTCCCGCAGGGCAAGCAGCAGTTCGGGGAGCTGAACCTGGCGAGGGAAAGGGCTAAAAATATAAAATGGCGGGCGCTGGAAACGTTGGACAAGCAGCTGGAGGTGTTCGAGACCGTCTTTACGCAGCGGGGCGGAAAGGTCATCTGGGCGGAGAATACGGAAGGGGCCCTGGCGGAGATACTCGAGATCTGCGAGCAACGGAACTGTAAGACCATCGTGAAAAGCAAAAGCATGGTCACCGAAGAGCTGAAGCTGAACGAGTTCCTGGAAAAGCATGGTATCGAGTCGGTGGAGACGGACCTGGGAGAATATATTCAGCAGCTGGATGGGGAGCCCCCTTATCATATCGTCACACCCGCCATGCACAAGAGCAAGGAGGATGTGGCAAAGCTCTTTTACGAAAAGCTGCATACCAGGCCGAACCTCACGCCCGAACAGCTGACCCTGGTGGCCAGGGAAAAGCTCCGGGAAAAATATATAAATGCGGAGATAGGCATTACGGGCGCCAATTTTATCATTTCGGACATCGGCGGCATCGCTGTTACGGAGAACGAGGGCAATGCCCGGCTGAGCTGCGCATTCCCTAAAACACATATCGTCATCGTGGGTCTGGAAAAGGTAATCCCTTCTCTTACTGATCTTGGTTTGTTCTGGCCGCTGCTGTCCACCTATGGTACGGGGCAGCGTGTCACGGTGTACAATACCATCGTTACGGGTCCAAGACAGGCGAATGAAACAGACGGGCCGGAGGAAATGATCGTCATTTTATTGGATAACGGGAGGACCAGGATCCTGGCCAATGAGAAGACGCGGGAAAGCCTTTACTGTATCCGTTGCGGCGCCTGTCTCAATGCCTGCCCCATTTATAAGAACATCGGCGGTCATAGCTATGGCACTACTTATTCTGGACCCATCGGCAGTGTCATTACTCCGCAGCTGAAAGAGATGGGAGATTGGAAACATCTCAGCTATGCGTCTTCCCTTTGCGGCAATTGTACGGAAGTGTGCGCGGTGAAGATCAATCTGCACGAACTGTTGCTGGAGAACCGGTATGAGGCGGTGGAGAAGGGGTATGCGAGCTGGTCGGAAAAGCTGGCCTGGAAGGCCTGGAAGACGGCGAGTCTCCATCGGGGGATGATGAATATGGGCAGCCAGAAGATGAAGAACTGGGTGGTGGGCAGGGCGTTCAAGGCATGGACGGCTCATCGCGCCCAGCTGGATTTTTCTCCGAAGACCTTCAATGAGCAATGGAAGGCTGAAAGAGGGTGAGGTCCTGCAATCAATGGGCCGGAGGCCCGTTCTGGTCAGATCAGTATGCTTTTATTATATAGCCCTCACATTACATCCCGTCTGCGGTACATTGTCGAGTTCATCGGCAGAGAGCTTTTTGACGAGCCTATTACGCTGACGTCGGATAAAGAAGGTTATGCAAGCCACCCGGGCGCCCGTCTCAATTATTCCGATACGGATATCGATGAAATAGAGTTCTTTCTTCGAAGCACTCCCCTGTTATATCAGGAAGGTATACACGCACAGGATATCGAATGCTTCGAGCTGAATTTTCACAAGGCTTTTTTCCCCACGGAAGGGGACTTCCCCTTCGATATTTTTGCGGCTTCGTTCTACCTGATCAGCAGATACGAGGAGTATCTGCCGGGCGATCCGGATGAGTATGGCCGTTACGATCATACGCAGTC
>DASZXP010000112.1:0-13210 GCA_035545935.1 Puia sp. | reverse complement strand
TAGTCCTCTACCAGGGCGTGTCCTCGAATGTGGCGGTGAACCAGCCTTACCAGCCCGTGGAAGCGACGGGTTATAGCAATGACGGATTGAAGATCCTGAAGGCAGGGACGGTGGAACAGCCTGTACTGCAAAAGAAGGGCGACAACCTTCGCATCGACTGGGGATATATGTATGTCGCGGCCCCGGGGTCAGTCAATGCCCGGCAATATATTACCGGCGACGCGGGAGGAGCGGCGTCATTTTTGAAGAACACCTATGGCTCTACCACTTCGACGGGTCGGCAGCGGATGCTGAATACTGTGCTGAGGCTGGGAAAAGTGGGCACGAGCAAGGTCAGCGGGTATCTCATGGTGGGATATGACGAACTGTACTCTATTCAATACTTTGGTACGAACCTGCGCCCGTGGTGGCGCAACGACTCCACCGTCACGATGGACGGCATGTTGGAACGGGCGGCGAAAAATTACAAGACCATCCTGGACAAATGCGATGCGACGGATAAGAAGATCTTCGAGGACGCCAGATCGGCCGGCGGCGAGACATATGCCAGGCTTTGCGTGATGGCCTATCGTCAAAGCATAGCTGCCCATCAGCTGGTGAAGAGCCCACAGGGCGACCTGCTGTGGCTGTCGAAGGAAAACTTCAGCAATGGCTCCATCAATACGGTGGATGTGACCTATCCCTCCGCGCCCCTGTACCTCGTGTACAATCCCGAACTGTTAAAGGGAATGCTCAACGGCATATTCTACTACAGTGAGAGCGGTAAATGGACCAAACCCTTCGCGGCCCACGATCTCGGCACCTATCCCCTGGCCAATGGGCAGACATACGGGGAGGACATGCCCGTGGAAGAATGCGGGAATATGATCATCCTGGCTGGCGCCATCACCAAGACGGAAGGAGATGCATCCTATGCGAAACAGCACTGGAAGACGCTGACCACCTGGGTGAACTACCTGGCGGAAGCCGGCTTCGACCCCGGCAACCAATTGTGTACGGACGACTTTGCCGGGCATCTCGCGCACAATGCCAACCTGAGCGTAAAAGCCATTGTCGCTATCGGCGCCTATGCCCAAATGGCCCGGGCGGTGGGGGATGCGGAAGCTGCCGACAAGTACAGCGCCATGGCAAAGGATTATGCGGCCAAATGGATGGAGAAGGATGACGCGGGCGACCACTATGCGCTGGTGTTCGACAATAAGGAGACGTGGAGCCAGAAATACAATATGGTATGGGACCAGGTATTGCATTTGGGCCTTTTCCCTCAAAAAGTGTACGATACGGAGCTGAAATATTATCTTTCCCACCAGCAGACGTATGGCCTGCCCCTGGACAGCCGGAAGACGTACACGAAGTCGGACTGGATCTTATGGACCGCCGCCATGGCCGGCGGCCAGGAGAATTTTGACAAGCTGATCACGCCTGTGTACAAATTTGCCACGGAGACATCTTCCCGGGTGCCTTTGAGCGACTGGCATGAGACTACCACGGGCAGGATGGTGGGGTTTCAGGCACGCAGCGTGGTAGGAGGGTACTGGATGAAAGAGCTTATAAAGTGACCACAAAGTCGTCGTACGACACCTTCGTTATACTCTTCGCGGAAGTCCAATAGACATGGCTGCCTGCCTGTGTCACAGCCTTTTGCTTGCCGGGACCGGATCCTACCCCGGTGACAGTGACCGCTTCGCCGGCGTGGGAGGTGAAGAGGGGGCCAATAGAGCTGAGGGCCCATAGTAGGGCCATTCCAAAAGGTATCCGCATTGGTTATGGTTGATTTTGTAGTGGAAGGATGGTATAGTAAAATTAGCCCGCCCATAGGCCCGGGTCAATCCCTCGAAACAGGGGTTTTTTCATCCGGCGCTGGTATAATGAAAAATAAGCATGAACTTTAAGATCATCCGGGAAAGCTATGCTCCTGCGTATACTGATCTGTTCAATGCTGATAATCTCCGGTCCGGGGCTGATGCCTGCCATGGCGCAGGGGTCCGGGGAGGATATCCGCCAAATAGATTCCATGTTGAAAGATGTGCGTAAGGCCATGGACACGAGCACCTCCGTTGCCTTTCCGCTGGTGGCGCGGATAAAAGAAAAATGCGCGACGCTGCACATCGACACCCTTACGGCCAAGGCGTTACTGGAAGAGGGATACTGCTATTTCTACGCGGGGAATTATAAAAAGGCCTCGATAGCATTTGACAGCGCCGCCCTCTTCATGAAGGGGAAGAACCCTGCCAACTATGCCAAGGCGCTCAATAATGCAGGGAATGCCTATATGTACAATTCCGAGTACAACAGGGCCCTGATCGCCTTTTTCAAGGCGCTGGAGAATGTCGACAGCGCGTCCAATCTGCGTTTGACGGCACAAATACTGAACAATATCGGGCTGGTCTATGAAAGCATTGGTGACTGGGACAATGCGTTGTCCTTTGGGAAAAGGTCCCTGTCCATCAAACGGACGATACCGGATGTGGTGGGCACTGCCAACAGCTATGGCAACATCGGGAATTTATTTTCCCTGAAAGGAGTGTATGACAGCGCTATTATTTACCAGCGCATGTCCTATCAGCTCGACTCGATCAGCGGCCAGCAGTCGGGGATCTCGAATGCCCTTGGCAATATCGGGAATGCCTACTCTAAAATGGGCCGGCACGACAGCGCTATCATCTATTTGCAACGAGCCATCGCCCTGGCAAAAAAGTTGGGTAATGCGGAGAATACGGGGAACCTGCTGAACTATCTTGCGGATAACTACCTGGCCATGAAAGACTGGCCGCATACCCGGCAGTATGCGCTGCAGGCGGCTGCATTCGTCCCGCAGATCACGGATAATGAATTCCTGCAGGATCATTATGAGCTGATGTACGAGTATTATAAACAGACGGGCGATGCCGGCAAAGCGTTTGCTTATCTGGAAAAGCTCCATGCGGTGAATGACTCCATCTTTTCGCAAAAGATCAATATCCAGAACGAGAAAGTAGCTATCGCCTATGAATATGGACAGAGGAGGCTACGGGACAGTGTGACTTTTCAGACAAGGCTCAATACATACGAAGAGAAGGTAAGGGAGACGCGCCTGCTGTATATCATCGCCCTGCTGCTGTTGCTATTGGCGGTAGCGCTGGCCATGGTGTGGTACAGCCGGAGCAAGCTGCTGAAAAAGCAGGTAAAGGAATTGGAGAATGAAAAGCTGCTGTTGGCATCACAGGCCATCCTGAAAGGGCAGGAGGATGAGCGAAGACGCCTTGCTCGTGATCTGCATGATGGATTGGGCGGGCTGATGTCCGGGATCAAACACTCCGTGATGGATATAAGGGACCATCCGGATGATACCAGCAACATCTTCAAGCGACCGCTGGACATGATCGATACCGCTATAAAAGAGCTGCGTCGCATAGCGCAGAATATGACACCGGAGGCGTTGGTGAAATTCGGTCTGGAAGAGGCTTTGCGGGATTATTGCGCCCTGGCGGATTCGTCCTCCGCGCGGGTGGTCTTTCAGTCCTTCGGGCCGGCTGTCGTATTGGAGCAGGACAGGGAGATCATCATTTATCGCATCATACAGGAGCTGGTGAACAATGCGCTGAAGCATGCGGGCGCCGCCACGATCATGGTGCAGCTGGTAAAAGGAGAGGGTTGGATGACCCTTGGCGTGGAAGACAATGGGAAGGGGTTTAATGTGGATAGCTTGAAAAATTCCGCGGGCGCGGGGTGGGGAAATATCGGAAGCCGGGTGAATTACCTGAATGGGAAAATGGATGTCAGGTCCTCTCCCGGTGCGGGTACATCTGTCAATATAGAGATCAAAACCAACCATATATGATACGAGTGTTTATTGTGGATGATCATCCCGTGGTAGTGGAAGGCATACGATCGTTGCTGATCCGTGAGAAGAACGTGGATTGGGCCGGGCATGCGCTGACGGCATCCGACTGCAGCGCCTGGTTCAGGGATCATACGGCCGATGTGATATTGATGGATATCCATCTCCCCGATAAGAGCGGTATCGACCTGTGCGCCGAGATAAAAAGCGGACAGCCTGCCGTACATATACTGGCATTGAGCACGCTGAACCAACCTTCCTATATCCATAAGATGATCGAGAATGGAGCGGATGGATATTTATTAAAGAATGCCTCCAGGGAAGAATTATTGGAAGCTATCGAGACGGTGGCTATGGGGGGCGAGTATTTATGTATGGAAGCCCTGGAAGTAATGAAAAAAAGGAATGATAATGAGGGCGAGAGAACACTGCTTACACGACGGGAGAAGGAGATTCTGACCCTTATCGCCAATGGACTTACGAATCCCGAGATAGCGGAACAGCTGTTTGTAAGCCCCTGGACGGTGGACAGTCATCGCAAGAGCATTATGACGAAGCTAAACGCTAAAAATACCGCCTTGCTTATAAAATATGCATATGAGCAAGGGCTGCTGTAAGATCCCCCCTCTTCGGCGAGGCGAAACCATGGTGGGCTACTGTGGGTATCATCGTGTTCCTGCCGATGGGCTGGATGCGCTCAACGGGTGAGTGATTTCGCCAAACGCCCGTCCCTGTCATAAATATCCTTTCTGAAATTGATGTTCCCCTCTCTATCCACCCATGCGGTGAAATAAATAATGAAGACCCTAAAGGGATAGGCTACATTAATCCATTTTTCTCTACCGGCGTGCATGGCCCTGGAAATATTTTCCATGGTCCACTGAGGATCGTTGCGCAGGAGCCATGCGGCCAGTTTTGCGGGTTCCGCCAGCCGGATACAACCATGGCTGAAAGCCCTGCTGCTCTCTCCAAAGAGGTTTTTGGCGGGTGTGTCGTGCAGATAGATATTATAGCTGTTGGGAAAAAGAAATTTTACGCCACCCAGGGAATTCCAGGGGCCGGGCTTCTGCCGGACGGTATTGCCATACCATTCCATATGATGCCGTACCAGATAGTTCTTATCCTTTTTGATCCCTGGCAGCACTTCGTTTTTCAGGATACCGGGAGGAACATTCCAATAGGGGCTGAAGACGATGTTCTTCAGGACGCCGGAGAATATGACCGTTTTGTGAAGGGCCTGTCCTACCACGACATTCATGTCCCATAGCAGGGAGTCGTCCCGGAATAGGTGCAATTTGAACTCAGGGATGTTGATCGCCAGGTATTCCCCCTGCACGGTGTCGGGAAGCCAGCGGCTTCGTTCCATATTGACGATGATCTGGTCGATGCGTTTTTGCAAGGGGATATTCAGCGCTGCCGTGAAGGATTGACCGATGACACCGTCCTGTGACAGACCCATCCGACGCTGGAATTTTTTGACGGCGCTGATGAGAGGATCGTCCATCTTGTCGGTTGTGTCAGGAGCTTGCAGGTCGCCCAGGACATGCAAACGCCGTTTGATCTCTTTAATAACTGCGCCCGAGTCGCCTGACCGGTAGGCTTTCCTGTCCGGGAACAAAGGCTGCCAGCCTTCCTGTTGCTGGATGGATGTATATTTCTGGAGGTAGTCCCTTAAGAGAAAATATTGGCGATAAATGGGTTCTTTCTCCCGGGCAGCGCTATCGGTGGAGCTGAGATAGGTTTGAAGCCAGTCCTGGTAGCTGACTTTTTTCCGGGGGAGGAACCAGGACATTTTTTTTGTCTGTGATTCAGGCAGACCCGTCCAGGCCTTTTCTGCAAAATAGAAATACATCGAGGTCAGGAGAAGCTCTACTTGCAGCTCGACGTTCCGTGGATTTTTCTCCGCACCCATCATCAGGGTATCCAGCTGACTGGAATAAGGTATCCCGCCGTTGACGCCATCTTCGGGCAGACGTCTGATCCTGTTGTAGAGATTGGACGCTTGTTCGATCTGTCCGGCCGAATCATGCCAGGCAAATGCATAGTTGCGCGTCTGGTAGAATTGTCTTACGTCTTTTGCGTAGGGGGAGAGGTCACGGTGAGCAGCAAAAAAACTATCCAGGGCCGTGCTGTCGAATTTATAGGTAGATGGTTCGCTAAAGGCGCCGATGAATGATGTATCGGCTGTTGTGGAGGGCAGTGTATCCCTGACTGTCTTATCCTGCCTGGGGGAGCCGGACTGACAGGCCATGACGATAAAAGGCAGCGCCATGAGGAATTGATTTGCCCGGCTACGATCCAACATCATACAAAAGGTACGAAAAATTGGTATGTGGCGGGCGTGGCCGTCACCTGAGCTTTTCCCGGAAAAGCCTGAAAATTTGATACCCATCGTTGTACACGGGGTGGCCTGACGCAGTGTAGCGGACCCTTACCAGCGGGATAAGCGTTCCTAGCGTGACAAGCAGGGAGAGAACGAAAATGCCGCCAGTCAGCACTCGTAGGAAATCCTGGTTCTCGGTGATGGAAAGCAGCCACCAGGTGAGAATGGTCCCGATGAGGGAGGCAATGGGACCGCCTGCTGTAAATAAAAGCCGCTGATCGATGGAAAGATAATAGTCTGTTGCAAAACAGCACCCTTTATACCATAGCAGTGGATTGTACTTACAATAGAATACCAATCTTCCGAAAGAGAAATGAAAACATTTATAGGGATCGCCAAGCGAACCGATGTAGATGGTTACTTCGCCTCTTGTAATGAAGAGAGCTGGTATCGCATGCCCGAGCTCATGTAAGGCTACAGTGATAAAGAAGGATGCGCCTAACAGGAGAGCCAAAGGAATGATAGTCGTGATAAGGATCATTGGGGTTATTCTTTGAAGTAAAATACACTGATTTAATCGGATTTTAAACGCCATTATTAGGGTTTGGCTGAAAATCGTTTTAAATTTAATAGAGACTTTACCCCAGGTGGTTAACCTAAATCTATTTTATGAGAACGCTGTTGCTGGCATGCATTCCGTTGCTGCTGTGCGCGGAGGCAGGAGCACAAAGCCACTCCAAAGAATACGGCGTACTTTCCTTGGATGGCGGTACTTTTTTCGCCCATCGCCCCGGAAACGATATCGCAGCCTCTTTTCCCTATACCGTAACTTCTCTTTCCACCGGTGGCAGTACGCAAAACAATTTTAATGGATCGCTGCAAGGCAAGTTCACCAGCCCGGCCTATCTGGCGGGTTTGAAGTTCGACTATGGCTGGAAGCGGAACATGGTGGATCTTGGCGCCGGCCTGTTCTGGTCGGATGGCGGCGATCATGGCGTCTATCTGAAAGCGGGCTATGGGTACAATCTTTTTGTCGGCGGCCTGTCGATAAGGCCTACGTTCGACCTGTATTACCTGATGGGTAAGGACAAAATGGGCACCATCGACAACAGCCAGAAGCAGATAAGCCTGCTGGGTTTTATGGCGTACGAACAGTATACGGTGTCTGAGGACGATGGCGACGGCGGCTCGTATGATGAGACCTATGACGCGAACCACCTGGATGTCAATTACAGAAGATTTACCCTGCTGGGTAATCCAAAGATCATTCTGTCGACGCCGCCCCTGGGCAGGCTGATAGTGAACGTGGAGCTGGGGTGGCTGGTGCAGATGTATCAACGCTGCGACCTGCAGCTGGAACAGACCAATTCATCTCATGCGGCCACCCATACCGTCGGCAAGGTGCGGCTGGACATGAATGGTTCACTGGGAGGCGCTTTCGCCGCCATTAACATTGGCGTGCGGCTGTAAGCTCATGGCAGGCAGCCAGGTATCGCCAACTCTTTCGCGTGTCCACCACAGATGTCCCGCATTCCCGGGCGGCGCAAATTTATAACGATAAAGGACGGCGCGTATGAAGCGTGGCGGCCTGTCAGGAAAAGGATTGCCGGCAAAAAGACCGACAGCGCCGGGATCATTACGCAGCAGCTTGTTCACCAATGTCAGGGTCCATGGATACTCGTCGGGCGTGGACATAGCGGCAAACCACATTTCCCAATCCAGACGCAGCTGATAAGGAGCTATCTGCGGGGACGCTTTATCCAGCGCCACGGGAAGACCTTTGTACGGATAAGCTTTCCAGTCGGCTTTGTCATCCGGAATGCTGTCCATCGTGCCTTCGAAGACCACATTCAGCCGCTCCTTCCCCACAGACCCGAATGCTCCATACGTATTGACGAGGTTCAGCGGATCGAAGGACGTATTCATGATCTGATGCGATGACAGCATATTGACGGCGGGCTGAATGCTAAGGAACCCTATGATGACAGTGATGATCCATGCGGTGATCTCCATCGGCCGATATGGTTCGGCATTCTCAGCGGCATCGGAGGCGCGGCGGACAAGCGCTTTTGGCAGCACCCCGGACAGGCAGCCGTCATCGAAGCAAGCCAGCGCGGGAACAATGGTCAGCCAGTTGAGAAAGGAAAGATTACCGCTGAAGATAAGGATCACCTGCAGGAAAATGATGATAACACCTGCGACATGACGGGCTGTGCGCGGTCCGAATACAAACCATGGCGCGATGAGCTCCGCCAGCCAATTGTACCAAACGCCGAGCTGTAAGATCCAGCGGGGTAAAAAATGGAACCATCGGCTGAGCGGACCGGGAATAGGCTGTGTCTCGAAATGATAATAGAGGGCCGTGGAGTTGCGCCAGACCTCATCACCCCGGAGCTTGATCAGTCCCGCGCCAAGCATGATACGGAAGTTGAGCCAGCGGAACAGGACGATGATCTGTATAGGAGGCGGTCGCCGGGGAAAAGGACGCGCATCCCACAATGGACAGAGAAGGGCGGCCAGAAAGCCTGTCTCCCCCAGTTGTATCTCCCATCCATAGGAATACCATTCCTGTCCCACATTCACAAAGGACATATAAAGGAACCAGAGTACAATAAGGAGGATGGCATTGGCATAGCCGGCGATGACCATACAGGAAAGGATCAATCCTATCCAGGCGGCCACCAGTAGCGTGGCGTCGGAATGGCCCATCCAGAAAATGGAGGGCAGGCGTATAAAACCCGTGGTAGGACCAAGTGCGTCGCTGATACGCTGGAGATAAGCGCCCATGGGAAGCAGACCGTTCGAGCCGATGAGGGGAATGACCTGGTTGATCGTCACACAGAAGGCCACGGCATAGACAATGCCTATGCTTCTCAGTATCAGCCAGCGTGCGAGCCAATAGGTCGGGCGATGATCCTGCATAAAGTATACCCGTAATTTAGTAATTTGGACGTATAAAAACCAATCATATGTTTGAACAAATTCTTCAGGCAGTAAAGGAACATATCGGCAACGATCCTCACTTATCGGCAGCCATTCCCGCCGAGCATACGGATGCTGTTCACGAGGCCATCGCCACCCACATCCATGAGACGATGCAGGGACAGACCCCGGCATCTGAAAGCACCGGAGGACTGGGCAATCTTGGTGGTTTGGGTAATATAGGGGGCGGTATCCTGTCGAACATCGAGAACAGCCTGGCGTCCGGAGGCATAGGAACGAGCGCTATCACAGGAGGGCTGGTAGGAGCGTTGACCGGTAAATTGGGACTGTCGCCCGCTATTACGGGTGCGATTGCAGCGGCTCTTCCGGGGCTTTTACAAAAGCTGACACAAAAGAACAATCCTGCCAGTTGAATACGGTGACGAATGCCTTATAGTGAAAAATTAGCCGGCCGTATACGTATTGCCCTGATGGATGTGCCCAAGGTGGAGGAAAAGAAAATGTTCCGGGGAATGACATTTATGGTGGATGATAAGATGTGTATCAGCGTGGGACCGGACAGGATCATGTGCAGGGTGGACCCGGCGATCCATGATCAGCTGCTGGAGGAGAAGCCCTGCCGTACGATGGTGATGAAAGAGAGGGAGTATAAGGGGTATATACTCGTGAACGAGGAGGATGTGGCGAAGAAGGCGGAGCTGGATTTTTGGATCCGGCAGTGTCTGGATTTCAATGGGAGGGCAAAGTCATCGAAGAAGCTGGTGAAGAAGAAGGCGCTGAAGAAGAAGACCCGCTAGACCCGTAGCTCCCGGCCACGGTCCACCCAATACCCCAGCAGCACGAAGATCCACTGATACTGCGCCGCCCAGCCTATCGCGTGACCCGATGACGGCATGGGCGAGATGGCGCCGGAATCCCTCAGCCGGATCAGAAAAAAGAGTATGATAGCAAATAAAATGTAAAGAATACTTTACATTTTGAAAAGTTTACTTTACCTTAGCTGGAAATTATAGCTTAGGTATGAAAACAAGATTCCTATTCCCCCATAGATACAGGCTCATCGGATGGGTCATCGCCATACCATCCTTTGTATTGATGCTGCTGGTCCTTCATTGGGACTTCGAGCTGAAATTCCTCTACTATGGCAGAGGGAACAGCATATTCAATTTCGATGGCTCGAACTTTCTATTCAACATACACCGGCACAACTTTACGGATGAGGTCGGGAGTCTGCTATTGATCGTCGGGCTGTTGATGATAGCTTTTTCCCGAGAGAAGGAGGAGGACGAACGGACCATCAAGCTCCGGCTGGAATCCCTCTTATGGTCGGTGTATGTCAATTCAGCCTGGATGATGTTCGCCATCATCTTTTTTTACGATGCGCTATTCGCCAATATCATGACCTATAATATTTGTACTCCCCTGATCCTATTCATAGCGCGATTCAATTTCGTGATGTACAAGGAGCGCAGGAACCTGAAAAATGCCAGCGTATGAAAAACACTATTCGTGTCGAGCGGGCTATCCTGAACATCACCCAAAAAGAGCTGGCCGACAAAGTAAATGTATCGCGACAGACGATCAATGCTATAGAAAGCAATAAGTATATCCCTTCCACCGTGCTGGCCCTGAAGATCGCGCGTGTGTTCCAAAAACAGGTAGGGGATGTATTCATGCTGGAAGAGGGTGATTAGGGGATATAAATGAAGGCTTTTGGGGAATTTTATACGAATATTATAAAATTCCCTTATTTTACATATGCTTGAGAAACTTTGCTGCCATATTGTTAGGAGGGATCCTCTTCTTCAACGCCGTGGGTTACCGCGCCCTCACCAGCATAATGCAGTACAGGTCCGGCAGGCAGCTGGAATTGAAGCTGGACAAGCTCCAGTACGACGAATCCCAGCTCACCTCCATCAAGATACCCGTTACACATCTCGCTTACTATCAGAACTCGGCCTCCTTTGAAAGAGTGAATGGCGAGATGGAGATCAATGGCGTACCCTATAAGTATGTCAAGCGGCGTATATACAATGACTCCCTGGAGCTTCTGTGTATCCCTGACCGGATGTTGGTGAAGCTGCGTGCGTTGGGGAACGGTGCTTTCAAGCTGGTTCATGGCATCGCCTCTTTCATGGCTGATCCGTACACCATTACCTCCTGTATTCAAATAGAAGGTCCTGCATATACGCTGGTCGTTCAGGGACATGCCTATATGGCGCCCATATGTCCTTCCTCCCTTCCGGCAGACGAGAAACCTCCTGCCCGTCCTGTCTGATCTTTTACCGACCTCCACGGAATGATCCATGGCGGGCGCCCCGCTGCGCCCGATCTTATTGCGATTTATTGAACCTTAAAACATAAGGTATGCCTTACATATTGCTGGAGGAGCATTTGCCCGGTATCACCGGGCTGCTCGAGTATCGTCAGGACAGCGCCAGGCCCATCCGCGAGCTGACCCAGATCCTGCTAAGAGGGAATTCCACTTTGACAGAGGGCGAGCGGGAATTGATCGCCACGGTGGTTTCTTCCCGTAACCAATGTCGTTTTTGCACGGCTGCTCATACGGCGGCGGCCAACGTGCTGCTGGGTGAAGAAAATACTTCCGAAGCCATTAAGCAGAACATCGACACGGCGCCTGTTAGTGAAAAAATGAAAGCGCTTCTGCATATCGCCGCGCTGGTGCAGAAGAATGGCAAGGCCGTGACGGCTGAAGCTATTGCCACGGCCAAAGAGGCGGGGGCCACGGACATCGAGATCCACGACACGGTGCTGATCGCCGCTCTTTTCTGTCTTTACAATCGCTATGTCGACGGGCTGGCTACCGTGACGCCGGCGGATCCCGCCTTTTACAACGGGTTGGGTCTGCGGCTGCAGCAGCATGGGTATAACCGTCTGCCGCAGGGATATGATCATTTAAAAACCAACAACAACACCCATAAGGCAATATGAGATCACCCGGACTTATACTATTGTTCACGATATGTTTTATCAGCAGCATGTTCGGTGGCGTTGTCTCCACGCTGATGTCGGTGTATCTGCCTGTAGCTGTCAGGGACCTGCTGGGCAATGTGACGGAGGACAAGCTGAACGATGTCGGCGCGTTTATCAACGCTGTCTTTATATTCGGATGGATGTTCGGCGGCGTCGTGTGGGGCATCGTTTGTGACAGGGTGGGAAGGGCGAGGGCCGTGATATTATCCACGCTGTGCTATGGGCTTTTCACCGTCCTTACATCGCTGGCTCCGTCCTGGCCGTTGGTGACGGCGTGCCGTTTTCTGTCCGGATTTGGCGTGGGCGGGGTCCTGGTCACCACCACTATCATGGTGTCGGAATCATGGACGGGTAAGGCCCGGGCCGTGGCGCTGGGGATCTTATCCATCTCTATTCCCGTGGGTATCTTTTCCGCAGGGCTGATCAATTACCTGGTGTCGGGATGGAGACAGGCTTTTCTTACGGGCATTGTTCCACTGGCGGCGGCGGGTGTCGCGCTGTTATTTTTAAAAGAGTCGGAGAAGTGGCGAACGCGTGCTGTGCAGGAGAAGACGAAGACCGACTTCCTATCACAGCCATACCGGCATAATCTCTGGGTGGGCTCGCTGATCTTCGGGACCATGCTCATCGGGATGTGGGCCATTTTTTCCTGGCTGCCTACCTGGGTGCAAAGCCTGTCGGGCTCCGCGGATGCCCAGCACGAGCGAGGACTTAGCATGATGTTGATGGGCGGCGGAGGTCTGGCGGGAGGTTTTATCTCGGGGTGGGTGGCGCATGCCATCGGCCTGCGAAGGACGATGCTGCTTTGTTTCTCCATCTGTTTTGTCATGGCTTTTCTTCTTTTCAAGCTAAATCATTCTTTTTCGGGTGCGGCCTATCCGGAGATCGCCATACTGGCCATCTTTTTTGGGATCAGCCAGGGTGCGCTTTCGGCCTATATACCGGAGCTGTTCCCCACGGCGGTGTGTGCGGCGGCTACAGGATTTTGTTTCAACGTAGGCAGGCTTTTTACGGCGACGGCGGTGTTCTTCGTAGGTGCGCTGGTGACGATGCTCGGCGGCTATAGCAATACGCTGTTTATTTTCTCTTTTATTTTTTTGATGGGGTTCCTGGCTACCTGGTATGCCCGG
>DASZXP010000111.1:0-6388 GCA_035545935.1 Puia sp. | reverse complement strand
TCCGACAAACTGATCGTAGTCGGTAACAGGCTTGACGTCGATCTGGCTTCCGGGCAGGAACGTCTCCATGCCGAATACATCCACGATCAAACCACCCTTGGTCTTGCTGGTAACAGTACCGGTAACGACTTCGCCGGTCTTGTGTACTTCCACGATCCTTTCCCATGCACGCGTGATACGAGCTTGCTTGCGGCTCAGGTGCAGGTGACCTTCACGGTCTTCTTTCTCGACTACCATTACTTCCACTTCATCACCCGTTCTCAGGTTGGGCGTGTCGCGGAACTCGTTCAGAGAGACGAGACCGTCGCTCTTGAATCCGATGTTTACTACCACGTCGGTCTTGGTCATGCCCACTACAAGGCCTTTTACCAGTTCGCCATCCGTGATAGCTACGAATGTGTTGTCATACACCTTGTCGTACTTCTCTTTTTCCTCCTTGGTATACGCAGCAACATTCCTCTTGTCGATGCTCCAATCGAAATCATCGTGCGCAGTTTGCACGAAAGCAGGCGCTTTTGTTGTCGCTGTAGCTTCGGCAGCAGCTGTAGCCACCTCCGACTCCTGTCCTTCAGCGTTTGAGTTAACAATATTGTTTTCAGACATAATGTAAAATCCCGATTATTTTGTTCGGGGCTGCAAAGATACAAAAAATCCTCCAAAAGCAACCCTCAAATCCTCTATGTAAATCAAGCACTTATGCAGCCGCTCTCACCTTAATCAGAATAGAATAAATTTCTCACACAAAAACAATTTTCTCAAATAAGAAAAAAATTCTAACTTTACATCATCGAAATTGCGAAGGCATGAAACCATCATTCATCCTTAAATTATTAGATATGGTCATCATTTCAAGACCAGCCCTTCGCGATTTTATAGCCCGGTACCCGATGAGCGCAAATGCCCTTAACGAATGGTACACCAGGACGGTGAAGTCTGATTGGGGACAATTCGCCGATGTCAAACACAGCTGGAATAGCTGCGATGCCATAGGCAATGACAGATATGTTTTCGACATCGCCGGGAATAACTACCGGCTCGTGGCAATGATCCATTTTAAAAAAAGGACATTGTATATCCGCCGGGTCCTGACCCATAAAGAATATGATATACTCAACAAACGTGGCGACCTAAAAACATTGTAGGAGATCATTAACATGGCAAAAAAGATCAACAACAAACAACAATACTACGCTGCGATGGCCGAGATCGAAGGCTATTTGCAAAAAGGTTTCTCCAACCTGACTACAGCGGAAGAAGACTACCTGGGAGAATTATCAAAGGCCGTTGAAGCATGGGAGCTTAAAGAATATCCCATGCCCATGCAGCCTTCTTTTCCGGATATTCTTCTCTACATCATGCAGCACAAACGTTATTCCCAGTCGGAGCTATCCGAAGATCTATCTATCTCGAAATCTTTACTGTCCGAGATCCTGAATGGGAAAAAACAACCCAATTTGAGCATCGTGGTCAATCTTCATAAGAAGTTCGGCATCGACGCCAATATATTGTTGGAAAGCGTTTCCGCCTGAACTTCACTTCCGGCTATACGGTCCCGATCTTCTTCTGAAAGGTCCACAAATGCCCGAATGGGTCCAGCACCGTCCCCTGCCGTAATCCATAAAAATGGTCCTGCGTAGGGTTCAATAGCCGGGCCCCCGCCGCCACCGCCCTATCCACCGCTGCATCCGGGTCCGGCACAAACACCACCAGCTCCACTGTCGTGCCCTTCACCTGTTCCGGACTTACCCCCTGGCTGCCGGGCATCTGCTCATGTACGTAGAGCTCGGTGCCTCCCAGCGTCAGCTCCACAATGTGGATGCTGCCATCGTCATTGGAAAATCGCCTCACCTCTTCCACGCCAAAAGCCTGCTGATAAAACTCCAGTGCCGGCGCCACCACCTTTACTTTCAGCTCAGGTGCAAATTTTGTCTCCATATATACTAGGTTTAAAGTAGATGCCGCGCCACCGTCTCCGCTACGATCCACCCGCTCGTCCATGCATGTTGAAAATTGAACCCTCCCGTCACCCCATCCACATCCAGTATCTCCCCGGCAAAGAAGATCCCCGGGGTCTTTCTGCTTTGCATCGTGGCAGGGTCCACCTCCGCCAGCTTCACTCCTCCAGCCGTCACAAACTCTTCTTTAAAGGTAGTCTTTCCGGCTACAGCAAACTCTCCCGCGGCAAGGAATCTCACCAGCTTATTTGTCTCCTTCACCGGCAGATCCGCCCATCTCAGATCGCTGCGTATCCCGCAAACCTCCAATGCATATTCCCAAAGCCTCGCCGGCAGCCCAAAGGGGTTCTTGCCCGGGAGCTTTCCACCCGCCCATTCATAACGCACCTGCTGCAATCGCCCCCGTACCGCATCCTCCGTCAGCTCGCCCGTCCAGTTCACCAGGACGGTAAACCGGTATTCAACACCCGCCAGCTCCCGCGCACCCCAGGCAGACAGCTTCAATACGGCCGGCCCGCTCATTCCCCAATGCGTGATCAGAAGAGGCCCTTTTTCCTGCAGCTTCGATCCCCCCACCCGTACCCGGGCATCCGGCACCGACACGCCCATCAATTTCGTGATATCATTACCCGGCATGTTGAAAGTAAAAAGAGAAGGCGCCGGCTCCTCGATGGTGTGCCCCAGCGCACGTATCCATCCAAACATAGCCGACTTGGGATATCCGCCACAGGCTATACAGACAGCATGGGTCTCGAACACCTGCCCGCTGGCAAGATGCACCTTGAACCCCGGCTCTACCTTCACCACCTCCGCATGTGTCCGTATATCCACCCCATAAGCCGACGCCTCCTTCATAAGACAATCGATAATGGTCTGTGAAGAATTGCTCACCGGGAACATACGCCCGTCTTCCTCCGTCTTCAGCACAACACCCCTGTCCTCAAACCATCGTATCGTGTCCGTAGTAAAAAATTGATGAAAAGCCTTTCGCACAAAATGCCCTCCCCGGGGATATCGTTTTATCATCTCCCCGATATCATAACAGGCATGCGTGACATTACAACGACCGCCGCCACTGACCTTTACCTTGCTCAGCAGCTTGCCTGTCTTTTCCAGCAATACCACACGAACCCCCAGCCTGGCCGCATTCACCGCACAAAAAAAACCGGCCGCACCACCGCCGATGACAACCAGTTGCTTATCCTCCGAACGAACCTTCGGTTCGTTGTCCGAAGCACCGACATTAGATTTGCCCATGCGGTAAAGATAGTCATTTGCGCTTATGCCCTACAGGCCGCCGGCCGGCGCCCTATGACAGCGACACGCCGTATCACGCCCGCTGGCAGCTATAGCCTGTTGTATCTTCTCCGGATTGGTCCGGGTCCGTATATACTCCACCAATAGCTTTTGCGAATCGGGATCCCAGGACGCGAACCTCACACCGGGTATCTTTTTGGCCGTCTTCTCGATCCTTGTCTTGCAGAGCTCGCAATCGCCGTAAACTTTAATGACGCTTTTCTTAAGGAAGGGGCCGTCTAATTTAGAATTCTGTGCGTGTGAGATGGAAGCAATGGCAAATAAACATACAATAGCGATCAGTATCCTTTTCATAATGATGAATTTTGCTGTAAAATGAATTGATAAAGGTCAGTGACAAAAACAGCAAAATATCAAATGCGAAAATGACAGTGACGCAAAAAGAGAGGGACAGCGCCCAATACAACAGGCGCATGATAAAAGAAAGTATTATCGCATTGTAAAATGGCCTGACTACGAACGACAGCCGGTGAGAAAGGCTCCATCCTAAGGTCGCTGACGGACGTCAGGTGATGATCCTCTGTCTTCACATGCTGTATCTCTTCACAACCAATCTCGCAGCCGTTACTGCTATAGACAGCAGGCGCCGCGACAAAGAGATAGACAACGGTTAATATGAAAGAAAGTAATTTTTTCATATTCCAGCTGCCCTAAAAATAGAACTTTTTTGGCCGTTCTCTCCAATAAGCTTTGTTAATATCTATTGCGGCTGCACCAGCACAGGTCGCTTCGATTCAGTAAACAGATAGGGATTGCCCATCTCCGCCGCCTCGATGATACTATAATCCGAAAGGATATCAGGCTTCCCCTTTTGTATCGCCACATCATGCTCGAAATGCACCGAAGGCTGATGATCCGCCGTACGTACGGTCCAGCCATCCCGCTCGGTATAGACCTCTTTCTTCCCAAGATTGATCATGGGTTCGATAGCCAGCACCAGCCCTTCCCTCAGCTTGGCCCCCGAGCCCCGTCTTCCATAATTGGGCACCTGCGGCTCCTCATGCAGATGCTTGCCCAGACCATGCCCCACCAGCTCCCGCACAACCCCATAACCATATTTTCTTTCCGTGTGCTCCTGGATAGCAAAGGAGATATCTCCTACCCTGCCGCCGGCTACGGCCTTCTCGATGCCTTTATAAAGGGATTCTTTTGTCACCCGGATCAATTGCATGACCTCAGCGCCGGGATTACCTATAGCGAAGGTATAGGCATGATCACCATGCCAGCCATTCTTTATTACCCCGATGTCCACGGAGATGATATCCCCCTCCTGTAATGCCTTTTCATTGGGGAACCCATGCACCACCACATCGTTGACGGAGATACAGGAATTGTAAGGATAGCCTCTGTAGTTGAGAAAGGAAGGGATGCCCCCATTGTCCCGGATATATTCCGCTATCAGCTTGTCCAGTTCAAGGGTCGTTATGCCGGGCTTTAATACCTTGGCCACTTCTGTCAGCGTCCTGCTGACAAGCAGGGCGCTTTCACGCATCGATGCTATTTCCGAAGACGTCTTATAATGAATCATCCTAAAAAATTGAACCTGCCCCGGAGTATCCGGGACAGGTCTATCTATAAAAGTTTAATCCGATGTTTTATATAACTGCGCTCGAAACAGACGACTGACGTCCCTGTATCCTTCCGCTCTTCATCAGACCATCGTACTGACGCATGAGCAGCTGCGTCTCTATCTGCTGCAGGGAGTCGAGAATTACGCCGACCATGATCAGCAGGGAAGTACCGCCAAAGAAGGAGGCAAAACCCTGTGTGATATTCAGACGCTGTGCAAAGCCGGGCAGGATACCTACTATCGCCAGGAGGAAAGCTCCGGGAAGAGTGATCTTGTCCATGACAGCTCCGATATAATCCGCCGTAGGTTGTCCTGGTTTAACACCCGGAATAAAACCATTGTTGCGTTTCAGGTCGTCGGCTATCTGTTTTGGGTTAAAGATAAGTGCCGTATACAGGAAAGTAAACCCGATCACGATCACACCGTAAACCACCATATGGATGACATCCTTGGGGTCGGAGAAGATCTTGGCGAGGCCCCTGGTGGGTTCAAAATTCGCGAAGATGGTGGGGAGGAACATGATAGCCTGTGCGAAGATGATAGGCATAACACCGGCGCTGTTCACCTTTAAGGGGAGGAACTGACGGGCGCCGCCGAACTGGCGATTGCCTACTATCTGCTTGGCATAGTTCACAGGCACCTTACGAACGCCCTGGATAAGGACGATCAGACCCATGATGATGGCCACCAGCACAGCCATCTCGATGACAAAGATCAGGATGCCACCTGCACCGATAGTCGCCTTGGCAGACCACTCCTGCTGGAGGCTGCGGGGCAGACGAGCCAGGATGCCCACCATGATGATAAGCGAGGTACCGTTACCAAGCCCTTTATCGGTGATCTTTTCACCCAGCCACATGACGAACAGCGTTCCGGCCGTAAGCACTATGGGAGTGGTCAGCCAGAAATAAGCGCTGAAATTCTCGAAGATGGCATCCTTTGCCAGGCTCTTCAGATAAGTTACATACGCATATGCCTGCACGAATGTGACGATCACGGTAAGATAACGTGTCCATTGATTGATCTTCTTCTGCCCGCTGGCGCCTTCCTTCTGAACCTTCTGCATTTGCGGAATGAGGATGGTCATCAGCTGCATGAAGATAGAGGCGGAGATATATGGCATGATACCCAATGCCAGGATGGAAGCCTGAGAGAAGGCGCCTCCGGAGAAGGCGTCGATAAGCCCCAGGGCTCCGCTCTTTGCGCCGCTGAGCGCGCTGAGCTTGTTAGGATCGATACCAGGCAGCGAGATATAGGTCCCAAAGCGATACACGAATATCAGGGATACAGTAACAATGATCTTACTCTTCAGATCCTCGATACTCCAGATATTTTTAAGCGTTTGAATAAGTTTCTTCACGGAACAATCTAATTTTTGGGTTTTCTGAGCAATACAAAAAAGACGCATTATTCATGCGTCTGTGCAAGTTACATAAAATTGTGCAGGAAATGCCCGTGGGCTTAAAAGTAGGCATTTCCTGCAAAGAGCTTATGTCTGTCCTGCGGACGCGCCGCCCTGGCGGCTTCTGTTACTTCAGAATTTCTA
>DASZXP010000110.1:0-28682 GCA_035545935.1 Puia sp. | reverse complement strand
AGGCCCTGGATCTTTTTATCCCGCAGGGCATCAACTGCTGTAGTGAGGGATTTTACGGCATAGCTGCCGCCGATGTCGGTGAGCTGTCCCGGCACGATGGCAATTTCTTCTTCCCAGCAGTTGTAAATATTCACCTGCTTGTGTGCGATACGGGAAAAGTCCTTTATGCTTTGGTAGTTGAAATTGGCGTCCGGAATGGCCTTCCGATAGAAATTGATCAATTTATTGGAGGCAAATATGACAGGCGTACATAATTCCAGCAGACGGTGGTCGGAGAAAGTCTTGATGATCAGCTCGGTCCCGATGCCATTCAAGTCTCCGGCGGAAATCCCTATGACGGGTCTTTGTTGTTGGCTCATTCACTTAATTTTCAGCGGTAAATGTACGATTTATTAACTTTACCCCCATTTTCATGTATACCCTCAAAAAATCCCTGGGTCAGCACTTTCTCCGGGACGAAAATATCTCCCGCAAGACAGTGGCTTCCCTTCGCGAGCTGCTCCCTGAAGGGGCACGGCTGTTGGAAGTAGGCCCTGGCGCGGGGGCTCTTACAAAATATCTTATTGAGATAGAAGGCGTTGACTTCAAGGCGGTGGAGCTGGATGAAGAAAAGATCGTTTATCTGCAAAAGACCTGGCCTTCCCTGGACGGAAAGATCATTCATAAAAGTATTTTGGACATGGACAGGCCGTTCGAAGACCCTTTTACCGTCATAGGTAATTTCCCTTATAACATCTCCTCCCAGATACTCTTCAAGATGTTGGAATGGAAGGATCGGCTGCTAAGCATGACGGGGATGTTCCAAAAAGAAGTGGCTCAACGGGTAGCGGCTCATCCCGGGAACAAGATTTATGGGGTGATCAGCGTTCTTATACAGGCATTCTTTACGGTGGAATACTTATTCGAAGTCCATGAACAGTGTTTTCAGCCTCCTCCTAAAGTAAAAAGCGCCGTAATACGTCTAGTGCCCAGGGCGGACCTTCCTCCTTTTAGAGATGAGAAAAGCTTTTTCCTGCTGGTAAAAACAGCCTTCAATCAACGGAGAAAGACATTGCGTAACGCGGTGAGGCCTCTTTTCGAGCAGACGGACGACTCTGTTTTCGACAAGCGCGCGGAGCAGCTATCCATCGAGGATTTTGCCCGATTGACCTGGAAAATGCGGTAGACCCTGAACGTTATAGATATATAAAAACAACTATACCAACCCCATGCAAAAAGTGATCATCACTGCCAAAGTACACGATTATCTCCGGGAAAGACTGATACAGAAAGGATATACCATCGAATATGCACCTCAAATGACCTATGAAGAGCTGGCCGCCTCGGTAGCCGGGGCGGAAGGGCTTATCGTTACTACCAGGCTGAAGATCGACCGCGCGATGCTGGATAAGGCTACCGCTCTTAAATGGATCGGCCGGCTGGGCAGCGGTATGGAGCTCATCGACGTGGATTATGCCACCGCCCGCGGGATACAATGTGTAAGCAGTCCTGAAGGCAACCGGAATGCAGTGGGAGAGCATGTGCTGGGGATGTTGCTGGGGCTGATGAACAAGCTGTACTCGAGCAATCTGGAAATAAAAGAAGGTAAATGGATCCGGGAGGCCAACCGGGGTACGGAGCTCACGGGCAAGACGGTGGGTATCGTGGGATTTGGCAATGCGGGAGGCGCTTTTGCCAGGCTGTTATCTTCTTTCGACGTCACGATCCTCGCATACGATAAATATAAATTCGACTTTGCCCAGGGCAATGTTCGGGAGGCTTCTTTGGAGCAGCTTGGCCGTTATTCCGATGTGATCAGCTTTCATGTGCCGCTGACGGAAGAAACCTATCATATGGCGGGGGATGGCTTTTTCAATTCCCTGGAGCGAAAACCCTGGTTCATCAATGCATCCAGGGGGAAGGTCCATGATACAGCGGCGCTCGTCCGGGCGCTCGAGAAAGGGAAGATCGCCGGCGCGGCACTGGATGTACTTGAAAATGAGAAGCTGGAGACCTATACAGCGGCCGAGCGTCAGCAGCTGGAATGGTTGTTGCACAGGCCGGATGTCATTATCACACCCCATACTGCCGGATACAGCCACGAAGCATTCTATAAGATGGCCAAGGTCGTATTGGATAAACTTGGTATATAGTTTGCCGCAGGCCCCGGTCCTTTGGCCCGGTCTGTGGAATTATTTGGGTTATATTATTTTCCCCTACCTTTGCAGGAAGTAACAAATAGTGCAATGCTTTTGGATTTCTCCTGAGGCGTTGTATTTTTTTTCTTTGTTAGCAAAGCGTGCACTCGTGCACGTTAAACTTTAACAAAGAGGACCACAGGTCCTCTGGCTGTGGCCGAGCCTAAACGAAGGCCATGAACGAGAAGGAGCGTGACGAAGCAGCTCCACCGAAGCTCCCATCATTAGACCGTGCGCCGGGGATGGGTTTTTTTTCGGAGCAAACCAGACCCGGGGCACATCCAAGGAGGCAACTATGAGTGGTTTTACCTATTTTACCAGGGATGCGTTGGATCAATTGAAGTCCGATCTGCAACGACTGAAGACAGTCGAAAGACAAGCAGCTTCTAAAGCCATTGCAGAAGCCCGCGAAAAGGGTGATCTCCGCGAGAATGCCGAATACGATGCGGCGAAGGAAGCACAGGGATTGCTGGAGGCAAAGATCCAAAAGCTGGAAGGGGACCTTGTCAACGCACGTATCATCGATGAAAGCAGCATCGATACCAGCAAGGTATCCATATTGACCAAGGTGACTGTGACCAATCTGACCAATAAAAAACAAATGACCTATCACCTGGTGTCGGAGAAAGAAGCCGACCTTAAATTAGGAAAGATCTCCGTGACCTCTCCCATCGGAAAAGGTCTGCTGGGCAAGCAAGTGGGGGACGTAGCCGATGTACAGGTGCCCGCCGGACGGCTTCAGTTCAAAATAGAAAATATTACCGTGTGACAATTTTCTCAAAGATCATTGCAGGGGAGATACCATCGTACAAGATCGCGGAGAACGACAGGTTCTATGCGTTCCTGGATATATTCCCTTTACGGGAGGGGCATGTGCTGGTGGTGCCGAAGATAGAAGTAGATAAATTCTTCGATGTGCCGGATGACTATCTGGCTCAGATGCTGGTATTTGCCAAACCTATCGCGCATGCCATTGAACAGTCCTTTCCCTGCGACCGGTGTGGATTGTCCGTAGTCGGATTGGAGGTCCCTCATGCTCATTTGCATCTTATACCCATCAACAGCGCCGACGATCTTAATTTCACCCGGGGGAAGCTCAAGCTTAGCCCCGAACAGTTGAAGGCCGCGCAGGAAAAAATTACGCGTCATCTCCGTTAGTTTACGTGCATGAAACAGGTTTTATTGATAACTATTATTGTATTATCGGGCAGCCCGCGGACCATCGAAAGGATCTCCGCCGACATGACCATCCGGCAGGTACAGCAGGGTAAATCCGTAACCTTGAGAGGGTCGTTGTACTATCAGCGCAATGGCAACCTGGTCACCCATTTCGTTTATCCCAAGGAGTACATGATCGTCGCCAACAAGCTGGGTGAGACGAAGCTGTATGACCCGGTGAAGAATACCGTGGTCCAATACCAGAATTTTTTATTCAGCACCCAGTCTTCCCAATTCTATTACTTCTTTTCGGGGAAGGTATCGGATATGGGTTTGACCCGCATTGGTTATGTACAGGATAAGACGTACAATGAAGCCGGCATGCTGGTGACGGAGTGGAAATTAAAGACGCCGGATAAGAAGGCGGCGATCCAGCGGATCAAGATCGTCTATGATGGTCAACGGCCCGTCTATATGCATTACGAAGAAGCCGGCGGCAGGGTATTCCGGAAAGTGTTCTATTATAACTACCAGATGCTGGACACTTATTATTTCCCGGCTACCACGACGGAAATATTATATGATAAAGGCGATTCGGTGGTTTCCAAGACCAACTATACGGATTTCAAGCTCAACGAGAGCTCTACCACCGGCTGGTTCAATTATACTATTCCCCGAAACGCAAAGATCGAGCAATGATGAAACTCCCTTTTTTAATGCTGCTTTTTTTATGGGTGGGGACTACCCGGGCGCAAACAGCAGAGGACCTGGCGCTCGTCAAGGGGCAGCGGTTTACCACGCCCGATGAATTTGCGCATTATCATGGGCCGGCCAACAATGAAAAGACGCTGCAGAACAAGCACCATAATGTCATTGCTCAATACAACCCCGTCTCGCTCATCCTGAAGGGGGCGCTGATGGGCTATCAGAAGATACTTTCCCAGCAGCTGGCAAGGAACTGTCCTTATGAGATCTCCTGCTCCAATTTCAGCAAACAGGCTATACGGGAGTTCGGCGTATTCAAAGGGGTCTTTATCAGCGCGGACCGTATCCTTCGTTGCAATCGCATCGGGTATGAGGACGTATCGCCTCTCAGCATCAATCCAGCCACGGGCCGTATCATTGACTCCCCCAATATGTACCGATGAAACTCGCGCCCCTCCTACTTCTGTTATTTCTCTCTTTTTCCCGCGTGCATGCCCAGCAATTCGAGTTCTCGAAAGAGCTTCGGTTTGCTCAATATCTTCAGGACAAGGAGGCGGCGCCGGAAGCCATACGGGTGCTGGAGCAGGTGGACACCACGACCCTCTCGCGCGCGCAAAAAGACTCTCTTTTTTATATGCTTGGCTGGGCCGCCTACAGCACCCGGCAGCTGGATCAATCCATCGGCTCTTTTTTAAAGGTCTCGCCCGACTTTTCCAAATACGAGAAGTCCCGGTTCTTTGCCGCCTATTGCCAGGCTTTCCAGGGGCGTTCGGATTCCGCCGTGGATGGGTTGCGGCAGTTGGTCCTTCCCGATAGTACCATAAGGGAATTGCGGAGTCTTCAACTGGCAGGTATGGCGCTCCTGAAAAGGGATTACAAGGCGTTTCTTCCCCAACAGCAGCAATTCACTTATTCTTCCTATATTTTTGAAAAAGAAGAGCGCCGGATGCAGCTATACTACGACAAGCTAAAGGGGTTCAAGCACAAGAGCCCGTTGCTGGCAGGCGTGTACAGCGCGCTGGTGCCGGGCGCCGGAAAATGGTATGCGGGGAAAAAGAAACAGGGTATTGCCGCCTTTCTGCCCATCATCTCGCTGGCGGCGCTGACCTATGAAGGCTATCGCAAGGACGGCGTGAAAAGCGCCCGCTTTATTGGTTTTGGCGCCTTATTCACTATCTTTTACATCGGTGATATCTGGGGCAGCACGCTGTCCGTCAAGATCCGCCGGAATGAATTCTATAAGGAATATGACAATAAGATACTGTTTGACATGCATATCCCTCTTCGTAATTTTTTCAACTAGGGGGCAGGACTTTCGGGTGCAGGCGGACAGTCTGTACCGGGCGGGGCATTATCTCGACGCCAGCATCGCCTATGAGCGGATCTTATTCGAGAACAACGATCCTGCCACACAGCTCATCGCCATCTTTGGAAAGACCCGTTGTCTCAAGCAGGAAGGGTTCTATGACCAGGCCATGACCTTTCTGGAGAACTGGCAGGCCTATCCTTTCCCGGACAGCAGCCTGGCGGAGATCCATTACCAGCAGGCGCTTTGCACGTATCTGGGAGGGCATTTCGAGAATCTGCTGTCCCTGGTGGACCGCTGGTCTTATGAGCATGGCGGCCGGCAGCCGGCGCCGATGCTGGTGGTGCTGAAGATACTTGCCCTCAATGAGCTGGGGAGATGGAAAGAGGCTGGGGATGCTTATCATGCTTTTGTTGCGCAACGGGCTCCTGCCGTGGCGCCTCCTGACCTTTATTTGCGGACCCCGCATTTGAAGAGCGTCGAAAAGGCCCAGTGGCTTTCTCAATTCATACCCGGGGCGGGGCAGTTCTATGCCGGCAGGCCCGGGGAAGCCATCTTCAGCATACTGGTGCAGACGGCCGGTATCTGGTTTGCCGTGCTCAGCTTCGAGCAGCATTATTATGTGTCCGCCTGGCTGATCGGCGCGGCTCTTTTCGGAGCCTTCCATATGGGAGGGGTGAGGCGTGCGGAGGTGCTGGTGCGGCAGTCCAACCGGAAGAAAATGCTGGCCTTCAATGATGCGGTGCGGGAGCAATTGCTGTCCTTACTTCAACAGTGACGGGCCGGCCACCGGGGCATCTGTTACTTCAATAAAGACGGGCGCTCCGTGATCTCGTGGTATTTTATCACGTCTTTGGCATAATAGTGGATGACCATGCTTTTTCGTGTCTGTACGGGATCTTTTACAGGCATGCCTCCATGGATGAGATTGGCATGCCAGATCAGTATATCGCCTTTTTTGGCGAGGAATATCTCCGGCTGGAGGGAGTTTTGTTTTATCTCCTCATCGATCCTGTCCTCATAATCGACATAGTCCTTATTGCCCAGGAGGAGTGGGGTCTCTCCTTCGTTGAAATCGCTGTTCAGCAGATAGGGGAGCCGGTGACTCCCGGGGTAATAAAAGAGGGGGCCGTTGCCGGGCCGGGTATCTTCCAGGGCGATCCATACGGCGATCAGATAGCCCAGGGGGTAGGTGGTCATATGGATACTGTCCGAATGGGCCCGTTGGTTGCTGCCATAGAGGAAGTTGATGGTTTGAAAAGGCACTACTTCCTTGTCCAGGATAAAGTTCAGCAGGGAGGTAAGCCTTTTTTCCTCCGTTACTTTACGGATAAGGGTTGAATGCCTGTTGGCGAACATTAGTTTATTGTCGTGGGTGGGGTGCAGTTTTCCCCGATGTACCAGCTTATCTACCTCTCCCTGGATCGTATCGGCCGTGGCGGGATCGAGGAACCCTTCCCAGATGAGATAGCCTTTGTCCGACCAGGTGAGCAGCTGTTGTTGTATGGCGGGCGGGAAGTCGTTGTAGCCGGCGTGGCCGGGGGCCAGTTCCCCGGAGTGACCGGTATCGAGCCAGGCCCGGGAGGTCTTGTCCGGGAAGTCCTTGCTGGAGATGGAGGCTATCAGTGGTTTGCGGACATGGTACGCCTGGTAGGCCGCCCGGTTGTGGGAGAGGCTTTTGTAATGGATCAGGTTGTATAGCCAGTGAAGGAATTTGAATCTTTTCATGCGGTGGCGGTTCCTGAAATAGAAAAGGCGCCGTCAGGCGCCTTTCGTAATATTTTTATATAGACTAGGCGTTGCCGGCCCACATAAAGAACTTGGTATTGTCTACGTATGGGCTGATATCGTCATTGTGAACGATGAGCACGATAAAGTCGACCAGCGGAACGATACCGAAGATACCGCAGAAGGTCAGGATATAACCAACCCATGTCAGCGTAGCAGTACCCAGGTACAGGCGATGGATACCCAGACCGCCCAGGAAAAAGTCCAGCAGGATGGCTGCTACGAAGGTCTTATCGCTGCTCCTGAACTGGGCTCCATGAGCTGCCAGGCCGCCTGTGGCGTTCATCATGGTCTGGTCCGAAAGAGCCGTGAGGCTGGCATCTACGCTGTTGCTGAACAGCTGTTCAACTTGCTGGTCATTGACTACGTATTGGTTGCCTGTAGCTGCAAAAGTGCATACTGTGCTGAAACAGATCAGGGCGAGCAAAAGGATTTTCTTCATAACTAAGTGAGTTTAATGCTTGATATGCCAGGTATGGTTTGTTCGAAAATTAACCCATCCCTGGCATAAATCTAATGATGGGCCTTCGGCCAGCAGATCTAAGGTCTGCTCTGGTAAAAATAAACAATCCGGGGTATAAACCTAATTTTTCTTGTAAAAAATCTCCGTAAAATGTTCTGGGCCACGGATCAAGGTATGCTGGCGTTCCCTATCTGGTACGTAGTTTTTCGGGATTGTCCCGGATAAACGCCTCCCATCCGGAAGTCTTCTTTTTGGAGGGCCTGGCTGGCTCTTTTGGGGTCCCCATACGGTCTGTGAGCTTGTTCTGGAAGTGATGGCAAACCGCTACGGCCAGGGCATCCGATGCATCGTAGGCCTGTATCTCTTCGGTGAGATCGAGGAGATTTTGCAACATTTTCCACACCTGTTCCTTTTCCGAGTTGCCGTTGCCAGTGATGGACTGCTTGATCTTTCTGGGAGAATATTCCGTGACGGGGATACCGGCATTCATGGCGGTGGCGATGGCTACCCCCTGGGCCCTTCCCAGCTTCAGCATACTCTGGACGTTCTTGCCGAAGAAAGGGGCTTCGATGGCAAAGTCATGCGGCCGGTGATGGCCGATCAGTTCCGTTATCTTGTTATGAATAAGCCGGAGTCTTTCGTACGCGTCCTTGTTCACCGGCAGCTTCAATACCCCCATTTCGATCAGACTGATCCGGGGGCCGGTACACAGTACGAGGCCATACCCCAAGATCACGGTGCCGGGGTCGATCCCAAGAATTATTTTAGACGGCTTTTGCAAAAGGACGACTATTTTTGACGCCAATTGATCGGCGCCGTTGAAAACAAATATAAAAATAATACTCAATCGGGCCAATCGCCTCAGGCGATCCGGCCGAAGGCCCGACATAAAAGATGTGCCGGGGAAATCCAATATTTGGGGGAGAATTTTCCCGGCACTGATCGGTCCCCTAATATTCCTGCTACTTTCCTGGTTTATTTTCCTGCAGGTGACGCATCAACACAATTGGAAGGACTCCCTGGACAGGGTTTGCAAGGCGGTGACGGGGCCCGATAGCTGGAGATTATGGCTGGTGGTGGCGTTGATGCCCGTCAACTGGGGTATCGAGGCCCGAAAATGGCAGCTGGCCTTACGTCCTATCGGCGGCATTACCTATATCAATGCGCTGAGGGCGGTTTTTACCGGCACTACCATGGCTTCTTTCACACCCAACCGAATGGGCGAGTACCTGGGACGCCTTTTGTATGTAAAAGAGGGGCATCGCATCGAGTCCATTTCTCTCACCATCGTATGCAGTATGGCTCAGCTGCTGATCACTTTGATCATGGGATTGACAGGCGTTCTCTATCTGCGTGCATCGCATGCATTGCAAGCTGTCGCAACGCATGATAATATCGGCTTCTGGCTCAATACCCTACTGGGTTTGGTGAGTTTGCTATTGGTAAGTTTAACAATTATTTATTTCAGGCTTTCATGGTTGCTGAGGATATTGGGTAAAATACCGGGACTGGCCAAATACCAGGCGTATGTAAAAATTTTAGAAAATTTTCACGCAACGCTCTTATTGAGAATTTTGTTCTTATCTTTTGGCAGGTATCTTGTATTCATCGTGCAGTATGGCCTGATATTTCCTGTGTTTGGGGTATTGCTCACCGTCGGGCAGCTGTGTGGAGGCATAAGTGTGGTATTCCTGGTAATGGCTATTATACCCACTTTCACTTTTTTGACGGAATTGGGTCTTCGGTGGGAAACGAGCATACAGGTGCTGGAATTATTCAGCTCCAACACAATTGGAATATTTGCGGCATCGTTTGCTATATGGCTGATCAACCTGATCGTACCGGCATTGATAGGCAGCCTGCTGATGTTGAGCATAAAAATATTTAAAAATAAATGAGATTTTTCTTTACGATTTGTATCCTACTGCTGACGGGCGTCGTCTTTCCGCAGACCACCGGAGAGGGGGATGATTCCTGTGCGATCCGCAACACCGCCTTTCAGGCAGGCGAGACGCTCACCTATAAGGTGTATTATACGCTGGCAAGCGTATATGTCGCCGCCGGGGAAGCCACCTTCAATACCACGCTGGATCAATTCAATGGAAAGAATGTATATCATGTCGTAGCCGATGGCAAGACCTATCCCTTTTATGATAAGTTCTTCAAGGTAAGGGATCGCTATGAGACCTATATCGATACCGCCACGCTGCAGCCGTATAAGTTCATCCGGAATGTGGACGAGGGCGGATATAAGACCTACGAGAACGTTACTTTCTCCAAGAATACGAATACGGCCGTCACGACGGAAGGGGTGTATAAGGTGCCTGCTTGTATACAGGATGTGCTGAGCGCTATCTTCTATGTGCGCAATCTGGACTTCAATCATTTCAAACCCGGTGATAAGATACCTTTCGATATGTTCCTCGACAGGCAGGTGTATCATTTGTATGTCCGGTATTTGGGCAAGGAGACTATCCGTACCAAGTATGCGAAGTTCCGCTGTATCAAGTTCAAACCGCTGTTGGTAAAAGGGACCATGTTCCAGGGAGGTGAGAAGATGACCGTCTGGGTCAGCGATGATCCCAATCATATTGCGTTGAGGGTGGAGAGCCCTATCACGGTGGGGAGCGTAAAGGTGGATATGAGCTATTACCATGGGCTCAGGTATCCGCTGTCGTCGCTGGTGGATCTGTAACCGTTGTAATATGAAACATACCCCTATCCTGCTATTTTTTCTTATCATTACCGGCATTGCCGGGAGGGCCCAGAATTACTACGAACAGGGCCTGAAGGCGTATAGGAACGACAGCTCGGAAATGATCAGCATTGTCCAATTGTTTACGAAAGCCATCGAGAATAGCCAGGAGCCGGCCAAGTCCTATATGTATCGGGGTTATGTAAGGGGGCTGATAGGACAATTTTCCATGGCGGAAAAAGACCTGAATATGTCCTTTCAGCTGGATTCGACGAGCTATATGATCTATCGATACTATGGCAAGCTGTATATCGAAGAGCAGGATTATCCAACGGCATTGCGGTACTTCGACAAGGCCATCTCCTTGGATGGCAAGCAGGCAGTACTATACGATGAAAGATCCGGTGTCAAGGCCCTCATGAATGATCTTCAGGGAAGCATAGCGGATGCCAGCCGATCGATACTTCTGGATTCAACGGATTCCGATCCTTACATTACGAGAGGGTTTGTGCAGTATGAGCTGAAAAATTATGCGGATGCGCTTAAAGATCTTGGCAGGTCGATTGTGCTCGAGCCCGGTCATAAAGGCTATGCGGATAGGGGTGCGGTGTACTATGAACTAAAAGAATATCAAAGGAGTATCGATGATTTTACGCATGCGCTGAGCTTTTTCGCGACGGATTATGAGGTACTTTACCGGCGGGCGCTTGCCTACAAGGCGTTGGGGATGCAGGAAAAGGCCTGTGCGGACTTAAAGAAGAGCAAGGAATTGGGGTATGCGCCGGCGGGGGAGGAATTGGGGAAACATCCGTGTAATTGATGAGATGAAGGATTTTTGGCGGATGCGTTGAAAAATTTAAATGGGTTTCTTCGGAAAACCACATTTTGATGCGTAGAAGTCCTCGATTTTTCAGACAGGCACTAAAATTTATTTGGTAAAAATACGAACAAGGCCTTTGCACACTTATTGGTCAAATGAACACAGATGTTGGATTTCGCCACACGAATATAAATTCAAGCTTGCTATAAATCCCTCTCGTCTCAAAGACATTTTATTCTTTAGATAATTTTAACCTATAGGTATGTTAGTTTTTATTCTATAGCTTGGCTGTATAATCCTACCTGCACTACACTAACAATAACCATAAACCTATCTCATGCGCCTCCAATCTACTCTTGCACGAGCGGGAAACCTCCTGCCCATTCGGATTTATAGCCCTGATCTATGTAGCTCATCGTAGCAGCCTGATACATTTCAGGGTGAAGTATCTTCTCTTTTGATCGAGACATTTAACTGATCATGAAATATCCTTTATTTCTATTGGCATTGCTATGCATTGCTCAGACGCTTTTTTCTCAAAAGGTAGTTTATACCATCAATGCGGATAGTACCAAACTCACCGGATGCGACTCCAATGAGCTGATCATCGAAAATCATACGCAGAATGTACCGGGTTTTCTTTTCAATACGGGGCGTGGGCGTACCATATTTAAAAGAGGGGTAATTAAGTTAAACGACAGTGCCTATATCATTGGCGGCGATACACTGAAAGGAAACCCGTGGCTGCAGGGCGGCAACAGGTTTGGAACGACCGGGAGATTTGGAACGCTGGACAGCAATCATGTAGATTTTTACACCAATGACACGCTTAGAGGAAGATGGACCGCCAAAGGTAATCTTTTACTGGGGGCGACGACGGATCTTGGCAACAAACTACAGGTCGCCGGCAGCACATATTTAAATGGCCCGTTGCGTGTCACAGGCTCGGGCGGTGGCGTCAACAATTTTATGTACGGCTCCTTTAACCCAACTGTGGCATCTTCCACGAATGCATATGATTACTCGTATGGGTTCAATTTTTCTCCAATAATGAATATCAATGGAGAAAGTCAGAGTATCTATCCCGTCTCCATTACGCCTACCTTCAACCTAAATGGACATTCTTTTAATTCAGACGGAATCGCCCCCGCTTTGCTGGTAGCCTCTCCTTTGGGTGGTATTTTAATACAACAGCAGCAATCTATTTCAGGCTATTCTGGTCAGCCACTGGAGATATATCAGGCCGGAACTTCCGACAAAACTGCGATCATGAATTACCGTAATGGTAATCAGACGAGTGAGGCTTTTATTTGGAACCAGGATAATAGGCCTTCAGCCTCCAGCGGCTATATCATCCCGGCAGTAAGAAGTACGATCACCAACCCTCTGGCTGGAGGAGGCACTTCATTTACCCTTGACAGGAAATACTATGGAGCAGAGGCTTCTATCGATCTGCGTTACGAGACAACTCCCTCCGGAACAACAAATGAGAATACTTCCATCTCCTTCAATACAACGTCCAGTAATGTACGGGTAAACCCCATGTATATCAATGGGACTAATATTGGGATGGGTACGGTAACCCCATCCGCCCAACTGCACACTACAGGTACGGTACGTTTTGCCGGCCTTACTCAAGACAGTACGCAGACCCGGGTGCTGGTCAGCGATGCGAGCGGCAATCTTTACTACCGCAGCGCGGCTTCTTTGGCTGCCAATGATATACTTCGAAGCTCGCTGGCGGTGAATGGGGTTATCACTGCTAAGGAGCTTCGGCTGTCCAGGCAAGGCTGGGCGGATTATGTGTTCGATAGTTCCTACCGGCTGATGCCTTTACAACAGGTGGAAGGTTATATCCATCGAAACCAGCATTTGCCGGGGGTGCCTTCCGCGGCTGAAGTAGCGAGGGATGGTATTGCGGTCGGGGAGACGCAGGCTGTCTTGTTAAAAAAGATAGAAGAGCTGACACTCTATACGATCGATCAGGATAAGAAGATAGCGGCCCAGCAGGATGAACTGCGAACGATGAAGGAGGAGCTGGCTGCATTAAAAAAGCTCATGCTGGATAGATCTACGAAATAACCGGTGACGTTGACGACCCGTATAACCATATTATTCCTATTAGTCTTTGCTTGTATGGCCGCTACCGCCCAGGAAGCGCCTGCCGCAAAAAGATCTCCGGGCCTGGCCAGGACTGTCGATACCCTGACGGAGCCGGATGCAGTGATGCTATCCCTTGATCATGCTTCCTGCAAGGGCGTCATCTTTATACCCAAGCCGGGTCAGACACAAACCTTACAGGCTGTTCCCCACAAGCCATCGCTCACACCGTCTGCCGAGCCCCCTCATGTTCCTTTTTTGCAGGTGCATGGGAATGTCCTTTACAACCTGAATTATTATTCCCGCATCGATACTCCTTATAGCGAGCGGGATATTTACCAGCATACTATCCAGACCTGGCTGGATATATTGGTAAAGGGACAATACCCCATGAGGATATACCTTACGAACCACTTCAGCAATTCGTCATTGTTCAGGAACTTCTCGGATTTCAATTTCTCTTACAATAACAACAGTTTTAATCAGCTGATCAGGGACAGGCTGCGTAACAGCTTCCGGCAGTCCTTACCGTCGCAGAAATTACTGGATAGTCTTCAGCAGCGGCTTAACAATGCCTGGAAAAGATTGAACGATCTCAGCGGCTGGATGAGGAACCCTGCCCTCGTACAGCGAATGGTGGAAGCCCGGGAGGAAGAGCAGCGCAAGGCGGCTTTGAAGGATTCCTCCAAAACGATGGCAGCTCCCGCTGTCGTCAACGACATAGATGTCCTGTATGAAAGCAAAAGAAGAGAAGCCGACTCCTTGCGGAAAGAGATCGGTGGTTTGCAGCAAATGATCGCGTCGGTGCATCAGCGGTCGAGAAAAGATATCGATCAGTCCTTGCAGGATATTCAGCGGCTCGACAACCCGGACCAATTGCAGAAGAAGATGCAGGCGATGGGTATCAGCGATAGCTCCCTTCCAAAGGGGTATAAAACGCTGATGGCTATCCGTTCTTTCAATTTGGGGCGTACGGTAGTAAATTATTCCGAGCTGTCGGTAAAGAATATTTCGGTGAACGGCGTCCAGGTGGAATACAATCCCTCGACCTATTTTGCCTTTGCATCTGGGAGCGTCGACTATAGATTCCGCGACTTTATTATGCAAGGGCCCGGGCAGAGCCGGCAATACCTCAATGCATTCCGCATGGGGAAGGGACTGAAGGATGGCAATAGCGTCATACTGACGTATTTTGTCGGTCGCCGGCAATTGTACAACGCTGCCACATCGGATTCCGTCACCACGCAGGTGCCCTCATCGAACTTGATGGGACTGACGCTGGAGGGGAATTATCATATCAATGAGCATATCTTATTGACGGGCGAGATCGCCAAGTCATCCACACCCGCCTACACGGGTGACTCCACTCACAAGGCGAGCCTGGGATCACAGCTTTTCAAAATGAACGATCGTACGAACGAGGCCTGGTCGCTGAAGCTCAACGCCTTTTTCCCTGCCACGCAGACCCGGATAAAGGGGGCCTACAAGCATCTGGCCGTCAACTACCAGTCCTTTAGCATATTTACCGACGGCTCGGCGCAAAGTCTGTGGAGCGCCAATATCGATCAGCTTTTCTTTCATCGTCAGCTGGATATTATGCTGGGTGCGAATACCAATGATTTCACCAATCCTTTTATCGGAAAGGAATACAAAAGCACTACCGTGTTCAAAAGCGTTCAGGCCACACTCCGGCGGCGGAACTGGCCTGTCATATCCCTGGGGTATTTCCCCAGCAGCCAGATCACCCGGCTGGGTAACGATCAGTATATGGAGAACCTGTTCTATACGCTGGTGGGGAATATGACGCATTCGTATTCCGTCCAGCATTTGCTGATGAATACGGCCCTGGTCTATACACAATTCTACAATCGGCAGTCTGACTCCGGCTTTACTTATTTCAATACCCGCAATCTCACGTTGAGCCAATCCTTTTTTCTGAACAGGTTCACGTTGCAGTGTACTATTTCGGGAGCGTCCAACCAGGATTACCAGCTGTATTCGATGGAGGGAAGAGTGCAGCATACGCTCAGCAAGGTGCTGTCCCTGGGCGCGGGCATCAAGTACAATAAGCAAACTGTATATGATATTTCGCAAATGGGGTATTCCGCTGAAGCGACGCTGCGAACCCGGCTGGGGCAGGTACAGCTTTCAGCAGATAAAGGATTTATACCGGGCATGAACAAGCGGCTGGTACCGGACAATACGGGAAGGCTCACCTATTTCAAGACATTTTGAATACTTTTTTATGTATAAAAGAAGATTGTTCCTCGCTATCTGTCTATCACTGGGAATTATCGCCTTGCAGGCCCAGATCAGCATGACGCTCCAGGTGCCGCCCGCGGGCGTGCTGGTAAAGAACCAGCTGTGGAATATGCTGCTGGTCAATTCCGGTGCGTCGTCCCTGACTGTTCGTGTGCAGCTGACGTTGCTGGATGAAAAGAACAATCAACCCGTCCTGACCGCGGTGTCCGCTCCTTTGATGCTGTCGCATGGCGCGCGCCAGGTGCAGGCCAAGGACCTTGGCCCGATACAGTACAATTACAGCGGGCCTTCTTTTCATGCGGATGAGGACCCCAATGGGTTGCTGCCTGTGGGCAGCTATCAGGCGTGCTATACCGTGGTGGCGCCGGAAAAGGGGAATGTCCTTCGGGCGGAGAATTGTATCCAGGTGAATGTGGACCCTTTGAGCCCGCCTTTGTTGAATACGCCTTCGGATGAGGCTCGCTTGTTTACCACCTATCCGCAGTTCACCTGGCTTCCACCCACGCCGGTGGGATTGTTCAATGATCTCAGCTATGATCTTATCGTGGTGGAAGTCCTGCCGGGGCAGGGCAAGGCGGATGCGATACAGCAGAATATACCGATATACAGCGTAGGGTTTGTGAAAGATCTGTATAGCAATTATCCGTCTTCTTACAGGGCTTTGGATACTTCTCATCTGTATGCGTGGCGGATCGTTGCGCTGAATAATGGGCTGCCGGCGGCTATGAGCGATGTATGGACCTTCCGGGTGACGACGCCGCCGGTGCCGGGATTGAAACAAAGAGAACAGCCTTATATAGAGCTTAAGAGGGGGCTCGATCCTTCGGTAGCTTCTGTCGGCACCTCTTTAAAGTTCACGTATGAGAACAGGACGGCTGACAGTGCGGTGGCTTATACGATCGTCAGCCTGGAGGATCCGGGGAATCCGGTGGTACAGCAGGGCCGGCTGAGCCTGAGCAGGGGCCGCAATTTCCTGGAGCTGACGCTCACCGGTGGTGGTTATGCCGCGCGGAAGGCTTATCTCTTTAGCATGGTCAATGGACGTAATGAGACCTGGACGATAAAGTTCACTTCGTCATCCACTGAAAAAAAATAGTACGACCCCTTAACGATTAAAAGACCTTTTCATGATAGCAGTTTTATCGGTACGGTTTAGAAAATACATTGCCTGGTTGTTGTATCTGGTTTTTTATGGAGAATGGGCAGTGGCGGCGGAAATGTATAAGATGCATGCGGAAGTCAATGCGCCGGCAAGATATGATGCGGGGCCCGCGTATGGGAAGAGGGATATGCCGGTGACGGGAGCTGTCTCCGTCCGGGAGCCGGTGATGTATGCGATCCCGCCGGCTGTGGAGAAGAAGAAGAGCGCTCCGAAAGAGAAATCTTTTATCGGCGGCCCCGATCAGCCGGAGATGCAGGCTTTTCAATCTGTCAACAGCAATAATATGGTGGATCTGTTCACCGGAGATTTTTCCTATAATATCCCGTTGCTGGATGTGGGGGGATATCCTGTCAACATTGCCTATCACAGTGGGGTTGGGATGGATGATGATGCCAGCTGGGTGGGATTGGGATGGAATGTCAATCCGGGAAGCATTACGCGTAATATGAGGGGATTGCCGGATGATTTTAATGGTGGAACGGATACTGTCAAGAAGGTGGGGCATATCAAGGATAATAACACGTTTGGCGCGAACCTGGGATTCAATACGGAGCTGGTGGGATTACCATTATTGGATTCCGCGATAACAGTAGGCGCCAGCCTGGGGATATTTCACAGCACTTACAATGGTTGGGGGATGGAGCAGAGCCTGAATGCTTCATTAAATGCGGGCGCTAAATCGTATGGCCCTTTTTCCGGCGGGCTTAGTTTAACGAACAGTTCGCAAAACGGGTTAACGGTAAGCCCTAGCCTTTCTGTTACGCTGGGGGCAGAGCATGCCAAAGAAAAAGGCGGCTTTTCTTCGGGGCTGAATCTGGGGACATCTTATAATACAAGGACGGGGATTAAGCAATTGCAGCTTGGTATTAATGATAAGTATAACAAAGTATCGAGTAAAGGGGTTACTGAAGGGGTTGCTCAAACCACCTGGAATACGGCCATATCTTTTGCCGGGCCGACGTATAATCCTACCATAACGCTGCCGATGACCAATTACAACTATTCTTTTACGGCGAGATGGGGCACCGAGCTTTGGGCAACGAACCCCGCCCTCTCGGTCAGCGGTTATATGAGCAAGGAATATATCGCCAGTGCCGACACCGCGCTGTCGCTGCCTGCATATGGATATCTAAACTTTCAAAATATCAAGAGTAACTGGCGGGCGTTGACGGATTTCAACCGGGAAAAGGAGATACCCTATCGGGAGAGCCCTGCTGTTCCGCATATTGCCGTGCCTGCCTATACCTACGACGTATTTACCATTGCCGGTGAAGGAACGGGAGGCATGTTCAGGGCCTATCGGGGAGATATAGGGTTTATTGCCGATCATCTGATCCAGAATAAGACACAATCGTTCGCCGGCGGTCTCGATATCGGAGGTGGTAATGGCGTACATTGGGGCGGGGACCTGAATGTGAATTATTCCACGACCCGTTCGGGCCCCTGGATCCCGGGCAATCTGCTAGGGTATACCATTGGTTTCCGGCAAAGCGACAGCATTTTTCAATCCGCCTATTTCCGCAATCCGGGTGAAAAGACGATCAATACCACGACTTTTTATAATTCTATCGGCGGCGACAATGTGGTAGCTCCAACCCTGTTCCAATCGGGGAACAGTGATCCGGGTATTTTGGCGGTCAATAGTCTCAATCTTTATAACAAGGGACAGCAGGTGGGTACGCTGGCGCTGGATTCTACAAAAGCGCACAAGGCCAGCCGGGACAAGCGGTCGGAGGTCATTTCTTATCTCACCGCGGCGGAGGCGTCCATATCGGGCCTGGACAAACATATTGTTCATTATGCTGTCAACAAATTCGCGCCGCAATGCTGCTCTGTATATGTCCCGGAGGATACCACGGGTTCATCGGGTACGGGGCTGATCGGGTATTATTATACCAACGAATTCCTGCAGGGGCAGCCGGTTCGTCAACGGCTCGATCGCAGCATCTATTTCGATTGGAATACCGGCAGTCCTTATTGGAATAATAACACCGGATTGATCGACCAGCAGGTTATGAATGGCGACCTTTTCTCCGCACGCTGGCTGGGGAGGATCAAAATTCCCGATTCCGGCTGTTACAAGTTTGCAATCAAGTCGGACGACGGCGTCAGACTGTGGCTGAATGATTCGCTGGTGATCGACGACTGGCATGTGCATCCCGAAAAATGGGATAGCGTGACGTTGAACATGGCCGGTAATCAATTCTATAATCTACGGCTTGAATATTTTGAGGAACTGGGACATGCTGTGGTATTTCTTACCTGGAAGCGCCCCGGCGAAGCTGAGCATGCTTTTACTCCACAGCAGGACTCCATACCGGGGAAATATTTGTATCCGCCGTACACTATCGACACTATAGCGCTCGACTCGATCCGCACACAAGAGGAAAGGATCAATAATTTTCGAAAAAGCAGCCATATCTCGGAAATAAATGTGCTTAATCCCGACGGGAGAAGATATGTATATGGCATTCCGGTATACAACCTGGTCCAGAAAGAGGTAAGCTTTTCTGCGGACCCAACGAGAGTCAATCTTACTACGGGGCTCACGGGTTATAGCGATACAGGTGAACATGGGGACGCTACCACCGGCAATATAAATGGCAAGGACGGATATTACAGCCGGGAAGAGATGCCGGCTTATGCCCACTCCTTCCTGCTAACGGGCATCCTGTCTCCCGACTATGTGGATGTGACGGGGGATGGCATCAGCGACGACGATATCGGGGATGCGGTGAAATTCAATTATTCCAAGACGGCGGGTATTGCCAATCCATACGGGTGGAGGGCGCCCTATATGAAAGATAGCGCCAACTACAATGAAGGGTTCCGCAGTTACAGCCGGGATGACAAAGGTCATTATATCTATGGGACCAAGGAGCTATGGTATCTTCATTCGATTGAGTCAAAGACGATGGTGGCTAATTTTATCCTGCAGCCGAGGAAGGACTTGCTGGGCGTGGACGAAAGAGGGAATAAGACGGATAGTCTGAAAGCCATGTGTCTAAAGCAGATCAATCTTTATTCCAAGGTGGATTATATGAAGCACGGGGATAGCGCCATTCCTATCAAGGTCGTGCATTTTGAATACAGCTATGAATTATGCCGCCGGGTGAATTACCCTACGTATGATTCTGGTAAACTGACCTTAAAAAGGATATGGTTTACGTACAATGGTAACGATAAGGGCGCCCGTAATCCGTATGTGTTCCACTATCATCAAAACAATCCGGACTATAAGATAAACAGCACGGACAAATGGGGCGTCTACAAGGACGCCTCCCAGAATCCAGGCGCCACCCCGACGAATATAATTACGAATGGAGAATATCCTTATTCCTTGCAGGATAGCGCCACGGCTGCCTACAATGCCGCCGCCTGGACGCTGGACTCCATAAAGCTGCCTTCGGGAGGGCGTATCAAGGTGAATTATGAGAGTGACGATTATGCTTTTGTGCAGAACAGGAGGGCCACCCAGCTATGCAGGATCATTGGTTTGGGCAATGATTCTTCGGGTACATTCAGCAACAGTCTCTATGAGCATCTGCAAGACCATCTGTACGTCTATATAAGGGTGCCTTATAAAGTGTCGGGCAGCGCGGATTTGTTTGCCAGATACCTGGATGGCCTCTCGAAGCTATATATCAAGATGTATGTGAAAATGCCTGCCGATGATTTTGGCAGCGGGAGCGAATATGTCCCTACTTACGTGGAGCCGGATCTTACTCTTCCCCGCTGGTATGGCGTATCGTCGGATAACATTATCTGGATCAAGGTGAAAGGGGTCAACAGCGCGGGTGATGGGGATGGTAATCTCAGCCCGCTGGCCCAGACGGCGATCAATTTCCTTCGATTGAACCTGCCCTCCAAGGCTTATCCGGGTTCGGAGGTCAATGAAGGCCTGAATGTACCGGACCTGGTGAAGATCATCGTGTCCATGGCCGGCAATATTGTGGAGATGTTGAAGGGATTTTCCAATACCGCCCGTGGCAGTGGATGGTGTAACCAGATAGATACGGGCAGGTCATTTGTAAGGCTGAACTGTCCTACGTTCAAAAAGTATGGTGGCGGGGTTCGTGTCAAAAGCGTGCTTATCTATGATAACTGGGATTCCATGGCGAAAAAGAAGCCCACCGTATATGGGCAGACCTATAGCTATACCACGACCCGGAATGTGAATGGCATTCCCACTGTGATCAGCAGCGGGGTAGCCTCCTGGGAGCCTTCTGTCGGCGCCGAAGAAAACCCTTTCCATCTGCCGATAGAATTTGTCGAAAAGATCGCGCCGCTGGCGCCGGCCGCCGCCATGTATACGGAAGAGCCGCTGGGCGAAACTTTTTATCCAGGCGCCTCTGTTGGATACAGCAAGGTGCGGGTACGCTCCATCCATACGATGGGAACGCGCTCGGCCAATGGCTATGCCGAGACTTCTTTTTATACCAGCTATGACTTCCCAACCAGCTGGGACTGGTCCTTACTCGACAATAACACAAAGAAGCGATATAAACCCATACTCCAGAATTTCCTTCGTATCAATGCGAAGAATTTCCTCACTTTATCACAGGGATTCAAAGTGGAGCTCAATGACATGAATGGAAAGCTTCGTTCGGAGGCTACTTATGCCGAGACGGATTCCGTACATCCTATTTCCTATACGGAGAACTTTTATAGAGTGGATGACCAGGCGGCGCAGTTCAAGCATCTCAATAATGTGGTGACGGCCATCGATCCCTATGGGAATATCGATACGACGGCTACTATCGGCAAGGACGCCGAACTGATGGCCGACATGCGGGAGCAGCTATCCGTCTCCATCGGGGCGAATGTCGATGTAAATGCGGATATGTTTACGGTGGGGGTATGGCCTGTCATCCTGCCTTCCCTGCTAAATCTCTATCAATCGGAGATCGTTCAATTCCGTTCTGCGGCGATGATGAAGGTCATTCAGCGGTATGGGATCCTGGACAGCGTGGTCCATGTCGATAAAGGCAGCACCGTAGGTTCCAAGAATCTGCTGTATGATGGGGAGACGGGCGATCCTATCCTGGTGCGAACGGTCAATGAGTTCAATGATCCCGTTTATCAGTTCACCTATCCGAGCCACTGGGCTTATAGCGCGGCAGGGCCGGCTTATCAGAATATCGATGCTGTCTTTTATAACTGTAAGATCGACCATGGGCAGCTCCTGGATTCAAGAGACCCGGCCCAACCTTATCTGACGGCGGGGGATGAATTGCTGGTGTATAGTAAAGTGTCCGTGCCGCAGGCCTGTGATTCACCCTATTCCTATTTTGCCGATGCGTACAAGTTGTGGGTCATCGATACCAATACGGTGCATAATGGAACGCCCAGCCTGTTGGTGGTGGATCGGCAGGGCACACCATTCTCGGGTAATGACGTTACGCTGCGGGTGACCCGTTCGGGGCACCGGAACCTGGGCAGCTCCGTTGGTTCTGTCGTTTCTTTGGGCAATCCCCTTGTCCGGAATGGATCGGGTGTCTATAACCTGGTGCTGGACTCGACCATTGGGGTGCTGAATGCGGGGGCGGCAGAGATGCAGCAATACTGGAAGGTGGCCGACAAGCGAACGACGGATATTACTACGTCCTGTGTGTATACCGCGGCAGACAGCGCTGAATTTGCCGCGGAAGGCTGCTCCTGTCTGAAACCCTTTTTCGATTACCTGATATCGCATAACCTGCTGTTTATTCCCAAAGGGTTGCGTGTTCCGGTGGGCTTATTGGTGGCAAGAGCCAATGCGGCGGGCTACTCTATCGATATGAACTCCTGCCCGCTGCTGAGCGCCAATTCGGGACTGCCTTTTTATTCTACCACGGGTAACCCGAACTGGAATATCTATATAGCCCATATCGGCAATGTACAGGTAGACATACGGGATGCGCACAATGGGAACATCATACCTTTTAACAATCTTGTCAGCACTACCTGCGATGCGCAGGGGCGTCCGCATTTCCGGCTTCCCGGCACGACACCGCGTCCGGCGGATACTGTCACGGTGAAAATATATCCTGATCTCTCGGCGAACCTGTTCTCGATGATGGGAACCACCTGTCCCTACAATACGGATAGTCTTACGCTGGTGGATACCAGCTCCGACCACCTGATGGTGGAGAATGGTCTGAATGTGGGAGGATATGAGCGCAATGCCGTATCCATTCTCCGGTGGGATACGCTGGAAAGGCGGATACCTTTCTGGGCGAATATCCTTTCGGCCAAAATGATCCTTCAGGCAGACCTCCGGGGACATATCCCGCATATGTATGATAGCGCCAATTCCATACATCCCAATGACACTACGGGTTATTCCCTGTCCGCGCCGGCTGGATGGTTCAACTACCAGCCATTGGATACGATGATCTACCAGGCCTATTATTCGCCCTGGTACAATGGGGTGGCGAACAAAAACCCTTACCAGAACGACACATTGAACGTGATGGACTATGTGAATAACTATCTCAGCGGCGTATTTGGTTCCCGCACCTTTATCCTTACACAGGGGTCGGGACCGTTGCATGACTCGACCTATGACTCGAGTCTGTATGTATCTTATGTACCGCCAAACCTTACACATGATTCGACTTATGACTCCACGCCTATAGTGAAGCACCTGGTACCCCCCTATCTCACCAGCGGGTATGGTAATTATTACGCTACCTACTATTCACGGCGATATGCGGACTCCACGAAGTGGCCGGTGATGGTGGTGACCTATGCGGAAACCGCTTCGAACGACACCGTGGATGCGGTGCTGGAATTCAATTCCACGATCAATTGCACTACCGTTACGGGCAGGTCGTGCTATAGCAGCGTGACGGATACGACGGTGAATCCCTATCAATACGGCATCCTGGGGAATATGCGTCCATTGAAGAGCTATGTATATTATGGCCGACGAAGAGAATCCAGTCCGTATGATTCGACGGATATCCGGCGGAACGGTACGATCAATGGTTTTGCTCCTTTTTGGCAATTACAGTCCGGGAAATGGCAGCCTGTCTATGATACCACCCGGTGGACCTGGAATAGCCAAACCAATTTATATAACAGAAAAGGGTTCGAGCTGGAAAATGCAGATCCCCTGGGCCGGTACAATTCCGGGCTCTATGGCTATGGCCTGACCTTACCCACGGCGGTGGTCCAGAATGGCAGATACCAGGAGATCGCCTTCGAAGGGTTCGAGGATTATGGATTCACGCCCAATACCTGCGACACGTTGTGTCCTGAGACGCGGGCTTTTGACTTCTCTTCGTACAAATCCAATATCAGCGACTCGATGGCTCACACGGGGATCTACAGTCTGCGTATAGGCGCGGACAGTTCCGTGAGCCTGTCAGTGGCCGTAGCGGACACCGCCGCCCCGCCCACTCCTCAGCTGGTGACGAAGGATAGCGGCGGCTATTTCATGGGAGACAGAGCCGGCGCCGCCACCGTATTGCCCTCCTTTTCGCCATTGGCCGGAAAGAAGATGCTGGTCAGCGCATGGGTGAAGGAAAAGAATGTGTGCACCTGTCAAAGCTATACAAGGGATCATATTCAGCTGAGCTTCTCGCAAAGCAGCGGCGGAACGTCCCTGACGCTACAACCATCGGGGAATATGATCGAAGGCTGGCAGCGGGTGGAGGCCGTAGTCTTTATCCCATCCAATGCTACCGCGCTGACGGTGACCCTGCAGGCATCGGATTCTTCCACCACCTATTTCGACGATATACGGATCCTGCCGTACAATGGCGAGATGAAGTCGTATGTATACAACCCGGTGAACCTCCGGCTGATGGCTGAGCTGGATGAGAATAACTACGCTACTTTCTATGAGTACGATGATGACGGAACGCTGATAAGAGTAAAGAAGGAAACAGAAAGAGGTATCCAAACCATTAAAGAATCACGCAGCGCGCTGCTGAAAAAACAATAAGAACCATGGCTTACTTATCATTGAAGAAATATGCTTTCGCCTTGCTGACAGCGTTGAGCTGTGCGGGCATCGTATCCGCTCAACAGGGAAAAGAAGATGCCAGGGCTTTTCTTATAAAGGCGCAAAAAGCTTACCGGGAGTCTTCTTATTTAGGCTTCAAGGTGAAATACCTGTATAGCAATGCGGGGGATGGGGTAAAGCCGATGGATTCCCTGGCCGGGGAGATACAGATGGATAAGGACCGATGCCGCATGGTGCTCGATGGTACGGAGACGATTGTCACCGGCAGGTATCTTATACAGGTGATGGAAGAGGATAAGTCCATGTATCTATCCAGACCTGGCAAGGCTATTCCCATGAGTCCTGTACAATTGATGGACACTGTTTTCAGGCAGCTGGATGGAATTCGTACGGATGTTACCACCGAAGGCCGCCGGACGATCCTTACCCTTCAGTTCCCGCCAGGCAAGATGTATACCCGGATAAGGATGGTAATGGATACGGCTACGGGTTATTTTCAGCAGATCACCTATGGGGTTCTTACTGCCGGGCTGGTGGGGCAGGACCAGGTGGAAAGGCCGGGTCATCCCGGACCTTATAGCAAGGAGGGCAGGATCGATATGGTCTTTAGTAATTATGAGAAGGGACGATTTGACGATGCGTTGTTCGATGAAGTCAATTTTTTTACCCGGGCGTCGGGTCGGTATCTGCCGGCCGCGCGTTACAGGGATTATCATATTTTTTTAGCTTCTTCAAACCTCTAATCCTGATTTATGCAAATGCCGCGGACCTATAGCAATCGTTGGATGATCCTGCTCCTAAGCCTGTTTGTGATAAATAGCGCCCGGGGAGGCGATGGAGGGGGTGTGGTAAAAGCCATGGCTGTCCTCGATGGCAGTCTTCACCAGATAAAAGTGGATTCTTCCAGGACGGTGGAAGATTCGGCTTTTTTCAACCCCGCGTATGTGAGCAATCTGGATACGGCCTATTCGGTGCAGAATATCGTTACCGTGAAGATCAATGAGGCTTCTACCGTCTATCTGCACGATTCTTTTACCTGTAATGTACAATTGAGGATCTATTATACGGTGGGTACGAGTACGGTGGACTCTATCGACAGAGGGTTTATGATCCGGTATGATTCCGCCTCGGCGTACAATGCCCGTAACAGCTTTGTATTTTATGGCGCGCGCAAGGTGACGGTGAAGGTGCTGTCTGTCACTTCCAGTGTTTCTACCTGGGACCCTGTAAAGGCGCTGATGGTGGAGAACCTGCTTGTCACGCGGCCGAAGTTCCTGTTTTCCTGTACCAATACGGTGACCGATATCACTGTCACGCCTGTCGCCGATACGGCGGATGAGTTGCCTGTCAGCTGGACGGCTGTATTGGGCGCCGATCAGTATGATCTGGAATGGACCTATATCGACAGTTCCGCCTTACGTACTCCTGGCCGGTATCCCGATGTGACAAAGGTGTTTTTGAACAACGCCTCCCGGGCCAGCGTATCGGGCACTTCTTATCGAATACCGCTGATGTACGATGACACCGGCGTTGTGTATATCCGGGTGCGTCCTGTGCAGGTGGGCGCCGCTAATGCTGTCACTGCCGCCGAATGGAGCTCAGAGGCGTCAACGCCTGTGATGGGAAGCTATACGTTCAGCGGGCATCAGCCGTCCATGAACTGGCAGTCGAATATCAGCTATGCGGAAGAAGGCAAGCGAAAGGTGGTCGTTCAGTATTTTGATGGGAGTCTCCGCAGCCGGCAGACGGTGACAAAGGATAATACCACCAATACGACTATTGTAGCCGAGACGTATTATGATTATCAGGGGCGGCCTGCTATTCAGGTGATGCCGTCGCCTACGTTGAATACGGTGATCCAGTATACGGCCGGATTCAATGTCAGTGTCAATGGGGCGGAGTACAGTCAATCGAATTACGACAGCCTGCCCGGTATGGCCTCTGTCTGTGATGCGCATGCCGACCCGATGGATACAACCACCGGCGCCAGCGCTTATTATTCCACGAACAATCCTTCGAAGACCATCGGGATGAATCAGTTCATTCCCGACGCCAAGAAATATCCTTTTACGGAGACGGAATATACGCCTGACAATACGGGACGGATCAGCCGTCAGGGGGGAGTGGGACCTGATCACCAGCTGGGTTCGGGTCATGAGACGAAATATTTCTATGGTACGCCCGATCAGGACGAGCTGGATGGGCTTTTCGGCACCGAGGTAGGGGATCATACGCATTATTTCAAGAATATGGTGCGGGATGCCAATGGGCAGTATAGTGTCAGCTATGTAGATATGCATGGACGGACCATTGCCACTGCCCTGACGGGTAATACGCCTGAGCATTTGACGGCGCTGCCTTCCAATACAAGCTATAAGGTAACGGATAACCTGCTCGATTCCAATGCGGTGGCGACCATACAGGACCTTAGCATGATCAGTCAGAAGGGGTTGCTGGTGCCGGTGGCCGATACCTTTAATTTCCATTATCGCCTGACGCCGGATGTGTTCAGCGAGATGAATTGCAATGATCATCCCGTCTGCTATACCTGTTTGTATGACCTGGAGATCATTATAACGGACGATTGCAGTGGAAATGTATTCGATACGGTGGTAAACAACTTTCATATTTCGGACAGCTGCAGCCCTTCGGCTTTTTCCGTGGATTTCTCCAGAATATTGCCGGAGGGTTCTTACCTTATTACCAAGAAACTGACTGTCGACCGGGATTCGTATAATAGTTATCTGAACAATGTTTATCTGCCCGGCAATACCTGTACGAATCTTACACAATACATCTCCCGTCAGGATTCTATCAATGCGGCCAGTACTGGACAATGTACGCCGGATTGCGCCAGCTGTCGCAGCGCGGTGGGTGACTGGCCTACCTTCTGGACAAATTTCCGTACGCATGCCGGCATACCCGATGCGGATACGGCTGCCTATAAGACGGAGGCGATGACGGCTTATCAAAATGCGTTGAGCGCCTGTGATGATCTTTGCAACAGCAATCAGTCGGATGCCAATGATATCCGTAAAGCGATGTTGCAGGATCTTACGCCGCCTTTCGGGCAATATGCGGATACTACCAAACGACCGTCGGATGACATTTATTCCATCTTTTATCAGCGGGCGAATGATACTTCCTTTACTCCCGTTTATAAATTGCCGGGGATCGTTTATAAGGATGACAATGGCAATCCGGACATGGCATTCAATGCCCAGTCCAATATCATGGTGAATCCCAATACGCTGACCGTGGCGCAGTTTGTCCAGGCTTTCCGTCCGTCCTGGGCGGAGTCGTTGCTGCCTTATCATCCGGAGTATTGTAAGCTGCTGGCTATGGAAGCGCAGGATTCGAGCAACAAGTGGGACAGGTATATGGAGTCCATAGAGGACTATCAAACGGCTTATGATCAGGGGTTCCTGAACCCTACGGGACGTGACCCCGTAGATAAGCGATCGCCCTTTGGTTATTTTGCTTTCATTACAGCCACGGGTCAGGACCCACTTATTACCTCTCCCTTGCATCGGGATATGCAGAGTAAAATGTGGGATGAGATATATCATTATTGGCCGCCGCAGGGGGGTGTTCCGGAGCTGAGCATGTGGACGATGGCTGTCGTTATGACGAAATGTCCAGGGGGTGATAATGCCTGTATTTTGAAGTATGCGGATGCCGGGCATGTGCTTCACCAGGATGTACTGAATGAAATGTGTACTGCCGATAAGGATATGGCCTGGCGTAATTTCCGACAGATGTACCTGGAGGCGAAGCATAGCCTTAACTTTCAGCATCTCATCGATGGCAGCCCCGGCTGTACGCCTACGGATACCCGCGCGTATGGGCATGACCCGACGGCCCAGCAAATTTATGCGGCCAAGCATACTCCTGAATTTGCCGATTCGCATACTTCTTTGGATTATAATGGGATGGGTTCTTTGAGCAAAGTCGCCGGCAAAACCGGCGCCGAGGATGCCACCGCGACCGCCAATGATTCGTTGCAACAGGCATATGCCCAGAACATACAGGCTTTGGAGCAGCAATGGAGACAGCAGCTGACGACCTGTAAGCTCTATTCGTCTGTCGATA
>DASZXP010000109.1:0-39744 GCA_035545935.1 Puia sp. | reverse complement strand
GAGGTCCAATGCCACGACGGGGGCGGAATGGCTGACCACGAGATTCGGCACTACCGGAAGGGGTGTGCGTTCTTCTCATAATATCGTCGTTGCGTTTGCGCTGCTGAGCTGTCTGGGATTTATGGCCTATGGATTCGTAGGCCTTGGCAAGTTCGTTCAGATCTTCATACCATGGGATATCGTCAGTCCCTATGTTCCTTTTCATGTCGCGCCGGAGTATGTGCCGCATTTCTATGGTATCATCTTCACGCTCTTTGCCATGTTCTATTCCATCCTGGGCGGCATGCATAGCATCGTGCTGGGAGATGTGATCAAATATGGCGTCATGACCATCGCCTGTATCAGCATCGCGGTGATTGCCATGATACATCTGCGGGGGCAGCACCTGAATGTACCCGGAGGATGGCTCAACCCTTTTTTTGGAATAAGGCTGGATCTCGACTGGCGCGCTATCCTACCGGATGCGAACAAAAAAATAGACGAGGATGGCTTCTCGCTTTTCAGCGTCTTTTTTATGATGATGCTGTTCAAGGGGGTCTTTGCCAGCCTGGCGGGCCCCGCGCCCAACTACGATATGCAAAAAGTGCTCAGTACCCGGAGTCCGCAGGAGGCAAGCAAGATGAGCGGTTTTGTATCCATTATCCTGCTGCCCATCCGCTATGCTATGATCATCGGGCTTACGGTGCTGGCCCTGTTGTATTATTCCCGGATCAGCGGCGATCTGCAGACGGGCCAGGGGACGGATCTTGAAAAGATCCTGCCGGCTACGATCAATGCTTTTTTGCCTGTCGGAATAATGGGACTGGTGCTAACGGGGTTGCTGGGGGCCTTTATGGGTACGTTCTCGGGCACGCTGAATGCGGCGCAGGCCTATCTGGTCAACGATATTTATCTGAAATATATCAATCCCCGGGCATCGAACCGAACGACCATCTCCATGAATTATGTAGCGGGGCTGCTGGTGGTGGCTACAGGAGTGATCCTGGGGATGTTCGTAAAGGATGTCAATACGGTGCTGCAGTGGATCGTATCGGGGCTGTATGGAGGTTATGTGGCGGCCAACATGTTGAAGTGGCATTGGTGGAGATTCAACGCCAGTGGGTTTTACTGGGGCATGCTGGCAGGGATCATCCCGGCGATTGCGCTGGCGGTGCTGAAGTCGAGAGGGTGGCTGCATGGTCTGGACCTGTATTACTGGCCTATCCTCTTTGTGCTGTCGCTGGCGGGATCTGTCCTGGGAAGCTATGCCGCGCCCCCTACGGAAGAGGCGGTGCTGTTATCGTTCTATCGGACGGTGCGGCCCTGGGGTTTCTGGAGACCCGTACATGACAAGGCGGTGAAGGAAGACCCGGCTTTTGTGGGGAACAAGCATTTCCGTACGGACATCTTCAATATCGCCCTGGGCATGATAGGGCAGCTTTGTCTGACCATCCTGCCTATGTATATCGTGCTATGGTTAAAGGGGCCGTTGTTTGTCACAATGGCGCTTTTGCTGGTCATTATTTTGGTCCTTAAAAAAACATGGTGGTCGCGGTTGAATGAAACTACCTAAAAACTGACAACATGAAGAATGCGTTTAAGAAAAGACTGGCGGATCTCAATGAAAAATATACGGCGCTGCTGAGCCGGCCCAATGAGATCAGTGGAATAGGCAATGGCATATACGATCGCTGGAAGCATCCTGTGCTGACGGCGGACCATACTCCTTTATTTTGGCGTTACGATCTCAACGAGAAGACGAATCCATTTTTAATGGAGCGGTTTGGCATCAATGGGGTCTTCAATGCGGGGGCGATCAAGTGGAACGATGGGTATGTGCTGATGGCGCGTGTAGAGGGTGCGGACAGGAAATCATTTTTCGCGATGGTGGAGAGTCCGAATGGCGTGGATCAGTTCCGATTTTGGGATTCACCGGTGCATATGCCTGGTGTGCCTGGCGTGGAGGAGGAAGAAGTAAATATTTATGATATACGGCTGACGCGTCATGAGGATGGATATATATATGGGCTGTTCTGTACGGAAAGAAGAGATCCTTCGGCGCCGTCTTCGGATCAGTCCTCGGCCGTCGCGCAATGCGGGATAGCCCGTACAAGAGATCTTGTCGACTGGGAAAGACTGGCGGACCTGCAAACGAGCTCTCCCCAGCAGCGTAATGTGGTGCTTCATCCCGAGCTGGTGGGTGGAAGGTATGCTTTTTACACCCGGCCCCAGGATGGGTTTATCGATGCGGGCAGCGGCGGCGGTATCGGTCTGGGGCTCTCCGACTCCATTACGCGCGCGGTGGTGAAGGAGGAAGTGATCATCGATCCGCGTGTATACCATACCATCAATGAGGCAAAGAACGGGCTGGGGCCCGCGCCCATCAAGACCCGTCTGGGCTGGCTTCATCTGGCGCATGGGGTTCGGCATACGGCGGCCGGTCTTCGCTATACGCTCTATCTGTTCATGACGGACCTGCGCGATCCCGGCAAGGTCATTTACCGTCCGGCGGGGTACTTTATCGCACCCAGGGGAGAGGAGAGGGTGGGGGATGTGTCCAATGTGGTTTTCTCCAATGGCTGGATCGCGGATGAGGATGGGACGGTATTTATTTATTATGCGTCTTCGGATACGCGCATGCATGTGGCGACCTCCAGTGTAGAAAAGCTGCTGGATTATGTAGTCAATACGCCTCCGGATGGATATCATTCCGCTGATTCGGTGAACACGCTGCAACGGATCATCGACAACAACAAGCGGTTCGTTGGCCGTATGGACATTTTGGTGTAGGTTTGAAGAAGAAAATTTTAAACAGCTATGCGAATTCTTCTTCGGGCAGCCGTTGTGCTCCTATTCTTTACTTTTGTCACATCTATGGTCCACAAAAAACCTACTCGTGTTGTATTTTTCGGAGATAGCATTACCCAGCAAGGCGTTCAGCCGGGAGGGTATATCGTCAGAATGAAAGAGGCGTTGGAAAAAGCCGGGAGAGGGAGTGATTTCGACCTTGTCGGCGCGGGCATCGGGGGCAATAAGGTATATGATCTTTATCTCCGTATGGATGAGGATGTGCTGGCACAGAAGCCGGATGTGGTGGTCATCTGGGTCGGCGTCAACGATGTCTGGCACAAGGCTTCTTCGGGCACGGGTACGGATGCGGACAAGTTCGAGAGGTTCTATACGGCCATCATCAATAAATTGCGGGACAAGGGTATAAAAGTGATCCTCTGCACGCCTGCGGTCATCGGGGAAAGGACGGACTTTACCAATATGCAGGATGGCGATCTGAACTACTATTCGCAGATCATACGCAACCTGGCGCAGAAATTCAAGTGCGGGCTAATCGACCTCCGCGAAATATTCCACAATTATGAGCTGAAGAACAATCCCGCGAACAAAGAGTCGGGGATCCTTACCCGGGACAGGGTGCATTTGAACGATGCGGGCAACCAGCTGGTGGCTGACAAGATGCAGGAAGCGCTGGATGGTAAATAGGGCACGCCCCTGTGAGATGGAGCCCGGACATGGGGGGACAATGCGGGAACTCCAGGAAAAGAATAGACATTAAAAACAACTTTATGGCTAAGACAGTCATCATCACGGGCGCCAATGGCAACCTAGGTGTTGCCGTGGTAAAGAAGTTCCTGGATACGGGCTATAAGGTCATTGCCGTCGATCATATGGGGACGCACCTGGGTTTTGCCGCGTCCCATGATAATTTCGAGCTGAGGGATGTCAATCTCGGCGATGAAGGGGCTACGGAGGATTTTATCAATGAAGCCATCAGTCTTTATGGGCGTATAGATAGCGCATTGTTGCTGGTGGGAGGTTTTGCCATGGGCGATGTCGCGGCGACGGATGGGGAGGCGATGAAAAAGATGTATTCCCTGAATTTCGAGACGGCGTGGTTTACGGCTCGTCCCTTGTTCCAGCATATGCTGCAAAATGGTTTTGGGCGCCTGGTGTTTATGGGCGCCCGGACGGCGTTGAAGCCCGAGCTGGGGAAGGGCGCTATGGCCTATGCGCTCACGAAGCGGATGCTTTTCAACCTGGCCGATCTCCTGAATGCGTCCGCGAAAGGGAAGAATGTGGTGGCTTCGGTGCTGGCTCCGGGCACGATCGACACGGCGCTCAACAGGAAGAGCATGCCGGATGCGGATACGACTAATTGGATAGAGCCTGCGCAGCTGGCGGATGTATTGGAGCTGGTGTGTAGCGGGAAAGAAGTTTCTTTACAATAAAAAAGGACCGTATGGTCCTTATGACAAATTTGCCCGTCGTTAGACGGGCAAATTTTTTCTAAACGGTTAATACGCTGTTCCATCCGGTGATGCCATCCGGCTCCCTCAGGGGATTTTCAATGTCCTCCATCCACATCTTGTCGTCGATGAGAAATCTGTAATAATACTTTCCATGCGGCAACATGGGAATGGAGATCTTCCATCCACCTCCTTTGACCCGTTCCGGCTTCATCTGCAGCTCATCCGTAGCCCAATGATTAAAGGTGCCCGCCAAAGAAATGTGTCTACAGGCGGCTGCGCTCAGATGATGGACATAAAACTCGATTGTTTTTTTTCGCCTGTTGATATAGGGCGACTCGCGTAGTTTCATAGCAACCCCCTTTTTTAGATTTTAAAATATGCAGCTTTCAATAGGGCAGGCGTAAATCTGGCCGATTCATCGGACCTTAGCAAGCAATTCGTAGATGACTTATACGATATAGAGTTTGAGAAAGAGTTACAAAATTTACACATTTTTTCCGCATATTGCAAGGATTCGGGTTATTTATTTGCTAAATCGGTTTAATTCTTTTTTAATGACCGGAGGGGCCCGCAGACCCATCAATTGCGTTATATTACATACCATGGCAGACACGAAGATCTTGTTAGTCGAAGACGAAAAAAAGATAGCGGAGACCCTCCGGAAGGGGTTGTCCGAGCAGCATTATGAAGTGGACGTGGCCTACGACGGAGCTGCCGGTAAGAAGCTCTTCGACAGCAATGTCTATGATCTGGCCATCCTGGATATCAACCTTCCTTTGATGAACGGGTATGACCTGGCACGGCATATCCGCAATTTCAATGAGGACATCCTGGTGATCATGCTTACGGCCATGAACACGACGGAGGATAAGATAGAAGGTTTCGAGGCGGGCGCGGACGACTATATCGTAAAGCCGTTTGATTTCCAGGAGCTGCTGGTGCGCATCCGGGCTTTGCTCAAGCGTCTCCACCACCAGCCGGCGGCGGGCGTCAATATCCTGAAAGTGGGGGACCTGGTCATGAACCTGGACAGTAAGGAAGTATCCCGGGAAGGCAGGAATATTCCCTTGACAGCCAAGGAATTCCAGCTGCTGGAATATCTCATTCGGAATAAGAATAAAGTGGTATCCCGTATCGATATCGCCATGAATGTCTGGGACATCGACTTCGACACGAAGACGAATGTCATCGACGTGTATGTGAATTTCCTCCGGAAAAAGATTGAAAAAGACTTTTCTTCCAAGCTCATCTATACCCAGGTGGGCATGGGATATGTTCTGAAAGAAAACCCCTGAGCGGCCGACCAGCCTTATCTTGCACAGAAATTCCTATTGTGAAGATCCGTTATAAAATAATGCTGTTGTTCACGCTGCTGGTAACGGCCATCATTTCGCTGTTGACATGGTCGGTGTATTACTTTTCCAGCCTGGAAAGGGTTCAGGTGTTCAACAAGCGTCTCAAGTCCCGCGCCACCTACAATTCCCAGCTTTATGCCCTTATGGGAGACAGCGCCTTCAACTTTATGCGGCGGATGGATACGACGGGAGGACTTTTGCCTTCCAGGAGCGTCGGTATCTATTCGGACGATGGCAAGGTGCTTTATAAATACGATATGCCGGGTAGTCCGCCGCTTGCCGTCTCCCAGGACCTTCTTCAGGAGACGAAGGAGAAGAGCGAAAAATTCTTTTCCCTGGACAAGAGGGAGGCGGTTGCCCTCCATCGCGAGACCAGGCGAAGGGACTTTATCATTGTTGTGGCGGGTTTCGACGAGGATGGGAGGGAAAGAGTGGGGACCCTGAATAAGATACTTCTTTTCAGCCTGGTGGTAGGGGTCTGTCTTACGGCCCTGGTGAGCTATCTTTTTACCGGTCAGCTGCTACGTCCTCTCACCCAGATCATCCGGGAGGTGAAGGAGATATCCTCCTATGATCTTTCCCATCGTCTCCGCGCGGGGGCGGGTCAGGACGAGCTTAGTCAGCTGGCCAATACGTTCAACGAGCTGCTGGAGCGGCTGCAGGAGTCGTTCGCCATCCAGAGAAGGTTTATATCGAACGCGTCGCATGAGCTTTCCACTCCCCTGACCTCGGTGTCCAGCCAGGTGGAGGTGGCTCTGCAGAAGGAAAGAAATGTGGATGAATACAGGCAAATACTTTCTTCCGTGCGGGAGGATGTGCAGCAGATGCGGCAGCTGACCAAGAGCCTTTTGGAAATAGCCAAGACGGGTTCACAGGGTGGTATCGAGCTCAACGAGGTGAGGGTGGACGAGGTGCTGCTGAAGGTGACGGCGGATGTAAAAAGGCTGAATCCGGAATATAAGGTGGAGCTCAATTTTGGAGAGTTCCCGGAAGATGAAAAAGATTTTGTAGTATTTGGCAACAGCGAGCTGTTATATATAGCGATAAAAAATATTGTTGAGAATGGGTGCAAGTATTCCTCGGACAAGACATCGGTGGTGGATCTCTCCTTCTCGGCGCATAAGCTGTACGTTCAGGTGGTGAACCAGGGGGATGTCATTGCCGCGGAAGAGATACAGCAGATCTTCCAGCCTTTCTACAGGGGCTCGGGTACGGGCAGTTCCAAGGGTTTTGGTCTTGGTCTGGCCCTGGCGCAGCGGATCATTGCTCTTCACAAGGGGTTCATCCGGGTGAAGTCGGATCTGGACAGCGGGACGAATTTTACCATCGAGATGCCTTCTATCAAGATCTTCAATTAGGGCCCGGGCTACCGCTCCGGCGGGTCTATGCTTTTTTGTTAATGGCCAATTGCGTCATCTTTTTTAATACGCGTTTAATGCTCGTCCCGTAACGATGGCCTAGTTTTGGAAGAATGTAATCAGGCCTATGAACAAGTTATTCAACCATATGCTCGTGCCGGTGGACCAGGAAGATGAAGAGGGCGTTGTGCAGCAAGCGCTTCATATGGCCGATCGTCTGCAATGTCAGGTACATCTATTGTATCACGTACCTGCCGCGCAAGGGGAAGGTACGATAGGCGAGCTGAAAGCGGCTATCCGACAGCGTCATCCATTTTTGACCACCCCGGGCGTTTTCCTCGAGATCAATACGGACGCTGTTTTTCCTGAAAAACAGATCGTGGATTATTCCAAACGGCATGCGGTAGACCTGATCCTTCTTGTCAAAAAGAAAAGGACGGGGCATTCGCTGCTTCGGGCGGGGGCGGATGTAGACAGGCTGGTGGATAAGACGCTTTGCCCGGTGTTGACGGTGTCGGGTCAACCTGCCCTTTCCAGTCTGAAAAATATCGTGCTTCCTGTGGGCGATCATCTACCGATGCGCCAACTTTTATTCGCCACCTACCTGGGCAGGACGGTGAATTCAACCATCCATTTGGTGGCGCCTACCAATAGCAACGATCACGCCTTTGCGGTAGGCGTCCGCGACAACCTGCAGAAATGTTACCGGCTCCTGCGGGAAAATACCAATCTCTCCATAGAATGCCAGGCCAGTCCGGAAGAGAACCTTGCCGAGGCGGCGTGGGATTATGCGAAAAAGATAAAGGCGGATCTCATCCTCACCTCGCCGGGGAAGGAGTCGATGCTTTCCGGCTTCTGGAACAACCTGCGTAGTAAGTTCTTTCGTCGTCATGGCTCCCGCTCATTACCGAACACTTCTCAAATACCGGTGATGACGATATCAAATCTTTCGTAAATTGGGGGAATGACATGGACCCAGCTCACCAACCCTCTTCATCATCTCGGGTTTTCCGCCCTGGTGGCTGCATCTCCGATATTATTTATTTTCTGGGCCCTGATCATTCGAAAGATGAAGGGGTATCAAGTTAGCTTGCTGACTGTCCTGGCGGGCCTGCTGATCGCCATCTTCGTATACGGCATGCCGGTGCAACTGGCTACCTTATCTGTCCTCGACGGTGCATTGTATGGTTTGTTTACCATCTGCTGGATCATTTTGGGCGTCGTATTCCTCTATAATATGACCATCGTCACGGGGCAGTTCGAGGTCATCCGTAATTTTATGGCGGCTGTCACGACGGACAGGAGATTGCAGGCGGTGTTGATCGCTTTCGCGTTCGGCGCATTTTTGGAGGGGGCTGCGGGTTTTGGGGCGCCGGTGGCCATCACGGCCTCGATGTTGGTGGGGTTGGGGTTCGATCCTTTGTATGCGGCGGGGATCTGTCTTATCGCCAATACGGCGCCGGTGGCATTTGGTTCCATCGGCATTCCTATCACGGTGGCTTCGCAGGTATCGGGTCTGCCGGAGATGGCTATCTCCAAAATGGTGGGGAAGACATTGCCCATCATATCGCTGATGTTGCCTTTTTATCTCGTATTCATTACGGCGGGATGGAAAAAGACCCGGGAAGTGTGGCCTGTCCTGCTGGTGGCGGGAGGCAGCTTTGCCATCGTGCAGTTCATTACGGCCAATTATATCAGCCATATGCTGCCGGATGTGCTGTCGGGTCTTACCTCCATCATTTGTTTGCTTCTTTTCTTTCGCCGGAAGAAGACACAGGACTCGCCCTATTCTTCGGCTCGTGTCCTGCGAGCCTGGTCGCCGTTTATGATCATGACGCTGCTGGTGATCCTGTGGGGCATCCCGGCGATAAAGGATGGGCTGAATGTCGTCGGGCAATTCAAGGCGACCCTTCCGGGTCTGGACGCGCATGCCATTCAGCAGGCGGACGGGCGTCCTCTGGTGATAAAGCCTTTTACTTTCAGCTGGCTTTCCAATGTGGGCACGGCTATCTTTCTGGCTGCTCTGTTGTCCATGCCCCTTATCGGCGCCAACGGGCGTATGGCTATTCGCGCCCTGGCCCTGACCCTTCGCCAGCTGAAGATCCCGGCGCTGACGATTGCGTCGGTGATGGGCTTTGCGTATGTGGTCAATAATTCGGGTATGTCGATCACCATGGCGCTGGCGCTGGCGACCACGGGTTCGCTTTTCCCCTTTTTCTCTCCTATCCTGGGCTGGCTTGGGGTGTTCCTAACGGGATCAGACACTTCTTCCAATGCCCTTTTCAGTAAACTGCAATATGGGTCGGCGATGCACATCGGGGTAGATCCCGGCGTCACGGTGGGCGCCAATGTCGCGGGCGGCGTCACGGGCAAGATGATCTCTCCCCAGTCCATCGCGGTGGGCGCCACGGCGGTGGGGCTTGTAGGGAAAGAAGCAGACATCTTCCGCTTCACCGTAAAGCACAGTTTTATCATGCTGGCCATTGTCTGTATCCTGACGACCCTGCAGGCTTATGCAGCGCATTTTTTACATATCTTCGGACTATGAATATAGTAGTCATCGACGGATACACCCTTAATCCCGGCGACCTCAGCTGGGGAAAGATATCGGAACTGGGACAGCTGACCATTTATGATCGAACTTCTACCACGGATATTGTCGAGCGATGTCGTGAGGCGGAGGTCGTGATCACCAATAAGACCCCTTTTACGGCTGCCACCCTGGATCAATTGCCGAAGTTGAAAATGATCGCCGTTACGGCAACAGGATATAATATCATCGATACCGCGGCGGCCCGTAAGAAGGATATTATCGTATCCAATGTTCCGGCGTATGGAACGGCTTCGGTGGCGCAGCATGCTTTTTCCCTGATACTGGAACTGACCAATCATGTGGGCGCCAATAGTGCGTCCGTGGCGGCAGGTGACTGGCAGAAGGCGCCGGACTGGTGCTATACGGTGGCGCCGGTGATGGAGCTGGAAGGCAAGACCCTGGGCATCATCGGATATGGCAATATCGGTCAGCGGATGAGTCTTATCGCCCAGTCTTTTGGCATGAAAGTGCTTTACTACAGCCCGGGGGATAAACCCTGGACGCCCGATGAACGCGCGGACCTTCCCACCCTTTTTGCCTGCAGCGATGTGATATCCCTGCATGCCCCACTGACCCATGATAACGAAAAGTTCGTGAATAAGGGCCTTCTGAAAAGGATGAAGCCAACGGCTTTCCTTATCAATACGGCAAGAGGACAGCTGATCAATGAGCAGGATCTGGCGGAAGCGTTGAATAATGGATGGATAGCCGGCGCCGGTCTGGATGTCCTTTCGGTGGAGCCTCCTACGGACACGAACCCGCTGCTAAAGGCGAAGAACTGTATCATCACTCCTCATATTGCCTGGATCAGCCGGGAAGCCAGGGAAAGGATCATGGAGACGACGGTGGCAAATATAACGGCTTTTTTAGATGGGTCGGTGATCAACCGGGTGGGATAGATTTGGGGTAGGATTTGCCAGGATCTTTTTATAATTTGGCGCAACCCCAAAACCGTGTTATGAAACTATCTTTGGTCCGACAAAGAAAACAAGCAGCATTGTCTTTTTCTGGTAAGCACGGACAGTCTCAAAGGATTTTTGATGGACAAGATCGACTGCGGGGATCATTTTATGTATTATTATGACAAGTCGGCCCGTATGTTAAGGATGGTGAGATTATAAGCGTTGGTCCTGGGGCGCCGGGCTATTTATTCTCCGCCGCGCCGGCCGCGGGTGTTACGAATACGGTACGCGGCATCAGCAATTTGCTGATCAATCCTGTCCATCCTGTCTGGTGCGATGCGCCCAGGCCTTTCCCATTGTCACCATGGAAAAATTCGAAGAAGAGGATATAGTCCCTGAAATGGGGATCGTGCTGCATTTTCTCATTGTTCCCGAATACGGCCCGCCGGCCATGCTCATCCCTGAGAAAGATATGCGCCAGCCTCCGGGACAATTCCGTGCTGATGTCATTCAACGTTAGATAATTCCCGGAATGGGTGGGGTACTCCACCTTGAAGTCGTCCCCATAGTAGTGATGAAATCGTTGCAGCGACTCGATGATGAGAAAATTGGTAGGCGTCCAGATCGGTCCGCGCCAGTTGGAGTTACCGCCAAACATGCTGCTGTCGGAATCCCCCGGAATATATTTTATTCGCAGGACCTGTCCGTCCACGCGCAGCTCATAGGGGTGTTGTTCGTGGTATTTGGACAAGGCCCGTACGCCGTATTCGCTGAGGAATTCGGACTCATCCAGCATGCGATAGAGCATACGTTTGATCCTGTGGCCCCGCAGCAGGGACAAAAGGTGTTTTTCTTCGGAGCCCTTCTCGTGCCAGCGGGATACCAGGGATGCGAGGTCGGGGCGATGCTCCAGCAGCCATTTCAATCGCTTGGCGAATTCGGGAAGGGCCTGGAGGATCATGTCGTCGATGACCTCTACGGCAAAGAGCGGGGCCAGCCCTACCATCGAGCGGATCTTTACCCGGAAGCCCTTTTCACCGGGGATACGGATGGTATCGTAAAAGAACTCGTCTTCCGTATCCCAGAGACCTCCCAGTCCATCACCCATATCGGCGATGGCGCCGGCGATGTGCAGGAAGTGTTCGAAGAATTTATTGGCCATGTCCTGGTAGGCGGGGTTGGTCATGGATAGTTCCAGCGCTATGCGCATGAGGTTCAGGGAATAGGTGGCCATCCAGCTGGTGCCATCTGCCTGTTCGAGGGTGCCTCCGTAGGGGAGGTGTGTATTGCTACGATCGAAAACGCCGATATTGTCCATACCGAGGAAGCCGCCTTCGAAGATATTGTTCCCTTCTTCATCTTTTCGATTGACCCACCAGGTGAAGTTGAGCAGCAGCTTGTGGAATACGGTCTCCAGGAAGGCGATGTCGCCTTTGCCACCGTTGTCATTCTTTTCCAGCTCGTAGACCCGGTAGGCGGCCCAGGCATGCACGGGGGGATTCGTGTCGCTGAAGCTCCATTCATAGGCGGGTAATTGTCCATTGGGATGCATGTACCAGTCGTGGGTCAAAAGGAGCAGCTGATGTTTGGCGAAATCCGGGTCGATCATGGCCAGCGGGATACAATGAAAGGCGAGGTCCCAGGAGGCATACCAGGGGTACTCCCATTTATCGGGCATGGAAATGATGTTGCTGTTGTTGATGTGCGTCCAGGTATGATTGCGGCCCACCAGCCGTTGCGGCGGCGGAGGAGGTTGACGGGGGTCGCCTTTCAGCCATTGGTATACATTGTAATAATACAGCTGCTTGCCCCATAGCATGCCCGCAAATGCCTGCCGTTGCACCAGCCGTTCGTCTTCATTGGCAATATCCTTTTGCAGATCCTGGTAGAATTCGTTTGTCTCGGCCAGGCGGGCATCGAAGATGGATCCGAAATCGGCGAATGGGGACAGGTTGTGTTTATTGTCCAATCGCAGCCGGATGGAGACGGAGTCTCCGCCGGGTATTATCCGGTGATAAAGGAGGGCGGCTTTGGTACCCTGCTGGAAGTTCACTGCCTGGTCATTGTTATGGATGAGGTATTCGTTCACGCCATCCTTGAAATAGCCAGGGGCGCCGGAGCCGTACAGGCGTTGTGTGTTGGTCTCGTTGTCGCAGAAAACATGCAGGTTTGTCGGGTCGCCGTTCAGGGTAAATTCACCCAGGTCGCGGTGCTGAATGATGATATTGCCTTCGTTGGAGGTCATCATCGTGGGTTTGTAGTCGTCATAGCCCCAGCTCCATGTATTGCGGAACCAGAGGGTGGGGATGAGATGGATGGGTGCGGCTTCTTTTCCCCTGTTGTGGACGGTGATACGGACGAGGATGTCTTCCATGTCCGCCTTGGCGTATTCGACGAATACGTCGAAGTATTTGTCTTCATCGAAGATGCCGGTGTCCGTCAGCTCGAACTCAGGGTCGTCCTTTGTCCTTCTTGCATTCTCCCCGATGAGGCGTTGGTACGGGTATTCCTGTTGAGGATACTTGTACAGCATCTTCATATAGGAGTGGGTGGGGGAGGAGTCGAGATAATAATATAGTTCCTTTACGTCTTCTCCATGATTGCCTTCGGGGCCGGACAGGCCGAATAGTCTTTCTTTTATGATGGGGTCTTTCCCGTTCCAGAGGCCGAGAGAAAAGCAAAGGGTCTGCCGCTTGTCCGAGAAACCGGCCAGTCCATCTTCGCCCCAGCGCCAGGCCTTGCTTCGGGCCATGTCGTGGGTGGTATAGTTCCATGCGTCCCCGTTGGCGCTGTAGTCCTCGCGGACCGTTCCCCATTGACGTTCGGAGAGATAGGGCCCCCATTTTTTCCAGTCTGGTGTTTGCAGCCTTTCTTTTTCTCTATTCATGCATTTGTCCATTTGCGGGTCCGCCTGCCGGGCGGCCAGAGCGAATTTACCCATTTGTGCTGAATCCCGGATACAGGGTCATGCCGCCATCCACGAACAAGGTGGTTCCCGTCACATATTCGGAGTCGTCGCTGGCCAGCCACACGGCGGCTTTTCCAATGTCTTCCACTACGCCCACACGTCCGTAGGGGATCAGCTCCAACAGGTGTTTTTCCGCCGCGGGCGTATCCCATGCCTGGTGATTGATGGGGGTTTTGATAGCGCCGGGGCCGATGCTGTTGACCCGGATCTTCCAGGGGGCGAACTCCTGGGCGATGCTTTTCATCATCATCATGATCCCCCCCTTGCTGGCGGCGTAATTGGCATGACCGCCCCAGGGGATCACTTCATGGACGCTGCTCATGCAGACGATCTTGCCCGCCGAGGCGGATCTTTCGGGTATAACGCCACGCCGCAGGAATTCGCGGATGGCTTCCCGGGCGCAGAGGAACTGCCCGGTGAGGTTTACGCCGATGACAAAATTCCACTGCTCCAGGGTCATATCCTGGAAAGGCGAGTCTCTTTGCAGTCCGGCGTTATTGATGAGTATGTCCACCGTCGAGAATCGAGCGATCACGTCGGCGAACATTTTTTTTACTTCGTCCTCTTTGCTGACATCGCATTGGTAGATGATGCCTTTGTCCCCGGCGCTGCTGACCTCTTCCAATATGGCGCGCGCCGCTGTTTCCGTAGCCGCTGCCGGATGGTTTATAACGACCGTTGCTCCGGCTGCCGCCAGGGATTTCGCTACCCCCGCGCCGATGCCCGAGCTGGCGCCCGTGACGATGGCGATCTGTCCCTGTAATTTTTTCTCCTTCATAACGGTAAATTGAATTGTTTCAATTTACCGATTAATCGCGGGTGGCGTTGTGGTCGCGGCCCTATTTAACAATAAAATTCCACTCTTCCGTATCCGTCTCCCTGCCATAACGGATATTATCCAACGCATCTTTCAGCCGTGCGCCGATGCCCGCTGTGCCGGGTGTGGGCAGGGTATAGTTTTTGCCGTCGATGCCGATGACCCCGATGGGTGAGATGACAGCGGCCGTGCCGGCGCCAAAGGCTTCGCTGATGCCGCCTGTTTTGAAGGCTTCTTTTAATTCTTCGACATCGACGAGACATTCCGCCACGGGTATGCCCAGACGGACGGCCAGTTTCAGCAGGCTATCTCTTGTAACACCGTCCAATATGGAGTCCGACAGGGGTGGCGTCACCAGCGTGCCGTCGAGTACAAAAAAGACATTCATGGCGCCCGATTCCTCTATATACCGATGCGTTTTCCCGTCTGTCCACAACACCTGGTCATAACCTTCCTCATTCGCCTTTTGTGTGGGGTACATGGACGCGCCGTAGTTGCCGCCGCATTTCGCATAGCCGGTGCCGCCTCTTGCCGCGCGTACAAAATCAGTTTCCACCTTGACACGGACGGGTTTCTGAAAATACGAGGCTGTTGGGGTGGCCACGATGGCAAACCGGTAGGATCCCGAAACCTTGACACGCAGTCTGGCTTCGGTGGCGATCATAAAGGGGCGGAGGTACAGAGAGCTGCCTTCATCCCCTGGCACCCAGTTCCTGTCCAGGGCCACCAGCTGATGGAGTCCTTCTATAAATATTTCCCTGGGGACAACAGGCATGCACAGCCGCTCCGAGGAAAGCGCCATCCGGTCGTAATGTTTTTCCGGGCGGAAGATATTGATACTGCCGTCCTCCATGCGGAAGGCCTTCATCCCTTCGAAGATGGTCTGTCCATAGTGCAGGGCCAGCGCCACAGGGCTTAGCCGGAAGTCGCCAAAAGGAACTATCTGCGGCTCCTGCCACTGGCCGTCCTCATAGTCGCAGATCAACATGTGGTCGGTGAAATATTTTCCGAATTCAAGATTTTCCCAGTCTACTTCATGAAGTCTTGTGGGATAGGTCCGCTGAATGGGTATGGAGAAAGATTTGGTAAAGGACATGATAAATGATTTATTGAGTTATAAGGATCAAAACGATGCCAGAGGCTCGTCTACCATACGGTGACCGAGCTGACGCAATGCCTCCCAGTCATGAGGATCCAGACTGTGTTCCATAAATCGATCATTTTATTCAGATTTATACTGACTCCAAAATTCTCTAATAAATATGAATTAAAACAGATGCAGTTTTATTAATTTTGACTAGATCAGATTTGCGGGGCCAAAATATCACCGGCGACCATCGGGGAGTCCTCGTTTAAAGAACATACTATGACAAGGAAAAAATTCAACGACCAGGACCATCTTTATCTGCAGGTAGCGGATGGGTTGGAGAAGATGATCGGGGAAGAGACCCTTAAAATAGGGGACAAGCTTCCGTCCGTCCGGGTGCTGAGCGAGGAGTATGGTATCAGCATGGGTACGGCTTTTCAGGCGTATTATCACCTGGAAGGCAAGGGGCTTATAGAGTCACGGCCCAAGTCGGGGTATTATGTACGATTCAACTTCCGAAGGATGCCGGGGTTGCCACGGGTGTCCAGTCCGGAGCCGGTGACGGTGGAGGTCAGCGTACAGGAGATGATCGCCACGGTGTTCAATGATATCACGGCGGAAGACCTTATCAATTTTTCCATAGCGGCTCCGCCTATGAGCCTGCTGCCTGCAGCCCGGCTCAATAAGTCCCTGGTCCATGCCATGCGTACGGCGCGGCATCATGGGATACAGTACGAGCATATACAGGGTAATAAAGACCTGCGTCGTCAGCTGGTGAAGCTGGGTTTCAACTGGGGTGGGAAATTGTCGGAGAATGACATCGTCGTCACGGCGGGATGTATGGAGGCGCTGGTCATGTGTTTGAAAGCCGTGACCCAGCCGGGTGATACGGTGGCTATCGAGAACCCTACTTATTTTGGGATCTTCCAGGTCATCGAGAGTCTGGGTTTGAAAGTGCTGGAACTGCCATCGGACCCGACGACAGGGGTGTCTCCGTCCGTGCTGGAAAAGCTGCTGGAGAAATTCCCTGTAAAGGCCTGTTTACTTGTACCCAATTTTACCAATCCATTAGGCGCCTGTATGCCGGACAAGAACAAGCAAGCGTTGGTGGAGCTGCTGACGGCGCATCGGATCCCGCTGATCGAAGACGATATATACGGGGAGCTTTATTTCGGTAAGCATCGCCCCAAGACCTGCAAGACCTTCGATAAGGAGGGGTGGGTGTTGCATTGCAGCTCGTTGTCCAAGTCGCTGGCGCCGGGCTATCGTATCGGATGGGCCATACCGGGGAGGTATACGGATCAGGTGCTGCGTCATAAGATGATGCATACGGTGACGGGTGTGACGATCACGCAGCAGGCCATTGCTCATTTCCTGAGCATCGGGAGATATGAGTATCATTTGAAGAAATTGCGCAAGGCGCTGCATACACAGAGTCTGCGCTACCTGCAGGGTATCATGCAATATTTCCCGGAGGGTGTCAAGATCTCACGGCCGCAGGGTGGGTTCGTGCTGTGGGTGGAGTTGGATAAAAAGCTCAATGCTTATATGTTGTATCGAGAGGCGTTGAGCCGTCATGTGTCGGTGGCGCCGGGACAGCTTTTTTCCATGCAGGGGAGGTTTGCGAATTGTCTGCGGATCAGCTATGCAAGGCCGTGGGATGAGGATGTGGAGCAGGGGATAAAGGTGTTGGGGGAGCTGATAAGGAAGATGAGCTAGGGGCGGGGGTCCGCGATTACGGGCTTCGTTGAAATATCGCCGGCTGTCGTTGAAAACTGTGCCGGCCTGGCTGCGCGGCTAATTATATTTAGGGCATGAAGCTATTACTCCTCACGCCCCTGCTGGCGCTCATGCTGGCCGCTCATTCACAAACAGTGATCAGACCGGGCGATGCGTCCATCCATTATGAATGGCTTGTTCCGTCCCATGACTTTTATAAGGTGGTTGTGTTCGACAGTGTGGGACATCATCTGATGGAGTTCATGAATGAACAGGTACAGGTCATCGATACGGGTAATGGCACGATCCTTTCCGTGCGGGTCCGGCAAGCTCCTTTTGGCCGACTGATGCGGGATAGTTCTATTTGCACCAGCCACCTGACGCCGCTGCGTATGCATGAGTTCGACGAACCCAAGACGTTCGAGCACGATTTCCGTTTTGCGGGACGGGAGGCATATGTTTCCGAATTTAAAAAAGGGGTATTGAAAAAGGACACCTTCAACATGGAGGAGGGTTATTTCGATGAGAATTCTGTCGAGGGGTTCTTTGCCTGTATGACCTTCGAGATGGGTCACGTGTACCGGATCAATGCGTTCCGGATAGGGCATCCGGGTACGATCAATGCCTATGAGATGGAGTATGTGTTTGATGACACCCGGGGGCAGACGGGAGACAACGATCTTAATTGTAAGGTGTTACGATTCAAGAATGCCTATAGTAACGGGTATATATGGGTCGATGTCCAAAGACATAAAATGGTGAAAGAGTATATACAGATGGATTCGGGGAAGAAGGTGGTTATAGTGGAGAAGTGACGCCGGCCTTGGAATATAGCCGGGAATAATGTATATTAGGATAAGTTCTTTCACCTAAAACGATGCCATATGAACCTCGTACAACGCGTGGAGCACTGGGGTGATACTCATCATCCCCAATGGCTCGATATCGTGCGCATAGCCCTTGGGGCATTCCTTTGCTACAAAGGCGTGGAATTCCTTTACAACATGGGCTCCATGCTCAGTCTTCTCTCCAACCGGATGGCTTTCGGATCATTCTCATCCATGCTGATGAGCAATTACATTGCCTTTGCGCATATCCTGGGAGGCATATTGCTGATACTGGGAGTGCTTACAAGGTTTGCCTGTCTGCTGCAGATACCTATCCTGCTGGGCGCCATCTTTTTTATCAACCTCAACCGGGAAATGTACCGGCCATTGTCGGAGCTGGCATTGTCGATCGTGGTGCTGCTCCTGCTGGTCCTGTTCCTGGTAGTGGGCAACGGGAAATGGAGGATGCTGTCATTTAGAGAGGGATAGTCTATTCCGCATAGATGCCATCGATGAGGTCGCGGTACTTCTCCGCGATGACCCTTCTTTTGAGGCTTAGCTTGGGCGTCATCTCCCCCGTCTCGACCGTCCAGTCGGCGGGCAGCAGCCGGAAGCGTTTCACCTGCTGGACATGATCGAAGTATTTGTTAAAGCTTTCGATGATGTCCTGGTACATGGCGATGACCCTGGGATCGCGGACCATTGCTTCCTGGGACGTATTGTCGATGCCATTCTGTTTGCACCAGTCCAACAAATAAGCGAAGTTGGGGACGATGAGGGCTCCTACGAATTTTCGTTCGGGGCCTACTACCATCAGCTGTTCGATATAGGGAGATTCCTTTAGCTTGCTTTCTATCGCGAGCGGCGCTACATATTTGCCGCCGCTGGTCTTGAACAGTTCCTTCTTACGATCCGTGATCTTCAAAAACTTCCCTTCCTCCAGCACGCCGATGTCGCCGGTGTGGAACCAGCCGTCCTGCATCACCTCGGCGGTGAGATCGGGACGTTTGTAATAGCCTATCATTACATTGGGGCCTTTGCAAAGGATCTCGCCGTCCTCGGCGATCTTTACTTCCACGCCGGGAATGATGGGACCCACGGAGCCGAACTTACGATCTTCCTCCTCGAGGCGGTTTACGCTGATGACGGGTGAGGTCTCTGTCAGACCATAGCCTTCCAGTATGGGGATGCGGGCGGCCGTGAAGATACGAATGAGCCGGGGCTGGCAGGCGGCGCCGCCACTGGCGACACAGGTGATATTGTTCCCCAGCGCCTCTCTCCATTTGCTGAAGATAAGCTTGTTCGCCAGCGACAGCTGCATATTGTACCAGGCGCCCATGGGCTGATTGATCTCGTAACGGGTGGCGAGGTCATGGGCCCAGAAGAACAATTTTTTCTTTATCCCCGTCAGCTCACCGCCCTTTAGCATGATGCGGTCATAGACCTTTTCCAGCAGACGGGGTACGGTGACGAACATTTGGGGTTTTACTTCTTTCAGATTCTCCCCGATGGTGTCCATGCTCTCGGCATAATAGATGGAGCTGCCGCTGAAAAGGTATACATAGGTGAGCATGCGCTCGTATATATGATTCAGGGGCAGAAAGCTCAATGCGCGAAGCGGGCCCTGCGGCAAACAGGGGATACAGGATTGTACATTGCTGACGATGTTGTGATGCGTCAGCATGACGCCTTTGGGTGTACCGGTGGTGCCGGATGTATAGATGATGGTGGCGAGGTCTTCCGATCTTATCTTGTCGCGGATGGCGGTGATGCGGAGCAGGTCATCGGCCTGGAAGTCGTTCAGCAGCTCCTTCCAATGACGGGCATGGGCCACATGTTCGAATGTAAAGATCTCTTTGAGGCTGGGGACTCTTTCGCGGATGCTCAGCACTTTGTGGAACAGCTCTTCGTCATTGACAAATATGATCTTTACCTGTGCGTCGTTGAGGATGAACTCGAGCTCGTGGACGCTGATGGTGGGATACACGGGGGTTAGGATAGCTCCAATCTGTTGTACGGCAAGGTCGAGCATGATCCACTCGGGACGATTTTTGGCGATAATGGCTACTTTGTCCCTTCCTTCGATGGTGCCGTCCTGTGCGGAGATGCCCATGCGAAGGAGACCGGCGCTCAATTTATGGATAGTGTCGATGGTCTCGACGGTGCTGTAGGCCTTGTATTTGCCGTTCTCTTTGCCTGCCAGCATATCGGGGAGGGCAGGTACTCCCTGTTGGGGTAAGATGCAGTCGAACAATCGTTTGGGGTCGGTCATAACGCTCGTTTATTCCAGGATCAATGTACAAAACTTCCCCGAACCCGGGACATTTTTATTTCATGGCGGCCTGGTAATATTGTCCTTCGGGCAGCTTGAAGACCCGGCCTTGCTGAAAGTTTATAAAACGTTTATACTCATCCCCGTGTGTATTGGTCCATGTCTGGAAGGTGGTGAGGTTCTCGGCGGCGCCAAAGATCCATTGGTTATAGGCATCGAACATCCCTTCCTTTAACAATTGTCTTTCGTAATCGAATAGGCGGAAGGGGTAGGTAGTGGAGTATTTTTCAAACCAGGCGAGGATGAATTTTGTCCGCAATACCACGAGCGATTCGGTGGTAATGCCTTGCGCCACGGTGGACCGGAGGGAGCCGAATATATTCAGACAGGCGAGGGCGAACGGGCTTTTGGTGGCCTGGTCCTTCATCACGTCGCCATCGGCGTATAGCTTTTTGTAAGACTCGAGCAGGACGTCCTTGATCTCGGCGGTGCGGCGGCTATAGCTTTCCAGGTTGACAAAGACCTCTCCATAGAGGATGGCCCAGATCTTGTCGTAGGTGAAGAAATAATACCGGCAGGCATTATAATAGTTGGAAGAATAGCCGGGGTCGACCTCGATGCCTTTTTCCCATTGGCGGATGGCGGTGGCATCCTGGCGGGCCCAGAGCATTTCGCCGTATTCGTTGTAGAGGACTCCGCTGTGGGGGAATTTCTTGATGCCCGCCTTGTACATTCGCTCGCATTCCTTGGAGTCATCGATGGCTTTTAGCAGCATGCCGGTGATCTGAAAGCATTGCACATCGGCATCGGACCTTTCCAGCAGGGGGCGGGAGACGGTGAGCCCTTTGGCATAGTCCTTTTGCAGATAGTAGTTGAAGGCGAGGTCCTTCAACAGGTCGAGGTTTTGAGGGTCTTTCTGCACAGCGCCTGTGAGTACCATGATGGCATTGGTATAGTCGCCCTGCCGGGTGTAGGTTTTGGCGGACTCTTGTAAGGATTTTGTATCCGCCGGCTGTTGCGAGAGGGCGGACAGACTGGCAAGGATCAGCGCACAGGGTAAGAAAAGACACCTTCTTATCATAAGTTTCGGCTTTACAGGCGCCAAAGATAGGGCTAAATCAGGTGCGTCAGCAGTCCGTCCCGCAGCTTGGGTTCAAACCAGGTGCTTTTGGGCGGCATGACATTCCCGCTGTCGGCGATGGCGAACAGCTGTTCGATGCTGACGGGGTAGAGGCTGAACGCGGCCTTCCACTCGCCGCTGTCGACCCTTTTTTCCAACTCCGCCAGTCCCCGGATGCCTCCTACGAAGTCGATGCGTTTGTCGGTGCGGGGGTCTTTGATAGCCAGCAGCTTATCCAGCACATTCTTTTGGAGGATGGTCACGTCCAGCACCCCGATGGGGTCGTGGGTGTAGCTGCCTTCCCTGGCTACCAGCTGATACCAGCCGCCGTCGAGGTACATACCGAACTCGTGCAGGCGGGCGGGTGAAAAGGCTTTTTCGACCCTGCCTACCAAAAAATCTTTTTGCAGGCTGTCTATGAATTCCTCTTTACTGGCTCCATTGAGGTCCTTTACCAGACGATTGTAGTCCAGGATCCGCAGTTCGGCGGAAGGGAATAGCGTAGTAAGGAAGTGGTCGGCGCCTCTGCCGGCGGATTCACCCAGCTCCTTTCTCACCTTGGCGGCGGAGGCGGCACGATGATGGCCGTCGGCGATGTAGGTGAAGGGCACTTTTTCGGCAAAGGACCTGGTCAGGGACTGGATGGCGGCATCGTCGTCCACGGCCCAGATAGTATGTTGAATGCCGTCCTCTGCGGTGAAGTCATACAACGGCGGATGCGCTTTCTTCCAGCCTTCGATGAGGTCATCGATGTCTGCTACATTCTTATAAGCGAGGAATACATTACCTGTCTGGGCGCGGATGGTCTTCATGTGATGAATACGATCAGCCTCCTTGTCGGGGCGTGTGAATTCGTGCTTCTTTATGATATCCTTTTCATAGTCGTCCACGGAGCTGCCGCATACCAGGCCGGTCTGGCTCCTGCCGTTCATGACCAGACGATAGATATAGTATCTGGGTTTGTCCTCGTGCAGGAGGACGCCTTTGCTGATGAAATTTTGCAGGTTTTCCTTCGCCTTGTCGTAGACCTGCTGAGAATGTGTATCGATGCTGTCGGGCAGATCGATCTCGGATTTGGTGATATGAAGGAACGAATCCGGATTGCCGGCGGCTTCCTGCCGGGCCTCGAGGCTGTTGAGTACATCATATGGTCTGGATGCAACCTGTGCGGCCAGTTGTGGTGTCGGGCGCAATGCCCTGAAAGGAGTAATGCTAGCCATGTATTAAGCTTTTTGTGTAGCGAATTCTTTCATCAATTCCGTCAGTATATGGACACTTTCCATGGGCAGGGCATTGTACAGGCTGGCCCTGAACCCTCCGGCGGTGCGATGTCCCTGTATGCCTACCATGCCATTGGCGGTGCAGGTGTCGAGGAACTCTTTTTCCAGCTCTTTATCCTCCATTACCCAGACGACATTCATCAGGCTCCTGTCTTCTTTTGCCACGGTGGGGCGGAAGATCGGAAGGCTATCCAATGTGTCGTATAGCAGCGCGGCCTTTTTTTCATTGATCTTTTCAATGGCTGCCACACCGCCCTGCTCCTTTAACCAGCGCAGGGTCAGCATACAGACATAGATGGCAAAGACAGGAGGCGTGTTCAGGATAGAGCCGGCCTCGATGTGCTGGCGATAGTCCATCATGGTGGGCAGCTTGCGAGAGACCTTGCCCAGGATGTCCTTGCGTACGATGACCATATTCACCCCGGCGGCGCCGATGTTCTTTTGCGCACCCGCGTAGATAAGGGCGAATTTGTTAAAGTCCATTGTCCGGCTGAGGATATCGCTGCTCATGTCGGCCACCAGCGGTATGCTTGTCTCGGGGATGGAATGGTGTTGTGTCCCTTCGATGGTATTGTTGGTGGTGTAATGAAAGTATTTGGCGTCTTTGGGGATATCGTATCCCTTGGGGATATATGTGTAATTTTTGTCTTTGGATGATGCGACTATGTTGACGGCGCCAAACAGTTTGGCTTCCTTGATGGCCTTGGTGCCCCAGGTGCCGCAGTCCAGATAGGCGGCTGTTTCGTTGTCATTCAGGAGGTTCATGGGTACCTGGAAGAACTGGGTGGAGGCGCCGCCATGGAGGAAAAGGATCTCGTGGTCTTTGTCCAGCCGCATGAGCGCGCGCGCGGTGGCGAGGGCTTCATCGATGATGTCCTGAAAGAGGGGGGTGCGGTGGCCGATCTCCAATATGGAAAGGCCCGTACCATTGAAGTCCAGGATAGCCTGGCTGGCCTGTTCAAATACTTCTTTGGGAAGGACGCTGGGACCGGAATTGAAATTGTGAACCATTTCTTGTCGAATTTATTGCGGCCCAAAGATACCCCCTCTCCGGCAAACACCCCGGCATGGAGGAGGGAAAAAAGGTATCTTTTTGATTTATAAAATTTTGTGAGTTTTTTTTAAATCTTTTTAAATCAATGAGTAACTTACTGCGTGATCGAGGCCAACTCATATTTTTTCTTTTGGGCAGGGCAGTTTATGTATATAGGCCGCGCCATCGACACGTCTACCCATGATCATCATGCCATACAGATAGCGTTAAGCTTCGATCATCCGTTCTTTATCAATTCCCCCGAAGGTTCCTTTAAAAAGGTGATGGCGGTGATCATCGACTCCGACCAGCCGCATGAGTGCAGGACCAACGACAATACGTTTCTCCTGCTGAACATCGACCCGATGACGACGATTGGCCGGGCACTGAAGAAGAATTATCTCACCCGCCGGGCCGTGATGGAATTGCCTGAGGAGGATACCACCCGATTTTTACAGAGCATCGAGCAATGTCTTGCTGAAGACCCGCTGGACAGCGGTCGTGTCAATGAGCTGACGCGTCAGTATGTGCACCGGCTGAGTGCGCTGAACGAGCCGCCTGTAATAGACGACAGGATACAGCAGGTGATGAAGATCCTGGAGGAAAAAAAGGATGAGTCGTTCAAAATAGAGGACCTGGCGGCGGAGGTTTTTCTTTCTCCGGGCCGGCTTACGCATCTTTTCAAAAAACAAGTAGGGATACCCATCAAGAAATATGTCCTTTGGGCGCGTATATTACAGGCGCTGCAAAAAGTTTTCGAGACTAAGAACCTTCGGGAGGCGGCGTTGTATGCGGGTTTTTCGGATGCATCGCATTTTAACAGGACCTTCCGGAAGATGTTTGGGCTTTATCCTTCCGCGATCTTAAAGAATAGCCAAAACGTACAAGCCTTCTGGAAATAAGTTGTCGTCCTTTGCGTCCAAATTTATCATATGTACGCAATCGACCATGCGGCCACGGCGCTGCTGATCAAAAAAAGATCTCCCGAGTCCCCCTTGTTCCTGTTACTGGTATCCGTCCAGCTGGCGGAGCTGTTCTGGGTCCTCTTCAATTATGTGGGCATTGAATATTTTTCTATCAGCAATGGCAGACTGCACCTGGATTTCCTGCCTTATTCCCATTCTCTGTTCTCCGGGGTTGTATTGGCGGGATTGTCCTATATCATTGTATATGGTATTTATAAAAAACATGCCATTGCGGTGGCGGCAGCCATAGGCGTGATCTCACATATCGTCATCGACCTGATCTTTCATGAGCATGACATTCGCCTGTCTCCCTTTTCGGCCCGTCCGGTGTGGGGTTTTGGGATCATAGACGTTCCTGTCCTTGATTTTGTGATCGAGCTATCGTATGGGATATTTTGCTGGTGGTATTTCAAGGGGAGCAGGGCCTTGCTGATCACGATCATCGTTTTTAATGTGCTGGACCTTCCGGTAATGCTGGCATCGGGTGATAGTCTGCGGCCGCTGCAACAATACCATTTTCTCCTGCCGGGCTTTATCCTTTTTCAGATATTGATCACGTGGTACTTTGTATGGCGGACTGCCCTTGGGGATGCTCGTGTTCGTCCACCTCGGCGACCCCGCCTGAGATAGCAAACTTCATGGCATCGGCGGAGCTGATATCCGTGACGACGCGCACACGGTCCCTTTTTACAAAAAAAACATGACCCGAAAAGGCATAGGATTGCGGTACATAAACGGCAACATACTCCTGCAGGCCAAATTCGTGCAATTCTTCCTGGGTGATAAAGCCGATGCGCCATATGTCCGGTGCGTCGATGCTGACGAGGACGGCCTTGTCGAATTTTCGCTTATTACCGGCAAAAGCCTCGAAGAAGTCCTTTAGTGTGCTATAGATGAGCTTGATGCCGGGGGTCTTTTCCAGGACCTTGTCGGCAAAGTCCACCAGCCGGCTGACGATGAAGGAGGGGGAAACATAGCCTACGAAAAGGGCAATCAGGATAAAGACGATAAAACCCAGGCCGGGGATCCGTTTGGGGGCGCCGAACTGGTCCACCCCGATGAGGTTAGGGGCAAGGTTATGTACCAGATTGGGGAGGATGCCGTCCATCCAGTTGAACACGGCAATGACCGTCCAGATGGTAATGGATATCGGGGCCAGGATGAGCACCCCCTGTAAAAAGAAGTGAAACAATCGTTTAGGAACTTTTTGATACTCCATGTGCAGGGGATTTAGCACTTCAAAAGTACATATTCCCGGACGAACCGGCCATACCTATTGGGAGGACCTTGTTCGCCGGATGGGGTGGCTGCCAGGGCTCGGAATGGACGCCCAAATGGACAGGCGGCAAAAAAAATCCAGGAGGAAACTTTCGTAACGAAAAAAGTTTCCATAGTTTTGTGCTCCCGGGACAACAAGATCGTCCCGCTCCTCAGTGCAATTATGGATGTAAAAGAGAGAATATTGGGTAAGGCCGCCGATCTTTTTTTGCGGTATGGCATCCGGTCCATCACGATGGATGAGATCGCTGCCCAGCTGGGTATTTCCAAAAAGACCATTTACCAGTTCTTTACGGACAAGGACGATATGGTCTCGGCCGTCATCGACCGGGAGATACACAAGAACGAGGAGGAGTGCGTACAGTTCCGTCAGCAGGCGGAAAATGCTGTCCACCAGATATTTATGGCCCAGGATTCCGTAGAGGAAATGCTGAAATATACCAATCCCCTGATGCTGTATGATCTGGAAAAGCATCACCCCCGGGCCTATCAGCGGCTAAAGGAGTTCAAATATCAATTTCTTTATAAGATACTCGTCGACAATCTTCAATGGGGAATGGAGGAAGGGTTGTACCGGGAAGGCATGGATAAGGATGTGGTGGTAAAAGCCAGGATCGAGGCCGCCTTTTTGGTATTCAACCCGGATGTTTTTCCTCATAGCCGGTACAAAGTGGCGGAAGTGGCCTATGAGCTGGCCATTATGTTCCTCCACGGCGTCGCGAGCGACAAAGGCAGAACGCTAATCGAGAAATACACCACAGAACGTAACAAAAAATTATCTCATGAACAGAAGGTTTAAGTACGGGAAGATCCTGATGGCCGTCGTATTGGCTTTCCCTGCATTTCCTGCATGGACACAGCAGACGACCAACCAACAGGCGACGGGCGGCCCGGGGGGCGCGCAGACTCCGCAGATCCACGAATTCTCTCTGGCGCAGGCTATCGATTATGCCAGCAAGAACAGTGTCATGGTAAAGAATGCGCTATTGGACTACCAGATACAGGAGCAAAGCAATCGGGCTACCACCTCCGAGGCCCTTCCACAAGTCACGGGTGCGCTGGGGCTGGTGGACAATGTCAAGATACCCACCACGCTGATCCCGGGTGAGTTTATCGGGCAGCCGGCGGGCACCTTCGTGCCTCTTCAGTTCGGCACGCAATACAATACCAATGCAGGCATCACGCTGAAACAGGTGTTGTTCGACGGGCAGGTATTCGTGGGCTTGCAGGCGCGCAAGACTTCCCTGGAATTCTATCGCAAGAAGCAGGAGGTCACAGAGCAGGTGATCCGCGCCAATGTCGAAAAGATCTATTATCAGCTGGTGATCAGCAAGAGCCAGATCGCGCAATTGGATGCCAATATCGCCAGCCAGGAGGAGGTTAAGCATAACTACACGGAGATGTTCAAGAATGGTTTTGCCGAACAGCTGGATATCGACAAGGCCGATGTACAGCTGGCGAACCTCAATACGGAAAAGATAAACCTGGAACTGACCATTGCCAATGGTTACCTGGGGCTGAAAGTGCTGATGGGCATGCCGGTGGGTGATTCGCTACGGCTGACGGACTCCCTCACCTATGACGCCATCAGGGATGCCTCTCTCTCGGATGATTATAAATACACCGATAGAAAGGATTATCAGCTGTTGCAGATAACAAAACAGCTCAACGAGTTCGACATCAGCCGGTATAAGAAGATGTATATACCCACAGCGAATCTGACGGGCAACTATTCCCAGAACCAGTATTCGAACAAGTTCGATCTGACGCAAAAGGGCAGCTGGTACCCCTCCGCCTATATAGGGTTGAATATAAACGTACCCATTTTCGACGGATTTTATAAGGCTGCCAACGTCAGCCAGGCGAAGTTGCGGCTGCGTCAGACGGAGAACAATATGGATTCATTGAAGATACGCGTGGACAATGATGTAAAGCAATCGCAGCTGCGATTTACGGCGGCCCTTTCCACCTTGAATTTCCAGCGAAAGAATATGGAGCTGGCGGACAAGGTGTATAACCAGACCCGGAAGAAGTTCGAGCAGGGCGTGGGGTCCAATATAGAGATCACCACCGCCTTTGCGGACCAGCGGGTAGCGCAGGCCAATTATTTCAATGCGCTGTACAACGCGGTAGTGGCCCGGGTAGATTACCTCAATGCTATAGGAAAACTTTAAATGAAAAACACTAAGACTAAAACGACAGATATGCAAAAGATACTGACAATGGCCATCGTCGCCGCCACATTGCTCACGGCCTGCGCCTCTAAAAAGGACCCCAATACGCTGGAGGGCAAAAAGGCGTTGCTGGCCGAGCTGAAGGGCCGGCAGGACAGCATTTCCCAAAAGATCGACAGCCTGGAAGCGCAGATCAGCCGGATGGACACCACATCGAAGGTTGCTAAAAAAGCGAAGCTGGTAGCGTTGACACCGGTGGCTAACACCTCCTTTACCCATTATATCGACCTGCAGGGTAATGTCGATGCGGAGAACGTGTCCTGGATCGCCCCCCGTGGTCAGGGTGGCGTCGTGCGGAGCGTGCTGGTCAAACAGGGCGACTATGTGCACAAGGGACAACTGCTGCTGAAGCTGGATGACGCCCTCCAACGCACAGCTGTCACCAATGCCCAGATACAGCTGGATCATGCCAAGGACCTTTATCAGCGCCGGAAGAACCTCTGGGACGAGAAGATAGGAACGGAAGTGGATTATATCAATGCCAAGAACCAGGTTGATCAGGCGGAAACCCAGCTGAAGTCCGTCCAGGATCAGCTGGACTTTACCAATGTATATGCGGATATCGATGGAACGGTGGATAATATCACGGTGAAAGTGGGAGAGAGCTTTGGTCCCACCTCTCAATCCCTGCACCTGGTGAATACCAGCAATCTGAAAGTCGTACTGCAGGTGCCTGAGCTATACCAGGAAAGAGTAAGAGTGGGTACGCCGGTGAAGATCGATTTCCCCGGATTGAATAATAAAGAGGTTACGGGCAGCGTCCGGACCACGGGCAAAACGATCAACCCTGACAGCCGTGCGTTCTCGGTGGAGATCAAGCTGCCCAACGACAGAGAGCTTCGGAGCAACCAGGTGGCTGTTGTGAGACTGCAGGATTATACCACTTCCAAGGCATTGGCTATCCCCGTGAATACGCTGCAAAATGACGATAAAGGAAAGTATGTGATGGTGGCGGTAAAGGATAAGGATGGATCGTTGATGGCGCATAAGAAATCCATTACGATCGGGCAGTCCTATGCGGACAAGGTGGAGGTCACCGGCGGATTGGACGCGGGGGATCAGTTGATCACCGATGGATTCCAGGGATTGTACGAAGGACAGCCGATCACAATACAATAATGGATCACGGGAGCCATCCCGGCACTCAATCATTCAAACCGATGCTATCGGTGAAAAAAATAACTGTATGAGCGTTTTAGAAAATATTACCGGCAAGTTCAAGGACTTTGTCGTCACCACCTGGGCGGTGAAGAACAAGATGGCTATCTACCTGCTGATGATCGTCGTCAGCGGCATCGGGGTGTATCAGTTCATGACCCTGCCAAAGGAACAGTTCCCGGACATCGTGATACCGACTATCTACGTGTCCACTATCTATACGGGTAACTCTCCCAAAGACATGGAGAACCTCGTCACCCGTCCCATCGAAAAACAGATCAAGTCTATCACGGGCGCCAAGATCAATAAGTTTACGAGCACTTCCCAGCAGGACTATTCGGCCATCATGGTGGAGTTCGAGACGGATGTAAAAGTGGATGTGGCGCTGCAGAAAGTGAAGGACGCCATCGATAAGGCCAAGCAGGACCTGCCGACCAATCTCACGCAGGAGCCGACAGCGCTGGAGGTAAGCTTCTCCGATCAGCCGATCATGTATGTCAATATCAGCGGGGATTATGACCAGCAGCGGCTGAAGAAATTCGCCGATGACATGAAGGATCAGTTGGAAGACCTTCCGCAGCTGAACCGTGTAGACATCGTCGGCGCTCCAGAGCGGGAGTTCCAGATCAATGTGGACAATTACAAGATGCGCGCCTCCAATATCAGCTTCGACGATATCGACAATGCGGTGAAAGGGGAGAACCTGGATATTTCAGGCGGCCTCCTGGATGTGGGGAATATGAAGCGCAATCTTCAGCTGAAAGGCCAGTTCCATACAGCGGCCGATATCGCGCAGATCGTTATCCGCAATCCACAGGGCGGGTCCGTCTATTTAAAAGACATTGCTACGATCAAGGATACGATCAAGGACAGGGAAAGCTATGCCCGTCTGGATGGCAAGAATGTGGTGACGCTCAATATCATCAAACGCAGCGGGGAGAACCTTATCGAGACCTCTGACCAGGTAAAAGCCACGGTGGTGGAGATGAAAAAGAACCTGCCGCAGGACCTTACGGTGGCGGTGACGGGTGATTTGAGCAATAAGACGCGGACCTCGTTCAACGACCTGGTGAATTCGATCATCATCGGCTTTATGCTGGTCCTGATCATCCTGATGTTCTTTATGGGAGTGGTCAACGCCTTTTTTGTGGCGTTGTCGGTGCCGTTGAGCATGTTCGTGGCCTTTATGTTCCTGCCGGGTGCGGATCTGATCATCGGAACGCATGTGACGTTGAACTTTATCGTGCTGTTCGCCTTGCTGTTCGGGTTGGGCATCATCGTGGATGACGCCATCGTGGTCATCGAGAACACTCATCGGATCTTTATGCAGGGCAAGGGACAGATCACCTCGACGAGGGCGGCGATGATGGCGGCGGGTGAAGTATTTGTTCCCGTGCTTGCGGGTACGGTCACTACGCTGGCGCCCTTTTTCCCGTTGCTGTTCTGGCCGGGTATCATCGGTAAGTTCATGGTCTATCTGCCGGCGATGCTGATCTTTACACTGACCGCCTCGCTGGTGGTGGCTTTTATCATGAACCCCGTATTTGCGGTAGACTTCATGAACCATGAGGAGGGAGAGGGTAAGAGATCAAAGGCGGGTATGTTCCGGAAGCCGGGCTTCTGGATCGCCGTCCTGTTTGGGATCCTGCTCGACATGGCCGGTGTCACTTTCCTGGGTAATCTGTTGCTCTTCCTGGTCATACTGGCCGTTCTGAATAAGTTTGTTTTCGAGGGCATGATACATAGTTTTCAGAACAGGGTATTGCCCTGGATCATGGGGCATTATGAGAGCCTGCTCCGCTGGGCCCTGAAAGGCTGGCGGCCGGCCTGGCTGCTGGTGGGTACTTTCGGATTGCTGATCTTCTCCTTTGTGTTTTTTGGCATACGTGGTCCGCAGGTAGTATTCTTCCCCAAGGGAGACCCCAACCAGGTCTATGTGTATCTGAAGCTGCCGGTGGGTACGAATGTGGATTATACGGATTCGGTGACGAAAGTGTTGGAGCAAAGAGTATACAGGGTATTGGGGATGGAGAATGGCAAGAAGAATCCCGTAGTGGAAAGCGTCATCAGCAACGTGGCCATCGGCGCCAACGATCCTACCAGCGGTGACAGGAGCACCCGCAGCGAGCTGGGACGCATACAGGTGTCTTTTGTGGAGTTCGGGGAGCGCAATGGCGTTCATACGGCGCCCCTTTTGGATTCGATACGTCATGTGATGAAGGGCATACCAGGCGCCGAGATCTCGGTGGACCAGGAACAGAATGGTCCCCCTACCGATCCGCCTGTCAATATCGAAGTAGCCAGCGAAGATTTCGACGATCTGATCAAGACGGCGGTGTCGCTGAAGAACTACCTGGATTCCATCCAGACGCCGGGCGTGGAAGAAATAAAAATGGACATCGATCTTACCAATCCTGAAGTTACGCTGACGGTGGATCGGGAGCGTGCCAATATCGAAGGCATCAATTCCGCCCAGGTAGGTCAGGCTTTGCGTACGGCCCTCTTTGGAAGAGAGTCGTCCAAGATCAAGGAAGGAAAAGAGGAGTATAAGATACAGATACGTAATAAGGAGGAGCAGCGGAAGAATCTGGTGGACCTGCTGAACATGAATATCACGTTCAGGGATATGGCCAACCAGGGACGGATCAAGAATGTGCCTATCAGCTCCCTGGTGAAGGTGGATTATACGAGCACATTGGGTAGTGTAAAAAGAAAGAATCAGAAGCGTGTCATTACGTTGCGTAGCAATGTGCTGAACGGATATACGCCTACGGCGGTGAATGTCGATCTGGCGAAATCCATTGCGAATTTCAAGAAGAAGCCGGATAATGTAACGATCAAGCAAACGGGTGAAGGGGAGCAGCAAAAGGAGACGGGTGAGTTCCTGTTCAAGGCGCTGGTGATCGCCCTGATGACGATCCTGATCGTGCTGGTGTTGCAGTTCAATTCGGTGTCGAAGTCAGTGATCATCCTGACGGAGATATTATTTAGCGTCATCGGTGTTATCCTGGGTTTTGCCATCACGAAGATGGAGGTGTCGGTGATCATGACGGGTCTTGGTATCGTGGGGCTGGCGGGTATCGTGGTGAAGAACGGTATATTGGTGATAGAGTTCACCGATGAGCTGCGGTCACGGGGTATGAAGACACGCGAGGCGGCCATCGAGGCGGGTAAGACGCGTATCATCCCTGTGTTGTTGACGGCCCTGGCGGCCATCCTGGCGCTGATCCCATTGGCGGTTGGTTTCAATATCAATTTCGTGACGTTGTTCTCCGATCTGAATCCGCATATTTACTTCGGCGGGGACAATGCGGTATTCTGGAAGCCCTTGTCCTGGACCATCATCTTTGGTCTGGCCTTTGCGTTCTTCATGACGCTGGTGATCGTGCCGAGCATGTATCTGATCGCGGAGCGGCTGAGAAGACCTATGCGTCGTCACTGGGGTGGGAAATGGATATCGTTTATGGGTATACCGCCCTTCACCTTCCTGTTCCTGATATTGATGTTTATTTCCATTATCCGTCATGGGTTTGAAAAGAGGCGGAGGAGAAGGAAGCTGAGCGGAAGGGGTGTGAATGAAGCGTGGGTCGGGAGCTGGTTTTAGTAACTTTTTATAGATGGGATCTCCTTTAGAACGGACCTGCCGATAGCCTGAAAAAGAGCCGTTCATCATTCGATGAGCGGCTCTTTATTTTATTACGTGTAATTTCATAAAAACAATTTACTATGCGCAATAATCATGAAATAGACTATAAGATCTTTGGCGAGGAGCTTCAGTTCGTGGAAGTGGAGCTGGACCCGGGCGAGACGGTGATCGGCGAGCCTGGTGGGTTTATGATGATGGATGACGGCATCGAGATGCAGACCATTTTCGGGGATGGATCGACCCAGTCGCAGCAGGGAGGTTTGCTGGGAAGGTTGATGAATGCGGGCAAGCGGGTGCTGGTGGGGGAGAATTTATTCATGACCGCCTTTACCAACATTGGGCAGGGTAAGAAAAGAGTGAGCTTTGCATCGCCGTATACGGGGAAGATCATTCCGCTGGACTTGCAGCAGCTGGGGGGTACGATCATTGCGCAGAAGGATGCATTTCTCTGTGCGGCGAAGGGGGTTAGTATCGGGATCGCCTTCCAACGCAGGCTGGGTACAGGGATCTTTGGGGGAGAGGGATTTATCATGGAGAAGCTGGAGGGTGACGGGATGGCATTTGTGCATGCGGGAGGGTATATTATTGAAAAGGAGCTGCGGGCGGGAGAGATCCTGAAGGTGGATACGGGTTGCGTGGTGGCGTTCCAGCCTACGGTGGATTTCGACATCGAGTTTATCCGGGGGATACGTAATTGGATGTTTGGCGGGGAGGGGTTGTTCTTTGCGGTGATGCGTGGTCCGGGGAAGGTTTGGCTGCAGTCATTGCCTATCAGCCGGCTGGCGAGCAGGATCATACAGTATAGTCCGCAGTTCGGGGGGCGCAGGGAAGAGGGGAGTATATTGGGAGGGCTGGGGAATTTGCTGGATGGGGATGGATTTTAAATGAAGAAGGGGCCAGAGGCCCCTTCCTGATTACTAATTTCTATTGTTTGCAAACCTGCTCAAGAGTTTGAGTATTTCTATGTACAGCCAAACCATGGTCACGAGCAGTCCAAACGCACTGTACCACTCCATGTATTTAGGAGCGCCCATCTGCTCACCTGTTTCGATCTGATCGAAATTCAATACCAGGCTCAGCGCAGCTATGGCAACTACAAAAAGATTGATCCCAATGCCCAGGAGGCTGCTATCACCCCAGTTCATAAAAGGGATATTGACACCAAAGAAGCCAAGTACGATCCAGATCAGGTAAAAGATACCGATACCTACAATGGAAGAAAATATGATCGCCTTGAATTTCTCCGTAGCGCGGATGATCTTGAAATTATACAGAAGGAACACCGCAAATGCCACACCGAACGTCAAAAGCACGGCCGTAACCACAATGTTCGGGTAATTCTTCTTGAACATATCGTTAACGATGGCGGATAAGCCCCCCAGTACGAATCCTTCCAGGAGACCGTATGCAGGCGACAGGTATTTAGCCCATTCGGGTTTGAAGCTGATCGCAAAGCTGCAAATTAGTCCGCCGATGAGGCCTACCCAGAACAGGGTCATCATCGTGGCGCCGGCTCCAGAAAAATATAATTTCCAGGTATAGGCCGCGCCGGCCACTACCATCAATAAAAGAAAACCAAATTTCTGCATGGAGCCTCTTACCGTCATCTGACCGTAAGCCTCCCGTCCCTGCAGGGACTTGCTAAAGATCTTTTCCGATAGGGTTGGATTTCCGGATTCAAAAAGTGCCATAGTTTTAGAGTTTTAAGCTTATACAAAGTACAAACTATATATAAAATTAACAAGCATCAACCATAGTGGTTGGGTTGGTAAAAATTTTAACAAAAACATTGTTGGAACGCCCTATCTGCGTCGGCCGCGCTGCGATGGCGGCGGAGGGGGATTTTTCGGTTGTCCGCCGGAAGGCTGTCCTCCTGCTGGCGGTTTGCCGGGCTGATTGCCCTGCCCTTGTCCCTGTCCCTGGCGCTGCCCATGTTTGTGATGGCCATGTTTCTTTTTCCTGTCGGCCTTTTCGAGGGTCTTCAGGCTGATCTGCCCGACAAGGTCCACAAAGCCGCTTTCGTCTTCCTTGGGCTTGCCGGTGCTGACCTCGACGGGTTCGAGACTGTCCGGTACGTTGTTTTGGAGATTCAGCTGCCGGATCTTTCTAACCCGTTCAATCGTAAGCGGGTATTGTTTGTTGCTGTCCGGCAGGACATACCACATAAGGTTTTTGAAGATGTCTTTCTTGATCAGAATAGCCGTTCCTTTTGCTACCTGCAGCGTCTCCGCATTGTCCGGGAAATTCTGCAATGCATCCAGGTAGGTATCGAGCTCATAATTCAGACAGCATTTTAGCCGTCCGCACTGACCGCTGAGCTTGCTTTGGTTGATGGAAAGGTTTTGATAGCGCGCGGCGGTGGTATTCACGGACCTGAAGTCGCTGAGCCAGGTGCTGCAGCATAGTTCCCTGCCACAGCTGCCGATACCGCCGACCTTGGCGGCTTCCTGCCGGGCGCCGATCTGCCGCATTTCCACCTTTAGCCTGAATTCACCTGCATAGAGCTTGATCAGCTCACGGAAGTCCACCCTGTCGTCGGCTATGTAAAAGAAGGTGGCTTTTCTGCCGTCCGCCTGGATCTCTACCTCGCTCATTTTCATATCCAGCTTGAGCTGGCGGGCAATGGCGCGGCTCCGGGTGAGGGCGTCTCTTTCCCGGCTTTTATTCTGTTGCATGATCTCCAGGTCCTTGTCGGAGGCCCGGCGGAGGACTTTTTTTATCTCGGGATTTCGTTCGTCCACATCCTTTTTCTTCATTTGCAGCCTGACCATTTCACCCGTCATCGATACTTCACCCACGTCAAAGCCGCTGACCCCTTCGACACTGACCATATCACCCTTTTCAAAAATGTGGGTAGTCGTATTTCGATAGAAGTCCTTACGGCTGCCCCGGTTAAAGCTTACTTCGACGATCCGACACCCGCTGTCGGGGTCGCTAAATGGCAGGTTTGCCAGCCAGTCATACACATTCAGTCGATTGCATCCTCCCGTACTACACCCTCCGTTACTTTTACAGCCAGATGGTTTTCCCCCTTTGGCCGTACCGCAATTGCTACATCCCATATCCAAAACAAATTAACAATTAGGAATTGTGCCTGTACAGACCATCCGGGGTCCGTTCGGCGTGAAAAGGTAGGCTATAACGATGCAGGCAGAAGAATGCTACTGACGTATAAGGCTATTAAAAAATAATAAAATATATCAGGTGCAACGTATCTCTGTTCCTGCGGTGGCCCTTCCGTAATCTTCCTATTCTATCGCTCCGGGTCCGCCTCTTTTCACAGGCCCTGTTCCGGGGCCATTATCAAATATACTATTATACGGTGAATTACCGGATGTTTTTCACCAGGGCGGCTACGGCTACCAGGCACCAGACGCCTTCCAGGATGATAAAGGGGGTGTAACGGATGAGAAAAGAGGCGTAGCAGGAAATGCCGGCTCCCAGGATGTTCAATAATATATATACCCGGCTGTCCTGGGTGATGATCTTGAACAGATTGAGGAAGAAGGCCAGGAGCAGAAGGGTCACACCCAAGGATCCGAGGACGACCTGGAAGGTTTCGGGACTCATAATCAATGATTTAATTTACGGATGCCACGGTGCGATCCGCCAGGATATGATACAATTTGATGGTGAGGGCGTGGAAAAGCATTTTGGCGTGTGCATTCCGCTCTATGTAATAGGCGGCCCTGTCCAGCTCCTCGATGATGGCCTTTTGCTGGCCGATGTCGGCTATCTTATTCAATCTCAAAGCGATGTCGCGTTCATTGTCGGGGATGGCGGGTGCGGCGTCCCCCATGTAGCGGAGACGGATGGCCTGTTCGAGCAGGTGGTTGAAGTACCGCAGGAACTGTTTTTGCCTTTCCCTCCCGGACTTGTTGATCTCGTCGATCCATTTGACCTGGGCGATGGGACCGTTCTTAAGGATGGCATTCAGCCATTCCCGGAGGATGCCCTGCCAGTCATCTTCGGCATGACGGATCAATTGCAGCGCCTCGTGGTAGTTGCCCTCGCAAAGGACGGCGATCTGTCTGGCCTGTTCGCCGGCGACCCCTGCCCGATCGATGAGAGCTTTTTCGATGTCCTTTGTGTCGGGGAGGGGTATTTTCACCAGCTGGGTCCTGGAGAGGATGGTCTGCAGGATGAGCGATTCGTTCTCGGCCACCAGTATGAACAGGGTATTGGCGGGGGGCTCTTCGATGAGCTTTAGCAGCTTGTTACCCTCATTACCCAGGTATTCGGGCATCCACATGACCAGGATCTTGTATCCGCTCTCGAAGCTCTTGAGGCTCAGCTTGTGGATGATGTCATTGCATTCATGGGCGGTGATATTCCCCTGTTTGTTCTCCGCTCCGATGAACTGGAGCCAGTCATAGGCATTGCCATAGGGGTATTGCCTGACGAATTCCCGCCACTCGCTGATGTAATCCGTGCTTACGGGTTTATCGCCGGGCTTCCGGGGAATGACGGGGTAGGAGAAATGAATATCGGGGTGGATCAGCTGGGAAGCTTTGACGCAGGCGGGACAGATCCCACAAGCATCGGGAGGAAGGGAGGGTGGCGCGCCGGGCAGGGGGGTAACGGCCGGGGGATCTCCGAACAGGGATGGGCCAGCATCAAAAAGCGATGACCCAGCGGTGGCGGTCTGCAACTTGCTCACCTTCTCGCAGACAGTGTATTGTGCAAATGCCAGGGCAAGCGCCAGGGCTCCACTGCCTTCATTACCAAGAAAGAGGAGAGCGTGGCTCAATCGATTGTGCCGGACAAGCTCGACCAGCTTTTCCTTTATCTCTTTTTGACCGATGACATTTGCGAACGACATAGGGGGCAAATATAAAGAGACAAAAATTAACATAGGATCACTAGGACATCTGTTCGGGATTTTACTCTAGCTATTAACCACCCGACAAACCGGTGACGCTTATGCAGGAATATTCGAATATTAGAAAAGGCCTTTTTTCAGGGAATAGGTATTCTATTGCGATAATGATGACAACCCTCCTTTTTTTTGCAGCTTGCTCGAAAAAATCCGGGCCTCCATCCTCGTCGGGGTCCGATACGCTGGTTACCACGCCTCTGACCAATCCCATCGGGACGACAAAACCGCATGGCGGCAATTGTTGTCTGGTCAGCAATACGGATGATGCTACGAAGCTGATAGAAGTATACGATCCGGCGGACAATACCTGGACGACTCCCAAATGGTCCTGGAAACCGACGACGGCGTTGGGTTATACCACGGCGGATGTCGCCTTATGGGCGGGGGGTACGGATGTGAAATTGCGTAACAATGCTCTTTTTGGCCAGGTGGTCATAGCCGCCTCGTATGGGATCGTCACCATCGCGGGGTATCCTGACGGGATAAAAAAATGGTCGCTGGGGTTTACCAGCGACGTGCAGCTGCATGGCGTGGAATTGCTGCCTAATGGGAATTGTCTGGTCGCCAATGCGGACCCTGCCAATGGTTACTTCGCCGTCATCGCCTCTTCACAGTCTGCGCCCAATAATATGGCATATACTACCTACCGCGCACCTTCGGCGCATGCGGTCCTTTGGGATTCCTCTCACAACTGCGTGTGGGCTCTCAGCGATACATTGATGAAGTTTACGGTGGGCGGGACGCCGGAGGATCCTGTGTTGACGCTTGTCAGTCGTTACAACCTGCCCACCCGGTGGGGACATGATCTGTCGGCCTATACCACGGATGGCAATCTGATGTGGGTGTCCACCAACTCCGGTACATATATCTTCAACAAGACCAATGGCGGATTCCGTGCGGTGGCGGGCGATGCACAGGGGACGTTTGTGAAAGGCATAAGCGATCAGCCGGGGAAGAACCAGATCGTGGAAGCCAAACAGGACCTCGAGGGCTGTACGTTCGATGGATGGTGTACAAAGACGATCCGATTTTATGACCTGGGCTCCGGCGCGCAAACGAGCACAAGGACGGTGAATACGGCGGCTTTTTATAAATCAAAAACTTTCGATCCCGACTATTATTAAACGTTAGGCCATATGAACAAAAAAACTCTCTTTACGGCTGTTGCGCTATTTTGTCTGACAGCCTGCTCAAAGAATGAAAAACCGCTGACACCCGTGACATCGACCTCGCCACGTGCGGCGACCTGCTGCTGGGTCAGCACCACCAATGACGCGGACCATAAAGTGGATGTATGGGACCCCGCGGACAATCCCTGGACGACGGCCAATATCAAGTGGTCCTGGCAGCCCACGACGGCATTGGGTTATAACGCCACTACGGAGATACCGCTGTGGAGCGATCCGACGGATGTAAAGGTGCGGAACAATACTGTCTTTGGCGGCAGCCAGGTGATCATCGCATCGTCCTATCGTCTGGCTACTATCGCCACCTACCCGGGTGGCGTGCATAAATGGGCCTGTGGCTTTCCCGCCGGCGTACAGCTACATGGAGTAGAGATCCTGCCCAGCGGCAACTGTGTAGTGGTCAATGCGGATACGGGAACAAAGGGATATATCCGGATATTTTCTTCTTCGCAGGCTCCTCCTAATCATACGGTCAGCAGTATCTATAATTTTCCATCGGCCCATGCGGTGCTATGGGATGCTACGCACAGCTGTCTCTGGGCGCTGGGCAATACCCTGCGGAAATACACGGTGGGCGCCTCTTTGACAAGTCCGACGCTCAGCCTGGTGAGCACCTATTCATTGCCAACTCCATGGGGGCATGATCTTTCGGCCTATACTTCCAACAGCAATCTGATGTGGGTGTCGACCAATGGCGGGACGTATATATTCGATAAATCCGCGGGATCTTTTTCTTCCGTGCCGGGAGCCGCGCAGCATACTTTTGTAAAGGGCCTAAGCGATCAGCCGGGTCAAAGCCAGATAGTGGAGACCATTCAGGACAAT
>DASZXP010000108.1:0-4295 GCA_035545935.1 Puia sp. | reverse complement strand
TAGGGGGCTTGTCGCTCATATACCGGACATGGCGCATACGGTAAAGGACATCATACACCTGGGTATACCCGGATTGTGTTTTATGGTTGTGAGCGCCGCAGGATTGTTTATTGCGTACAGGAAGGGGATGCTTACTGGGATGTTCTATGATAATATGTTGCTATACCTGGTGGCGCTGCTGGTATCGCTGACGGGGTGGATATTGTACAAAAGGCTGTATCCGCTGGAGCGTGGATTATGTTTTGTCGTGCCGGCTATCAATCTTGTATTCGTCAACGGGTGTTATGATCTGTTCAGGAGGTGGTTTGTGCGAAGGTCAAATGTTCTTTTGGCGTTGATATTACTTATGGCCGTAAAGATCGGGGGAAGCGTAAGGGGGTTGTACTGGGAAAGGTTCGATCTGGAGCACGACGTGGATGTGCGGTTGATCCGGGTCCTGGAAAAGGATGTGAAAGCGTTGGACGAATTTCATCCGGCCAGCTGGCAGATAACGACTTCCGATGATTTTTATCCCATGTATGTCCAGGAATATCTTATCCGGAAGGGAAGAGGGCGGGAAGCGCTCTTTAGCAGGACCGCGGTAGAGGGGGATGTGATCTTTGTGCCGGACGGGCCAAAAATGCCCCTGTCTTTGGATGAGCTGGAAAAAAAGTATGTGTTGTGGGCGGATGATAAGCCTACATCTTATGGGAGGCGGATGCGTATTTATGTATCGAGGGGTCTTGTAGATACATGCAGGGACTGATGTTATGGTCTCTATGGCCGCGGTCGCACCAGAATGCTGTCCAGCTGATAGTGCGGGAGCAGAAAATTGCGGGGGTCTTCCGCCTCGTTGTCAAAACTTATCAGCGTAGGGCGATCTTCCAGCCAGTACTTAAGGGTGGCAGGAGCTCCGTGAGGAAATATTTCCCGCAGCTTCTCCTCCAAAGCCATCGCATATGGGGTAACTACCGCGACCCGTTCGTGACGCGAATGGGCCGTCTCCAGGATCTTCCGCCTGTCTATTTGAATGGCATGATAGAAATACCCCGTGATGACATTCTTCCAGGCTTCTTTGTAGTTGTAGCTGGCCAGCAGGCCACAGACGATGCCAACGACGATCAGGGTGGAAAGATTTTTCATGGGGAGCACGATCCGGGCCAAAAAAGGATCCCGGAGGCCCAGCAGGAATATCATTGCAAGCAGCCCAAAGGCAGCCAGAGAGGTCATATCATTGAGCGCCCGCTCCGGTATGGAGCCATGTGTGACGATAAGTATCGGAGCAATGGCCAGTAACACCAGCAGCACGACCATTGCAATACCCGGAATGAAAAAACGCCTGCTTCTCAGGGCCGATACGAACGTGGAAAGGGCAGGCATAGCGGCCACCTGCATGCCCAGGACAAAACAGGCGCCTGCGCAAGCCCAGAACAAGGGCTCTTTCAACACATAATAAAAAATGGAAGCAGCCCTGAACAAAAGGATAGCCAGGATGCCTCCGTATCCTGCATGGCCATGTATGAATACCAGCCGTTGGGTTAAAATGCCGGAAGTGAGCATGATGATCGCTCCTGTCAGCAATATTGTTCCCAGGTACAGGAACAACGAAAAGGGGACAGGAATGCCATAACGGCGATAGATGCCTATCAGGAAGAGAAAAAAACAGGCCAGGGCGATACTGGTGACCTCATTGCAGCCGCCGACCAGGATACATAAAAGAATGATGACGGCATCGCCCGCCGACCACCGGCCCGGCAGCGTTCCACCAGATCCGGGTCCGACCGAGAGTCTGCGTACCAGGCATCCTGATAGCAGCAAAAAGAGAATAAAACCCGTCTGATAGACGGCGGCAGGACTGAACCAATAGATACCTGAAGACATTTCCACCATGACATAGATGTCCAGGACGAACAGGATCAGGCTTGCCTGCACGACGGCCCGCCTTGAAAAAGCTCCGTGCAGACATCGGGCGTTCACAGACTGTATAAAGAAAAAAATGGCTCCCCATGTGAACAGGGCAAACAGCAAAAAAACAAGGAAATAATAATGGGTAAGGATACCCAGCTTTACGAAGATCCCGCATAAGAAGGTGGCTGTAAAGCGGCCTTCCCAATTTGCATACACCAGCTGTTGCGCCCCGAAGAACCCATGTCTGCTAAAATTGTCTACGGCCTCATAGTCGTCATAGGCAATGAAATTGAGAAAAGAAAGTATAACAAATGGTAGCAGACAAAGGAGGAGACAGATCCAAATAAGAAATGATCTTTTTGCCGGTGGTGATAATGCCATGGTGCGGTTTTGCAGGCGTGAAACTATCATTTATTTTGGACATAGCTACCCGATCCGGGTAAGTGACGTTGATAATCAATTAATTGATCGATATTTTATGGTAGGGGCCGGTTTTGGGCGAAGCCCCTTCGGGGACTTGGGGGTAAGGTAGTTTTAACGATATTATATACTGTTTTTTATTTGGAAAAACAGCGTTGAAAGTTTAACTTCATTGTCCCACCTTATCCAGCTGTATTCCTGCAATACAGATCAAATTTCTGGTGTACCACGCGCACCTTGGCAGAAAGTTCTTTGTATATATTGTTCACTGTTTAAAATGGGATAGCTATGAATGTCAGAATTCAAACTGTGCACTTCGATGCAGATGGAAAATTAGTAGATTATGTAAACAAAAAAATGTCTAAATTAAACACCTTTCACGACAGGATCATCAAAGCAGACGTGTTCCTGAAGCTGGACAATGTGGTCCACACCATCAAGGACAAGATCGCAGAGATCAGAGTTCATGTTCCCAAACATCACTTTTTTGTAAAATGTTCTTCCAAATCTTTCGAGGAGTCTTTCGACAGCGCCTTCGAATCGTTGGTAAATCAAGTAAAAAAGAAAAAAGAAAAGCAACTTGCATAAGGCTTTATGCCTACGGAAAGACCCTGATCGGGTCTTTTTTTATTTATATATCCCTGGATGTGCTCTTTGGCCTTTGTCCGTGGAGCTTTTTGATACGATAGATATCGAGCAGCAGCTTTAGTCCGTCCCTTGCGACATGGACGCTGCTTTTGTCATTGTATCGTATCTGGACCGGCATTTTAAGGATCGGTATGTTCTTTCGATGGGCCAGGTAGATGAGCTCGATGTCGATGGCGAAACGATGGATACAGGAATTTTTGAACAAGCGGAGCGACACTTCTTTTCCCATTCCTTTCAGGCCGCATTGGGTATCCGTTATATTCCTCACGAAGAAGCGGTTTACCAGCATGGAGACCGTATTGCTTCCCAGGTTTCTCAAAAAGCTGGCTTTTTCAAAATAGTCCGAGCGGGGGTCGGTCCTGTCCCCGATGATGAGGCGCTGGGGGTCGGACCTCAGCAGTCCCACCAGGGTATCGATGTTGTGGTATTGAAAAGGGATATCCGCGTCGGTGAACAGGTGGATATTCCCTGTGGCCTTTTCAAAGCCTTTTTTCAGGGCTGCGCCTTTCCCTTTGTTGATGGGCAGCGCGATGCCATGTATATTTTTTTGCCGGGCAAAGGCCAGGGTATCGGCGCTGTCGGAGGAGCCGTCGTCCACCAGGATGACCTCGGTGGTATAGGGTTGGAGCCGCAGCCATTCCAGGAAGGGGGAGATATGTTTTTCCAGCAGGTGGCTGCCGTTGTAGATGGGAATGACGATGCTGACCTCATAAGTAATGGGGGGGGCTAAAGGCATACAGGAGTCCGTTCTCATAGTTTTAGCGTGCCGGGTAAAAGCCGTGTAAATTAGCTTTTTTTGGTTATGCGTGCATATACGTCATGATTTCTAAAAAAAGAGGTACAAAATTTTTGAATTAGACATTTTCGCGTACCTTTGCCTTCCCAAAAAAAACAGTGATTCAGTGCGATAAGTGAGATTTTGGTGAAGCGGGAGTCAGTTCTGTAAGTAAGATTGGGAAGCGCCAAGCCGGCGTAGCTCAGCTGGTAGAGCAACTGATTTGTAATCAGTAGGTCGGAGGTTCGATTCCATCCGCCGGCTCAGTAGGGGGGAAACAGATCCTTCCTGTATTGAAATTTTGGGCAAGTAGCCAAGTGGCCAACGGCAACAGACTGTAAATCTGTCCTCTTCGGAGTTCGGTGGTTCGAATCCATCCTTGCCCACATTTAACCTGCAGCAGGTGCGGCGGTTAAAACAGTTCTTTAAAGACGACGAACCTCCGGTTCGTTCAGGCGGAAGTAGCTCAGTTGGTAGAGCGACAGCCTTCCAAGCTGTAGGTCGCGGGTTCGAACCTCGTCTTCCGCTCATAGGAGTTTTGATCTGGGTGAACTCAAGATCGGAC
>DASZXP010000107.1:0-3508 GCA_035545935.1 Puia sp. | reverse complement strand
GGCTTCCCCGTCACCGTATACAATCGCACCGCCTCCAAAACTGAAGTGCTGGTAGCAGAAGGAGCCGGACGGGTCGGTCATCCCAGTGAGCTATGGGACAAAGTAGATGTGCTGATCACTATGGTCGCCGATGATGCCGCCCTTCATGAGATCTATAGAGGAGGGCTATTGGAAACCGCTCCCGCCGGCAAGACCGTCATCGATATGAGCACTGTTTCCCCCGCTACGACCCGTGAGCTGGCCAGACAATTGGGCGAGAAAGGGGTGGAATACCTGGACGCACCTGTCTCCGGTAGCGTAAAACCTGCCGAGATGGGACAGCTCGTGATCCTGGTGGGTGGCAAAAAACCCGTCTATGAATCCGCCCGGCCCATCTTTGAAAAGCTGGGGAAAATATCCTTTCTCCTCGGCGATCAGGGCGCCGGCAACTGCGCAAAGCTTGCTATCAATTTATTACTGGCCTTTAACGTACAAGGGGTCGCGGAAGCTGTACTTTTTGCCCGGCAAAATGGTGTTGCAACCAGGGATATGATGGCCATTATCAATGAGAGCGCCATTGGCAATGCGCTGATCAGGATCAAAACACCGTTGATCGAGAATGATCAATATCCCGCCGCATTTGCGTTGAAATTGCTCGCCAAGGACCTGCGGCTGGCCAAAGAGCAGGGACTGCAAACACCCGCCGGACTGGTCATAGAAGAGGGCTTCCGCGAGGCAGCACCCGAATGGGGCGACCAGGATATGATGGCCATACTACCCTACCTGGGTTCAGAAATTGAACAGCAGGAGCCTTTCTAGAGGGCGGTCCGGCCAGTCGGCAGCTTTCCGGCAGCAAACCCCGCTTTTATGTCCTGGCCCCAACAAAGTTCATCCCCTGTGCATTATTTTTGACCTTCAGCAGCACACCCTGCCGCTTCCTCCTGACCTCCGGCGTACACCTTAATCCTTCCTCTTAACCTTCAGCAGCACGCATCCATGCGCCGGCAGACGGGGTGCAAGCCCATTCACGGGTATGGCCAGGTCCTGCTGACGCCATAGGTCCCGAACACCGAACTTCCCCGACAAGCCAAGTTCAGCATACGGGATGGTAGGCGTAATTGCCTTTTCCGTCCTGTTGAAGATACCCATCGCCTTGCCGCCGTCCTTTAGCTCTTTTACCCACACCTCGATACCATCCTTTTCCCACAGCTTTTTGGCAGGCCTGGTCAGGGCATCCTGATCCACCGCCAGCACCTCGCTATTGGTCAGCAATCCCAGGGTAAATTTATCCATATGGCTCATGTCGCAACCAATGAGGAGGGGCGCCGACAAAAGACACCAAAGGGTGATATGGGTGTATTGTTCGTCAGGTGTAAGACGTGCGTTATGCAGGCTCGGTCCCCACCCCACCTTGCCTACAACCAGCATATCGGGGTCATTGAAATTGCCCGGAGCCGTATAGGGAGCCGCTTTGTCCTGGCCGAAGCCGATGCCCGCCATGCTGCCCCAGGTATCCGTAATATCGCCCGTGGTACGCCAGGAATTGGCGCCTATCTCGCCGCCCCATTTCCATACATCTCCCATTCCATATTGACAAAGGCTATAGAGGATATCCCTCCCTGTCTTGTCCAGCGCCTGTCGCATAAGGATATAAGGCTTTTTCATGTCGTCCAGGGAAGGTTTGGGAGCTATCTGGCCATAAGAGCACCAGTCGTATTTGAGGTAGTCGATACCCCAGCGGGCATAGGTAGCCGCATCCTGTTCTTCGTGTTGATAGCTGCCCAGGTAGCCGCCGCAGGTACGGGGACCAGGAGAAGAATAGATGCCTATTTTAAGACCGAGACCATGGACGTGGTCGCATAGCGCCTTCATATCCGGGAATTTGCTATTAGGAACGATCTCGCCTTTATCGTCTCTTTTTTCCGCCTCCCAGCCGTCGTCGATATTGATATAGGACCAGCCATAGTCCGCCAGCTGTGATACCATCGCCGCGGCGGAAGCTTTTATCTTTTCGTCACTCACACTCAACGCCCAGCAGTTCCAGCTGTTCCATCCCAGCGCCGGGGTGAGCGCGATCTTGTCGCCGCAAATGATGGTCAGGCGGCGGGTGGCCGTACCCAGCTTATTCTTTACCGTGAATTGCACCGGATAGCTGCCTTTTTTAGCAAGGGCGCCCGTGATGATCCCCGTTTGTTTGTCGAGGGTCAGCCCGGCGGGAAGACCTGTGACGGCATAGGTCATGGGTTTTTCTCCCGTGGCGGGTATCTTATAGAGGAAGGAGGCATTGGGCCGTACGCCATAGACGTCCGGGGAATTGATATGAGGAGTGGCGCGGGCGGCGGGGGTGAGGATATAGGGGACTTCTTCGGAAGCCGTCACTGTTTTTTTGCTCCTGCCTTCTTCGAAGCTATATTCCACCCGGTAGGGCCCCGGCTCCGGAAGGGTTGCCTTGAAGGTAAACTCGAAGGGCCTGTCGTGGGCGAAGTCCGCGCCGATGGTTTGTTTATACACCGCCGTACCCGTGAATGGGTCCACTACGCGGATATTCAGCTTGCCCGTAAAATCATATTTTTCGCTGGAGGATTGCAGGACTATTTTTTTGCTGCATCCGCGCCCCGCCTCACCCGAAAAATGAAATTCATCGGCCGAGGTATTGAGGGTAATGTAGTCCGTTACATCCATGACGCTGATGCCATATTTGCCGTCGTACATGCCCCCGTCGCCGTCGCGGTCATATACCCGTATGGCGATAACATTGTCTTTGTCCCAGCGGATACGCCCATCCGTCAGGGGAAGGGTGTACGTACGTTGCTGTTCCCAGTTGCCGTTCTGGATGGGGCCGATAATACCGGAATTCCTGCCTGCCAGGAAACCATTGAGATAGAATTCATCCCCGTCATCGATCTTACCCAGATCGAATCGCAGCTTTTCTTTCAAAAAGGCCTTGTCTTTTATGGAGGAGGGGATAACGATATGGAGACGGTACCAGGCGAAGCCATCATATCCTTTATAGCCCTGCGTCTCCCAGGGAGCGCCCACACGGATGGCAGCCCAGTCGGAATCCTGGAGGGTGGCCGAGGCGTAGCCAGGCTGGTCGCCCGTCTTGAACTTCCAGCCGTCGCGGATGGGAAGATCCTGTGCGGACAGGGAAAAGATGGAAAGGACTAATAGCAGGGACAGGAAAAAAGGGAGAATTTTCAACATAAAGCCAGGCTTTTAGGATGGGAAGTTACGTAAATGTCCGGAGGACGGGTTTCTCTTAAATTTACCCCGCCCTCCGAAAAGGTCTAATGATTCGTCTTCAGCCGATGAACGGCTGATTCGTTTGGATACTGTCAGGGGTTTTTGTAAATTTGCTGCCCGCGGGGAAGTCTCCTTAACAGGCGCCTCCCCCCGAAAGGTCACCCTAATAGGTGTGGCCTAAAATCTGTCAGTGCCGGGCTAGCTCAGTCGGTAGAGCATTTCATTCGTAATGAAAGGGTCGTCGGTTCGAGTCCGATGATTGGCTCTCTTCACTCATATAACATGT
>DASZXP010000106.1:0-13681 GCA_035545935.1 Puia sp. | reverse complement strand
CTGTTTAAAAGGGTCGCATAATCAGTTTCCGGGGCAGATCGGGCGAAATAAAGACGCTTCCCTATCATGCTCGCTATGAGAATTACGTTAAGTCCTACAGAGAAAATCGCCAGTCTCCTAGGATTCAATTTCATAAAGGGGGTTTTAACAAATATTACGTTAAGGCGAAAGTAGGAAGATTTTAACGTTTCCTTCCTTTGGGTTTGTAATCTTTTCGGAAGCCTTAAAAAACTAACAGTCATTAGTTTTTTTAAATTAATTTTGTCTATCCGGCAAACATTAATTCCATGAGTTACACCCCTTTACATAAAGTCCGCATCGTCACAGCCGCAGCCCTCTTCGACGGTCACGACGCTGCCATCAATATCATGCGCCGCCTGCTGCAATCAAAAGGGGCGGAGATCATCCACCTGGGACACAACCGTTCCGTGGCGGAGATAGTGGAATGCGCCATCGAAGAGGACGTCCAGGGTATCGCCATCACCTCCTACCAGGGCGGCCACCTGGAATTCTTCAAATACATAAAGGATCTCCTCGACGAGAATGGCTGCGGACACATAAAACTGTTCGGCGGCGGCGGCGGCACCATCCTCCCCCAGGAGATCCATGAACTGCATCGATACGGTATTACCCGTATCTATTCTCCCGACGACGGCCGCCGCATGGGCCTGGAAGGAATGATCGAGGATGTGATCAAACAATGCGATTTCCCCCTCAATGGCAACCCCGCTCAATTCAAAGGGCAGATGAAGCTGGGGGAATGGAAGGACATCCGCAAAGTAGCCCGGGCCATCTCCAACGCAGAGAACGGACAGGCTTCAGTCCCCGACAGTCCATCGAAGGCCGCTTCCCCCGATCAATCCCCGGTCTCCGGCAACCTTACCCCCCTCGTCATCGGCGTCACCGGCACAGGAGGCGCCGGCAAATCCTCCGTAACGGACGAGCTCGTCAGACGCTACCTCAACACCTTCACCGACAAGACCATCGCCGTCATCTCCGTAGACCCATCCAAGAAAAAAACAGGCGGCGCCCTTCTCGGCGACCGCATCCGTATGAACGCCATCTCCGGCCCCCGCTGCTATATGCGCAGCCTCGCCACCCGCGACAGCGACAAAGCCCTCAGCTCCCATGTACAGGAAGCCCTGGACATCTGCCGCACCGCCGGCTATGACCTCATCATCCTGGAATCCGCCGGAGTAGGTCAAAGCGATGCCTCCATCCTCGACTACACCGACCTCAGCATATACGTGATGACCCCCGAATATGGAGCCGCCTCCCAGTTGGAAAAGATCAATATGCTCGATTACGCCGACCTGGTTGTCCTGAACAAATTCGACAAGGCCGGCGCCAAAGACGCCCTCCACGACATACGCAAACAATATAAAAGGAATCACAACCTCTTCACCGCCAGGGACGGCGACCTGCCCGTGATTGGGACCATCGCCTCGCAATTCAACGATACGGGCGTCAACGAGCTCTTCGAAAAATTGATGGACCTCATCGATAAAAAAAGAGCCAACAGCTTCACCCGCGTCGAACAACACCCCCATCAGCACGACACCACCATCCAATCCACCATTATCCCTGCCCAGCGGGTCCGCTATCTCTCCGAGATCAGCGCACAGATACGCGAGTACCGTCGACTGGCAGACGAACAGGCGGCCATCGCCTCGAAATTGTATAAATTGGACGGCGTAATAAAAGACCTGGCAAAAGGATCACCCGCCATCGCCCCCCTGGAAGATGAAAAGCTTCGCCTGGAAAAACAGCTCTTCCCCGTCTGTAAAAAGCTCATCGACGAATGGGAAGGAACAAAAGCCCGTTACCAGAAAGAATTCTTCGAATACCATGTCCGCGAAAAGGTCATCCGTCAGCCCCTGTACAGCGAATCGCTCTCCCATCTCAAAGTGCCTAAGATAGCCGTCCCCCGTTACCATGACTGGGGCGATATCCTGCGCTGGAGACTACAAGAGAACTTCCCCGGGAAATACCCCTTCACCGCCGGTAGCTTCCCGCTCAAAAGAGCGGAAGAAGACCCCACCCGCATGTTCGCCGGCGAAGGCGCCCCCGAAAGGACCAACAAACGCTTTCACTACGTCTCTTTCGAGCAGCCCGCCAAACGCCTCAGCACCGCATTCGACTCCGTCACGCTCTATGGCGAAGACCCCGACCCACGTCCCGACATCTACGGTAAGGTAGGCAATGCGGGAGTTAGCATCGCCACCGTCGACGACGCCAAAAAACTATACAGCGGCTTTGACCTCTGTGACCCAAAGACGTCGGTGAGCATGACCATCAACGGACCGGCTCCGATCCTTCTCGCCTTCTTTATGAATGCAGCCGTCGACCAGCAATGTGAGAAGTACCTCGATAAGACAAATGGGTGGGATGAGGCCAATAAGACCATTCAAAAAAAATTCAACAAGCTCATCAGACCCCAATATTATAATCCTTCTTATCCCGATCGCCTTCCCGAAGGCAATAATGGCTTGGGTCTGAAACTGCTCGGCCTCAGCGGCGATGAAGTGCTCCCCGCCGGCGCATACGAGAAAATAAAGGCCGAAGCCCTGTCCCAGGTAAGAGGCACCGTACAGGCAGATATATTGAAGGAGGACCAGGCACAGAATACCTGTATCTTCAGCACCGAATTTGCCCTCCGGCTCATGGGTGATGTACAGGAATATTTTATCGAAAAGGATGTTCGCAACTTCTATAGCGTCTCCATCAGCGGCTATCATATTGCCGAGGCCGGCGCCAATCCCATCACACAATTGGCCTTTACGCTGTCCAACGGTTTCACCTATGTGGAATATTATCTTTCAAGGGGCATGCACATCGACGACTTCGCCCCCAACCTTTCTTTCTTCTTCAGCAATGGGATGGACCCCGAATACAGCGTCATCGGACGCGTGGCCAGACGCATCTGGGCCAAGGCCATCAAACACCTGTATCTAGGCAACAGCCGGAGCCAGAAACTGAAATATCATATCCAGACCTCCGGACGGAGCCTCCATGCGCAGGAGATAGACTTCAACGACATACGTACTACGCTGCAGGCCCTGTATGCCATTTATGACAATTGCAACTCCCTTCATACGAATGCCTACGACGAAGCCATAACCACGCCCACCGAGGACAGCGTACGAAGAGCTATGGCCATACAGCTGATCATCAATCGGGAGCTGGGCAGCGCAAGGACCGAGAACTTCACACAGGGCAGCTTTGCCATTGAAGAGCTCACCGACCTGGTGGAAGAAGCCGTAATGGTCGAGTTCGATAGGCTGACGGAGCGGGGCGGCGTATTGGGCGCTATGGAGCGGATGTACCAGCGGAACAAGATACAGGAGGAAAGTCTTTACTATGAAGGCATGAAACACAGCGGCGAGCTCCCCATCGTAGGGGTCAACACCTTCCTGAATAAAAAAGGCTCACCGACCATACTACCAGGCGAGGTCATTCGCAGTACCCGCGAGGAAAAGGACCAGCAGATACAGAATTTGCTCTCCTTCCGCGCGAGGAACCAGGCCCACAGCGCAACGATGCTGAAAAAGCTTCAGCAGACGGCCATCACCAATGGCAATCTGTTTGCGGAGCTGATGGAGACGGTAAAATATTGTACCCTGGGAGAGATCACACATGCATTATATGAGGTAGGGGGGCAATATCGTCGTAATATGTAAATTTGCATACATCACCGGAAGCAATTCAGCAAGGTTAAACTCTATAGGCATGGCAACCAGATCGAGGATCCCCATCGCATTTAAAAAAGACATTGACGACACGACATACTCCGTTACCGTGCTGGCCGGCGACGTAGGCGGCACCAAGACCAATATGGCATTATTCCGCCTGGAAAAAGGAGAGCTCACCATCCTGAAGGAACAACGGTACGTCTCCAAAGACCATCAATCCCTTGAAGAGATCGTCCATGCTTTCTCCGGCGACAAGCTTCCCGACCAGATCTGCGCCGCCGTGGCAGGTCCCGTGCTCCACGGCAAAAGCAAACTGACCAATCTTACCTGGACATTGGACAGCGAAGCCATGAGCACATCCCTGGGTCGACCCGTCTCTTTTATCAATGACCTCGAAGCCACCGCATACGGACTGGCGGGGCTAAAAGACAACGAACTCGCCGTTATCGCACCCGGCGAAGCCGGCGCCGAAGGCAATATCGCCATCATCGCGCCCGGTACCGGGCTGGGCCAGGCCGGACTGTTCTGGGATGGCAAGGCGTATCATCCCTTTGCCACGGAAGGAGGACACAGCGACTTTGCGCCTCGCACCGATATGGATATGGAAGTGTTCCGCTATCTCCGGGAACAGTTCGGGCATGTCAGCTGGGAAAGAGTAGTGTCCGGAATGGGCATCAAGACCCTCTATAAATTCTGCACCGAGGCAAAAAAAGAAAAAGTACCCGACTGGCTGACAAAAAGAATGGAAAAGGAAGACCTTGCCGCCGTAGTCAGCGAGGCCGCCTTGAAAAAAGAAGACCCCGTCTGCGCCGAAGTGATGGACCTCTTCGTCCGCTATCTCGCTACGGAAGCCTCCAGCCTCGTGCTGAAACTGATGGCCACCGGCGGACTCTACCTGGGTGGCGGCATTCCTCCGAAAATATTACCTCTCATACAAAACGAAAATTGGGAAAAAAATTTCGACAACAACGGACGTATGCACGACCTCTCCGAGAAGGTCCCCGTATACGCTATCCTCAACGATAAGATGGCATTATTGGGCGCCGCCTATTATGGCGCTTATAATATGTAAGCGTTACTCATACAACAGCTGACAATTATTACAGAAAAAAGCTCTTCTCTTTGTCTTTCCCAAATGAGGAATTTTTATCAGCGGGATCTGGCACCGGGGGCAGGTCTTTTTCGTATGCGCCAGCCAGTGCTTTCTCAATTCAAACGCCTTCTTCCATCGCAGGAAGTCGAAAGAATAATTCCTGGCCTCTTTTATCATTTCACCCAGCTTGCGGGGTGGCAGGGCGCCCACGCGACTCCTGGGGTGGACACGGATGCGAAAAAGCACCTCATTCTTGATAATATTACCCACCCCGGCAAAGATCTCCTGGTTCAGCAGCGCGTCGCATACCAGCATATCCGGCAGGTCCTTTAGCTTTTTCCGCGCCTTCCGTGGGTCCCACTGATCATTCATGACATCCGCGCTCCAGTCATACAGCTCATCGAGGCTCCCCTCCAACAGCCTGACGGAGCAGGCATAGAAATAAAGGGCGCCCTTCGCAAATTGCAGACATAACCGTGGGGTCGGCTTCGTCGGCTCGCCAATGCTGTAAGAACCAAACAGCATAAAATGTATCCGGATAGTCTGTTTGGGCAGACAGATAAGGAAATGCTTTCCCCAGCTCCTGAAGTCGACCACTTTCTGACCCACGAGCAACGCCTTATCGATGGTCTTTGTGTTGCCGGTGGCCGCCAATATCTTCTTCCCTTTATAGGGCTGCACCAGCTCTTTTAAAATGACGATAGAAGGACCTTCAGGCATAGGAAATTTTTAATATAAGTAGGTCGCAAAAGCCAGACCCGTTAAATGACTACAGCCCTCACTAAATATTGGGAAGAGTATATTCTAAGAAAAACCATTAGTGTGTAAAAACGACCGCACGAGGGAACGACGCGGTTAAGGATGACATGTTACATTTGACCATAAGGTTAAAGGTATTCTGATCATGTTTGACACCCCTAAAGAAAAGTCCGAAAAAGCCAAAGCGCTTAAAAAGCTCATGTGTAAATGGCTATCCGTTCAGGCTACTGAACAAAAAGCTAACCTGTTGCTTACAAAGAACCCTGATCTGAAAGTTCCCAAACACATCAAGAAGAAGAATTCCTCACCTCCATTGCATTGATAACCCTCACCCTTAAAACAAACGGAGCTGCCGCAGCTGCCCTTTGGGCGGCTGCGCTTTTCCAAAAACAGTACGCCCCCCGTACTTCCAGGATTCGTTCCTTTCTTTTTCTATCAGCTTATCCAACCCGCCCGTTGGCGTAAAATCTTTTTCCGCCTTGCGAGCCAGCTCGCTCAGCTGGCGGATGGCCTCCTTTTTATCCGTCTGACCAACTTTTGCCTTCTGTACAGCCGTTTGTAAAATGCCGATGGTCTCATCATATACTTTTATAGGCACGGGAAATGGATGACTGTCCTTTCCTCCATGTGCAAACGCAAAGCGGGCAGGGTCGCGGAATCGGGCCGAAGCCCCATGTATCACTTCGCTGACTAAAGCCAGCGATTGCAACGTACGCGGGCCTACACCCTCCAGCAACAGCAATTCCTCGAAATCGGACGGCTGTTTTTCATGGGCCAGCCATAATACGGCGCCCAGCCTTTTCAGGTCCACGTCCTCCGTTCGCACATCATGATGAGATGGCAGCACCAGCTGTTGTATATCCCGCATCATCAGCTCTGGTTTTTCCTTGCTGATGGTAAGCACCCCCTCTTGTGCGGGACTTGCCTCCTTATCCGCCAGGTTGAGGATCATACCCTGGTTGACCCCGCATACAGCCGTATGCGGCTCGCTGACAAAAGAAGAAAGATCGGCGGAATGCCAGTGATAACGCCTTGCCACCGAATAGCCTTCGCTCATTCCCTGCTGGATCACCGTCCATTGCCCCTCGTTGGTAAGGATAAAATTGTGGGTATATAGCTGGAAGCCGTCCTGTACGGCCGTATTGTCGACCTTTGCGCTCAGCTTGCTGCAACGCACCAGCTCCTCCCCATTCAGCCCCGTGCTTTCACAAACATTCCTTATCTCCTCCGGCGCCTGACGGGAAAATTTTCCCTTTCCACCACAGATATAAATGCCCAGCTCACGGGAATGAGGATTGATCGCCCGCTTCAACGCACCCATCACGGAAGTGGTAACGCCGGAAGAATGCCAGTCCATACCCATGACGGCGCCCAGGCTTTGGAACCAGAAAGGATCGCTCAGACGACGGATCACCTCCGTCTTCCCATAGTCCAGCAGTAAGGTCTCCGTTATGGCAAGACCCAGCTTGGCCATGCGATCCGCCAGCCATTGGGGAACATAACCATAATGTAAGGGAAGATCCGCTGCGCCGCTCCGATTCATACTAATAAAGTTAGTATTTTTCCGGTATAATCCCTGCCCTCCCCGGCATTATCTGGCTCTCACAAGTCCTTCGTCAGGCCATCTCCGCTGGCAGCTTAACTCTTTAGGCCGTTCCCATTGGCAGCCCAGCTCTCAGGCCATCTTCGCTCACAACTCAACGCTCGACGCTGCCCCTAATGGCTGGGTCCCGGCGTATACGCCGCCGGCGAATGCAACCCTTCCCCAATCTCCTCGATAGCCTTTTTATTGAAAGCATCCAGATCCTTGGGGGTCCGGCTCGTCACCAGCCCATTATCCGTGACCACTTCCTTATCCATCCAGATCACCCCCGCATTTTGCAGGTCCGTCCGCAAGGAAGGATAAGAGGTCATATTCCGCCCTTCTATCAGCCCCGTCTCTATCAGCAGCTGTGGCCCATGACAAATGGCCGCTACCGGCTTGCCCGTTTCCAGGAACTGTTGCGCAAATTCCACAGCTTTCTTGTTCTGTCGAAGTTGATCGGGATTCAATACCCCTCCCGGGAGTACCAGGGCATCATAGTCCTCCACCTGCGCACTGTCCAGCTGCACATCCACCGGCAGCTCTATCGACCAGTGATCATGATCCCATGCCTTCACTTTTCCCTTCTGGGGAGAGACGATCTTTACTTCCGCGCCGGCCTCCTCCAACGCTTTTTTGGGGCTCGTAAGTTCAACTTCTTCAAAGCCATTCTCCGTGAGAATAGCCACCTTCTTTCCTGTAAGCTTTGCCATAGATAAATATTTATTACACCCGCTGCAAAAAAGGTTCCATGCCGGAAGTAGTATATGTAATCCGCTCATCCACCGATGTTAATCCCAAAATGACCTATATTTATGATCAGCGGGTGAATGCTGGAACGTTCTGGCCTGTCCTTTGCTCACCCCACCCTGTCATCCTAACGGACCTGGCCCGAAGGCCGGTCTGCATGAAAATATTAGTAACTAAACCCAGGCGATATGCGGCAACAGAGGCATGCTATCCTATGCTTTTTTATGTTTTTGTCTGTTACCCCTATGCTAAAGGCGCAGACAGGTGCAATCGATACGGCTTTACAAAACCTTCCGGCCAAGTGGACCCTGCAGAATTGCCTGGACTACGCTATTCAGAACAATATCACCATCAATACCTTCCGGCTTCAACAACGTTCCGCCGAACAGGACCTTCTCGGCGCCAAAGCCGGTGTGGAACCCGACCTCGCAGGCGCGGCATCCGAATACCTCACGTACCGCAAACAGCCCAACAACACAGGCGGCTACGGAAGCAGAAAAGTCATAGAGAATGGCAACTACAGCCTCAACTCTTCCATTATCATTTACCAGGGTGGGTATATCCGTAATAACATCAAGGAAAAACAGCTGCTGAACCAGACGGCAGGACTGGACATACTACAGCAGGAGAATGACCTTACCCTCAATGTTACCCAGGCCTTTCTCAACATCCTGCTGGCCCGTGAAAATATCATCTACCTGGAAGACCTCGTCAACACCTCCGCGGAACAGGTCAAACAGGCAAAACAGAAATATGACGCCGGCTCCATCGCCCTGAAAGACCTGGTGCAATTACAGGCCCAGAACGCCAACGACAAATATTCCCTCGTATCCGCACAGAACGCCCATCGTGGCTACATTATAGGATTGAAACAATTGCTGCAGCTGCCTTCCGTCGTCGACTTCCAGGTACAGGAACCCGACACGATCATCGCAAAATCTTCGGTGTCCGAATTGGGAGACGTGCAACAGCAGGCCCTTGCCACGAGGCCCGAAGTAAAGATCAGCGATATCAACGTAGACATAGCCCGCACCGATCTGGCCCTTGCCAGGTCCGGCTTCAAACCCACCCTCACCGGTTCGGGGTCCATCGGCGCCAATCATTCCGGCGGCGATCCCGACGTATGGAAACAGTTGGACAACAGCTTTTATCAGCAGATAGGGCTGGCATTGTCCATCCCCATTTTCACCCGGCGCGTCGTTCGCACCAATGTGGAAAAGGCCAGGATCCAGGTGGAACAGACACAGCTGGACCAAAAGAATACAAAGAACAACCTTAGCCTGCAGGTAGAGCAGGCCTACGTCAATGTGGTCAATGCACAGGGCCAGTATGACGCTTCGGTGGAACAGCTGACGGCCACCAGGGAAAGCTATCGCATAGCCGGCGAACAGCTAAAGGTCGGAGCCATCGCCACCGTGGATTACCTGATACAAAAAAATCTATATACACAGGCCTATCAACAATACGTACAGGCAAAATACAATGCAGCGCTCACCATCCGGATCTATGATTTTTACAGGGGAGTGCCGATAAAATTATACCCGACATGAAAAAAAGGAGCATTCTCATTATCATTGTACTTCTCGTCGCGGCAGCGGCAGTCTGGTTCTTCTACTTCCGGAAAAAAGAAGAGACGATAGTGTTGCAGACGGAAACCCCGGAAATGGGCTATATCTCCCAGAGCGTCACCGCTACAGGAAATATCCAGCCTACCGACACGGTCACCGTCGGATCGCAGGTGTCCGGCATCATCAAAACCCTCTACACCGACTTCAACGACAAGGTCAGGAAAGGTCAGCTGCTGGCGCAGCTGGACAAATCCCTTTTCATCGCCCAGGTGGACCAGAACAAAGCCACTTTGCTGGCAGCCCAAAGCCAGCAGACCTATCAGCAGGCCAATTTTGGACGGCAGGAGCTGCTGTACAAGACAGGCGCTATCTCCAAGGCCGACTATGACAATGCCACCTATACGCTGAACAATGCAAAGGCGCAGGTGGAAAATGCAAAGGCCCAGCTGGCGTCCTCCGAAAAAAATCTTTCTTACACCGATATCTATTCTCCCATGGATGGGGTAGTGCTCACCCGTAGCATCAGCGTCGGTCAGACGGTAGCAGCCAGCTTCAATACGCCTACCTTCTTTACCATTGCCAAGGATATTACCAAAATGCAGGTACAGGCCAATGTGGATGAAGCCGATATCGGCAACGTAGCCCACGGGCAGCGGGTGACCTTTACCGTGGATGCCTTCCTCGACGATGTCTTCCAGGGCTCGGTGGATGAGATCCGCCTAAAACCCGTCACTTCCGCCAACGTCGTCACCTATACCACGATCATCACCGCGCCCAACGACGACCAGAAACTAAAGCCCGGCATGACCGCCAACGTTACGATCTATACAAAAGAAGTGAACAACGCGTTGCTTATCTCCGCCAAGGCCCTGCAGTTCCAGCCCGACTCCGCCGCCCTGGCGGGCAAGTACACCCTTGTCCCCGATACCACCGCGGGAAGGGGCCGGAAAGGGAGAGCGCATAAGGACCAGGCGCAGAATACAGCGCCCGGCCAACATGCCGGCGCCGATAGCATGACAGGCAGCAAAAAGTTCAGAAAAGGCGATACCACCATGACCAAGGTCAAGGACAGCAGCCGTGTAGAGGCCTCGGAGATCGCCCATGTCTGGGTCCTCCGGGATAGCACGACACTGGTTCAGAAAAAGATCAGGACGGGCTTGAACAACGATACACAGGTACAGGTATTGGAAGGGCTTACGACATCCGATGTCGTAGTGACAGGCGTCGAACAGGTAGTCAAAGGTTCCGCTTCTCCCGCCGCCAAGAGTCCGTTCATGCCGCAAAGACCCAACAGACGTCCGGGAGGCCGTGGCGTAAGATGAGCAACCAGATCCTTTCCATACAGAACATCCGCCGTGAATTCCACATGGGCACGGAAGTCGTCAGGGCGCTGAAAGGAGTGACCTTCGACGTGAACCCTGGAGAATTTGTCACCATCATGGGCAGCAGCGGCTCGGGTAAGACTACGTTGCTGAATACGTTGGGCTGTCTCGACAAACCCTCCGATGGCGTTTACCTGCTGGATGGTGTAAACGTCGGCTCCCTGTCCCGTAACGAGCTGGCGCGTCTGCGCAACCGGAAGATAGGTTTTGTATTCCAGGCCTATAACCTGCTGGCCCGTACCAGCGCCCTGGAAAATGTAGAATTACCGTTATTCTACAACTCGTCTGTCACGGCATCCCAGCGAAAAGAACGGGCGATAAAAGCCCTCGAATCCGTCAAGCTCGCCGACAGATTGGACCATCTGCCCAATCAGCTGTCGGGCGGACAGCAGCAGCGTGTAGCCATCGCCAGGGCCCTGGTGAACGAACCCGTAATGATCCTCGCCGACGAGGCCACCGGCAACCTGGACACACGTACCAGCTACGAGATCATGGCTCTCCTCCAGGAGCTGAACCAGCAGCACGGCAAGACCATCGTATTCGTAACACACGAACCCGATATCGCCGCCTTTAGCAGCCGCACCGTCATGCTGCGGGATGGCAAAGTGCAGAAAGATTATAAAAACGAAAATGTCCGTTCGGCCCGGGAGGCGCTGGCAGCGCTGCCGGTATCGGACGACTACTAATAGGACACTATGCATCCATTGAATCTCATACGGGTGGCATTAAAAGCGTTGCAACGGAACAAGCTGCGCGCTTTTCTCACCATGCTCGGCATCATCATCGGCGTCGCGGCCGTCATCGCCATGGTGGCCATCGGACAGGGTAGCAAACAAAGCATCCACGAACAGCTGGCCTCCATGGGGTCCAATATGATCACCATACAGCCGGCCAGTAACAATAACAGCATGCCCGGCGGGGTCCGCCTGGGGGCCAGCAGCCTGCAGACGTTAACGCTCCCCGATGTAAAAGCCATACAACGTAAAAGCCAGTTCATCGACGCCGTATCCCCCGTATCCTCTACCAATGGCCAGGCCATCAATGGAGCAAAGAACTGGCCCACCCAGCTACAGGGCGCCGCTCCCGAATACTTCGACATCCGCAAGCTCACCCTGAGGGACGGTATCATTTTCTCCGAACAGAATGTAGACGAGGCGGCGAAGGTCTGCATCCTGGGACAGACAGTCATCAACAACCTCTTCGACCCCGGTGTCAATCCCATCGGAAAGGTCATCCGGTTTGGCAAGATCCCCCTGACAGTCATCGGCGTACTCAACATCAAGGGCGTCAGCAGCTTTGGACAGGACCAGGACGATATCATCCTCGCCCCCTATACCACCGTACAGAAAAGGATCCTGGCTACCATCTACTTTCAAAGCATCTACGCCTCTTCCACCAGCGAAGCCACTTCGGACACCGCCACCAAGGAGATCACTACGATACTACGGGCCTCACACCGGCTGAGGCCGGAAGAAGACGACGACTTCTCCATCCGGACCATGCAGGAGCTGCTCAATACGCTGAATTCCACCAGCCAGCTGCTCACCGTCCTGCTGACCGCCATAGCAGGGATCTCCCTCGTCATCGGCGGCATCGGCATCATGAACATCATGTACGTCTCCGTGACGGAACGTACCAAAGAAATAGGCCTCCGTATGTCCATCGGCGCCCGCGGCATCGATATCCTTATGCAATTCCTCATCGAGGCCATCGTCATCAGCGTGACGGGAGGACTCATCGGCATCGGGCTGGGCATCGTCTCCTCCCTGCTGATCACGGCCCTGCTGCACTGGCCCACGCTGATCTCCGAATCGTCCATCGTATTATCCTTTCTGGTCTGCGCCATCACGGGTGTCTTCTTCGGCTATTACCCGGCCCTGAAAGCCAGCCGTCTGGACCCCATCGAGGCGCTGCGGTACGAATAGATATCGGACTGCAGCTACGATGCAGTCCGACTAGTTTAAAAAAATTTTCCTGTCCCCATCTTCTACCTTTGCCGCCCAGAACTTTATTCTATGGCGAGGAGGCGATCCAGGCAGGTGCATCAGTATGATAAGATATTCAAAGAGAATATTGAAGAGGCTCTGCCAGGTCTTATCAAAAATCTTTTTGGTATTCATGCCATTCACACCGAAGAACTGCCTGACGACATTCAACATACCAGGGAACGAATACCGGATGTTTTAAAAAGACTCACAGTCCCATCAGGAAAGAAATTTATACTCCATATTGAATTTCAAACCCAGAACGAACCCGAAATGGCTTTTCGCATGGCGGAATACTTCATCATGCTATTAAGAAAATACCAGCTGCCCGTCAGGCAATACGTTATCTATGTCGGCAGGAACAGACCTTTAATGACAGACCACATCTCCACAGAGCAGATGAGCTACAAATACCATTTGATAACATTGTCCTCCATCGATTATCATTTATTCCTGCAACGCCCTCGTCCTGAAGAAAAAATGCTGGCCATTCTTGCCAACTTTGGAAATGATGATCCGGCATCGGCAATAAAAGGAATTGTCAAACAGGTGATTGATGCTTCTTCAGGAGATTTCGCCGCCCAACGGCACATAAACCAATTGCGGATATTAGCTCAATTACCTAAATTTGACCAAGAAATCTTAACTATGCTAGACAATCTTGAAAGCGTATTCTCCGATGAACAAGACATCCTATATCGCATAGGAGAAATGAAAGGTGAAAGAAAAGGTGAAGCCAAAGCCACCAAAAAAGCCCAGGAAAAATTTGTAAAAAGACTCCTCCGCAAAACAGACTTCACCATCGCCGAGATCGCCGGCCTCGTAGAAGTCTCCCAATACTTCGTCAGAAAGATCAAAAAGTCCATGGCA
>DASZXP010000105.1:0-25247 GCA_035545935.1 Puia sp. | reverse complement strand
TGCCCCTTGATCTCTCTCAGGTCACGGATCGCATTACGGGTGGTCTTGCCATAGTAGCGATTACGATCCCTGCGCTTGGTGGCTTGCCTTACATCTTTTTTGGTTGCCTTATGATTTGCCATTACTCGACATTTTTAGGACGGCAAAGGTACGTTTGAGCAACGAAAATACCAAAATAAAAGGGGTTTTTTCGGAAAAAGACTTGCTGGGGTACTTAGGGGGGCGCCTGGCCGTTGTAGAGGGGCCCGGACCAGGACGGCCAGGGATGACGGGGAGGCGGGAATGACCACGGGTTAAGGGACAAAGGGCGGAGACCGGCGGCTGCCGGGCGGGATGAGAGGAGGCGGAGGAGATCGGGCGAACGGCCAACATTGGGGGAGCGGTCGTAGGAGGCCGGATGGTTAAAAACAAGAGAAAAGGAAGGGGGCGAATAGGGAAATGACGGATTTTGAACGATATTTGTAGGCCAAAAACGAACCACGGGTTCGTTGTCCGATAGGGCAGACATTAGATGTTTTCCCCTGAAGGATAAATTTTCCAGTAATCCGAAGGGGGGAAAACCAACGAACCAAGCGTTCGTTATCTGAAGGACATCCCGGCCATGGAGCCGCAGGATGCGGCTCGTCTGAGGACTGACATTAGCGAACATAATGCTTTAACCAGCACTTCTATGAAGGACTTTTCGTTTATAACTAATTCTCATCCCTCTTATATCGAGGGCTTATACCAGGACTACGTAAAGAATCCCGATACAGTAGATCCTGAATTCAGGAAATTTTTTGAAGGTTTTGATTTTGCCGTTACCCAGGGAAAAGCCAGCAATGGCGTCAATGGTTCTGCCAACGGTACTCATGCTGCCGCGGGCGCCAGGAGCGTCGATGGCGGCGCATATACGACCACGGATGGTGTGGACTGGAAAAAAGAGCTGGGGGCCTACCGCCTGATCCTGGGCTACCGCAATAAGGGGCATCTGCTGGCCAAAACGAACCCCATCCGTCCCCGAAAGGATCGTGGCGCCAACCTGGACCTGGCCTTTTACGGATTCACGGAAGAGGACCTGGATAAGAACTTCTTTGCGGGCAATCTTATCGGATTGGGTACGACCACGCTCCGGAAGATATTGCAACATCTGCAGAACTGTTACGCGTCCCATGTAGGCATCGAGTTCAAATATATCAGCGATCAAAAGAAGATCGACTGGCTCACCAACGAGATGGAGAAAAAGTTCCTGAATCCCCTTCCCCTGGAAAAGAAGAAGCGGATCCTGGAGAAGCTGAATGAGGGGGTCATGTTCGAGAAATTCCTCCATACCAAATACATCGGTCAAAAGCGTTTCTCCCTGGAAGGCGGTGAAACTACGATCGCCGCGCTGGATACGATCATCAATGTTTCCGCGGATCATGGCGTACAGGAAGTGGTCATCGGGATGGCTCACCGCGGTCGCCTCAATATCCTGGCCAATATCATGGGCAAGACATACGAGCAGATCTTCAGTGAATTCGAAGGTACGGCCAAGCTGGACCAGACCATGGGCAGCGGGGACGTGAAATATCATATGGGCTATGGCAGCGAAGTGCAAACGGACAGCAACAAGACCATCCATCTCAAGCTGATGCCCAATCCTTCCCACCTGGAGGCCGTCGACCCCGTCGTCGTAGGTTTTGCCAGGGCCAAGGCGGATGTCATGTATCACAGCGATTATGACAAGATCCTTCCCATCCTCATACATGGCGACGCGTCCGTAGCGGGTCAGGGCATCGTATACGAAGTCCTGCAGATGAGCGAGCTGAAGGGATACAATACGGGCGGCACCATCCATTTCGTCATCAATAACCAGATCGGCTTTACCACCGACTTCGACGACGCGCGGAGCTCGGATTATTGTACGTCCCTTGCGGCGGCCATCCATGCGCCTGTGCTGCATGTGAATGGCGACGATGCGGAAGCCGTGGTAAAATGCGCCGAGATCGCTACCCGCTATCGTCAGGATTTCAACACGGATATCTTTATCGATATGGTGTGCTATCGCCGTCACGGACATAACGAAGGCGACGATCCGAAGTTCACGCAGCCGCATCTTTATGCGCTGATCGACCAGCATCCCAATCCCCGGGAAGTATATACCCAGTTCCTTATCGAGAATGGAGAGTCCGATGCCAAGGACCTGGCCAAGGAGATGGAAAAGAAATTCTGGGCTGATCTGCAGGAAAGGCTCGACGAGGTGAAGCAACATCCTCTTCCCTACCATTACCAACAGCCGGAAGTATGGTGGCGCAGCCTGCGGAAGGCAACGCCTGCGGATTTCGAGCAGTCACCCGTTACCGCTATCAATGAGACCGACTTCCGGAAGGTATTCGATGCCATCATGAAGTGGCCGGAGGATTTCAAGCCCCTTCGCAAAGTGGAAAAATTATTACAGGATAAAATAAAGCTTTTCACCGAGGAAGGCAAGGTAGATTGGGCCACCGGTGAGCTGCTGGCCTATGGCAGCCTGCTGCTGGATGGGAAGGATGTACGTATGAGCGGGCAGGACGTCCAGAGAGGAACGTTCTCCCATCGTCATGCCGTCCTGCGGGATGAGAATACCGACCAGTCCTACAATCGGCTGAGCAGACTGCCCGATGCCAAAGGAGAGTTCCGCATCTACAATTCGTTGCTGAGCGAATATGGCGTGCTGGGTTTTGAATACGGTTACGCGCTGGCCAATCCCAATGCCCTTGTGCTGTGGGAAGCTCAGTTCGGGGACTTCAGCAATGGGGCCCAGACCATGATCGACCAGTTCATTTCCGCGGCCGAGCAGAAATGGCAGCGTATGAATGGCGTTACCCTGCTGTTGCCGCATGGATATGAAGGGCAGGGGCCCGAGCATAGCTCGGCCCGTATGGAAAGGTTTCTTCAAATGTGCGCCGAACTGAACATCGTGGTCACCAATATCACGACGTCCGCCAATCTTTTCCATGCCTTCAGAAGGCAGCTGGCCTGGCCTTTCCGTAAACCCCTGATCAATTTCTCACCGAAAGCCAACCTCCGTCATCCGGGCACCTACTCGAAGATGGAGGAGTTTACTTCCGGCGGGTTCAGGGAAGTGATAGACGACACTTTTGTAGATAATGCCGACCAGGTGAAGAAAGTGCTTTTCTGCAGCGGCAAGGTCTATTTCGACCTGGCCGAGCGTCAGCAGAAGGAGAACCGTAAGGATGTGGCTATTGTCCGGCTGGAACAGCTGTATCCGCTGCCGCTGACGCAGCTGGAAGCGCTGTACAAAAAATACAGTCAGGCAGCTACCTGGTTCTGGGTACAGGAAGAGCCGCTGAATATGGGAGCCGCCAGCTTCCTGCAGATGAACCTGAAGACCATCAATTATGGGGTTATCAGCCGTCAGCCCAGTGCAGCTACAGCTACCGGTTATTCCAAAGTGCATGCGCAGGAGCAGACAGAGATCATCGAGACGGCATTCAGCATTTGAGTAGATAAATCAGGAGACCCTGAAAAGGGCTCAAGGATATAATTTATAAACAATACGCTCCCCCGGCGGGGAGAAGGAGGATTAAATGATCGATATAAAAGTTCCGGCAGTAGGTGAGTCTATCAGCGAAGTGACCCTGGTAAAATGGCTCAAACAGGCAGGCGCATACGTAGAAAGGGATGAAGTTATCGCGGAATTGGAAAGTGAAAAGGCTACGTTCGAGGTCAATGCCGAGCAGGCAGGCGTTCTCAAGCCCATCGGTAAGGAAGGCGATACGTTGAAGATAGGTGATGTCGTGGCGCAGATAGATGAAACTGCGGCGAAGCCTTCGTCGAATGGGAGTGCGGCTGCCGCCCCTCAGAAGGCTCCGGAGAAGACTGTTGTTAGGGAAGAAGCTAAATCTGCTCCTGTGCCGCAGGCACAGGCAAATATTACGGCTAATGATATAAAGGCTACGCCTTTGGCGGCGGCGATCATCTCCGATAAAAAGATCGATGCCGGATCCATCACTCCATCCGGCGTAGGAGGTAAGATACTCAAGCACGATGTGCTGGAAGCATTGGCTCATCCCGGCAGGACTCCCGGCAAGGAGCTCTTTACCCGTGTGGAGAAACGCGAGAAGATGAGCAATCTGCGCAAGACCGTCTCCCGCCGCCTGGTAGAAGCCAAGAATACAACGGCCATGCTCACCACTTTCAATGAAGTGGATATGAGCGCCATCATGGCCCTTCGTACGAAATACAAGGACAAGTTCAAGGAGAAGCACGGGGTCAACCTGGGCTTCATGAGCTTTTTCACCAAGGCCACCTGCTACGCCCTGCAGGAATGGCCGGCCGTCAATGCCTATATCGACGGAGAAGAGCTGGTCTATCATGACTATTGCGATATCTCCATCGCCGTCAGCGCGCCCAAGGGACTCGTGGTGCCTGTGATACGCAATGCCGAAAGCCTCAGCATGGCGGACATCGAAAAGAAAGTCGTGGAGCTGGCGACCAAGGCGCGTGACAACAAGCTCAGCATGGAAGAGATGCAGGGAGGTACCTTTACCATCACCAACGGCGGTGTATTCGGCAGCCTGATGTCGACGCCTATCATCAATATACCTCAGTCCGCGATCCTGGGGATGCACAAGATCGAAGAGCGTCCCGTGGTCGTGAACGGCCAGATCGTGGCACGTCCCATGATGTACCTGGCGGTGAGCTATGATCACCGTATCATCGACGGGCGGGAATCCGTCAGCTTCCTGGTGCGAATCAAGGAGCTGCTTGAAAATCCCGATCAACTGTTGTTCGGAAAGGATCCGGTGAAAGCTTTGTTGGAACTTTAAGCCGACGCAGGAGAATAGTGAAATTCGATAACCAACTTCGTTATGCCAGCACTATCATTGCCGCCTACCAGGGGGAGACGCCCCTGCACATCTGGTTAAAAGACTTTTTTCGCCAACATAAACAAATGGGGTCCCGTGACCGAAAGACCGTGGCTGGGCTTGTCTATGGATATTACCGGCTGGGACATTCCGCGAGAGAGATGACCGTTAAGGAGCGCATCCTGCTTGGGCTGTTCCTGACGAGTGACCGGCCGGGGGAGTTCCTGGACTATTTTCGGGGGGACTGGAATAAAGCGGCGGACCGCCCCCTGGAAGAAAAGATGGCGTTGGTTGGGGATTTTCACGCCACAGATATCTTTCCCTGGAAGAATGAACTTTCGGAGGAGGTCGATCACTATGCTTTTTGTCTTTCCTTTCTTCGTCAGCCTGATCTTTTTCTTCGTATACGGCCGGGATATGAACAGCAGGTATTACAGCGGGTGGGAGATGGATTTATCCCGCCGTCGACGATTCGGCTGCCCAATGGTACAAAAGTGGAGGAGCTGTTCACACCGGACAGGGAAGTGGTGATACAGGACTATAGCAGCCAGCGCATCGCAGAGTTCCTGTCTGTCGAGAGACCGCGGAGGTTCTGGGATACCTGTGCGGCCAGCGGCGGCAAGTCCATTTTGGCGCATGATCTGTATCCGGAGATGGAGATAACCGTATCGGATATACGCGAATCTATCCTGAAGAACCTGGAACAGCGATTTCGTCAGGCCGGCGTTTCGGATTATCATTCCTTCGTGACGGACCTTTCCAAACCCGACCCATGGATGCCCGCGGAAAAGATGGACCTGGTGCTCACCGATGTGCCCTGTACGGGTAGCGGTACCTGGAGCCGTACGCCTGAAGAGCTATATTTTTTCAATCCCAAGAAGATACTCGACTACCAGTCCACACAAAAAAGTATTCTTTCCAATGTTATTTCCAACCTGCCCCCCGGGGCTACGCTTGTGTATGGTACGTGTTCCGTGTTTAAAAAAGAGAACGAGGAGATGACTGCTTTTATCCGTGCGCATGAGTTTGGGTTGCGGCAGGAGCGGGCGGAAGTGCTGAAGGGATATGATCAGAAAGCGGATACGATGTTTGCGGCCAGGTTTGTCGCCTAATTATGTTCTATCAAGGTGAAGGTGACCTCGAACCCGATCTTATATCCACTTGCATTTATGGTGCGGGGCTGGTATTCCCAAAGAGATGTATGTCTGTAGACCAGTCCTACATGTTTGGCGTATGTCTCCGACCAATAAGTTTCGGAGGCGAACAGCGTGTCATTTACGATGGGGACGTTGGTGGAGTCGTTGTATTGTAAGACGGTCAACGTACTGTCATAGGTAGTTCCTCCCGCTGTAAACGGCTGATCTACATTGAGATAAGTGTAGGTCCATGCATTGAGGCCCATATTGGAATAGGTGCTGAACGTAAAATAATCCTGATAGGGGTTGTCAGGCAGATAGCTGTTGCCATTCCAGGTAAAGGAGTCCTTCATGGGATAGGCCAGCTTGATAAAACGGAGGTTATTCTCCTGCTCTTCTATGGACTGGATAGTGGGTGTGACCGTCTTGGTCTCGGAGGCTGTCCAGACCGTGGGGCCTGCAGCGGGGCTGAGGTACCGGACCACCACCCAGGCGGTGCGCCCCTGGTTGTCTATAAAAGAGTTTTCCACCGTATCCTTGGCTAAATACCGGGTCATGGTGTCCAATTGACCGTAATAATAGAAATTCAGGGAATCCAGCTGGTAAATGGCGTATTTGCCTACCTCGAGGGGGAGGTAATAGTTGGTCAATGGGTTGTTGGGGTAACTGTATAGCGTTCTTTTACAGCCGATTGCGGTAAACAGGGTAATAAGGGCAACAGCGCCGGCCAGGCGAATATTTTTCATCATACGCTATTAGTCTAGTAACTAACGCCTTGACGCCTGTTTTATTGCCGGGCCGGGAACTGCCGGGTTAAAGACCGCTGCGTTGTATGATCCCTCCGCCAATGACCTCGTCGCCTTCGTAGAATACGGCGCTCTGGCCGGGAGCGATACCCTTGGCCTTGTCATAAAACCGGATGTTCAATTTATCCCCGTCGGGATAAAGGTTGCTCAGCGTACCCTTGTCCTTGTAACGGATCTTGGTGACGGCTTCCATGCCGGGAGTGATGGACTCGTATTTCATCAGGTTTAGCTTGCCGACTACCATCTCCTGCTCGTCGAGATCGGATTCATCTCCCAGCACCACCGTATTGGTCTCGGGGCGGATGGCCGTCACGTATACGGGGCGGCCGAAGGTGATATCCAAACCCTTTCGCTGTCCCACTGTATAAAAAGGATATCCTTTATGCTGTCCTAATATATTTCCCTGCTTGTCCACGAAATTGCCGCCGGCTACCTTTTCTTCCAGTCCTTCCACTCTGCGTTTGAGGAATCCCCGGTAATCATTGTCAGGTACAAAACAGATCTCGTAGCTTTCGCTCTTGGCGGCCAGCTCGGGATAACCATAACCGAGAGCCATCTGCCGTATCTCCGTCTTGCGGTAAGGCCCCAAAGGAAGGAGCGTCCTGCTCAGGAGGTCCTGCTGAAGTCCCCACAGCACATAGCTTTGATCCTTCGTTTCATCCAACCCTTTGGCAATAGTATAGCGTCCATTGTCATGACGACGGATGTTGCCGTAATGTCCCGTGGCGATAAACTCACAATCCATCGCATCCGCCCGTCGCAGCAAGGCCCGCCATTTGATATGCGTATTGCAAAGCACACAGGGGTTCGGGGTCCTGCCCGCCATGTATTCTTCTACAAAATTGTCGATGACAAAATCCCCGAACTCATCCCGGATGTCCAGCACAAAGTGCGGGAACCCATGCTGCACTGCCGCCATGCGCGCATCATTGAAGCTATCCAGGTTGCAACAGCCCGTCTCTTTCTTCGAAGCGCCGGCGCTGGCATAATCCCATGTCTTCATCGTGATGCCTACCACTTCATATCCCTGGTCGTGCAGCATGAGAGCCGTAACGGTACTGTCAATACCGCCACTCATCGCTACCAGGACTTTTCCTTTACGGCTCATAAAAAATGAAATTTGGACCGCAAATTTACGAAAAACCCATGAGCTGCGCGTTACGAACTTTGGGCGGCCTGGAGTTAGTTGCTATGCTGCACTTCGATCTCCCCGTCCTGTACCAGCAGGTCCTTCCACTGTGGACCGTCGGCTATATGTACCACATACACGACTGATTGATTCTGAGACACTTCCTTTACCCATCCAATGGAATAATCATAATAGGCGCTCTTTACCAGGCCGCGTATTTCCTTTGGCAGGTCCTTTTCGCCGTACTCCTTTATGCTATACAGCCAATTGCCTCTGCCATCAAACACCGCCTTCGTCCGGATGGCGTCTTCGGAGAATTCGGCCAGATAGCCTGCCGCCAGCTTGTACCAGCTTTCATTCTTCCCTTCTCCGAATTTTTTCCAAAACTCACGGGCTGCTTTTATCGCCGCACGATCCGATCCCAGGGGGCGCGTACTTACCAATACATCATTACTTATCTGCGCATGGGAGACAAAATAAAAGCAGGTGATCAACAGGATTGAAATAACGTTTTTCATAACCAGACATTTAAGAATGTAAAACTATATCGCATTTACTGGTAATAAGAGCTAAAACCAGCCATCGGCGGCTGAGGGCAGCCACGTGGTATAGTTGAGTGAGCAATCGGAAACCCTTATGATCTGTAAGGCTGCAATTTTTTCAGCAGGCTTTCCTTGCGGCTGCGGGAGACATTGATGGAAACATTGTCGGACATGACGAGGTAGCCGCCTTCGCCTTTTACATATTTGCTTATCTCATTGAGGTTGACGAGACTGGAGTGATGTACGCGAAGGAATGAATAGTCTTCGAGCAATTCCTCTATTTCCTTCAACGTGCGGGAAGCTACCACTTTCTGTTGGTCCTTTAGCGTGAGGACGGTATAGTTGCTGTCGGAAGTACAATAGAGTATACTGTCTACCGTCACCATTTGCAGGCCTTCCATCGTGGGGATGGCTATCTTGTGAAATTGATGCGCGGGGTTTTGCAGCTTTTGAAAAAGCATGTCTACCTGCAGGGGGAAGAGAAGACGTTGTTCCACTTTCTGCACAGAGCGTTGGAGCTCTTCCCTGTCGATGGGTTTTAAAAGATAGTCCAACGCGCTGAAGCGAATGGCCTTTATGGCGTACTGATCGTAGCTGGTCGTAAATATCAGCTGCAGCGGCATCTCTTTGATCTTTTCCAACAGCTCGAAGCCATTCATGCGAGGCATCTCGATGTCGAGGAACAACAGCTGCGGACGCTCCTGCCGGATGGCTGTCAACGCATCCGCGCCCGAATGATAGCTGCCCGTCACCGTCACTTGCGGGCAATACCGCTCCAGCAGGATGGACAGGGCCTCGCAGCAATAAGGTTCGTCATCGACAATCATAGCCTTGATCATATCTTTGATTTTATGGGGCGCTATCAGCGTTATCAGACAGGTGCGCCGGCGGCGATCCTGATCTTCAGGACTACCCTGGTACCCGAGGGCCGTCCGTCTTCGTCATACAAGTCCTCGATATCGAAATAATGACCGGGCGCTCCGTTGCCCGTCAATAAGTTCAGTCTTTCGGCGGTGATCTGCAAGCCCATCGACTTGTGTTTTTGCGCCGACTTGCTTTTTAATGTGCCGGCCCGCTGGCGTCCCACGCCATTGTCCTGGATGATGCAGGTCAATAGATCGCCCTCCGCATGCAGCTCGATGGTCAGCAGCCCTCTCTCCGTCTTGTGCATCAAACCATGCCAGATGGCGTTCTCCACAAAAGGCTGCAGCAGGAGCGGGGGTATGTAAATCTCACCCATATCCAGCTCGTCGTCATGCAGGATGACGTAGTCGAATGCGTCTTTGAACCGCAACTTTTCCATATCCAGGTACAGCTGCAATACTTCCAGCTCTTCGGTAAGGGAGATGGTGGAATGCCTGGAATGGTTCATGATCATCCGCATGAGCCGGGAGAATTTCGTCAGGTAGTCGGAAGCGGCTTCCGTCTCGTGCCCCAGTATGAATCGATTGATCGCATTCAGGCAGTTGAAGATGAAATGAGGGTTCATCTGGCTGCGCAATGCCTGTATCTCGAGCTCCTTTGCCCGCTGCAGGAGGGCGACCTTCGCCTTCTCGCCTTCCAGGCGGTGGATCTCCAGTTCGTTCTCGGCCCGCTGGCGCAGGTGCGCTTCATTTTTTCTCTTCAGAAGTATGTAGCGTGAAAAGATAAACCCGATGAGGAGCAGTGCTATGAGCCCGCCGATCAACATTTTTTTCGTGGCCATGGTCTCTCTCAGACAAACTTCCTGTAATTGTTTTTCTTTACTCAGCAGGGCGATCTGCTGTTCGAAGGCATAGGATGCGAACTTGCCTTTTAACTGCTCGTTGTTTACGCTGTCCTTCATGGAATTGTACCGCCGATAGTACGCATAGGCCTTGTCCGTCCGGTGTTCCCTGTCATAGATGGAATATAAGATCTGGCAATTGTCGCGGATATATTGCCGGGCTTTGAATTGTTCGGCGATGGCCAGGCTTTCGTTGGCATAGCTGAATGCATCCTCGTCTTGCCCCAGATTGGCGCTGGCGAGGGAAAGGTCTTTCAAGACGCGCATGATCTGGTTGCGATCGTTGAGCTGGCGTTGGTAGACGAGGCTTTTTTTGAAGTAATCAATAGCCTCTCCGTTATTTCCTTTATGCAGGAAATACTCTCCTTTACTGACGAGCCAGGTCCTCAGCAGCGCCGGGGTCAGGGCGTTGGAATCGAAAGTATTGTAGTAATACAGGGCCGAGTCGTACTGATGCTGGTGGGTCAGCAGCTCGGCATAGGTCATGATCCGCCAGGCATAAAAAGCCTGCGGCTGTCCCAGGTGGAATGCGGTGTAGAAGTATTTTTTGGAAGTGTCGTAGTCCTCTATCTGCATGAAAAGCTCCGCCAGTTCGAAATATTCGCTGGCTATATGCTCGGGTAGACGGGCCTCTTCGGCCATCTGTATACAACGGCGATAGATCTCGAACGCCTTTTCATAATTGCCGCCTTCGCGGTAGGCGCAGCCGATGAGGGAAAGGTTCTTGATGACGCCGGTGATATCTCCTGCCTTTTGTGCGTAGTCCTGGCCCCGCTGCAGGTAATGAATGGCTTCTTCAAACCGGCTTTGGGCGAAGATGGCGAATCCAAGTGCATAATAGGCCAAAGAAATATGGTCTTTATCGGGGGTGCGGTTGAACCAGTTCAGCGCTTCCCGGGCCTGGCGTTCGCTGAAGTTAAAATCATTGGTGAAGTTGAGGGTATACAGGGATTTGCAGGCTGTAGCTACGGCAATGCCATGTATATCATTCGCCCGCCGCGCTTCTTCCAGGGCGCGGTCCGCATACCATCCGGATGAATCCATCCAGCGGCCGGCGCAGTATTCGTAATGCTGGACCAGGCTGTCGATTCTCTGTCTGGCGAGAGACATCTCCGGCTGTGCCTGGACGGCGAGGCGGCAAGCGAAGAAAAATATGATGGACAATGACTTTCGCACCTTTAAAGTTAGGGAAAGGCTGGCGGAAAACGGTGCCGCCTATCCCTGGAATTGAGCGGTTGGCGGGCTGGAGGGATGGTTGGGGGGGATGAGTGAGTGGTTGACTGGACGGATGGGCCATTGGTTGATAGGGGGAGGCCATTAGTAGTGTCGGACCTGAAGGTCCTTAAGGTTTTACGTCTAATGATGGCCTTACGGCGGCGTCTTCACACAGCGAAGACAGCTGTGCGAAGACAGGGGAAAACTTCTCCAACCGGCCAATGGTAAATAATGTAAATTGCCGTTTCACTATAAATCTGCCATTAGTTGTGATTTGCTTTCATTTTAAAATTTACCATTATGATTAAACTACAAGTAATAGGAAACCTGGGTAAGGATTGTGTCACCAATACCGTGAACGGGAAAAATGTGATCAATTTCAATGTGGCGCATACCGAAAAGTTCCGTGACGCACAAGGCAATCAGAAGGATAAGACCATTTGGGTAGAATGCGCCTATTGGACAGACCGTACGGGTATCGCTCCCTATCTCAAAAAAGGAACACAAGTATATGCCGAAGGAACGCCTGAAGTAAGGACCTATCCCAAGAACGACGGGACTACAGGGGTGTCGCTGACCTTGCGCGTGCAGAGCGTTCAATTATTGGGCAGCCGTGGATCGGAAGGCGGTGGTGGTTATAGCGGAGGTTCCGAAGGAGGTTATGCTTCCCAGGGCGCATCCACTTCCCGCGTGCCTTCGCCGGGGGATATTACCGAGCCTATCGATGATCTGCCGTTCTAAACGAATTGAAAGACTAGTTGGCCACCCCAGTCTAACGACTGGGGTTTTTTGTCAATAGCACTGCGTCCGCAATGATGACGCCATCGGCCCCTTTATTACTGATGGCCACGTAGTTATCCTTTCCTGCCTCCAGCGGATATTTCCCACACTCCACCCATTCCCCCGAAGTCTGGCCTTCCACCTGAAGCTTTCCGGTGGGTACAGCCGTTTCCAGGACCTTGCCGCCCGCGGATACGGTGACGGTGGTGAACGGGCTGGCATTCAGGACCTTGGGGACGTAGATATATAAGGTGTACGTTCCGGAAGCAGCGACGGGGATGTTGAAACGCACCTGCCGGAAGCCCTGGTCCTTATGCTCATCCGTCCATCGGGAAAATCCATAGCAGTCATGCTTTTCGCGGGTCCATGTCCCCTCCACCGTCACCCGGGTAGTGTCGTCATTGTCGACAATGATCTCCGGGGTACTGCCATCCGCCAGGGGGTCATTCCGGAGGGTATCGCGGATGTCTGCCGCATCCACTTCCTGGACGGGAATATGCCGATCGACAGCCATAGCAGCGGCAATGGCGGAAGACTGTCCCAGCTCCATAAACACAGGTTCCATCCGGATGGAACCATAAGCGATATGGCTGGCGGAGAGACAGACGGGCACCAGCAGGTTGCTGCATTCTTCCGCCTTGGGCACCAGCGCCCGGTAGGAAATGGGATAAGGGGGGAATCCCCCTATCTGCACATCGCCTTCGTTCTTTACCATCCCGTTCACAACAATACGCTGACAATTATGCGAGTCCATCGTATAAGCCGCCAGGCCGACACCATCCGTCACCGTGGCCTTGCCTTCACAGTTGGCCTGGGTCATGATATAGGCTCCCTGCATCCTTCTTGCCTCCCGTATGTACATCTGCAGGGTCCAATGAGCGTTGTCCGTGTATTCGTCCTTTGGATAGCCCCATTCCAACATCTGCATTCGCAGATGCGCAGGCATGCGTTGATCGTGGCCAATGAAGTAGAGCAGTCCCTTTGTATAGACCGTATGTATCTGGGCAATCTTTTTCCGTTTGTCAAAGTCCGCCTCGGGGTATTCGTAGCTCATGCCGATCATGTCCGTGGAAATAGGACCGTTGTTATTGATATCCGTTTTGTGGTTCGGCAGCAGATCGAATTTGAGGAATGCCCAGAGGTCTTTGGCGGGCCTCCGATCCAGCAGGCGTAGCAACAGCTCATACCGGGTGGAGTCGTATCCTTCGGGCCGGGTGATGGGGATGCGGTTGGCGGGGTCGTTGGTAAGACAGATCCGGTAGTTGTAGCTCTGCACTTTTTTGTCGCCCTCTCCCTGCTGTCCCAAGGGCTTTTTGCTGATGCCCCATAACAGGCCGCTGGCAGAGTCTCCGGGCGTTTTGTAGGGATCGATGCCATCGGGGAACTGGTGTTTGTCCCTCGACTGAATGCCGTTGTAGGTTTCGTTATACAGCGTGTTGGCTTCGCGGCCGACGGTGTAGGATACACCGGCCCGGGCCATGAGGTCGCCTTCATAGCTGCAGTCGATGAATATTTTTGCTTTGATGATGCGCGGCGTTTTGGCTGGGCCGGATGGCTCGAGGGAAATGGAAACAATGGTGGCTGCCTGTTTTGTGGCCCCGACGATGTGATAGTCGTAGAGGACCTTTATGCCGCCAGCATGGATATATTGCTTAAAGATATCCTCTGCCACATGCGGTTCGAAGATCCACTGTTCGAATTTACCATAATGCCGTCCCACGCGGCGGTAGAAATCGAGCGAGAGGGCTTTGATCGCGTATTTATTGCCGATGTCGGTGTAGCCCAATCCTCCCGAGCTCAGCCCGCCCAGGTGATGGCCGGGTTCCACAAGCAGGACGGTTTTGTGCATCTTTGCGGCGGTGTAGGCTGCGATGACGCCGGCAGAGGTACCGCCGTACACACAAATGTCGTAATCTGCCTGGGCGAAGCTGCGGCCGGCAAGACAAAAGAGCAGGATGGATAGGAAGAGTCGCATAATTTAGTGACTGGGATTTTGGGCTTTCGAAATCAGATGTTCCACTTCCGCACGGCTGACGGGTTTGTGCTGATCATCGATGTTGATGACATATAAGTATCCTTTTCTGGCAGGTGTCGATAACCAGGCATTTACCAGGTTCAGCTGCTCGCTGACCAGGGGATGACCATTGGTAGGGTTCCACAGCTCTTTCGCACACAGACAGCCTGCTGTTGGCGTCAGGGGCCAAAAAGGTTTGTCCTTGAAATATTCAGGGTCGATGGTAGTACCGTGAGCGATGATCTCCGTCCGGCCGATATGGCCCGCGGTCCAGGTTTCCATCATGGGGGTGTAGTCCCGCCAGTCGGGTGGAAGGAGGTTCCGGTACGTTTGCAAGGAGTCGAAGGGAGGCTGGGTCGTTGCGGTGTCCTGGAAGTATTTTTCCCAGTCGCCTTCGAAGGGCATGAGCAATTGAATGTTTGGCGTAGGGCCTATAAAGCCGGTCTTCGACACATCCGTCCCCTGGATGCTGTATATACCCTGGGGTGTGCTGCCGTTGGTGATGAAATAAGGAAGATCGGAGCCGCTGCGCGCCAGCTGTTCGAATACCTGTATCCTGCCCCGGGCGTCTTTTATGAATTGCCCATCCTCTCCCTGTATGACGGCCATTCCGGGGTAATCCCTGTCCCAACGCTGGAAAGAATAGATGGTCTTTTGCCGATGGGAGCTTTGCCAGGCAAAAAGGGAAGACAGGTCCGGTGTATGGGATCGTTGCTGTGCCGTATGATAGCTGAGATAGTTGGCAAGCTCCTGTAGGATGGGTATCGTGTCATAGCCCGGGAATTTTTCCACCATCCGGATCTTTATCGTATTGCTGTTGCCCGTGCCGGTGTCGGCACGATATAGGTAGACAGCGCAGAGGGAGAAAAGTTTAGGGTCCGGCTCGCTGTCGAGGATGGGCTGTATCTGACTGACGTATTGGCTGGAGGCAACGGCGTATACTGCTTCGAGAAAGGCTCTCTTTGTATCGTAGGACAGGGTGATGTAATGATGGAATAGCGTGTCGAAGCCATTTTCGACCTGCGGAGAATAGATAAGGAACTGGGAGATGGCCCAGCATGCGGACATATATTTATCCTCGGAATTGCTATCCAGCGGCAGGCTCATATTGTATCCGGTGATACGTTGCCGTAGATCCTTTTCCAACGCCACCCGCTTCTGATACAATACTGTTGGTGAATAAATGTCTTCCCTTCGGGATTGAGCGGAGACAGTTTGTATCAATGTTATCGATAGTCCTGCTGCCATCCACATGCGCTTCATGCTATTCATACTGTAAATCTAAAAAAACCCTTAATTTCAGGACCTCATTTTTTGAGAACACTCATTATTGGACCACGCAAAACATTCAACATGAAGAAACTTACATTACCATTGCTTTGCCTCTCCGCGCTTGTGATGCTCGCCTCCTGTGGCGGCCAGGGGTCGGAGGATACAAAGGACACGACCAGCAAGACTACAGATTCCCCTTCCGTTGCCTCCACCTGGAGGATAGGCGTTCAAATGTGGACATTCCATTATGTTTCTTTCGATACGGCGCTCGCCAAGGCGGACAGCGCGGGTGTCAAGTACCTGGAGGCTTTCCCCGGTCAGCCCCTGGGAGCCGGCATGAAAGGAAAGTTCGGGCCCGACATGACGCCTGAAGAAAGGGCAAAGGTCAAGCAGCTGCTGCAGTCCCATGGACTTAGCATCGTAGCCATGGGGGTTATCGTACCCGGGACTATCGGGGAATGGAAAAAATATTTTGATCTTGCCAAGGAGTTCGGGCTTAGCTATATCACGGCAGAGCCGAAGAAGGATCAGTGGAATGCCATCGACAGCCTGGCCGGCGCCTATGGCATCAAGATAGCTATCCATGATCATCCCAGGCCGAATCCATACTGGCATCCTGATTCCGTACTGGCGGCCGTACAGGGGCATCCGAATATCGGCTCCTGTGCTGACGTCGGTCACTGGGCGCGTAATGGCCTCGATCCTGTCGAGTGTCTCAAGAAGCTGGAAGGTCATGTTTTTGGCGTTCACCTGAAAGACATCGATTCCGTAGGCAATACGAAAGCCGGCGATCTGGTGGTGGGCACGGGCAAGATCAATTTCCCAGCCATCTTCAGCGAGCTGAGCCGTCAGAAGTTCTCGGGTATGTTCTCCATCGAAAGAGAGAACAACTGGTACAACAATGTGCCGGATGTGATCGCTACGGTGAAGTATTTCAAGGAGCAGACGGGGAAATTGTAGCCAATCGCTTTAAATAATTGGGAACCCTGGCTTTTAGCCAGGGTTTGTTTTTTATTTTAAGGTTGTTTTAACTGATAATCAATGATTTGAGCGGGTTTTATAAATAAGATCACGATCGTGATCTTATTTAATATCTTTGGATATAAATTTTAGAATGAAAATCCCATTTTCAAAAGATCAGATCATCGACCGCATAAGATTCGAGAACCCCTGGTGGCAGATGAACAATATAGACACCCACTATCTCGAGATGCGTAAGCGTGAATATTTTGATATTTTTTTTGAATTGGTAATCGAGAGGTCGATAAAGAGAGCAGTTGTTTTAATGGGACCTCGCAGGGTCGGGAAAACGGTGCTTTTATTTCACAGCATTCAGGAGTTGATAAAAAGGGATGTCTCTCCTTCTAAAATATGCTATTTCTCAGTAGAGACACCGATCTATAACGGGATTGGATTAGAAGAGTTATTGAAAATGTTTCTGGAGGTTTCGGGGTATGATGCCAAACAGGAGTTATTTATTTTTTTTGATGAGATTCAATATTTGAAGAATTGGGAAGTTCACTTGAAGAGCCTTGTTGACTCATATCATTCCATAAAATTTATCGTATCCGGCTCTGCGGCAGCTGCTTTAAAATTAAAAAGTAATGAATCAGGCGCCGGAAGATTTACGGATTTTCTTTTACCCCCGTTGACATTCCATGAATATCTTTCTTTAAAAAATATTGATGATATAATTATTCCAAAGGAACTGGCCAATGGTCTATATGAGTATGAAACAAGAGATATTGATCTGTTAAACAGATATTTTATCGATTACATAAATTTCGGCGGATATCCTGAAGTATCGCTTTCGCCATCTATTCAGGCAGACCCCGGACGCTATATCAGAAATGATATTATCGACAAAGTCTTGTTACGAGATTTGCCAATCCTATATGGGATAGAGGATATACAGGAATTGAATACCCTATTTACATATATCGCTTATAACTCGGGAAATGAAATGTCTTTGGACGCTATTTCAAAGTCGTCCGGAGTGGCAAAAAATACTATAAAGAAGTATATTACGTATCTGGAAGCTGCGTTTCTTATTAAAGTGGTACATCGGATTGATCATAATTCCAAGGTATTTAAAAGAGCTAATTTTTTTAAAATATATCTAACGAACCCCTCGTTAAGATGCGCCCTTTTCTCTCCATTGAAAGAAGCGGATCCATTCATAGGAAACCTGGTTGAAACCGCAATTTATTCTCAATGGCAACATTCTACTCAACACCTTTATTATGCCCGTTGGAGCAATGGAGAAATAGACATCGTATCATTGAATGAGGTTACACAAAAACCAAACTGGATAGTAGAGGTAAAGTGGACGAATAAACTGGCTGAAGATTTCAGGGAGTTGAAAAACATCAAATCGTTTAGTCAACAACATGATATTTCCAATCCGAGGGTAACAACGTATAATATAAGTAAAAATGAATTGGTTGACGGAGTGAGCTATAGGTTTACTCCCGCGAGCCTTTATTGCTATATGGTAGGACGAAATATATTAAGAATAAAGGTTTTTGTTCATTAAAAAGTTCTTGATCTCTTTTACGATCTTTGCACATCTAAAAATATTCCATGCCACAGCATCAACAAAGACCGGACCCATCCGCCACAGCAGGCGCCAACACTGCTTATCTCTTCCCTTATGACGAGTTATTAGCTTTCACCGTCTCCATTTTTGAAAAGATGGGTTGCCCGGCAAAGGACGCCGATACTGCTGCGGTCGCCCTGTTGAGCGCCGATCTTCGCGGCATCGATTCGCATGGGGTGGCCCGTCTCATCGGTTATGTACGGCTGTGGGAAGCGGGCAGGGCCAATACGACCCCCAACGTAAAGATCATCCATGAGACCCCCAGCACCGCCGTTGTGGATGGGGACAGCGGGCTTGGATTGGTGGTAGCTCCTTATGCCATGCAAATAGCCATCGAGAAAGCAAAAAATGCCGGCACCGGCTGGGTCAGCGTGCAGCATTCCAATCATTTCGGGATTGCGGGCTATCATGCGCTCAAGGCGGTCGGGCAGGACATGATCGGCATTGCCATGACCAATGCCAGCGCGCTGGTAGCGCCTACCTTTTCCATCGAGCGGATGCTGGGCACCAATCCCATATGCGTGGCTGTTCCGGCGGGCGAGGAGCCTCCTTTTGTGGCTGATCTGGCCACCACCACGGCTGCCAACGGCAAATTGGAGATATTACAACGCAAGAACGAAGAAGCTCCCCCGGGCTGGATACAGGACAAGGATGGCCGTCCCACGACGGATGCACATGCGTTGAAGACAGGAGGGGCCCTGCTGCCGCTGGGTGGCGACCGGGATCATGGCAGCCATAAAGGCTATGCCCTCGGCGCGGTAGTGGATATATTTTCCGCCGTCCTCAGCGGTGCGAACTATGGCCCCTGGGTGCCTCCTTTCCCCGCCTTCGTGCCTATGCCTACGGGTATGCCCGGAAAGGGCATCGGCCATTTTTTTGGCGCCATGCGTATCGATGCTTTTCGCCCTGCCGGGGAGTTCAAAGAGCATATGGACAAATGGATACGCAGATTCCGTTCCGCCACGCCTGCTCCCGGACAGGAGAAGGTGCTGATCCCCGGCGATCCCGAGCGGGAGATGGAAGCCGGGCGGCTTGCCCATGGCATACCTCTGCTGGCGCCTGTGGTCAATGATCTGAAAGGGCTGGCCGGGAAGCTGGGTGTGGAGTTCCCGGCCTATTGACCGGTGAGCCTGCTATTGAACTCCCCCTCCGTCACGGTGTATTTTACTGTAGTATAATCCGACTCGTCCACCAGCTGACAGGAGAACGTGCCTTTCACGTGGGCTGCATCGATGGCGGTGATCGTCACTGTGGCCGTAGCTCCCGGGGTGATATTGGGATAGGAGGATGTGTAGCCTTTTCCGGATTGGCTGCTTTCTGCATAGGAGAGCAAAGCTTGTATGGCGGGGATACCCCGGAGCATGGTAGCGCTGAAGGTCTGACCCGCTGTAAAGGCCGTGGTAGAATTGAGCAGGATGACCATTGCCTCGCCGCTCTGAGCGCTGGTAGCCGCTGCTCCGGAAAGCGCCAGGGTGTGGTAGCCGCCCGTCTCGGAGGTCACCGCCGACACGGTGGAATAGCTTTTTTGCGTTCCGTTGAGCTTGAACTTCATGTAATAATCGCCCCCGGTGCTTCCGGAGCCTCCACTTTTCTTACAGGCGGCCAACAACAAGGGAAGGAAGGCCGCAAGGAATAGATATTTTTTCATGAGATGAAAATAGGATGGGGGTAGACTGCCGCCAAGGGCTATTTATTGTCTGTGCGCGGCGATTGATTATTCGTTTGGCAGGAGCTTCTCCGCAGGGATTCCCCCGAATTTTGAAAATTTCTAAATCAGCAGGGCGTATCTTTGCCATCCCAAAAAAGGATAAGTCGAATGAAAGTCATGAAATTCGGAGGCACATCCGTCGGCAAACCCGAACGCATGCGCCAGGTAAGCCAGCTGATCACCAAGGACAACGAGGCGAAGATCGTCGTGTTGAGCGCGCTCAGCGGTACTACCAATGCACTCGTCGAGATAGGCAATTCCATCGCATCCGGCGACCGTGAGGCAGCCCGTCAGCATATAGAAAAGCTGGAGGCCCATTACCAATCCTTTGTAAAGGAGCTTGTCAAGGGGGAAAAGACGCAGGCAAAGGCAAAAGCCATCGTGGCGGAGCATTTCGAATTTCTCACCATCATCCTCCGTATATCGTTCAGCGAGGCATTGAGTAAAGATATACTGGCGCAGGGCGAGCTTCTGTCCACCAAGCTCTTTTCCGTATTCCTGGAAGAGAACGGCATCGATCATGTATTGCTTCCCGCCCTGGAGTTCATGAGCATCGACAGCCATGACGAGCCGCAGGTCAACAGCATCAAGACCAAGCTGGGGCATCTGTTGCAACAGCATAGAAATACCACTCTCTTTATCACCCAGGGCTATATCTGCCGCAATGCGCGTGGAGAGGTGGACAACCTGAAAAGAGGCGGCAGCGACTACAGCGCCTCCCTCATTGCAGCCGCCATCAACGCCAGTGTCTGCGAGATCTGGACGGACATCGACGGGATGCACAACAACGACCCCCGTGTCGTGAAAAAGACCTTCCCCATCGACCAGCTAAGCTTTGAAGAGGCTGCGGAGCTGGCTTATTTTGGAGCCAAGATCCTTCACCCCGCCTCTATCTGGCCTGCACAGTTCTATAAAGTGCCGGTGAAGCTGCTCAATACCATGCAGCCGGAGGCAAAGGGCACCCTCATCACGGAAGAGGCAGGGTCTGTCGGCGTAAAGGCGATTGCCGCCAAGGACGGGATCATTGCCATCAATATCCGCAGCAGCCGTATGCTGCTGGCTTATGGCTTCCTGCGTAAGATCTTCGAAGTATTCGAGAAGTACCGCACTCCCATCGACATGATCACTACGTCCGAGGTCGCCGTGTCCGTGACCATCGACAGCGTCGCGGACCTGAAAGCCATCGTAAAAGAGCTGGAGCCTTTTGGTGTCATCGAGGTGGAAGAGAATCACAGCATCGTCAGCATCGTGGGTAACGAGATATCCCAGACCCAGGGGGTGCTCGCCAGGCTTTTCGATGCCATGACCCCTGTGCCTGTTCGCATGGTCAGCTATGGAGGCAGCAAGCATAATGTGTCATTGCTGATACCTTCATCGTATAAGACACAAACGTTACAATTGCTGAATAAAGGGCTGTTCGGATTGGAATAGGATGTCCGGAAAACGGACCTCCGGCCGTTTTGAAGGTTTGGCGTATATTCACGGAGTACGAGTCTCCATGAAAAAAGGCCTTGTCTTTCTGTTATTGTCGATGGTTGGCGTCGCCCGCTGCCAGACGGGTATATCCCTCGCGGGGAAGGTAGTGGATGCGGTCAGCAACAAGCCGCTGTCCAATTGCAGCGTCTATCTCAACAACACCTCCATCGGCACCATCACCTCGGAGGATGGCGCATTCCTGTTGAAAAATATCCCGCACGGAAGAGCCGACATGGTAATATCCGCCATTGGATATGCTACCTATGTATTGCACCTGCGAAGCGACAGCCTGCCAAAGGACCTGCGGGTAAATTTGCGGCAAAATGCCACGGAGCTGTCGTCCTTTGTCGTAGAGTCCTACCTGAAGGATGGCTGGAAACAATGGGGTAAGTTCTTCCTCGAGAATTTTATAGGCACTACGGGAAATGCCGGCTCCTGCATCCTGGTCAATCGAAAAGCGTTGCGTTTTCATTACCTGAAGAAGAGCCGGCGGCTCACCGTCTCCGCCACCGAGCCGCTCATTATCCACAACAAGGCGCTTGGATATGACCTGCAATACCAGCTGGAGCATTTTTCCTATGAAGAAGATACCCATATCGTTTTTTACCAGGGATATCCGTTGTTCCGGGAAATGTCGACCTCACGGGGTGAGCTGCGACAGCGCTGGGTGGAGGGAAGGAAAAAAGCCTGGCTGGGTTCCCTGCATCATTTTATTCAAAGTCTTTATAAGGACCAGCTGTCTCCGCAAGGGTTCCTGCTGGAGCATACCGTAAGGGTATGCAACGCAGAAAAGCAGCGTGTCAAACAGGTATATGATCCTAATGCAGCCATCGGCGCCTACAGCCGGGACAGTCTGTACTATTATTGGAAGGTCATGAAGGAGGCGGACACGCTGGGACTGGTGAAGCGGGCTAACCCAGGCGAGCTGTTGAGCACGCAGACAGGGGGAGGGAAGGCATTGTCCTTCGAAGGCCCTTTGACCGTCAGGTATTATTATCAACGGGAGCCATTGCCTGGCGACTATTGGGAGTCACATCTGACATTATTACGGGCTGCGGCGGTGGAGATAGAAGAGAATGGGGGGTATTTTCCCCCGGAAGATATGCTGGCCGACGGTTATTGGGCGCAGTCGGAAAAGATATGCAACCTGCTGCCGCTGGATTATGTGGCGCCGGGCAAGCCGGGGCAGTGAACCTTCGGCCTCCGGGGCGGTGAGACTATTGTTTCAACCAGCCATTGTCGTTCAGCCAGGTTTTCAGCCTGTCGAACCATCTGTCCGAAGTGGTCTTATTGTGTAATCCAAAGCCGTGGCCACCGTGGGGATAGATATGCATTTCCGCCGGCACGCCGTTTTGTTGCAGCGCTTCGTAAAAATGGATGCTGTTAGCAATCTTTACGGTCTGGTCGTCACCGGCTTGTACCAGGAAGGTAGGGGGAGTATTGGCCGTCACCTGCCATTCGTTGGAATACGCTTTTACTTTTTCCGGAGTGAGATCGGGGCCGATGAGATTGTCCCTCGAGCCATGATGGGCGATGCTGTCCGAAAAGCTGATCACGGGGTAGAGGAGGATCATAAAGTCGGGTCGCAGGGAAATATTATCCGGGTTGTCGATCCTGGCTTTGGCAAAATGAGTGCCTGCTGTCGAGGCAAGATGTCCGCCGGCTGAAAATCCCATGATACCTACTCTGTTGGGGTCCACGCCCCATTCCTTTGCATTTTTTCTTACCAGCTGAATGGCCCGTTGAGCATCCTGCAAGGGACCGATGGTCTTGTCGATCATGGTCTCGTCGCTGGGCAGCCGGTATTTTACCACAAAGGCGGCGATGCCGATGGCGTTCAGGCTATCCGCTATTTCCACTCCCTCGTGTCCCATGGCGAGATGAACGTAGCCACCACCCGGGCATACGACCACGGCGGAGCCGTTGGCCTTGCTTTTCTCCGGCAGGAATATCTTCAGCGTAGGATGACTGACCAGGCTGAGGCTCCAGTGATTTTTGGGATCTGTCGTTTCCCTGTCGGGAGCTGGTTTCGAGTTGGGAATAGCTCCGTCGTAAAGAGGGATCTCCTGCTGTTGTGCATGGGCCATGGTCACAAGCAATAAGGCTGTTAAGACTGATGCGAATTTTCTCATATGGTGGCGTTATCGATGGGTTTAGACTACCAGCATGGCGTCGCCATAGCTGAAGAACCTGTATTTATCCTTGATGGCCTTTCTATAGGCCTCCATGGCGAGGTCATAACCTGCAAAGGCGCAAACCATGATCAGGAGGCTGGTCTTGGGCAGGTGGAAATTGGTCACCAGCGCATCGGCGATATTAAATTGATAAGGGGGATGGATAAATGTATTTGTCCAGCCTTCGGAGGGTTTTAACAGTTTCTCCGCCGTAAAGGAGGATTCCACTGCGCGCATCGTGGTGGTGCCGATGGAGCAGATGCGATGACCGCCCATGCGGGCCTTGTTGACGATGTTGCAGGCGGCCTCTTCGATGCGGTAGTATTCGGCATCCATCTTGTGTTTGCTCAGGTCTTCCACTTCGATGGGCCGGAAAGTGCCCAGGCCGGTGTGGAGGGTGACTTCGGCAAAGCGAATGCCTTTTATCTCCAGCCGCTTGATCAGCTCCTTGCTAAAGTGGAGGCCGGCGGTGGGGGCTGCCACGGCGCCCTCGTGCTTGGCATATACTGTCTGATAGCGCTCTTTATCCTCTTCGTCGGGCTTGCGTTTGATGTATTTGGGAAGGGGGGTCTCACCCAGCAGTTCCAGTACCTGGCGGAACTCGTCGTCGGTGCCATCCCACAGGAAGCGGATGGTCCTGCCGCGGCTGGTCGTATTGTCGATGACCTCTGCCACCAGTTCGTCGTTGTCTCCAAAATAGAGCTTATTGCCTACCCGGATCTTACGGGCGGGGTCTACGATCACGTCCCACAGACGATTGGGCTTGTTCAGCTCGCGAAGGAGGAAAACTTCTATCTTGGCGCCTGTCTTTTCCTTTCGGCCATACATGCGCGCGGGGAAGACCTTGGTATTATTGACTACGAATACGTCCTTGTCATCGAAATATTCGAGGATGTCCCTGAAATGCTTGTTTTCGATCTGGCCGGTGGCACGGTGCACCACCATCATACGGCTGTCTTCTCTTTTTTTCGCAGGGTGTTGAGCAATAAGGTTTAGAGGAAGGTCGAACTTGAACTGTGAAAGCTTCATGTGGATTCTATTGTTTTTATTTCGCACATGATACCAGGTAGGTGGTAATGATACTACGGAGGGCTGTTTCCGGTACAAACCAGGTCTTACGGCACCCGATTCGATATCATGTTACGGCATGATTTTAAGCGGGCGAAGGTACAACAAAAAGTAGGGGAATCCAAATAAAGTTAGGGGCGGCGGGCTATTTCTACCGATGGTAAAATAATTTTCCCAAATTCCCGTCTTTTATGCCGAACGAACCGACAGTTCGTTGTCCGATAGGACAGACAGTAGATGTTTCCGTAAAACGGGGTATATTTATGAAAGTCCGTTTTACGGGCATTTTGTAAGACCACCGATTAACGCTCCAGATAATGAGATCGACCCCTTTGCGAAAGTACTTTGCGGCGCTGTTTTTGTTCCTTATTCCTCTGACCTTCCTTAGAGCTCAACGGAGAACCGAAAGACATAATGATGGCAAGCCTTTGTCGGGGCCGTCGGTCCTAAACAACGAGCCTCCGGTCCGTTCCGCTAAGAAATACCCTGCCCTTTTATGGGAGATCACCGGCAATGGCATAAAAAGGCCATCCTACCTCTTCGGAACGATGCATGTGAGCAGCAAGCTGGTCTTTCACCTTAGCGATTCTTTCTATCAGGGTATCCGTAATTCCGAGATGGTAGCCCTGGAGCTGGACCCCCAGGTGTGGCAGGATCAGCTGTTCCGTTATCAGAAGATGCAGACCAACCTCCGGTTTTACACCCAGGGCGCACCCGGCGACTTTATCAAC
>DASZXP010000104.1:0-11457 GCA_035545935.1 Puia sp. | reverse complement strand
GCGTTTATCGGGTTCGGCGGCGGTATTTTGGTTTTGGACGAGCTTGCGGGCGAAGTGCGTGATGGTCCAGAAGAGGAAGAGGATGGACAGGCCGCTGGCGATGGCGCTCATGAAGTTGACGCCGCGGGCGGCGGTATGGGGGTTGTCGCCGAAGAGGATGATAAAGAAGCGGCCCATGAGGACGAAGAGGGGGGCGCCGGGGGGGTGGGGGATCTGGAGCTTGTAGCAGCTGGAGATGAATTCACCGCAATCCCAGAAGCTGCCGGTGGGTTCCATGGTCATGACATAGACGGTACAGGCGATGACTCCCACGGCCCAGCCCACGACATTGTTCACTCGATTGAAACTCATAATGTATTATTTGGAACGGGGCAAATATAGATTATTTCACCAGCAATTTTTTCACCTTCCTGCCTGCATCGGTATCAATTATAATAAAGTAAACGCCTTTGGCCAGCGGACCCGGGGTCAGCGTCGGGGCATTCCCGCTGGCGGGCATTTGCAATAGTATCCGCCCGGAGGCATCTGCGAGCCCGATGCTCCGGCAAGGCGACGAGCTGGTGACATGGAGCTCACCCGTATGGAAGGGGTTGGGATAGACATGGATGATGGCCCCCCCGGCTTCCAGCTCGATGGTCCGTATATAAGAATAATTATAGCGGCCATTCGAATCCACCATCTTCAGACGATAGTAATTGATGCCTTGCTGCAGGCCGTTGTCTGCATAATGATAGGTATTCACCGTGTCGCCATTCAATGCTTTCACAGAGTCCAGGGACGAGAATTTTACCCCGTCCATGCTTTTTTCGATGACGAACCGGGCCATGTTCACCTCCTGACCGGTGCTCCATTGCAACAGTCCCCGTTCGCCCGACAGGGCGGCGGTAAAGGATAGCAGGACAGGTCCCCGGGTCTGGTTGGGGCCCGGGATGCCATTGCTGATCCAGAACTCGGAGAACCCGTTGACCGCATATTCGGCATAATACCCGTTGTCATACGGAATGATGCTGACATTCCGATGGGCCTGGAAGAAATGGTAGAAGCCGGTGGCGTTGTCGAACGGCGTACTGTCCTCCTCGGCTGTCACGGAGCTGCTGTATTGCGTAACGCCGGCCTGGTAGGCATCGGACAGATTGGAACAGGCCGCACAGCCGCTGGCGCCGATCATCGTCTGCATCTCCGTATCCAAAAAGTAATAACGCACGGACACGCTGTCGACAGGCGGCGTCGAAGGCTGGATGACGATGTTCCTGTCCAGATAATACTGTTTGCCATCGGAACGGATCCCGTCCCCATTGATAAATACCTTTACCCTGACGCTGCCCAGGTCCTGCCCGTTGGGCTGCAGGGATACGATCCGCTGACCGCCCAGGTCGAAGTTTACCCAGTTATTGCCACTGACAGGAAGGATCAGGGTCGTGTCGGCATCATTGTAGATGGCCGCCTTGTCGAAGATGTGGATATCGTCTATGCCTACACCTTCATAGTCGGTGCCCGGATCGCTGCTCATGACAATGCGGAAGCGGACACTGCTTGCGTTCGTGGGTATATCGTAGCTGGATACGTGCCATTTCGTATTGGACTGCTGCCAGGCTTGACGGGGAGCGTTGTCATACCAGTTGACCCCTCTGCCGGTGGCGCCCAGTTTTGTCCAATCGGACCCGTCTATGCTGTATTCTACCCAGTGGAAGTCGCACATGCAGTTATCCTCCGTCTGGAAAATATGGCTGAACGATAGCACGGGATTAGCCAGGGAGCTGAGATCGAAACAGGGCGAGTATAGATAGGACAGCTCGTTGTCATGGTAATTGCCGGTGAGATTGGTGACCCAGCATTTGGTCCCGTTGGCGGCCTTATCGATGATGGTCTTGGCCGGCGTTCCCCATTGCCAGCTGTCATTGACGCCATTGGTGTACCAGTATCCATTGCTGTTCTCGAAACCTTCCAGGTAAGGGAAATGACCGATCAGGGGCACTGTCTGGAATTGCAGGGGCGCAAGGCTGTCATTGGATGCATATGTATCACCTGTGGCGCTTACCCATGCGCGTAATATATAGACCTTATAGGCGGAAAGATCCGCTTTTTGCGCGAAGGTATAGACAAGGGAGTCGCCTGCAGGGATAGAGGGTATATGTTCCGTGACATTAGCTCCATTGATGGAATAGGTCACCGGGATATTGCTGAGAGATGCACCGCTGTAGTTCTTTACCAGAATGCTGATCGTTTCCGCATTGCTGAAATTGCAGATATTGGCCAACGAGGGACTCTTGAGAGAAAGGGCGCTTACATCATTGGAAGCCCGCGTAAGGGTGACATCATCGAATATATAGCCGTCGTCCAGGTCTCCATCCGTCACGACGGAGTTGGCAGAGGTATGCCCTTCCTGTCCGAACTTTATCTGGAAGCTGCTGCTGATGGTCTGGGCAGGAGATGCATTTCGGAGGATGCCCGAAATATCGATGTTGGGAGAGGGCTGATAGACCCCGATATTGCCGGGATTGTTGTCCAAGGCATACACCGGCACCCACGCCGCCTGGTCATTGCCTCTTATCCAGACGCTGTTGCCGGGAAAGACGGAATCGATACCCTGGTTGCGGTAATAAAAATTGAGCCAGATCTGATCGCTGGCGGTATAGGCGGACAGGTTGAAAGTAGTGATCAGGCTATCCGCATTGGTAATATTGACATAATGCGCCTGGTCCAGGATAGCGCTGCGAACGCCGGTCCTGGAAAACCCGCTGTTGACAAAGGTGCGGGCCCTTCCATTGGCAGTGCTGCTGACGAAATCACAGCGATCCATGCCGGTGAGACCTTTTACAGGCCTGGTGTATTCGGCATCGGCTGCCGACTCGAAGCCTTCCGTATAGGAAGCGTTCAATGTCAAAGGATCATTTTGAAGATGTTTGACCACTGTGGTCAATGTATCGTTGCCATTGTTGGGATCACCGGGATAGGTGACCCATGTCTGTATGGTATAAACGCCTGTTGCCGAAAGGTCGGCCTTCGTGGAAAAAGCGTAGCTATAGACACCGCCCCGTGAAATGATGGCGCTGCTGCTTTCCGTCACGACGGAACCTCCATTGATCCGGTAGGATAGACTAAAAGAGGAGCCGGTGGGTATCGTACCCAGATTTTTCAGCTCTACCCGGATGGTCTCGCCGGCGCCCAGCTGCGAGGATGTAAATTTTCTACCCGTCAGCGGACCTATAAGAGAGTCTACGGTATAATCGTTGTCGAGGGCTGTCAATATACAGGGTCCCCCGGCAGGGGTGATCACGCCGGCCGTCGAACGTCTGCCGGGGCTGCTTCCATTTACGGCCCTTACGGCCAGCCAGTAGGCGCTGTCCCTGTTTAGATTGCCCAACAGGAAGCTGGTGGCGCCGGTCGACGCCACTTTTTGCATGCTGTCTCCTATCAATTGCATGATATCATAGCTGGTCGCGGAAGGTATGGCGCTCCAGCTCAGCTGCGCATACCCCTGACAGGGAGTCGTTACCGTAACGGCAGGCTGGCCCAGTATGGTAAGATCATAATTGCTCACGCCGTTGTAGGCTGTCCCGTTACGCGTCACTCGTATCAGCCCCTGGTTGGTCGCCGTGGCAGGTACCGTCCAGCTGTACATCCGCTGGCCGGCGGGGATACTGTTGCTGATGGTGGTCCAGCTGCCGCCATGATCGGGGCTGTATTCCAGCGTGAAAGTATTGGCATCGCCTCCATAGGCATTCCATCGGATGGTCTCGGTGCTGCCCGGCACCCAGGTCTCGCCTCCATAAGGATATTCCACGATGACGGAAGGCTGTATCGTCTGGTAGGTAAGGACAAAACCCTGTGCTCCGGAGGGGACAGCCGTGCCTTTCACCGTCAAATTGAAATCGCCGGCCGGAGGGTTGTTGATGACCACCTGTTCGATATTATTGAGATGATCGGCCCCTTCCACGGCAATATCGTTTACGCTGGCCGCGGCGGGGTTTAATATCAGGGGCCGGTGTACGACGGCATCGGGCGAAGTGACGGTGAGGTCCAGGTCATTGACCAATGTGGTAGTGGCATAGGGTGCGGCGGGCGCATCCGGCCAGTAGAGCAGGACTTTCAGCTGTTGCACTCCGGCGGGAATACCTGTGAGGGGATACGTATAGCTGCCACCATTGACGATGGTATTGGTAATATAGTGGTTGGCTTCGAGGGCTTCGACTGCTCCGCGGATATTCAATGACCCGAACCCATATTTGAAGTCGGGCCCGGGATTGCCCAGATCGTTGGCCGTATTGGAAACAAGGGCCTTCATCAGGGCTGCGGACGGATTGGTGTTCCCATGCAATTGCCGGTACCGTTGTACGAGCAATGCCAGCGAGCCTGCCACTGTTGGCGAAGCCATGCTGGTGCCGGACATGGTTGCATAGGCGTTGTTGGGAATGGTGGAGGTAATATTGGCGCCGCCTGCCACGATCTCCGGTTTGAGCCGTCCGTCGCCCGTAGGACCGCAACTGGAGCCTGAACTTATAATATACGTGCTGTTATCCAGGTTGCCCACCGTCAGTACATTTTTGGCGCACTGATAACCTGATTTTATGGTGGCGAAGGGCAGGCTGTAAGGGGTACAGCTGAGCCGCCCGTCATTGCCTGCCGCAAAAACATGCAGGAGGGTGGGAGAGGAGCTCAGCTGCGCATCCAGATAATAGCTGAGGAAATCATATTGCCCTTCCGTGGCGCAGCCAGGATCGTACGCCGTATAGGAGTTATTGGTGAGCACCATGTTGTAATCGCCCATATAAACTTCCGCATTGGCCAGCACATCGCTGAAATATTGGCTGATGATCGTGGCGTGCGGCGCCATTCCTCTATACATCGGGTCCAGGATCCCTCCGCCGGCAACGGTTCCGGAAGTATGTACGCCATGAACTCCGCTGATATAGGCAAAACGGTCTATTTGCCTGCCCGTGAAGTCCACATGCGTGTAAGGGTCGGAATCGTCGCCTATGCCTACCGTCACTCCATCGCCCAGCAGATGGCGGTTGGCGTCATTGCTCAACGCATCCACTCCGTGAGCCGCCCGGTTGTTATAGTTCAGGATCCTGTCCTTCGTGGATTGAACCCCTATATAGCTGATATAAGGCAGTCCGGCTATGCGTTGCAAGGCGGCCCGGCCCGCGCGTATGAACAGGACCTTTTCGGGTCTGATCCTGGTATCGATCAAGGTAGCCCCTGCCGCCACGAGATCCCTGCCTGCCTCTTCCCTTGTCATGGTCCCGAGAAAGCTCACGGCAATAAGCTGTCCTTCTTTTTGGGTATAGGCTGCCGGATTGGCCAGCAGCTGTGGTGATATCTTTATATCCGCCGGCACCTGGTAGATCCCGCTGACGGCATATTTCTCCAGCCCGGTGAAGGCCATGCTGTCCGTTGCTTCCGCCCAATAGGCCTGACCAGGTATATAGTCGAAAAGCCGGATGCCCTGCGACAGGAGCCCAGCCCGGTCGTTGATACCCGGCAGCCGGTCGAATTGCAGCAGGACATAATAACGTCCTTTATATTGGATCTTTTGCAGGCTTTCACCCTTTTGTGTAATACGTATGACGTTCTTTTCCCGGTTGAAAAGCCCATTTTTGAAGAAGATAGGTTGTGGTTTTTGTTGTGCGGCGGCCGGCAGAGAATTAATCAGCAGAAAGGAGAACAGTAAGAAGGACCCAATGGGGCGTGCGATATACACAGTTTTGGTTTTCAATGTTCTCGGAAAAGGATTTTCGGTAAGGGAAAGCTTTTTGCTAAAACGTCCGATCGAAAAAAATATTTTTTCAGGCATCTGCCTTAACGAAAATTCCCGTTACGCAATCGTTTGTGTAGGGAATTTATTGTGAATAGTTGGTTAAAATATGGTTAAACCCCTTTAGCAATTTGTTAAAATTGATGAATGGAGGGGTTTACACTCTCGGTATTTTACAGTCACTTAAAAACTACCGCTTATTATGAGAAAACTCCTCATGTTTTGCCCGGTGCTATTATTATTAGCACTGGACGCACTGTCACAGAATCCTATCGCGGTGCAAGGAAAGCCTTCCAATCCAATTACAGTCAAGGGCACGGTCAAGACGGACAACGGGCAGCCGATCGCCAATGTTTCCATTCGTGTCAAGAGCACCAACAAGGGTACCACTACCGACGACAACGGTAATTTCACGCTAACGGTACCCTCACAATCCGTTCTTGAGATATCCGCTATCAACTATGCAGCCCAGGAGGTCAAAGTGGGCGGCCGGACGACCCTGGCGCTGGTTTTGCTCGAGAGCAACAGTAGTCTGGGCGAGACCGTTATTATCGGTTATCAGCGGGTCACCCGTAAGAAAACGACCGCAGCCATTTCCAGTATCTCCGGCAAGGAGATAGAGAACCTGCCTTCTTCCAGCTTCGACCAGCTGATGCAGGGGCGTCTTTCGGGTGTGAACGTACAGAATTTCAGCGGCCAGCCCGGCGCCCGTCCTACGGTGGCGGTTCGTGGTAATTCCCTTATCGCCAGGGATTATGACCAGAACAATGTGGTCAATAATCCTCTGTATGTGGTAGATGGAGTACCCCAGCCCAATGAGCAATACCAGGGGCCCGGCACTACGACGGGTATGAACTATCTGGGTGGAGTAAATCCCAATGACATCGAGTCCATCGACGTGTTGAAGGATGCCTCCGCGGCGGCCATCTATGGTTCCCGTGCTGCCAATGGCGTTATCATGATCACGACCAAGAAGGGGCGTTCAGGCGCACCCCGGGTCATCGTTTCGGGATATGCCGGTGTCACGGAGAGGCCCAAGCTGCGGGAAGTGACCACCGGAACGTTGGAAAGAAGGCAGAAAATGGCCGTACTGCAACAACAGCTGACGTACGCGCAACGCCAGCAGCTGCCTTATCTCCTTACGGACAGTCTGAACCCTGCCTTTAATGGCAACACGGACTGGCAGGGAATGTTCTATAAGACCGGCCTCATCCGGGATGGGGATCTCAGCATGAGCGGCGGCAGCGACAATTCCAACTACCGGTTCAGCACGGGTTATTATGACGAGGATGGCATCATCCGGGCGACGGGCTATAAGCGTTATTCCATGCGTCTGAACCTGATGACCAAAGCGCTGCACAGCAAGCTGGACATCAATCCTATCATCTCCTTCACCCGGAGCGACCTGGCGCGCGGCAACGGACAGGACCCCCGGTATACCAATAATTACAACCCGTTCAGCCTTAGCGCGGGCGCTATGCCCTCTTCCTTGTTTGGCCTGGACCCCAATAAGGAGCAGGCTATTCTGGGGGCTTACAATGCCAGCCTGGATAAGAACGTGTCCAATGCCTTCAACTTCAATCTCAATCTTGGGTATACTTTCAATCCTCATTTGAAGTTCACCTCGCTGGAGAACTATCTGTACAATACCTCCCGCAGGGATTTCACCCGGACCAATGCTCAGGAGAGCCAGCAGGGCAATTACTCCTACGCATTTTCCGATAACGAGGTCAATATCCAGATCTCCAACTATATCACCTATACGAATACATTCGGCAAGCACAATCTGAGCCTGCTGGGTGGTCAGGATATCCAGTATGATCAATACGAGAGCACCACTGCCTCGGGTTCCAATGGCGCGTCCGACCAGATCCAGGTGGTGAATGGCTTCCGCCAGTCCACGCTGACGGCGGCCTCGGACTACCAGGCCTATGGTCTGTTGTCCTATTATGCGCGTCTGGCTTATGACTATGACAGCAAGTACCTGTTGTCCTTCTCGGCCCGTACGGATGGCTCGTCCCGATTTGGCGAGAACAGCAAATGGGGCTTCTTTCCCTCGGCATCGGCGGCATGGATCATGTCGGATGAGAGTTTCTTCCGGAATTCCTATTTCTCGCTGTTCAAGCTACGCGCCAGCCTGGGTACTTCCGGCAGCCTGCCCGACCAGAACTATCTGCAGTACAACCTGTATAAGGTCAATGCGGCCACCTTCAACGGGAATGGCGATGCCAGCTCGTATAATGCCATCACGGCTGTAACTCCGAACTTCCATGACGGGGTAGCGCAAAAGGGACTGAGCTGGCAAAAATCCCTACAGTGGAACATCGGTACGGATATGGAGATCATGCAGGGAAAATTTGGCGCACAGATCGATATCTATAATAAGGAGAATACCCTCCAGCTGTTCTCGGTGAACCTTCCGGTCACGACAGGCTACGACGTCGCGCTGACCAACTCCATCGGTGTGCGCAATTCCGGTGTGGAGCTGACGATCAAGGCGAACCCTCTGCCTAAAGGCAGCCCGGTGAAATGGTTCTCCAGCCTCAACCTATCCTATAACAAGAACAGGATCATGAGCCTGCCCAATGGGGGAAGGGACCTGGTCTTTCAGAATGGCGACCGGTTTGATAAATCCCATATCCTTTCCGTGGGACGTCCCATCAACAGCTTCTATTTATACAAAACGCTGGGTGTCTTCGCCACGGATGCCGATGTGCCCGTGGATAAGTTCACCGGTCAGCACTATCACAATGGCAACGGCGATTACAAGGCCGGTGATTTTTACCTGGCGGACCTGGATCACGACAATTTCATCGACATCTTCAACAGCAACCTCAACCCCGACAAGATGCCGATCGGCGATCCGAACCCCAAGTTCACCGGTGGCTGGACCAACAACGTCACCTGGAAAAGCTGGACCCTGGGATTGTTCTTCTCCTTTACTTTCAAGAGGGATGTGCTGAACCTTTACAAAGCCGATCAGTTCAGCAATTCGACGGATGCCAATCCCAATGCCAATTTTGCGCAGTACAGCATTCCCAACCTGGACAAGATCAATATCTGGCGTCAGCAGGGAGACAAAGCCGAATACGCCAAATATGACCTGGGTACCTACCTGTATTATTATACTTCGGCTCAAACCTTCTTCCTCACCACCGGAGACTATTTCCGTCTGAAAAGTCTTAGCCTGACCTATCAGCTTCCGGACAAGGCGCTGTCAAGAATTGGACTCTCGCGCATGAAAGTCTTTGGCGTGGCCGACAATCTCCTGAAATGGCAAAGTTCAAAGGACCTGCCGGATGCGGAGAATGTCAACGCTTATGGCGAATATGACGGCGCAGGCTATCCCATTCCGAAAAAATTCACGATAGGCCTGGAAGTTCAATTTTGATCCCCAACAATTTTAAGTCATGACAACATTTAAGAGAAAAAATATCATATACCTGGCGGGCCTGATGGTCTTTATATCCGCCACCTCCTGCAGCAAGATAATAGAGCAGCAGCCGAAGAACTCTACTTACCTGCAGCAATTCTGGAAGTCGGCCAACGACTGCGAATATGCTATTGCAGGCAACTATGCCCTGCTGAGGGACGCTTTTACGGATTTCAACAACCGGTACTATATGTACGGCGATGCGGTGGCCAATACCTACTTCACCATCGATTATAATGGAGATGGCCTGGAAGGTATCCAATCGGGCAATTTTACTTTTCAGTACAATCTGGAAGCTTTAGGCAACTGGACGAAGTATTACAAGGTCATTGCCATGAGCAATACCATCCTCAAGCAGGTACCCGGGATCACCGACGAGCAGCTGGAATCATCCGGCGCCGTGGATGATCCCACCGTCTACAGGAACAAGATACTGGGCGAAGCGCTTTTTATCCGCGCTCTTACTTATTTCCAGATGGTGAAGATTTGGGGTGATGTTCCCCTGGTCACCGAAGCCTATGACGATCCGATCACCGCGCCGCAGCTGCCCAGGAGTTCCAAGGGCGATGTGATGGCCCAGATCGAAAAGGACTGTCAGCAGGCGGCCGGACTGCTCCAATGGGGATATCAGAACAAACAGGAGCTTGCCGTAAGGGCCAACAAGGGTTCTGTCTTTGCGTTGCTGGCTCACCTTTACCTGTGGAGGGCGACGACCACCAACCTGGCGAGCTCCGATCCCATCATGGCGGATGTAGACAAGGCCAGCGCTTCCATCGACTCCATTACCACATTCGGCGGCTACACGCTGGTGGATACAGCCGCGTATGGAAAGCAATTCATCGGCAGGAGCAGCGAAAGCATATTTGAGATATACATGAGCGAAGATGCCAAAGAAGGCTCCTATGCCCATATCGGATTCCAGTTCCTGACAGACAGGTATGTGAATGGTTTTGGAACGGGGCACCGGTACTGGGTGCCGCCTGCCTATCTGAGCAATCACTACTATACTTCACCCTATTATGACGCGGGTACGGACTCTTCCTATTCGGATACGCTGGACATACGATTCAGGAACAATTTCGATCTGGTACATGATGCCAAGCCCACCTGCCGCAAATATGCGAATGTAACTTATCGCAATCCCGGAACGGAGACGGATCCCTATCTGAGCAATGACATGATCATCTTCCGGCTCAGCGACATGCTGCTGCTCAAGGCGGAGATAGCCTTGTATAGGGACGATATCAATACAGCAGTGGATATCATCAATGGATGGAGACAACGCAATGGCGGTTCCAGCTTCTTCTTTGCAGACAACAGCTGGTCCAAGGATGATATTTTTTATGAGTACATACTGGAAAGAGGCAAGGAGCTTTATTTGGAAGGTCATATCTTCTGGGACCTCATCCGGACAAGACAGTATGTCAATTTCATACCCTGGCTCAGCGATGGCAGGTTCCAGCAGGGCGGATTCTACTGGCCTGTGGACCCGACCCTGTTCAGGGACAATCGTTTCCTGGTTCAAACCAGCTATTGGAAGGGAAAAGTTTAATCGTTTTGAAAAGAAAGAAATTATTATGAAAAAGATAAATGTTTTTTTACTGATCGTAGTAGTGGGTTTCGCATCCTGCAAGAAAAACTATGTCGATAATGGAGGCAAATCCGACCCCAACGTCAACATGACCACTTATGACTTTCTGAAGTCCGATACGCTCTTTGCAGATCTGGTGCATCTCATCGATAGGGCGGGGCTAAAAGAGACCATCAATGGCAATATCACATTTTTTGCAACTACCAATTATGGCGTACAGGATTACCTAAAGGCGATGAAGCAACGACGCGCGGTGGAGCTGGGGGATGAGAATATCACCTATACGCTGGACAGCATTCCCCTGTCCAACCTGGATTCCCTGAAGACCTATATGTTCGACGGGAAGATCAACCGGGACCAGGTCACTTTACAGGGGAAGCTCTATAACTCATTGTTCGGCGCCATCCCGAATGTACAGTATCTCATCAAGATGACCCGGACCTTCGAATACAATGCCTATGTGGACCATGTGGATTATGTCACGTTCACGAAGGTGTACGGGTCGAGGGATGACCTGGCGCTGGACCCGGCCTCTATTCCCTCTGCCGATGTAGATCGCAGCACGACCTGTCAAACTTCCGGCATTGTCACGACCACGGGTATCGTGCATGTGCTGGACGGATACCACCGGCTGCTATTCAATAATGACAACTTAAATTAATCAACCTTCTTAAA
>DASZXP010000103.1:0-14386 GCA_035545935.1 Puia sp. | reverse complement strand
GGTGAATCGATAGATCGACTGCCAATCGTCCCCGACACAAAATAAACGGGTGGAGGGATCGACCGATTTGATGGCTTGCAGGAGTTTGTACCGGCCTATAGAAATGTCCTGAAATTCGTCGACGATAATATATCTATATTTTTTCATGTACGCCTGGCTGTTTACCAGCAGTGCGGCTTTGTTGATCATGTCGCTAAAGTCGATCTCTTTTCTGGCCTCCAGCTCGGCAGCATATTTTTCAAACAGCGGTCTCACCACCGACAGAAAGGCGCTGTTTCTCTTTCTCATGAAAGGGTCGGCAATTCCTTCGTTCCTGGATTCAAGGTCGGGGAAACTATAGTTGTTGGATTTCATCAAAGTGATGAAGGTTCCACACAAGGATAGGATTGCGTCAATTTCATCTTTTGCCGCTGTTTGTATTTTTTGCCAAGTCTGCTCTGCTGTTAACGGTGCAAGTACTACACCGTACGATGCAAGTTGCTTTTGAAGATTGTCAAATACTGTTCCGTCATTAAACTGATGGCTGAAAGTCTCGATGAGGATTGTTTTGTTAGCCTGATGTAGCTCCCTAGCCCATTTGATTTTTTCATTATAACGAGTTTTGGCCATTTGATAGGTTTCACCTTCCTTCGCAAAAAAAGGTGGCACGTCGCCGGTGGCTGAAAGGGCAAAATGTTCCAGGTAGATTCTTGATCCATTGGCATAAATGGTAAAGTCGGGCTTATATTGCTGGTAGGCAGCTGTTGCCGTGTCGAATTCATATTTGGCTTCATATTCGTAGTTGACACCATTAAATAACAGAAAATTGGCGAGTCTGCACTCCTCTACACTTTTAACAACTTCCCGCTGTATGGTGATCTTGCCTTTTAGATTTATCTGAACTGGTTTATAGCTGCGAAAATTTTGATCTTTGAGGTATTGGATATAGGCTCCCTGTTCGCCGAAATCAAACTGGGTTTTTGGTGGTTTCAGATAGTTCAGGAAATAGTCGGTCAGGATGTTGAGATAATGCTTGTCCTCTGTCAGCTTGGCAAAATGGCGTTCGAGCAGAAGTTGAAACTGGCCTTCGTCAAAGATCGATGGTTTTATGCCTTCGCATTCAGTTATTACCCGCAGTCCAAATTTATGGAATGTCAACGCCTCAAAACCATCTTCGCCGATCCGTGCGGCTAAGGAAGCGGCTGATTTATTGGTGAAGGATATTAGGAGGAAATCCTGGGGCTGGAGATGATGTTTTGTCTGGAGGTATTTGACCTTTCCGACGATGGTAGTAGTTTTTCCTGACCCGGCACCGGCTATGACAAGGTTATTGTCCTCATCGGTTACGATGGCAATCTTTTGTTGATGGTCCAGGCTTTTCCCTTCGATATTTTCGAAAAGATCCCGGAAAGCAATAATTTCCTTTGCTACAAAGTCCCGGTTAAATTGCTTTCGAATGTCTTCCCCATCTTTGAAATATTCGCGGAATGCTGCGATTCCTTCCTCTAGGTCAGGATCTAAATCAAGCCCGGCAGTCTGGTAGCTGCCAGTTTCTTTCATCAAGTTGGCATATTTTTCATTCCAACCAGACAGCAGATGATTGGCAAAGTAGCCATTTTCGGGTCGCAGAAAGGACTGAAAGCGTTGCCAGGCGGTCAATATTTCTTGTGCCTTTGAATGCCAAAATTCGATCAATAATTGTCGTTGCTGCCTTCGCTCCTCTTCCTTTTCTCGTCTTCGTGTTATCAAAAAGTTCCTTACCGCAATGGCGAGGATTATGATAGCCGAAAGGAATAAAGCCACAACCAGGAGTTTTGTCGTTCCTTTCATTAAAATTGGTTTCGTTTAGGGTATATAAACTTACGCAATGGAACTAGGAAACAGCAGGAATATATTTTTTGCCTGGAGACCAGACCCTCTTGGTACCATTACGAAAGTGTTCCAGGGATTGGTATCGGGAAGGTTGCGGTGGTAGTTGCGCCTTGGCCAGCGGGCGCCGATGGCTAAAGCATTGTTTCCCAGCTGGTAGGCCGGCAGGCCGGCTCGAAACTATAGCATCCAGATTAGAACCAGCAAATTTGTTTTAAAGTATTGAAATCAGCATATGTCCGGTTTGAAATCTGTCCAATCCGGGTCACGAGACCCCTCGGCAAATGCCGAGGGGTTTTTGCATTCCAGGAACATGGCGAACTTGTTCGTCAAAGCGGATGGATGCAAAAACCCAGGTCCCACGAAGGAGGGCCGATGGATTTCGGGTTAGGCCAATGCGAAGGGATCTGCGGAAGGCGCCGGTAGGCGCTGGAGCTAATCCTGACGGGGTCACGAGAACCCTCGGCATTTATGCCGGGGGTTTTTTGCATACATGAGTGATAGGAGCTTGCTTACATGAGCGAGTGGATGCAAAAAACCGGGTCCGAGGATAGGAGGACTGGAGGTCCTTGGGTTAGGCCGAACCAATGCCTGGCGCCGAGGCCGCCGAGCAAAATATTGTTCGGCGATGAGGGTCATTTAGATGCTTAATTTTAATCGATCTCCAAAGATAATAGACAGTCGAGCGAGTGTCTGATTCCAGTTATGGACCGGCTTATTCCACTTTCCAACGATAGTCTCCTGCACCAGGAACAACAGCTTGAGTAGGGCTTCCTCGCTTTGGAAAGCTCCCTTCGATTTAGTGACAGTTCGGAGCCAGCCGTGAAACCCTTCAATGATATTGGTGGTGTACATCACCGTGGTGGTTTGGGCGTAGCTTCCTCCTGGGATCGAGATGGCTGTATACATCCTATCTAGCATGATCATCCCAAAGGGATGCTCTATTTTCTTTTCAGCTTATTCTTTGGATTGCGACTTGTGTGAAAGACCGCATAAATTACGACTTCCGTTTTGATAATCTCAAAAACAATTACGTACGGGAATCGCTTTAACGCCACTTGTCTATAATTCTTCTTAATCTTACCGAATGCAGTGGGAGTGTTCTCTAATTTCTTATAATAGATCGTTAACTCGCTTAAAAATTCTTCCCCTAATCCTTCTTTCTGGTCTTCGTACCAATTAAAAGCATGCTCAATGTCACTTTCAACTTCTGGCTTTAAGACTAGGTTATGCGCCATTTGCTTTCCTTTTTTTCCGTATGCTGTCGTGAACCTCCTGCCAAGTGTATGACTTACTTTTACCACTCAGGTGCTTGGCTCTTCGCTCTTCAACTATCTTGAGATGTTCATCAGTCAGCTTAAAATTGTCTTCTTGATTGATCTCATCCTCAAATAATGCATAAATAGCTTTAACCTTCTTGTCGTCAGCATCAGCTAAATAAGTGATGAGTTTCCTCCGTATTGCGCTAGGTGCCATAAGTATTCCCATTTCTAACAAATTTAGGTTATAAAATCGTGATTCTAAAATCACCCAAAAGGATGATACTTAGCCAGTTGGTCGGTCAGACTCCCCATCTCACCGCGGTCGTTTGGGAATAGCTTCCTCCCGGGATCGAAATCAATGGCCTCCAATAAATAGAGTTCTTTATTTACATCACTGGGTGTCTACAACAAAAACTATCTTCCCACTATGACCAAACAAGAATTCCGGGACTCTATCGTATTAATTATACCCGGTAGGCTATAGCTCAAAACATCCCCTATATCAATTCTCACCCGCCAAATGCCCGACGGACCCCATGCTCACTATAATTACCAGGGAGCATGCCGTATTTTGAGGGGGCAGCTATGAAAAAACCATTCTTTTTTCTCTTGCTCCTCTTCCCTTTCCAGTCCTCCCTTTTTGCCCAGTGCGGATCGGGGGCCTGCCCTCCGGGCGCTATCAATACGTTGCCGGCCGGCGGGACTATCGCGGCGGGTGATACTTATTGCCTGTCGGGTCCGATCAATAACACGACGGCCTATACCGTCAACGGGACGCTGATCATCCAGTCGGGGTCTGTAACGGTGGGGGATCTCACCGTCGGAAAGACAGGTTCCATTATCATTAATGGAGGCGCCCAGCTGATGGCCAATTCCTACACTGGTGATGCCACCGCCCCTGCTTCCGTTATTTCCAATGTCACCGTTTGCACCAATGGATATTTGTATCTATCGGGCGCCATCAACCCGGGAGAGACCAATTTCACCGTCAACGATTATGGGATGTTCGTGATCCACGGGTCCTGGTCCACCATCATCGAAGACACCTGGTTCAAGGTAGGCATGGGCTCCATCGTCGAGATGTGCAGCTCCTTTAGCTTTAAAAGCAGCACCGGTTTCTTTACGGAGACCAGCGGCAGCCCTTCCTATATCGTGACCCGATCGGCCATGGCCAATGGCGCCGGCGGCGGGTATCTGTCCAAATTGGGCGCCGCATCCCAGATCATGTGGGACATACCGGGTGGACCCGTCGCCTGGGTAACGCATCCCGCAGCCAATACCTGTACCGGCCCTACCTGCACCGTTACGCTGCCTCCGGGATCGACCGACAATGGTGTCTGTGGCTCGGTGGCCGACAGCTATCGGCTTATTCTCCTGCCTCTTCTTTTTCTCGATGTGAAGGAACAGCTATCCGGAGGAGCGCTCTTGATCACCACAACGCTTGGAGATGCTGTACCTGCTGAACACATCGTACTGGAGGAAGCAGCGGATGGAGCCCATTTCACGCCAACAGTGTATACAACCATAGCCACTACGGGTAACCACTACCGGTTCACTTTGCCGGCTACCGCCGCCGGGAGTTATCACCGAATCCAGGTCATCGGGGATGGAAGATCTGTCTATTCCAAGGTGCTGCCTCCCTTGTTGAATAGCACGTCTCTTCGTCCGGGGCAGACTCGTGTATTCCCTGATCCCGTCACTGATTTCATATATGTGTGCGTGACGCCGGATGAAAAATTTACTTCGGCGACGGTGATCGATTGTATGGGGCAAGTCCTTCGGAGCATTCCTTTGCCTATCGGGGCGTCCGTGGTCCGTTGTGAACTTCCATCCTCCTTGCCTGCGGGTATATATATTATCCGGCTGACAGGAATGGGCATGGCTCCGTTGACAGTACGGGTACTGAAAGCACCATGAGGGCATCTACAAAGTATACCCCACGCCCTATTACCCAAAACAACCACACGTCAATTCTTCCCCACCAAACATCCGACAGACCTTATTGATGCTATGATCACCGAAGGCCGCACCGTATTTTGTGTGAGTAGAAAATCCAATAATTAATTAAAAGAAAAACAAATGAAAAAATCACTATCCCCTATGACCATTCTCTTTGCGTCCCTATGTCTGCTGGCGATGGCGTGCAAAAAATCAGCCAATGCCCCCGCGCCCAGCCTTCAATCCAAGCTCGTTGGTAAATGGACCATGGTAAGCGCTATGGGTGATTACACTATGTATGGCGTAAGTTACAAAGACACCACCTACTTTACATCCGCGGATTATTATGACTTCAAGACCGACAGCACCCTATCCATTATGTCATCCGGCGTAGCTTACAATGGCAAATGGCAGATCGACAACAACAGGTTGTATATTACAGAAACCAATTTCATGGATGATTCCGGCGGCTACGACCTGCCTGTTTTGGACGAGCATAATCTTCAGATACACAACACCGATAGCACAACCAATGCCATCTCAGATCAAAAGCTAGTTCTCATCAGATAGTACAGGGTCTACAGGCATCAGCCTGTCATTGTGTAAAAGCCTCCGCCGGATCGGAGGCTTTTGCCGTAAGAAGGCGGCCCTTGGAACAAGGCGCTCTATTTTATCCCCAGCAGCTGCGCCAGCCGGTCCTTATTGATCCGCGACACTTTTACGATATCGCCGTTCGTCATCACCGCCACCGGCGACTCCCCTTTTCTGAATTTTTTTATCTGCTGTACATTGATGAGGTAAGACTGGTGAACCCGCTCGAAATGATCCACGGGCATCAGCTCCTGAGTTCGACCGAGATTTTTGGAGATCAAAAAGCTCTTTTCGTTGTCCAGGACAATTTCGGTGTAGGCGCCGGCAGCCTTGCAATAGATGATATGAGCGGGGTCGATGAGATGGTATCCATCGTTCACCGGCAGTGCGATCTTGCCGGCAGGCCCCGTCTCCGTAAAGCCATTCTCCATAAAGTTCTTCAACAGCATGCCCTGATCAAACGCCTTCGGATCCTTGTGGATGACCTTATCTATGGCAGCTCGCAATTCGGCCGGTGCAACAGGTTTTAGCAGATAGTCGAGCGCGCTGACCTTGAAGGCCCTGACCGCAAATTCACTGTAGGCGGAGACAAATATGATCTGCGACCGGACAGGTTGCTTTAACGACCGGACAAAATCAAATCCATTCATCACCGGCATATCGATATCCAAAAAGATCACATCCGGCGTATTTACCTTCATATGTTCCAGGGCATCGGAAGCCTTTGTAAATTCTTTTTGGATATTCACCTCCGGGCAATAGGTCCGTAAGTCGTTCCTCAGCGTAATAAGGGCGCTCTTTTCATCATCGATCAGTATGGCATTTATCATGGTGCTGCGTTAAATTGGATGATCACCCGTGTGCCCGAGGGGCTGCCATCGGGATGAAAAAGGTCCATGGTTTGCAGGGAGCTGCCTCCTTCCCTGAGCCGACCATGCACGGCAATTCTCTCTTCCAGTAAATATAATCCTTTTGACTGGTGGAGGCGACTGCTTTTCTGCTGGTATACGGCCGCCGTGGCACGGCCTATGCCGTCGTCCTCTATCTCGCACACGACATTAGACCCATCGCGATAAACCCGGATACGGACCTGTCCGCCTTTCTCCCTCGGCAGCAGTCCGTGTACGATGGAATTCTCCACCACCGGCTGTAACGTCAGCGGCGGGATAAGGGTCTGGCCCAACATTTCATCCTCCACATGTATCTGCCAGCTTATCCGATCATCAAAGCGTAGCGCCTCCAGCTCGAGGTACAGCCGGCAGGTCTCCAGCTCCTCCTGCAAGCTTGTTTCGTTGTTGGTATTGTTCAGCTGTTTGCGGATCAGTGTGACAAAAGTGGTCAGGTATTCGACCGCCTTTTTATCCTGTCTCTCCTGGATCAGCGCTTTTATCGAATTCAGACAGTTAAAGATGAAGTGAGGGTTCATACGCGCCCGCAAAGCCATGGCATGCAATTTTATGGCCTCCCTTTCGAACTGCAGCTTTTGCGCATGGACTTTTTTGACGCTGCTGATCCTCATGCTCAAAAAAAGATAAATAGCCGATAGGACCAGCACAGCTATCCCTGTATAAAACCACCAGGTCTTCCAGAAAGGCGGCGCTATAGTGATCTTCAGCCGGAGGATATGACTGCTCCATTTCCCGCTCGTATTGCTCGCATTCAGTAACAGGATATAGCTGCCGGGAGGGACGCCGGTGTAGGACGCCTTATTGTCATTTCCGCTCATTACCCAATTGTTGTCGAAGCCGGTGAGCATGTACCTGTATTGGATCTTTTCGGGAAGATCAAATTGCATGGCCGCAAATTCCGCTGTAATAAAGTTCTGATCATATCGGAGCGATAGTTCCGTAACAGCCGATAAGGGGATGTCCAAAGCAGGTAGGTTGATCACATTCAGCCCCGTCAAAACGATGGGAGGGTCAAACTCGTCCGTTGTCAGCTTCGAGGGATTGAACAAGGTATATCCCAATGGCCCGCCAAAAGCAAGATTACCATCCGGAAAGACCATGTAATAGTATCTGTTGAATTCATCGTCCGTCAACCCGTCACGGGATGTAAAAGACCGGACCGTCTGATTTTTCGGGTTGAATGCAAAGATCCCCTTGTTGGAGCTGCACCAGAACTGGCCGTCGTTGCCCGGCAAAATGCTGTAGATCGTATTGTTGGGAAGACCGGTGGCGATACTGAAGACCTGCGTTTTTTTGGTGACCTTATCCAGCCGGATGAGCCCATCGGATAAAGTGCCGATCCAAAGGATGTCCTTGTTATCGGGGTCGTTGCTGATATTTAGCAGATCTTTACTGGGCAGCCAGGAGATAAGATCTTCGGTATGCCCTGTTGCCGCGTCCCACCGGATCAGGCTTTTATTGGTGCTGATAAAAAAAGCAGTTTCGCCGTCGGAGGCCATGCCGTTTATCTCTTCCGAAGGGTCGAGGTCCATCGGCGGGAATGACCGGAAATCCTGTTTCCCGGTGTTGAATTTCAATGGCCGGCTGTGTTGATCGATGCCCCACAAAATACCCTCTTTTGTAAAAGATAAAAAGCGGATGCGCCTTATCTCCTTTCCCGTCGCCGCATCCGCATCCCGAAAGGTTTTTACTGTAAGCTGACCATGGGTGAAAAGCGCCAGCTCGGGGTCGATGCCTTTGTCATTCACATCCGCGATCCAGACCGTATCCTTCCAGGTAGCGCTGCGGTTGGCAAACGGTACGGATCTCCCCAAAAAAGATTGGGCTATCCGGGTAGCAGGAACTTGGTAATGACTTAATATATCGCTGACAAAGGAGCTGTTGTTCTCGTAGGCCTGTGGGCCGGTCTTTGCCAGGTTGTATTGCCTCAGTCCATAGCCGTTGGTACCCACCCAGAGGACGCCCGACCTATCTATATACATGCTGGTGGGAGTGCCTTTTACGGCCAGGCTGGCCGGTGACCATCTGATCAGCGAATCGTTTTGCTGAAGGATATCGATCCCCGAGCTATGTTCAAAGAAATAATTGTCTTCATGGTCGAAGTGAGCAACCAGCCTGCCCAGTGCGCGTTCCCTGGTGAGCGACACCTGGTCGAGAAAGCCGGTGGCAGGGTTCCAGATCTTTATCCCATCGGCATCCGTGATGATCCAGTCGCCGTTGGTACGCACATCCGGTGAATGAACATTCCTGGCCCCCTTGTTGAAAGTCCGGATACTTTTAAAAGGATAGGAGATCTTTTTGACAATTTGATCCGCGCTATCGCATAGTTCCAGGTGTGTTTGGGTCAACAGCGCCAGCCGTCCTTCCAGAACGGCCATCCCGACAATAGGTTCCCGAAGCTTCAGATCGGCCGGGGCAAGGTGCCTCACTGTCATCCGGGGCAGATCGATCCGGTAGATGCCTCCGTCGATGGCCATCATCCACCAGATACCCCGATCGTTGTGCAGGAGGCTTCTGAAATAGCTGGACTCCGGGAGCAGCAAGTCGAAACCCCTTTTTTCCCATAAATGGGTGACCTTCCCGGTGATGGTATTCAGCAGGTCCATCTTGCCATCCATATAACACAGCAGCAGGTCATCGTTGCCGGCATCAAAAAGATGTATGATGATATTCCCGCTGAGTCCGGAAGTATCGGCAGTCGTGTGTCGGTAGCTGATAAATTCCCGTCCGTCATAACGACCAAGCCCGTTCAGGGTAGCTATCCACAGGAAGCCATTCCTATCCTGCCAAATACCGCTGACATATGATTGCGGCAGGCCATCCCTGACCGTCAAGATCTTGCTGACATTGGGAACCTGGGCCGACAGTTCACCCAATAAGCTTAAACAGGCGATGATAGCAATGGAGATTTTAGCAGGCCTGAATACCATGCTTAAAAGTAGGTAAATCCATGGGAATAATGGATTGAGGATCAGCTTTCGGGGTCCTTTTATTCGTCCGGATATAAAGTGAAAACAGCCGGTTCCGATCCGACAGACGACGCCCATCAATCGAAGCCTGCCAAACAGCCATGGGTTATTTATTTTTGATCCTGTAACCTTTTTCTGTACTGATCCGTAGTACCCCAAACAATCCTTTATGAAGCATTTGGCAACCATCCTAACTGCAGGCATGTTGGCATTCATGGCCGGGGCCGTCCGGGCACAGACATTTGCGGTAGAACATTTCCATAAGGTGACCATCAGCCCTTATATACAAGTCACCTTTGTCCAGGGGGACGAGGAGAGCGTTACCATCAACAGCATCATCGTGGACAGCAACAAGCTGCATGTGGACGTGCTTGGGGGAACTTTGCGGATGTACCTGGAGGGGGCCAAAGAAGTGCCGCATACCAAGGATTATCATCATCTATACCCGGATCATGCGGTGACGGCCACGGTGGTGTACAGGAAGCTGGATGCGCTGTCCCTGCGGGGGTCGGAGAAGTTCCTTTGCCAGAGCCCGCTGTCGGCCGAGGAGTTTACGTTGCGGATGTACGGGGAGTCGTCCATTACCTTTAATGAAGTGCATATCGACCGGATGCATACCACCCTCTATGGGAGGACCTCATTGGATATCAAAGCCGGCGCCGTGGATGAGCAGCATTATACCAGCTATGGAGAAGGAAAGGTCAATACTACCGCCATCGATGGGCAGGAAGCCATGCTGACGGCCTATGGCGAATCCGAATTTGCGGTGAATGTTGCCGACAGGATCAAGATCACGGCCTTTGGGGAAGCCAAACTACGCTATAAGGGAGCTCCTACCATCGTAAAGGGCATCCATATCGGCGAAATGGATGTGAAAAGAATGGATTGACGGCAGGCGATCACATGCCCGGCCATTTTATACCCGCGGCACGGAGATCTTCCAGGATATGGGCCTGGAACGCCAGCTTGATATCGACGAAGTTGTGGGGCGGGGTCCATACATTGATGGTGAGGTGATAGCCGTCGGCTTCCATCAAATTGATGCCTACCCGCGGCGACGGGTCCGTCAGGAAGCTTTTGTCGGCGGCGATGGTCTTTTGCACCACCTCCACCACGTGTTTATAATCGATGGTATACGGTAGCTTTATGTCCAGGTCCATCCTCCTTTTTCCTTCCTGGCTGATGTTTACGATAAGGTCGTTCGACAGCTTCCCGTTGGGAATGATCACATCCCTGTTGTCATAGGTCACTACCACCGTATAAAATACCTGGATGGATTGGACCACGCCTTCTTGTCCCTGGGCAATGATGATGTCCCCTACCCTAAATGGTTTTAGCAAGAGTATGAGAATGCCGCTGGTAAAGTTTTGAAGCGTTCCGGATAGCGCCAGACCGGCGGCTACGCCAATACCTCCTATGAGGGCGGCGAAGATGGTCATCTGGATCCCCACGACCTGCATGGTGGCCAGGATAGCCAGCACCTGGAGGATCGCAAAGAGAAGGCTGATCAGGAAGGGCTGCAGGGAGGCGTCGAATTCCCGGCGGGTCATAAACCGGCGGGACCATTTCTTTATCAGCCGGATAAGGACCTGCGCGATGATGAAGATAACGATACCGAGGATGATCTTGGGACCTACCCGGAGGATCCAGTCATAGGCTTTGTCGATAAATTTTGCGTCCATGCCACAGGCAACTAAAAAATTGTGCCAGGGACAGGGCAGCGGGAAGCCCCATGGATCTTGCTATGGGGTCAGGGCTTTTTGGTGACGTCCACGGCGTTCCAGCCTTTCGGGCCCCTTTCGACGGTGTAGTTCACTATATCGCCTTCCCGGACGGGATAGGTGGTCCGGCTGGTGTGAAAAAAGAGCTTTTGCCCGTCATTTTGAATTATAAAACCAAAGCCCTTCGATCCGTCAAAATAATCGATCCTCCCCTCTTTTAATGGGTCTTCGGTCTCTTCCCTTTTGGGCACGCCGATCTCCATATCTTCCGCATTGACCGGTTTTCTTTTTTCGGGATCCGGCGGGGTGGAAGTGATGTTGCCATTCTCGTCCACATAAGCCAGCATGTCGTCGAGAGATTTGCCCTTCGCCTGGTTGGCGCGGCGTTCTTCCATCTTCTCACGCTTCTCATTCTTTTCCTTTTGACGTTGCTTTTCCTTTTCCCGCTTGTTGAAAGATTCTTTGGATCTCGCCATAGTTTTTTTGTTTTAGTTAAGGATCTGTTATGCCGCCGCCGGCGGGTAAAAAACGAAACCCCAGGGTTCCCGGGGTTTACATTCAATGAGTTTACCACCGATTGTTTCGGGATCCGCCGCCACCACCACGATTACTATTGCCGCGGAAAGGTTTGTCTTCCTTGGGTCTGGCCTCCATTACTTTTATGTTGCGGCCATCGACCGTGGCGTCGTTGAGCTCTTCGACGGCCTTCCTGGCTGCCGCATCGTCTTTCATTTCGACAAAGCCGAATCCCCTGGAACGACCCGTTTCCTTGTCATTGATGATCCTGGCAGAAGTAACCTCGCCGTAAGGGGTAAAAAAACTTTTCAGGTCTTCATCCTGGACATTGAAACTAAGGTTGGAAACATAGATGTTCATACAGTAATAGTTTAAATTTATAGTTATCTGAGGAAAGCAAAAAGTAAAAACGACTATAGTGCGATGCAGGATAATTGCCGTTACTGATGCGAGGCTCAAAATCCCGGTGAAGGTAGCCCTTTATTTGTAGATTCCCGCCAATGTTATGGTAAAAAGGCGCCGTACGCGGATTGTTAAATATTAGGTTAATCCAATATAATTGATTAATTTACCTCTATCCTTTCACATGGCCGCCTTATATGTTTGATCTGCATTTCACCCCTATCTTCAGATCGTACCTATAAATGTCCTATTCTAAATTTCCTCGCTATGCAAATACGTATCGGCAACCTGAACATCATGACCACGGCAAAACAATTGGCCGAACTTTTTATTCCTTTTGGAAAAGTGACTTCATCGAGGATAGTGAGCTCAGGTCCGAGGACGGGTACGCGACGGTGGGGGTTTATAGAAATGGATAATTCGTGCGGGAGGGAAGCCATCCGGAAATTGCATCAGTTCCTGTTCATGAATTCTTATATCGAGGTGGATGAGGTTTGATCGGCCGGGGATTCCTGGATGAGCTTGTCGAGGTATTCCTGGCGGCGTTCATTAAGTTGACCACTCGGCACATGAATAAAAATTTTTACTTTTCCGGGATCCTTTTATTTGGACTTGCAGCGGCCGCGCAGCTATTTTCGAACCTTCTTTATTTCAGGATCGGCGCATTGTGGAATGCGCTCCCATCGGCGGCGCCCATGTACCTGCCGCTGCTTATCCTTTCGTTGATAGCATCGCTGTTCCTCCTACGCTATTACTATGCAAAAAAATACTGGTTCGTCTTTTCGACCTTCGCCGCAGACATGGCAGCCGGCCTGTGTCTGGGCATCCTTACCTACCTGGTGGTGTTGAATAAGGAGCCCAACAGATATACTTTTCCTCTTTCTTTATTCGCATTGGCTACCGGTATGGCACATGCCATCAGCCTTTTTACTTCGCGTGCGCGTAAAAATATCTGGTTGTCGACTGCGGGGATCTGGCTGCTGGTGGGCTTGGCTGTCAGGGCGATGGGATTTATTTGGACAATGGATACACATGGCGTCCATGCGCACCTGCTGGCTGAGAGATTGATAATATGGAGTAGTGTGGGCCTCGGCATTACGCCTGTATTTTTTATATTGCAATTTTCAAAGGAGGCTAGGCAGGCCGCGGAGGTTGTAGGAGAAAAGAGCTCTGTCGTCTTCTTGGGTACAGTCGGTGTATTAGCGTTTGCCTGGACTATCTTTTTGGGTATCTCCCTGGACAGAGAAAGCCGGGGTTTGCCCAGCGCGGACAATCCGATCTCCGATATGGCAGCAATGGAGGCACGGCCGTTCGAAGCCCATACCTATATGGACAGCCAGGGCGACAGCTTACCCTACCGGCTGTTAAAGCCGCTGGACTATACTCCCGGGAAGCAATATCCGCTGGTGGTATGTCTGCATCATGGCGGCGCCCATGGGAAGGATAATATCCGCCAGGTGGAGGCGGCAGAGCCTGCGTGGACGCTATGCCAGGAATATAATATGCGAAAACATCCCGCCTTTATTTTTGTTCCCCAATCTCCGCCAGGCTTCTGTTGGGGCGGGATCCCCAATTATCCCTCCATAGATTCCCTGGTTTTTGAAGCCATCCGGTACCTGGAGGGGCAATACAGCATCGATGTCCACCGGGTGTATGTGGCGGGCATCTCCATGGGCGGCTATGGTTCCTGGCATTTTATCTGCAGCCGTCCGAAAATGTTTGCCGCCGCCATCCCGATCTCCGGGGCGGGTGATACGGCCGTTGCGGGGAATGCCGTCGGGATCCCGGTGTGGGCTTTTCATGGCGCGCTGGATAAGTCTGTTCCGGTGGAAAAGGAGCGTGCCATGATCGAGGCCATGAAAAAAGCAGGCGGACATCCGCAGTATACAGAGTTTGCAGATGGGAATCATAATGTATGGGACCAGGTGAACATCCGATCACCGGAGCTGCTGGATTGGCTTTTTGCGCAGAAGCGTAATTAGTACGCCACATGGACGCTTTTATCCCTGAACTGGCCGGGGGGTATGCCCATCGCCTCTTTGAAGAGCTTATTAAAGTTGGAGACAGTGTTGTATCCGCAATAGTACGCGACCTCAGAAACGGGCGCATCACTGCTGATCAACCGCTCGCAGGCCCGGGAGATCCTTACTTCGTTGAGATAGTCGAAGAAGTGTTTGTTGGTCTTTTTCTTGAAGAACCGGCAAAAGCTTTGTGGCGTAAGTCCCGCTACG
>DASZXP010000102.1:0-6844 GCA_035545935.1 Puia sp. | reverse complement strand
TCTGGTTTTTTGAGGTTGGGTAAATTGGTGATTCCGACACCATGGATTGATTGGAGGGCGTTGGGGATATTGGTCATTTATTTTGTTGTGAATATGGGGGTTTTGTTTGAGATGTATCTGGATTATAAGGAGGGGAGGAAGAGGAAGTAGTAAGACTGAGTGTTTTGATCCTTCCATATCGCCGGCGACGATTGCCAACCTGTCATCGGGGGAGTTGGTGGGGGTACAGGCGGATGATCCGGATAAGGAGATGACGTTGAAGGCATTTCATCATCAAAAAGCCGAGTATCGAGGCTGAAGGAGGGACTGCCGGTGGTGCAGGGTGACTCCATTGAAAAAACATTAATTCGTCATGAACCATTCTAAGAGCCTGAGCGAAATGCACCGGGCCAATGGATTTCCTCCGCCGGAGAATCCCTGATCAGCGTCTTCCGTTGCAATCATGCCTGCTCCATCCTGGAGACGGAATATACGTCCGACTTCTTCATGATCGGGCTTAAGAAGCTGCGGGCAGGCGAGATCCTTTACGGCAGGAAGCAGCATTTGAATTAAGATTGGGTAAAGAATTGCACAGTCAGGGCGGCATTTCTGCGCGTGCCGGGGGCTGGCAAGTGAATTGATGAGTATACTGTATTACTCATCAAAAATGATCTGTTATGAAAAATGCAAATAGCAGTAATGATCTGAAGTTAAAAGGTAATTGGAATGAAGTAAAGGGCAAGGCCAAGCAGCAATGGGCCAACCTCACCGATGACGATCTATTATATGAAGAAGGAAAAGAGGATGAGCTGTATGGCAGGATCCAGAAGAAGACGGGCAAGACAAAAGAGGAAGTGAAGAAATGGATCGATAGCCTGTAGTTCGACTATCCTTCTTTGACCAGGGGCGATTGTTCTTTCGAAAGAAACCAGGAGTCCCTGGTTATTTTTTTGCCAAAAAATTTGTGTAGTTAAATGGCTACGCGTATATTTGTAGTCAAATAGCTACATAATGAATTTACGACGAGACGTATTTCAAGCCATAGCCGACCCGACAAGAAGGGCTATCCTTCTGCTGGTGGCATCGCATTCCATGACGGCGGGCGCGATCGCCGCGAATTTCGACACGGCCCGGCCCACGGTGTCCAAACACCTGCAGATCCTGACAGAGTGCGAATTGCTCGAGCAGCAGCAGGACGGCCGGGAAATTTATTATTACATCAATGCCAAAAAAATGAAAGAGGTAGCCGACTTTATCGAGCCATTCCGCAGCATGTGGGACGACCGATTCGACAAATTGGAAGCTGTCATGAAAAAATATAAAAACAAATAACATGGAACGAAAAACAAAGGTCACTGCCGAAGAAGGCAGGCTGGACGTCGTCATCACGCGGGAATTCGATCTGCCATTGGAGTTACTTTTCAGGGCATATGTGGAACCCGGGATCATCGAGGAATGGATGACATCGAAAGTGGTGAAGCTGGAAAACAAAAAACACGGCAGCTATCAGCTGGAAAAGAAAGATGACAAGGGCAATGTGGTGTTTGCAGCCAATGGGGCCATCCATACATTCATTCCCAACAAAAAGATCGTCCGGACATTTGAAATGGAGAATACGCCTTTTGGGGTGCAGCTGGAGGTCTATGATTTCGAGCCGCTGACCGACGAGACCAGCCGGCTCAACATGCATGTGTTGTATGAATCGGTGGCGCAGAGAGACCAGGTGCTGCAATTGGGTGTAGTGCAGGGTATGAGCATGGCGCACGACCGGATCCAGAAGATAGCGAACAAATTAAAATAAGTATATTGCCGGACAATGACCTATTACCAGCAAGTCGTACAACAAATGCACCGGGAGCTTTATCCCAACGAGGACCTTACGGCCCGGGTAATACAGGTCAAACGATATATAGAGCGTAACTATTACCTGGCCCTGAGTCTCGACAAGATGGCGGGCGAGGTCTTCCTATCCAAATTCCATTTTATCCGGATCTATCGGAAATATTATGGCAGGACGCCCTATGCCTATCTGAAGGAGGTCCGGCTGGTCCGGGCAAAGGCGTTGCTGCGGAACGGCATGTCTATAAAAGATGTTTGTTATGGGGTGGGTTTTGAAAGCGTCCCTTCCTTTACCCGGCTATATAAAGAGATGATAGGCGTATCTCCGGGAAAAGAGCAATTTCGGATAAGAAAGTCTCCGGGTAATTGCCCATCTTTATAGAAAGCAAACATTATGACAATCAAGCTGACCAGCGTCCTTGTACAGGACCAGGATAAGGCGTTGCGTTTCTATACGGAGATATTGGGTTTTGTAAAGAAGACGGAGGTACCCCTGGGCGAGCATAAATGGCTTACCGTCGTGTCGAAGGAAGAGCCCGATGGCGTAGAGGTCGTCCTGGAGCCCCTGGGATTCCCACCCGCGGCGGTGTATCAAAAAGCGTTGTTCGAGGCGGGTATACCTTACACCGCATTTAACATGGATAATATAGAGGAGGAGTATCAGCGTCTGGAAAAGAAGGGCGTGGTGTTCAGCATGAAGCCGACGCCCATGGGACCCGTCACCCTGGCGGTATTCGATGACACCTGCGGGAACAATATCCAGATCATACAGGTATAAGCCCGGATACATGCTATCTTTATGGCCGGAACGCCTGTATGAGCAAGAAACTTGTCAGTTTTTTATTATTTGTCCTATTGGCCCTGGCTGTTTGCCAGCGGCTGTCCGCCCAGATAGAGGTGAAGGGTACCGTCTATGACAAGACCCGGTATTTTGCCATGCAGGGGGTCAGTGTCATGGGCACATCGGGACAGGGCACCATGACCGATTCATTGGGGCGTTATACCATCCACCTGCCCGTTACAGATTCCATTTATTTTTCCTATCTGGGTAAACACACCGCCAAATTCCCCGTGAAGGGGGTGATGCCCGGATTCCCCATGGATATAAGTCTGGCTGTCACCATCGACAGTCTGCCGCTGGTGATCGTGCGGCCCAAGGCGCATCGGTATGATTCATTGGCCAACCGGGATGAATACCGGAAGGTGTTCGATTATCAGCCGGACTATCTTACGGGCAATGGCGGGATCAGCCTGGATATGCTGCTCAGCGGGAAGAAAAACCGTCAGATGCTGGCCTTGCAGCGGCGGCTGATAGAGGAGGAGCAGGATAAATATGTGGACTACCGGTTCAACCGGAACCTTGTGCGGAAGATCACCGGGCTGCAACGCCCGGCCCTGGACAGCTTTATGCGGATGTACCGGCCTACCTATGAATTCATTCTGAATTGCGAGAACGACTACGAGTTCTATAAATACATAAAAGACTGCGGGATCTATTTTTCCCGTACCTGGATGCGGGAACATGCTTATATACGTCCTTATTTCAGGAAGGTCTCCAGTTGCTGAAAAGCCCCAATGAACTGTTTGTATCGATTGTCCGTACGCGGCCAGGCGATATTGCCGGTGCGGAAAATTTCCTTTATGATATCATTGGCCTTTGTATAGTCCTCCTTATCAAAAAAATAAGATCTCCATGCGGCCGGGAGCTCGTCCAGGGGCTTCAGGGTAAAGCCATTGCCATAGATCTTTATGTTCGTGGGAGTGCCGCGGACATCGATGGCGGACACCTCATTGTCCAGCGCCCATGTAAAATAGGTCTCCCAAAAGCGGCAATGATCGTAGAGCCGCCTGCGGATCTCGGCATCGGATTCCTTATGGGCGGCTGGTATCCTCCAGCGGTTGTTTTCCACGGAAAAAGGGTCCTCCTTTTTATCCGGCAGCGGCAGTCTTTCGAAGCTGGCCGTATAGCCCCCTCTGATGGTTATCCTCATTTCCTTTGGGCGGGACAGATCGACGAAGTAGTCGGTGGTATGATGCTGGTTGTCCGTCAGGTAGAGCTTATGATCCTGCATCCGCCAGGTGCCGTATTCAAAATGCCCAAAATCACGGGTATAGGTGCCATCTTTTTGGCATTCCAGGAAGTTGGCCGGGTTCAGGAGGCTGTCCCGGTCGTCCGGCGAGCCTTCACTGTAGGTGTAGAACCAAAGACGATCGATGCGATCGGAAGCCAGGCGGCAGCCTGTAATATGTTGCAGGATGAGGGCAAGACAAATCAGGAAAAGGGGTCGTTTCATAGCATCACAATGTAGATTTTTTGACCGATGCCGGCAAGGTCATTCCCTATTTGCAAAAATTTTTCCCATTTCTGGACAATTGGCAGGGATAGCATAGGCGTTAACTTGCTGATATATAGTTACTTAGGATATTGGTATGCCAATTGGATTCACTTATTCGGTTTTTCATAGGATATTGGATTTAAAGACGGGAGTGTATTTCTATACTGCTCCTTTTTTTTTACGATTACTTTCCTTTATGACGTGCAGAATCCCATACCCTTGCTGTTGCTAAAGTTGCTATTTGTTAGAAGCCAGAGTTGTTCATCTTTAAAACTGATGTATGAATCTTGAAGGAACAGTACAGACCCCTACCCAAGCCGAACCCAAAGTTTCGCTTCACCATCTTGTCAGCCAGCTGATCACCAGCTTGCAACCCCTAGCCGTCAGACGTAACAACATTTTACTGAACGATATTCCCAGGGACCTGGCCATGGAGGTGGATCAGCATATGGTCGCCTATGTTCTGTCGGAGCTGGTGAATAGCGCCGTCAACAGTACAGAAAATCAATGTATTCACATCGAAGCCGTATTCGACAATGAGCACCGTATGCTGCGGGTAAAGGACCTGCATACGCAGGTATATCACACCATGGAGATCGTAGGCCATTGCTGATACAGGGAAAAATGCCGATCTTGGGTTGACCTAACAGCCCATGAGACGGGTCTTTCTACCAATACTGCTGCTTATGCACCAGCTATGCCTGGGGCAATCCCCGCGTGCGGCGCACTGGTATTTTGGCGCGGGGGCGGGTATCGACTTCAGCACGGGCACGGCCGTCTCGGATCCCGGCAGCCAGATGAATTCCCTCGAAGGCTGCGCTACCATCTCGGACCTTTCAGGTCATCTTCTTTTTTACACCAACGGACAAAAAGTTTGGAACAGGAACCATGCCGTCATGGCGGGGGGCGATCTGTCCGGCGACCCCAGCTCCACGGAATCTTCTCTTATCGTACCCCTGCCGGGGAGCGATCATCTCTATTATCTTTTTACCACCATCGGAGGCTCCGCGAGCTCCACCGGGATGTATTATACCATCGTCGACATGAACCTTTCCGGCGGATCGGGCGGTATCACTTCCATGAAGAATATTCCGCTCTTCACACCCGGGACGGAGCAATTAGCGGGGACACAGCATTGCAACAGCACCGACTATTGGATCATGGGAAGACAGAATGTAGAGGGCGTGGTACGATTTTATGCTTACCTGCTTACAAAAGACGGCCTCAGCAATCCCGTCGTATCCGAGTTCAAGCTGCCCAATCATACCTACAATACAGTAGGCAGTATCAGCTTTTCACAAGATGGTTCCATTATGACATTTACCAGCTTTGGCATGGACACGTATGTCTTCGACTTCAGCACGACCACGGGTGCGTTGTCTCTGAAGACTTCGATAGGCCGGGCAGGAGGGGAGGAGGTGTATTCCAATGCCATCTCTCCCGACAATACCAAGCTATATACCACTTCCGTAGCCAATGCGGGGTTCAACTACCTGACCCAATATGATCTCACCGCCGCGAATATAACGGCCTCGCGTGTGAATATCGATAGTGTGGATTTCAGACACGGCAGTCCCAACAGCTTTGGGTATATCGGTCAGATACGACTGGCGCCTGATCAACAGATCTATGTCAGCCGGTGGAATCAGGATCATCCTTACCAGATAGATCCGGACACGAAATATTCGCTGGACAGCATCGATGTCATCCATCAACCCAATCTGAAGGGGATGGCCAGCCTGCCACAACGTAATTACCTGTATTTGCATGGCAGACCTACTATGCTGGGGCTGCCCAATTTTATCAGCAACTATACTTCACCCATCCCTACGACTACGGGATGCCCGGTCGACCCGGGACTCGTGGATTTCGCCGTATCGGGCGAATGCAAAGGGTTGTCGCTGGTAATGACTTATACCGGTCCGTCGAATATAGCTTCCCTCTCCTGGAATTTTGGCGACCCCGCCAGCGGCGCGGACAATACATCTACCTCCATGAATCCAACGCATCTTTACCCCCGTGAAGGCGACTACCTGGTGAATCTCACTGTCAACTACACAGGAGGGGCCGTGACAAAGACAAAAACCGTACGAGCGCTGACGACCTCGGATGTTCAGCTGGGCAATGATACTATACTGTGTGAAAAGCAAAGTCTCGTCCTCCATGCGCCAGGTAGTATCGGGGTGCGGGTGCAATGGCAGGATAATAGCAGCCGTGCTGATTATGTCGTCCATGAGCCCGGCAAATATTTTGTCACCGTCAGTGAAAAGGGCTGTGTGGCGTCGGATACGATATTGGTGGATTATAAAAAGCTGCCTGGGTTTTCCCTGGGGCCCGATCAATCCATTTGCGGAAATGAAAAGATATTGCTGACCGCTCGTATCCTAACGGATACGAGCAGCCTGGGTTATGAGTGGCAAAATGGTTCTTCCGAAAAAACGTTTATCGCCACGCTGCCGGGCTCTTATATACTCCGTGTGACCAATAGCTGTGGGACAAGCTCCGATACGGTGAGGGTCGTGGAGGGTTTTTGTACGGTGCATCTTCCATCCGCCTTTACCCCGAATGGGGATGGGCATAATGATCTTTTCAGGGCCACCGGGGATCATGTTACGCAGTTCCGTATGGTGATCTACAACCGGTGGGGCCAGAAGGTATGTGCATCCGGCGATATCGGCAAGGGTTGGGAT
>DASZXP010000101.1:0-33648 GCA_035545935.1 Puia sp. | reverse complement strand
ATGAGCGGGATGACAACCGCACGATCTGGAAATACAGGGACTGGCTGATCAATGCCTTTAATGCGGACATGCCCTATGACCGATTTCTCACCGAACAGCTGGCGGGTGATCTGTTGCCGAACCCCACCGATGCGCAGCTTATCGCCACTGCCTTTCACCGGAATACCATGACCAATGACGAGGGCGGCACCGACAACGAGGAGTTCAGGACGGCGGCCATACTGGATAGGGTAAATACCACCTGGCAGGCGCTGATGGGGACTACATTCGCCTGTGTGCAATGTCATAGTCATCCGTATGATCCTTTCCGGCATGATGAATATTATCAGTTTATGGCGTTCTTCAATGACAGCCGGGATGAGGATACCTATGCGGACTATCCTTTGCTGAGACAATTTTCTCCGAAGGACAGTCTCGATGTAGTGAAGCTGTCGAACTGGGTCAGCGGCAAGGGCAGCCCGCAGCAGGGAAAGGAGGTAGCGTGGTTCCTTCGGACCTGGGAGCCTTCCATCAATTCCATACAAGCCGATCAGTTTGTCAACAGCGAGCTTGCCGATACGAAGTTCCTGATCTTTCGTAATCATGCCGTAGCCAGGCTGGCAAACGTAGACCTGGATCAACGGGATCAGCTTGTCTATCGTTACGCCGGGTATTTGGCCGGCGGCATATGGAATATTCATCTGGACAGGCCGGATGGCCCTCTTTTACAGACCGTGCATGTAAGCAAGACCAGCGACTGGGCCATCGATGTGGTAAATTTCCCTTTGCAGCGAGGGAAGCATGATCTTTTCTTTACGTATGAAAACTCCGGGCTGAAGGGGCCGAATGCCAGCGGCATGCAGTTCGACTGGTTTTATTTTACGCATTCGCTGCCCGGCGCCGGGGACCCCGAATATGCCGGCATGAAAAAGATATATGATACGCTGATGCGCAAGCATGTTCCTACTACGCCTGTCATGATAGACAATCCCAATTTTATGCATCGTGCGACCCATGTGTTCGAGAAGGGCAACTGGCTGGTAAAAGGAAAGGTGATGGAGCCTGCCACGCCCCGCAGCCTGAATCCTTTCCCGGCCAATGCTCCGCGCAACAGGCTGGGGCTTGCCATGTGGCTTACCAGCCGTCAAAATCCATTGACGGCAAGGACCATGGTGAATCGTGTATGGGAGCAGCTGTTTGGAACGGGGCTGGTGGAGACGTTGGAAGACCTGGGCACGCAGGGCGCCGAACCTACACACCGGGAGTTATTGGATTATCTGTCCTGGGAGTTTATGACGGAGTATAAATGGAGCGTCAAAAAATTATTGCGGAGCATCGTGCTGTCGGCCACCTATCGGGAAGATTCCCGGGTGAGTCCTGAGCAATTGGAGAAAGATCCCAACAATAAATATTATGCGCGAGGAGTACGGGTAAGGTTATCCGCGGAGTCGATAAGAGACCAGGCATTGGCCGTCAGCGGACTACTGGTCGATAGAATAGGAGGTCCCAGCGTCATGCCCTGGCAGCCCAAGGGGATCTGGCAATCGCCCTGGAACGGGCAGGATTGGCATAAGAGCAGCGGGGAGGATCAGTATCGCCGGGCCTTGTATACGTATTGGAAGCGGACTGCGCCTTATCCATCGATGATGAGCTTTGACGGTACGGCCAGGGAGGTATGTACGGCGCGGCGGATCCGTACGAATACGCCTTTACAGGCGCTGACCTTGCTGAATGATTCCGTGTATCTCGATGCATCCCGTCATCTGGCGGGTATGATGGAGAATGCGGGGTCGGTGGCGGCCGCTATCCGGGAAGGGTATTCCGCCGTCGTATTCCATCCCATCGACAGCGCCAGTCTGCAGGTATTGGAGGGATTGTATGCTACCGCCTATGGGAAGTACAGCCATAGTCCCGAGAAGACCTGTGCCATCGCGGGCACGGAGGACAAATATGACAAGCCATCCACGGCGGCCCTGATCGTGGTGGCCAATGCGATATTGAACCTGGATGAAGTGATCACCAAGAATTGACGACATGACCCAGAAAGAGCTACATAATCAACGATTGTTAAGGGAAGCCGAACAGGCTGTGTCCCGCATGTATACGCGCCGGCATTTTTTGCAGGATTGCGCCATGGGTTTTGGCGCCCTGGCATTGGGATCTTTCCTGTCTTCCTGTGGGTCTGGCTCTGCTGCCACGGCGGCGGGGCCCGCCTTCGACCCTGCTCATCCGCTGGCGCCCCGGATGCCCATGTTCCCCGCCCGTGCTAAAAGGGTCATCTATCTGCATATGGCAGGCGCGCCTTCGCAGCTGGAGCTGTTCGATTATAAACCTGCTTTGCAGAAACTGGATGGACAGGATTGTCCACAGTCGCTGCTGGAAGGAAAACGATTTGCTTTTATACGGGGCGTACCCAAGATGCTGGGGCCACAGGCTCAATTTCAGCAAAGGGGGCAGAGCGGCGCCTGGGTCAGCGAGAATATGCCGCACCTGGCTTCCATCGCCGACGAGCTTTGTTTTCTCAAAGCCGTGACCACCGATCAGTTCAATCATGCTCCCGCTCAATTGCTCGTGCAGACCGGCTCACCCCGACTGGGGCGTCCCAGCATGGGCTCATGGGTGACGTATGGATTGGGAACGGAGAATGAGAACCTGCCTGGTTTTGTCGTGCTCACCAGCGGCGGCAAGGCTCCCGATGCCGGCAAGAGCATATGGGGCAGCGGTTTTTTACCCAGCGTATACCAGGGTGTGCAATGTCGCAGCGAAGGCGATCCCGTGCTGTTCATCGACGATCCGCAGGGTATGGACAGGGATCTCCGCAAGGCATCCATCGACGCTATCAATAAGGTCAACGAACAGGAGCATGCCGCCTATGGCGATCCTGAGATCCTTTCCCGCATCTCGCAATACGAGATGGCATACAAGATGCAGCTGTCGGTGCCCGAGACCATGAACATCAATGACGAGCCCGCTTATATCCATGAGATGTACGGTGCCCAGCCGGGGAAGGCTTGTTTTGCCAATAATGTCCTGCTGGCGCGGAGGCTGGTGGAAAAAGGCGTTCGCTTTGTACAATTGTTCGATTGGGGCTGGGACAGTCACGGTACGGACGCCAATCTTGCCATCGACGTAGGATTTATCAATAAATGCAGACAGGTGGACCGCAGCATCACCGCCCTGATACTGGACCTCAAACAAAGAGGACTGCTGGAAGATACCCTTGTCATCTGGGGCGGGGAGTTCGGCAGGACGCCTATGATGGAGAACCGGGATGGCAAGCAAAATCCTTTTAAAGGAAGGGATCATCATGTGGATGCTTTTACCATCTGGATGGCGGGTGGCGGCGTAAAAAGAGGGTTCAGCTATGGCGAGACGGATGAGATAGGGTATTACGCCATCAGTGGCAAGACCACGCCTTTCGATGTACAGGCCACCATTTTGAATCAGCTTGGCTTCGACCACGAAAAATTCACGTATCCTTTCCAGGGAAGACCTTTCCGTCTCACGGACGTGTACGGGAAGGTGATTGAAGAAATTATTGCCTGAGTGGACCACGGGTCCACTGGCCAAAGGCCCATCATTAGACGTACACCGGGGATGGGATACTTTTGGAATAAACCATACCCGGTGTACCTTTGCGGCATGCATTTGTTGACTATTACGGAATTCCTCGCACACCTGCATCCGGCTCTCGTTCACCTGCCCATTGGGATCTTATTGACGGCGCTGCTGTTACAGCTGGTGGCGCGCCGGGAAAGGTTTGCCGCCTTCCGTTCCGCCATTCCTGTGGTATTGCTGGCGGGGGTGATATCCGCTGTCTTGTCCTGTATAACGGGTTTCCTGCTTTTCCGCAACGGGGATTATGATGATACGCTTGTGTCCGCCCATATGTGGCTGGCGATAGGGCTGACCTTTGTGGCTTTTGCGCTATATGCGCGGGTCGCCTTTAGGGGCGCAGGCTTCGACAGGAATAGTAATCTGCTGGGGATCGGTCTGTTCCTGCTGATCATGATCACCGGGCATCTGGGTGGATCGTTGACGCATGGAGAGGATTATCTTACGGCAGGATTTCGCAATACTCCGCCGCCTCCTGTTTTCCGGCCTATCCCCGACGTACAGCGGGCCGTCGCATATGAGGACATCGTAAAGCCGATACTGGCCAGCCGGTGTAATAATTGTCACGGGGCCAACCGGCAAAAGGGTGGCTTGCGGCTGGATAATCCCGAGAGTATTGCCAGGGGTGGCAAGGACGGGGGTGTGCTTGTTGCGGGCAAGGCCGATAGCAGCGAATTGATCAAACGGATACTTCTTCCTGAGAATGAGGAGCATCATATGCCACCCAAGGACAGGCCGCAGCTGTCTTCGCAGGAGCTGCAATTGCTGACGTGGTGGGTGGACCAGGGAGGCGATTATCGGAAACTGGTAAAGGACCTGCCGCAGCCGGAGAAGATCAAGCCTGCGTTGCTGGCGTTGCAGCATGGTGGAGGGGCAGGGGCCGGGGCGCCGGGTGAGAGGAACATTGATGCTATCAAGGAGGTCTTGCCGGAAACAGCGGTGAAGCCGGCGGATGAGAAAGCCATCGTGGCCTTGCGAGACAGGGAGGTGGTAGTGACGCCGGTGGCGCAGAACAGTAATTATCTATCGGTGGATGTTTTGGGGAAGCCGGCGAAGTCGCTGATGCCATTGCTGTTGCCGTTGAAGCAACAATTGATCCAGCTGGACCTGGGGAGCAGCGATGTGGGAGACAGCAGCATGGAAGTAATAAAACAATGTGTTGCGTTGCGTGTGGTCAATCTGCGAGGGACGAAGATCACCGACAAGGCGTTGTCCGGGCTTGTGACATTGCCCGAGCTGCGGGTGTTGAACCTGGTGGGGACGAATGTTACGGGGCCGGGGTTATTGGCTGTACAGCCTTCGAAGCATCTGCATGCGTTGTATCTCTATCATACCAAAGTAGAACGAAAGGACTGGGAGAAGCTAACGTTATTGTACAAGACCACTGTGCTGGATTCGGGTGGGTATGCGCTGCCGGCATTGACGACCGATACGGCGATCGTGCGGGCGCCTTCGAAGTCTTCCGGAAAATAAAAGTATATTTATGCATAAATTTTCCTTATGCCTTTTTTGCTAAATCGATTTAGTTCAATTTTCGCCGGCGTGTTACTGGTTATTAGCGCCATGGCTCAACAGCCTGCGGAGCCGGCGTCTGCCAAAGAGAAGACCAGTTTTCAGATCTCCGCTCCCTGGCGGGCGGAGTATGATGTACGTTCCGACATCGCCATGGTCTATAGCGTGAGCAATGATTTCGAGGAAAGAGTAAAAGCATACAGGGACAATGGCTACAATGTCCAGTTCATGACAGGGATTGCGTGGGGTGAGTACCAGGATTATTTTTTGGGCAGGTACGACGGCAAAATGCATCTCGATGAAGGGCAGAAGCAGCGGAATGGGGATACCATCTGGCATGGACATTATGTCCCTTATATCGTGCCGACGGAAAACTATCTGGGATATATGAAGTCCCTCATCAAGCGGGTGATCGATGCGGGGATTACTGTTATCTATCTCGAAGAGCCGGAGTTCTGGGCCCGGGCAGGCTATAGCGAGGCGTTCAAGTCCGAATGGCAGAAATATTATGGCAGTCCCTGGGTGGCTCAGCATGAAAGTCCGGAAGCTACCTATCTTTCTTCCAAGCTGAAGTATCATCTTTATTATCGTGCGTTGAACGAGGTATTCGCCTATGCCAAGCAATACGGGAAGGAAAAAGGGTTGAACATACGTTGTTTTGTACCGACGCATAGCCTGATCAATTATTCCTCATGGCAGATCGTGAGCCCGGAAGCGAGTCTGGCCTCCCTGCCCGTAGTGGATGGGTATATCGCACAGGTGTGGACGGGCACCAGCCGGGAACCGGTGTTCTTCAACGGGGTGGAGAAGGAGCGTGTGTTCGAGAACGCCTTTTTGGAATATGGCTGTATGAAATCCATGACGGCGCCTACGCACCGGAAGATGTATTTCCTCACGGACCCGATAGAAGATGCGCGCCGTACCTGGGATTATTACAAGCGCAATTACCAGGCTACTTTTTCCGCCGAGCTGATGTATCCCAGCGTGGATAATTTCGAGGTCATGCCCTGGCCCAACAGGATATATATGGGTAAGTTCAAGGTGGAGGGTTTTGACAAGCCGCAGCCTATCGCCCCAGAATATGCTACACAGATGCAGGTGATGGTCAACAGTCTGAACGATCTGCCTTTGTCCACCAATACGGTAAAAGGCAGCAAGGGGGTGGGTGTGCTGTTGTCCAACTCCATGATGTTCCAGCGATTCCCTACGCATAAGGATTACAGTGATCCCCGTCTGTCGAATTTTTATGGGATGGCCATGCCTTTGTTGAAGCGGGGTGTGCCGGTGGAGACGGTGCATATGGAAAACCTCGCCTTTCCGGAGACCTTGAAGGATATCAAGGTGCTGGTGATGAGCTATGCCAACATGAAGCCGCCTGCCGCGGATGTACATAAATATCTCAATGAGTGGGTGAGGAAGGGAGGGATACTACTGTACTATGGCAGGGATAACGATCCTTTTCAACAGGTGAAGGAATGGTGGAATAGTGACGGGAATAATTTTACGGCGCCTTCACAGCATCTGTTCGGTTTGTTGGGCATTCGCCCGGAGGCTGGCGCGTATGTCGTGGGGAAAGGCAAGGTCTATATCATGCGTGAGGATCCCAAGGAGATCGTCATGAACGCGGGGCAGGATAGCGGTTTTGTACAGACGGTGCAGCGGGCTTATAAGGAAGCCGGCAGCAGTGGTTTGGAATTCAAGAACTATTTATACCTGGAGAGAGGTCCTTATACCATTGCGGCTGTCATGGATGAGAGTGTCAGCGATCAGCCGCTGACCATCAAAGGGCCTGTGATCGACCTGTTCGATCCCAATCTCCCGGTGCTATCGGAGAAGGTCGTAAAGCCCGGCGAACAGACCTATTTATATGCGCTGGCCCGTGTGAGCGATAAACGGCAAGCGCGTGTGCTTTGCGCTGCGTCGAGGACTTATGATGAGAAGCGTAGTCCCGGCGCCTATTCCTTTGTTGCCAGGAGCCCGCTGGGGACGCAGAATGTCATGCGCATACTCCTGCCATCGCAGCCGACGGTGATTGAAGTGGGTGGCGTAAAGCTCGATATGGCCGACAGGACCACCCACGAATGGGATGCCGTATCACATACCTGCCTGTTACGATTTGTGAACGACAATAAGGGCGTATCTGTTGCGATACGCTATTGAGCCGGCGGAGGTTCGAATGAGCCTGCGACCCTCCATGCCAGCAGCTGTTCCAGTCTGCGGATGCGATGGTAGATGACGGGATTGCGGCTATGCAGGAAAATGAACCAGGCATTCACCTGCTGTTCGCCCGCCTGCGCCAGCTTTACCAGGGCATCCCGTAGTCCGCGTCCATAACCCAGGCGATGGGCAAATGCATCCTGGTTGTATTCGCGCTGCCGTAACAACAGAAGGTCCAGCCAGGTGAACACGAGGTCCAACAGGATGGATGTTACCACGAATATAGAAGCCGCGCCTACTATGAACATTCCTGTCGTGCTGAAGAATTGCACGATGAAATATATCAATGCCATCATTGGCAGCAAGGCCAGCAGGTGACTGGACAGGCGGAGTGTTCTTGGGAGCCGGCCGGCTGTAGCAAAGGCCCAGGATACCATCGTGTCCCTGCTGATCAAATGACCCAGCTCATGCGCCATCACGCCTTTCAGCTCTTCATCCGTCAGCTCTTTCAGGAGGGACGCCGATATGGCAATGGTGTCATGACCAAAGGATAGGATCTTTTCTTCTTTTTCTTCGACGATGCGCAGACAGAACTTTTTTTCACAGGAGGCGCTTTTCAGCACTTCCGTCAAACAGCCCTGTAGTCTTGCTTCTTCTTCCATGATGGGAGGACGCAGGCGCCCGTGAAAGAAAAGGTGGATCGGAGAGATGAAATAGACCGACAGCCAGCAGGTCAGCAGCCAGGCCGTCATGGCTATCGTCAGGGTCCACCAGGAAATGAATACGCCGGAGATGGCCAGCGACAGTAAAAAAGAAAAGCCAATGAGGAATGCATATAGGGCGACCAGCCCTATGCGAATGATCTTACACATACGATAAAGTTTAGTGATAAAAAAGAATGACCATGTAAATACGGTCATTCTTTCATTTAAAAAAAACGAAGTTTTTCAGGTATTGAGTCCCAATCTCCTGGAGATGTCGGAGCTGAATTTTCCGGCTGGATCGTATCTCTGTTTGATGGCCAGCCATTCTTTGTATTGCGGATACATTTCTTTAAACATCTTTTCATCCAGCATGGCGTCCTTGCCCAGGTAGAGCCTTCCACCCGCGGCCAGCACTTTGGCGTCGAGCTTTGGCGTAAAGGCATGGAGCTTTTTGGTCACGGGGAAATCGATGGCCAGGGTGTACCCTTTGAATGGGAAAGAGAGGATACCTTGTCCATCGCCCATTCTTTTAAACACGTTGAGGAAGGGCGTACAGCCGCTGGCGGCTATCATCTCGAGGATCTCTACCAGGTGCTGGCGGCCATTCTCCTCGGGGATGACGAACTGGTATTGAATAAACCCTCTTCTACCGTAGCCCTTGTTCCAATTGTTGATGGCGTCCAGCGGGAAGAAGAATTTTTCGTAATGCACGAATTGTTTGGGAGAGTTCTGTACAAAGGCGATGACCCTGTTCAGGATCCTTACCGTAAGGTTGTTCAAGGTGAAGGAGGGAAGGTAGACGGGGACGGCGAGCTTGCCTTTGGAGTGCAGCTTTAGCGGATCGCCTTTCAATTTCTCCGGGAGGTCGCTGAGCTTGGCGGAATTCCCAAAGGAGATGACACCGCTGCCGAGCTTATTGCCCTTGGCCAGCGCGTCGATCCAGGCAACGGAATAGTTGAATTCGTGATCCAGCTGGTTCAGGGTCTCCAGCATATGGTCCAGGTTGCGGACCTTCACGCTTTTCTGTTTGAAGTACATGGTCTCTACTTTGCGCAGCCGGATGCGGGCCGTGAGGATGACGCCCAGTAGTCCCAGACCGCCGAAGTTGGCCCAGAAGAGGTCGGCATTTTCTTCGCGGGAGGCTGTCAATATGCGGCCATCCGCCAGGAGTATGGTAAAGGATAGTACGCAATTGACAAAAGACCCATCGATGTGATGCGCCTTGCCGTGTATATCGTTGGCAATGGCTCCGCCCACCGTGACGAATTTTGTACCGGGGCAGATCATAGGGAGCCATCCTTTGGGACCCAGCGCCGAAATGATCTCTTCGAGGCTGACGCCTGCCTGGCATTCGAGAATGCCCTGCTCTTCGTCAAATGCCAGGAAATTATTATAAGCTGTGCAGTCGATGACGTAACGTTCCTTGTTCAGCGCCTGATCGCCATAGCTTCTACCCAGTCCCCGGGGTATCAACCCGTCTTTGGGCAGATAATGTTTAAAATCAGTGACATATCGGGGGGATAACACATATGATTCGGACACGGGGTAGTTGCCCCAACCGGACAACGGCTCTTTTTTAACTGACATGAAGGCGATTTGGGCCCAAATTTACGGAATATATCCGCCCACCATTTGAAAATGCGTGGATACCGTGCCTCGTTCGTACTGGTTGCCGCCGATGGGCCGGAAGACCTCTGCCTCGAAGGTACCCATGATGATACCGACGCCGGGATGGTCTACCAGGGCCGTGATGGATCGTATCGTCAACGTGCCAGTGCCATAGGTCTTCACCGGCGTGCCGTGTTCGTCCAGGGGATAATAGACGGAGCTATAGGTCTTGCCTCCGCCAGCCAGCTGGAACTCGCATGTTGCTCCCGAGGTGTAGACGAGCTTGTTCTTTGTAAAACCTGTGACCGTGACGGTAGCGACATTGGGACTGTTCTCCGCATCCGTATCGCTCCACATGCTGACGGACAGATTGCCGCCTTCACTCGCAGTGAAAATGGACATAGGATTGGTCAATCCACCCACCGTGCTTTCCATCAGGAGATCCTGGTCCACGGGGATGGATGTCGTTACTGTCACCGGTCCCAATGCGCCCTGCACTTTGGCGCGGACTACCACGGGATTGGGGTTGGGGGTATGCTGGGGACCTACATATAACAGAGAATGAGGCGCGCCATAGGCGGCTTCCGATACGGTGCCATTGTTCAGACTGCCGTCATTGGGGTCGCCGCCGTTGAGGGACAGCTGCTGGATATCGTCCTTGACGATGGTGGCGGCGGGCAGCTGCTCCCAATTCCCCCGGATGGGTACGCGGGTAATGTCGATGAATATGGGTTCGGCTGTCAGGATCCATTTCTTTTCTCTTATCCGCGGCGTTATGATCGTCTCGCAGATAAAACTCACATCCTGGGTCTGACCTGTCCTCAGCTCGACACAGATGGTGCTGTCCTGTTCGTCCACGCTGGTTTGCCGGCTGGCGTGCCAGATGCCTTTTGTGTCCTGGTAGGCGATGGCGACGGTGTTGGGTTTCGCACCTTGCAGGACATTGTTCTTGTATTTCCAGCAAAGCTTGAATGGTTTTTGCACCGTGGAGGCGGGTTTTATCCTGTAAGCGTCACCCAGACCATTGGGCGCCTGGTTACTGATCCTTTCGAGCGTGATGTTCTGGGTCTGGGAGGTGGCGCCGGCGGGTACATATACCGTGAGACGCTGATCGTCGGAGACCAGGGTACCGCCATCGCTGCCGATGGTTTTTACGATGACTGTGCCGAGGGTTGCGCCGGCGCCGGTTACGGCGCCGCTGTCTGCGCCTTCCGGGACGGGGTTGTTGGATGGTCCTGTATGATCTTTTGCACAGGCTGAAAATAAGATGGTCAGGAAGAAGATGGTAATGCAGGGACGCATAATAAATTGTTTTGCGCGGCGAATGTAGAAGGGGGGCAATGAAGGGAGAAGGAACTAAGGAATGAGTTGGTGGAATGGGTGTATGGATTGTCGGGCTTTATGAGTATATTCCGGATATGAATAAAATTATACTTTTCTTCTTCGCTGGAATTATTTTTTGTTCCTCCATTGCCGCCCAGGCTCCCGCGGAGCAGTATCCCGTCGACAGCGCTTCGGTGGAGCACCCCGATGTGCCCAAGGGGGAGGTGTTGAAGCTTGTCTTCGACCATTCCAAGATCTATCCCGGCACCTGGCGCGAGTATTGGGTATATGTCCCTGCGCAGTACCGGCCCGAGCAGCCTGCGTGTGTGTATGTCAACCAGGATGGTATTCAATGGAAGGCTCCCACCGTGCTGGACAATCTCATTTATAAGAAAGAGATCCCTGTCACCATCGGTGTTTTTGTCACGCCCGGACGGGTGAGAGCCGCGGATGCGGCTGGGTCGCTGGACAGGTTCAACCGCAGCTATGAGTATGACGGGCTGGGGGATGCTTATGTAAGATTCATACTGGACGAGCTGCTGCCCGAGGTGGAAAAACAAAAAACTACGGACGGCAGGGCAATCCATCTTTCCACCAGCGGTAACGACCGCGCCATCGGCGGGTCCAGCAGTGGCGCCATTGCCGCCTTTACGGCAGCGTGGGAGAGACCTGATGCTTTTTCGCGGGTGTGGAGCGCCATCGGTACGTATGTCAGCCTTCGGGGTGGGGATCGTTATCCCGGACTGATCCGGAAGTATGAGCCCAAGCCGCTGCGTATCTTTTTACAGGATGGGGCCAACGATCTGAATATTTATGGAGGCGACTGGTGGAAGGCCAACGAGACGATGGAGCGGGCGCTTGTCTTTGCGGGATATGATGTGAAGCATGTATGGGGTGAGGGGGGGCATAGTGGCGCGCAGGGTAATTCTATTTTCCCGGACGTGTTGCGCTGGCTTTGGAAAGACTGGCCCAAACCTGTTGTGGCGGGCAGCTCCAGGAACCAGATGCTGTCCGAAATACTGCTACCCGGTGAAGGCTGGGAGCTGGTGGGGCAGGGATATGCCTTTACGGAAGGGACGGCGGCCAATGCGGCGGGAGAGGCATTCTTCCAGGACATACCCAATGGGAAGACCTACCGGGTAGGCGCCGACGGGAAGCCTGTCCCACTGGCCATCGACTCGAAGAAAGCCAGCGGTACCTGTTTTGGCGCGGATGGCAGGCGATATACCTGTACCGGCAGTCATGAAATATTATCGTATAGTCCCACGGGAGAAGTCTCGATGGTGACCGATAATATTTCCGGGAACGATCTGGTCGTTGCGCACAACGGGAATATCTATGTCACTTCTCCGGATGGATCGGAGAAGCCGGGTAAGATCATTCTGGTGACGCCCAAGGGAGAAAAGAAAGTGGTGGATGAAGGAATAAAATTCCCCAATGGAGCGGCGCTTACGCCGGACCAGAGCCAATTATATGTCACCGAGAGCGCATCCCACTGGATATGGCTTTATACTATTTTGCCGGATGGTACGCTGGCGAATAAGCAGCGGTATGGTTGGCTGCATGTGCCCGATAAGGAGGAGAATGCGTGGTCCGATGGGCTTCGGTGCGATACTGCCGGCAGGGTGTACTGTACTTCCAGATTGGGCATACAGGTATTGGATCAGGCCGGACGGGTCAACGCTATTATCCCCGTGCCTACGGGACAGGCGTCCAATGTATGTTTTGGAGGGAAGGATTTCAATATGCTGTATGTCACCTGTGGAGATAAAGTGTATCGCCGGAAGTTGAAGACAAGAGGTGTGAATCCTTTCGAGGCGCCGTATAAGCCTGTGACTCCAAGACTCTGATCAATATTCCTCTACATTAGCCGGCTTGTATTTTTTTATTTTTTTCCGCGCGAGTATGAGAAAGAGGGCTATCGAGGCAGGGGTCCAGGTGACGTATTCCAGCTTGCCGCCCGAAGCAAGATCGACGATGATCAGTACGACAAGCGTGGCTGCCAGCGCCAGGGTGGTATAGAGCGCGCGCATGTAGAAGTATTTTTTTTCCGCGGCAAACCCTTCCACGGACAACGAGCTTTTTTCGCGAACGATGTAGCGGCATAATGCAAAGTGGGCGGCGCTAAGGGCGGTGATATTGATGAAGTAGAGATAGAGGGGTAAAAGAAATCCTTCCCGTACGTGACCAGCAATGCCTGCGGCGGTGAAGGGAAAAGTGACGATGAAGAATAGGAAGAGAAGATTGCGTTTGATCAGTCCCTGGTTGTATTTTTTCAGCATCCGGAACAGCTGCAGATGGAGGGACCAAAAGCGGCCGATGAAGAAAAAGCTGATGACGAGGGCCGCGAAGCTAAGGAACATAGGCTGTATATGTTTCCATGGGCTGTCTTCCGCACCGTGTTCGCCGCCTTCCGGCCATTTGATATCGATGATCAATAAGGTGATGGCGATGGCGAATACCGCATCGCTGAACAGGGCCACTCTTTCCAGCTCAAACTCTCTCTCGATGGCGGTAGACGGGTGTTTATGGGACATAGCAGTTTATTTCGGTGGTTGGCTTACCTTTAGTTCCTGCAATATAAAAAAACCAAGATGTATAAAAAAGGCCTGATCATCGCTGCTGTTCTTGTTTTGAATGTTTTTTTGTTGTTGGCCCAGGAAGTGGAGCTCAATACAGGGTGGAAGTGTATGAATTGGCGTGCTGTAAAGGTGTCGGGGGAACAGTTGTCGCAGCCTGCGTATGCATTAAAGGACTGGATGCCTGCTACGGTGCCGGGGACTGTGCTAACGACGTTGATCAATAATAAGCTGATGCCAGATCCTTTTTACGGGATGAACAATGAGCGGATACCGGATATATATGCTGTCGGACGGGATTATTATACGTATTGGTTTGTGAAGGATTTTGCCGTGCAGGCCGGAGGGCAGGTGTGGCTGGATCTGCGGGGCGTGAATTATAGCTGTGATGTTTACCTGAATGGGCATAAGCTCAACGATAAGCCGCATAAGGGGATGTTCTTGCGGCAGAGTTATAATATTACCCCGTATGTGAAGGCGACCAACAGGGTAGCGATCATTGTCTATCCGCCTGATCCTGTTGGCAATCCCAACGGCGGACAGGGTGGCGATGGGGAGATAGCGCGGAGTGTGTCGCATCAGTATGTGGCGGGTTGGGATTGGATTCAGCCTATACGGGATCGTAATACGGGGATCTGGGATAAGGTGACTATTCGCCGGACGAGGGCTGTGCGGATCAGGAATCCGCATGTGGTGACGTTGGTGTCGGGGGTGCGGATGCCAGATGCATCGTTCCAGGCGCCTGCGGTGGTGCGGGTAAGTGCGGAAGTGGAGAATGCCAGCGGCGAGAAGGTAGATGGGGAGCTGAAATTTATGCTGGAGGGAAAGGAGGTTGTCGTGCCGGTGGTATTGGCGGCGCATGAGATGAAAGAGGTTCGGGTTCCGGATCAGGAGTTGAAGCATCCAAGGCTATGGTGGCCGAATGGATATGGATCGCAGGAGATGTATCATGGGATGTTGTCCTTTGGACAGTCGGATTCGATGGAGTTGGACTTTGGCGTACGCGAGATCACTACTACCTGGAATACGACGACGCGGAGCAGGCAGGCATGGGTGAATGGGCAGCCTGTCTTTATCAAGGGTGGCAACTGGATCGTGTCGGACGAGCTGCTGCGGTTTAGCCCCGAGCGGTATGATGCAGAGGTGCGGTTCCACCGGGATATGAACCTGAATCTTATTCGCGTGTGGGGCGGCGCGTTGACGGAGCGGCCGGAGTTTTACAAAGCCTGCGATAAGTATGGGATCCTTGTCTTCCAGGATTTCTGGAATTCCGGGGATTGTAATGGCCGGTGGACGGACCCGAAGAAAAAGGAGGATCAATGGACGAGGAGGCAGTATCCTGATGATCATTTATTATTCCTGCAATCCGTGGCGGACCAGGTAAAGATGATCCGCAATCATCCTTCGCTGGCTTTCTGGTGTGGGGGGAATGAGATCACGCCGCCGGGGGATATACTGGAAGCCATGAAGGTTCTCATTATGCCTTCTTTGGATGGGACACGATACTTTTTCGACTTTAGCAATAGCGACAGCATGTCGTATAATTTCCTGGGTGGGAATGGGGACGGTCCTTATGGAGTCCAGCCTATCCGTACGTTCTGGGCGGAGAGGACTTTCCCTTTCAATAGCGAGGTAGGGTCGGTGGGAATGGGGGATATCGAGTCGCTGGAAAGATTCCTGCCGGAGGCCAACCGGGTGATACCTACGACGGGAAGACAACAAAAGGATTCGGTTTGGAACTACCATAAATATATCGGGTATGACTCCACGGTATATGCGTATGGACCGATCAAAGACCTGAAGGATTTCGCTTTCAAGGCGCAGCTGGTGAATTACGATCAGTACCGGGCGTTGATGGAAGGTTTTAGTTCGCATATGTGGGATTGGTATACGGGCACTATTATCTGGAAGACGCAAAATCCGTGGACGGCGCTCCGTGGTCAGATGTATGATTATTACCTGGATGTGAATGCGTGTTTATATGGTTTGCATTGTGGCAGCGAGCCGCTGCATGTGATGTTCGACCCTGTAGAGAATATGGTGATGATCGTGAACAATACGTTGCGTTATCACCGGGATATGATGCTGGAAGTAAAGGCCTATGATATGGAAGGGAAGGAAAGAAGGATCACGGACGTATATGAGGAGATCGGGCCGTCCACCGTGCGGAAGTATCTGCCGATGGGCCGAGGGATCGAAAGAATGCGGCGGGAAAAGGGCGTGTTCCTGTCGTTGCGATTGCTGGATGAACATAAGCAGGCTATCAGCGATAATTTTTACTGGCTGCCGGATTCTACCGGTGTCTACTCGGGATTGCAGGGAATGAAGAAGGCGGCGTTGAAGGTGGAGGCGCGAATGGGAGGAGCTCCGGCGAGTGAAGATTTGGCGAGGTCAAGGACGGTGACCGTCACCCTCAGTAATCCGGCGGGTGGGCCGGTGGCGTTCTTCAATCGGCTGTCGCTGGTGGACCCGGCGACAAAGAAGAGGATACTGCCTGTATTCTATAGCGATAATTATGTGTCGGTGCTGCCGGGTGAAACGAAGACCATTACCATGGAGTACCGGCCTGTGGCGGATCAGGCGAGGCCGGAGGTATCGGTGGAAGGATGGAATGTAGATGCGATCTTTGTTACTTCCGGATCATGATCTCCTGGATAACATAGGCCGTCTGGTCCTTATCATAATAGCCATAGTATTCTTTACCATCCATATTGAATTGTTTGGTGGCTTTGGCTTTTTTATCCGTGTCGTCCACAAAGTCCTTTATCTGATCACCGATGGATTCGGGGACACGACCGCGTACAGGCTTTAGCGTAGTAGGGTCCAGCAGCATTTTGAAATACAGGGTACGATAGTAGCGGGCTGAAGTGGACATATAGGAGGATACGCCCGGATAATATAATAACATAGGGTTGTATGTGTATGGCATGACACTGGGGGTGGCTGCAGAGGATACAAAAGCAGGATTGTGTTGATAACCGCCCTGCCACCCTCCACCTGAGGAAGTCTGTATGGGGTCATAGGTGCCGACCTGCAATACGTATTGACCCGACTTGTTCGTGGAAACTGTAATTCCTTCAGTTCCTGTTTTAAATGCTGCGACCACTTTTTTGAAATTATCGACGTCAGTCGCATTCCTCTTGTTACCCATCCTCGACTCGGACACGGGTGGCTGGGCCAGCGACGCGAGGGCATCATCATCTGTCAACACCGTTTTATTGATCAGGGCGCCTGAATGTTGGTCATATACCGCCAGCCGGATGTCCTTTTTGTTTAGGATCAGAGTGAACAGCTTACCATCTTTCAGGAACGAGCTTATGTAAGACTTGCCTTTGCCCTCTTTATCCTCCATGTCGGAGTGATCGAAGAATTTTTCCGTTGCCGTGAATGTATTCAGGTCCAATGTGAAGATATGGGTGGGATTGGCATCGACATTCACGAGGAATTCCAGTCTGTCTGCATGACAGAATAGTTTGGCCTTTTGAGTTGCTATATTGAGCCCCGGTTCTTCCCCCTCTTTTACCAGCTTGAGATTTGCCAGATAATCGGAGAGTCCGATCTTATCCTTTTTGATGGGAGGAATATTGAAATGAACGGTCTTTGTGCTGGCTTCACCAGTATAAGAAACCTCATAGAATTGAAGATCACTAGTCTTTTTGTTAGCCGTTATGGTAAAATAGCGGTTGTGATCCGAGAAAGAGATGAGGAGCTGCTCTTCCTTTGGGATTTCGAAGAGCTGTTTGTTGCTGATGGATTTAGCCTCGAAGTCAACATTCTCCTCCATATATACTTTTTTCTCCTTCTCTTTATAGATATAGTGATATATATTTTTATCTACCGTGCCACCCAGGTACGAGTAATCGCTATGACCGAAGAGCGTCTCGCCCAGCTGTTTGGAAAACTGTGACGCTATTTTGAACTTTTTATCGGCCATGGCATAGCTGACCTTTTTATTATCCCTCAGGACGAAGGCAAAGGCTTCTCCCGTCTGATCGTCCAGGAAAAAGGCATCATAGTCACTCTTTTGCAGAAAGCTTTTTTCGAACTCAAAGGGATAGGTAAACACATTTTTTTGTGCCAATAAAGGGTATCCCAGAAAGGGAAGGATCAGGAAGAGCAATATCCTTTTCATGCCGGCTGGTTTAGGTGACCGCAATATAGACAATCTCGCCGGGACCATGTGCACTTGACGGGCGTCGGAAGCTATTTTTCGAAGATCCTGGCAAAATGATTTTCCAGGTGACTGCGCATACCCGTCCGGAATTCGTCGGGTGTGCCATGCTCCAGCATTTCCACCAGGTTTTTGTGACTGACAAAGGTCTTTAGCATCGGCTGCTTTTTTAACAGTCCGCTGTTGTGTACATAGTCGAACACGGGGAGCAGCATTTTCTGGAATTTCTTCATCGTCTCATTTCCCGTGATCTCATAGAGCTTGCCATGGAAGGCTATCTCGTGCTCGATGTTGAAAAGGTGGTATTGGGTGGCAGGGGGCTCGTTGGCTACTATCTCATATAGCTGTGCGATATCTTCTTTGGTGATGCGATGATACAGGAGATCTGCCATCCCTATCTCCAGTACGAGGCGGATCTCGAAAATTTCCTTTAGGGTCTCCTGGTCGAGGATATGAGGGTTCATGCTTTTGCTCATGATACCGAAGAGGTCGGGACTGGTGATGACCGCGCCTTTTTTCTTTTTCGACTCGATGAGTCCCATCATCCGGAGGCGTAACAGGGCTTCCCGGATCACTGTTCTACTGACGCCCAGCATCTCTGCCAGCTCCACTTCCTTTGGGATGCTGTCCCCGATCTTCAGTTTCTGCTGCTGGAGCAGCTCCACCAGGTTGGCCTCCACCTTGTCTACTAAAGAGCTGGTATCCAGCCCTTTCATATTTTCTTTTATCAAGGATAATGTCATATTAAGTAATACTTAATCGTAAAAATAATAAAAATTCTGTAATAATATTTGGATAAGTCAGACATAATACTTTAACTTTATTATGTTATACATAATACACCAAAACAACTTTTTTATGAAATTTGGTTATCTGAAAATGTGGCTCCTTCTCGTCCTGCTGGTGAGCGCCGCACCGGCCTGGGCACAGGTAAAAAGGATCACCGGCAAGGTGACGGCGGACGAGGACGGTAAATCGCTGGCAGGCGTCAACGTCATCGTAAAAAACAAGACCCAGGGGACTCAAACTGACGCAAATGGCGAGTTTGTCATCCAGGCCGCGCCGGGGGATGTGCTGGTCATCAGCTATACGGGGTATGGCAGCCAGGAGATCAAGGTCGGTGGAGGGCAGGAGTCGCCGGGCAATGGGCCTGGTCTTATCATTTCATTAAAAGCGGATGCGGGTAAGCTGGGTGAAGTCGTCGTCGTCGGCTATGGCACGCAGATACGAAAGAATCTTACCAGCTCCGTGGCCAAGCTGGACAAGGATGTGCTTGCCAACAGTCCCCGCGCCAATGTGGGGTCCGCGCTGCAGGGTACTGTTTCGGGGTTGCAGGTCGTGAATGCCACCGGTCAGCCCGGCGCAAATCCCGTGATCCTGTTGCGGGGCGGCGCTTCGATCAATAATCCCGGCGCACCCCTGACCGTAGTGGATGGCACGATACGCGCGTACAACGATATTCCTTCCGAAGACATCGAATCCATCGAACTGTTGAAAGATGCCGCCGCCACTGCTATTTATGGCGCGCGTGCCAACAACGGGGTCATTCTCATTACCACCAAGCATGGAAAGTCGGGTAAGGCGCAAGTCTCCTATAAATATACCGGCGGCTATAACAAGGCGAGGGAAGGCTATCATTTTCTTAATGCCAAAGATTTTATCTATTACAACCGGCTGGGGAACCTCAATTCCGGCCGGACGCTGGCGCAGGTGAACTCTTCGCGTGGGTATGGATTGCTGACCAGCGCCGCCGATCTGGCGACGTTCGATATCCGGCAATATGACCCTACTACTGCCGGGCTCATGAGCCAGGGTTGGGACACCGTCGGTGATCCCTATGGGGGGACCATCATTTTTAAAGACCATGGCGGTGAAGTGCAGGACGTCGTATTCCGCAATACGCATACGCAGGATCATTATCTGAATGTGATGGGTGGGAATGACAAGGGAACGTATTTTACCAGCTTCGATTATTATAAGGAAGATGGCATCATCGTAGGTTCCGGATACAAGCGGTTTTCGGGGGACCTCAACGGCAGCTATAAAGTAAAACCCAATGTAGAGATCAGCTCGGGTGTCAGCCTTTCCACCTCTTCTCAGCTGGGGGTGAATGGCAGCGAGGTCAACAACATGTACCGCAACCTGTCGTTATGGCCTACTTTCAATCCCTGGCTGGATTCCGCGAAGACGCTTCCCAATCCGGGGAATGGTATCAATGACGGCAATCCCCTGTACTGGCTGGGCAAGACCAACCGCAGCGACGAGGTGAACCGTATCACCGTGAATGCCGCCGTGAAATGGGATATCCTGCCGGGATTGTTTATCAAGGCCACCGGTTCCGGCTATCTTTTCGAGCAATTGGATCAGTCCTTTACCAAGGCTACCCAGACCTATGCGAATATATTTGCCAATCCACCCAGCTACAGCAGTGTAAGCAGGCCTTCCGTCAGCACCTGGCAACGGACATGGCAACAGCAATACAATGTGCTTGCCAATTACAACCATAGTTTTGGGGATCACAACCTGAGCGCCATGGTAGGTTCCGAATACTACGATATCAAGTCCTATGCCATGCAGGTGTCGGGCACGCTGGCGCCTACGGACGATATACCTACCGCAAATGCCTCCACGACGTTTGCCGCCGGGAGTAATTACAGCACTACTTCGAACTACCGGATCATATCCAGTTTTGGAAGACTGAACTATGATTATGATCAGAAATATTTGCTAAGTCTTGTGTTCCGGAGCGATGGTGTATCCAGCCTGTCGTCGGCGCACCGTTGGGGTTTTTTCCCGGGCATGTCCGCGGGATGGAACATACAGAAAGAGCGTTTCTTTGCCGACGCGGGCATCGATCGTATCGTATCCACGCTGAAGCCCCGTGTGAGCTATGGGGTCAATGGGAATGTGGCTGGTCTGGGCAATTATGAAGTCCAGGGCACCTATGCATTGCAGGGTCTTTACAATGGTACCGCCGGTTTCCTCAACACGGGCACTATCAATAACAATCTGCGGTGGGAGAAGAGTAAGACCCTGGATATCGGGGCCGATATCGGACTACTGCATGACAGGATCAGCGTGATGTTCGACTATTATAAACGCAATACCAGCGATCTGCTGACCAACCTGGCCGTACCGGATTATACGGGATTCAGCTCGGTGCGTACCAACCTGGGTACTTTTCAGAACAAAGGGTATGAGCTTACCATCAATGCCAATATCCTGAATGAGCCAAAGGGGTTGAAATGGGATGTGGGTGTCAATGCTTCTTTTGTAAAGAACAAGATCCTCAAGCTGCCGTATAATGGTCAGGCGAACAATCGCCAGGGCGGGCTCCAGGTGTACGATCCGGCATCCAGGCAGGTGGTTTGGGTGGGCGGCTTACAAGAGGGACAGCCGTTGGGTAATATCTATGCCTTCAAGCAGGTCTCCATCTTCAAGGACGATGCGGATATCGCCAAAGTGGCAGGCAATCGTATAGATGTCGTGGCGGGTATCAGCGGTCCGAATGCAACGTATGGTTCCGGCAAGATCACTCCTGGTGACGTGAACTGGCAGGATGTGGATGGGAATGACACCATCGATTCGAGGGACCAGGTCTATATCGGGAATATCTATCCCAAGTGGACCGGGGGATTTTCCACGACCCTGTCTTATCATGGAGTGAGTCTTTACAGCAGATTCGAGTTTGCTACGGGGCATACTATTTATAACGATTATGTGGCGAGGATCCTGGGTAACTACCAGGGTACGTTCAATTACATCGATTGGCAGAAGAGGGCGTGGTCGCCTACCAATACGGTGACGGATATACCCAAGGTATATTATGCCGACCAGGTGTCCGCGCCGAATGGCAAGAAGAACTATACCCGAAACAATAATGCCAATGCCGTGCTGAACAGCAACAACAGCCGATTCTACGAGAAGGGTAATTATCTGGCCTGTCGCGAGATCACGTTGTCTTATGATATACCTGCTTCGTGGCTGCACGCTACCCGGGTGCTGACACGTCCGGCCAGGGTCTATCTCAGCGCCAATAACCTCTTTTATATTACGAAGTTCAGCGGGCCTTCGCCGGAGCCGCCTGTAACGCCGGGAGGCAGCACTATCAATGGGATCTACCAGGGGACGTATCCTACGCCGCGTTCGTTTATCCTGGGCGTACAAGTATCATTATAAGAACCATCAAACACAGCAACATGAAACGTTTTAAATTATATAGCTTTTTGTCGGCGCTTATCGTGCTTGGCTCCTGTACGAGGCAGCTGGATCTTACTCCGGTGAGCAGCATCAGCGACGCCAGCTACTGGAAGACGGCCGATCAATTCGACGCCTTTGTCGCGGGTGTCCATACCGCATTCCGCAACAATACTTCCGCCTTCGAGTATCTGGGTGAGTTGAGGGCCGATGCTTTTGGGACCGACCCCGGCTCCAGCTCCGCCTTCACCGGGGAGGCTACGCAGGGCGTGGAGCACATGTGGCTCAATACGCTGGACCTGGACAATCCCGGAGTAGGGGATTTTGGCGGATTTTATTTTAATATCAACCAGCTCAATCTGCTGCTGAGTAAGTTAGCGACCACTACCGTGGTCACGGATGCCAATAAAAAGTATTATGCGGGGATCGCTTACGGCATGCGCGCCTTTTATTATTTTCAACTGTACCGGAGCTGGGGGAAGGCGATCATCAAGACGGACCCTACCACGTCCTTCGATATTTCCAACTTGGCAAAGGCGGCTTCTTCGGAGGATTCCGTCATGGCGCTGATCAAGAGCGATATCGATCAGTCCTTAGCCAGCTATGGCAGCGACTATTCTTTTCGTGCCGTCCGGTCGTACTGGTCGAAGGCCGCCACGCTGATGTTACAGGCGGAAGTGTATCTCTGGACCAGCTACCGGGGAGGAGGAACGGCCGACGCTACCGTTGCGCTCGATGCGTTGAAGGATATACAGACCAATATACCCACGCTGACCCTGCTGCCCAGCTATGCCAGTGTATTTGCTTCGTCCAATAAAGGCAATAATGAAATGATATTCGCCATCCACAACCAGTTGAACGAGGCATCGTTGCCTTTTGCGGGTACTTTCCTTCCACAGACGGGGCTGCTGGCCAATTATTACGATTCCGTGGGCAATAGAAAGTTCAATGTCACCACCGACAATTGGGGTGGGTTGTTGCGGGCGCCGGTGAAGATCGCCACGTACCGGCAGTTCGATGACCAGGACAGCCGTAAATGGAATTCCATCCAGGGAGCATATAATTTTTCCGGAGGCGTGTATACCATTGCGGGTTGTTTTGTCTCCAAATATCAAGGGGAACAGAATGCGGGCAGCCGTGTATTCACCAATGACTACCCTATTTATCGATACGCCGACCTCTTGTTGATGATGGCCGAGGCCAAGGTTGCCCTTGGGCAGGACCCCAGCGCGGAGATCAATCTTGTGCGGGGGCGCGCTTATGGCGCCAATTATGATGTCGCCGTGCAGGGCTATCCCAACCAGGCGGTGGATGTGGATGCGAAGGAAGCGATCTTGCGGGAGCGGTTTTTGGAGTTTATATTCGAGGGCAAGCGTTGGTATGATCTGCGGCGGATGGGTGACAGCTATGTTTATGAATATACGAATATCACGTCGGCCAGCGCTTACAAGCTGTTGTGGCCCATCGACAGGAATACGTTAACCAATAACAGGCTGCTGGTACAGACACCCGGCTATCTTCAATATTAAGCGCTATGGAACATTTACAAGGACTTATTGCCGCCCCTTTTACTCCGATGTACCCGGACGGCTCGCTGCATCTGAACCAGATACCACGTTATTATCGATTGTTAAAAGCAAATGGGGTCACGGGCGCCTTTATTTGCGGAAGTACCGGCGAGGGTGTTTCCATGACGGCAAAAGAGAAGATGGCTGTAGCAGAGGCGTGGGCCGATGCCGTTAAGGGGGATGCTTCTTTTCGCGTGATGACACTGTTGGGGGGAACCTGTCTTACGGAGTGTATGGAACTGGCGCGGCATGCGGAAGCCATCGGGCTATATGCCGTCAGCTTCACGTCGCCCTTCTATTTCAAGCCCGCGGATGTGGATATGCTGGCGCAGGCGTGTATCGCCGTCGCAGAGGCCGTGCCCGACATGCCTTTTTATTATTATCATATACCGGTGCTGACGGGGGGAGAGTTTCCCATGATCGAGCTGTTGAAGAAGGTAGACGGAAAGTTGCCTAACTTTAGCGGTATCAAATACACGCATGAAGATTTTATGGATTTTCTTTCCTGTATGCAGTTCAGGGAGGGGAAATATGATATGCTCTGGGGGCGTGATGAAAATATGCTGCCCGCCTTATCCCTCGGCGCCAAGGCAGCTGTCGGCAGCACTTTCAACTATGCGGCGCCGTTGTATCACGACCTGATCGACGCCTTTCGGAAAGGTGACCTGGAGGGGGCGCAACAGTTACAGCAGCAGTCCATCGATATGATCCGGCTGTTGGGGAAGTATGGGGGCATTGCCACCGGGAAGGCTTATATGCGGCGTATCGGATTGGATTGCGGGCAATTCCGGCTGCCGGTGAAGAATATGAGCGAGACGCAATGGGACGCATTTATCAAGGATGTCGATGCGCTGGGTTTCGATTCTTTCCGGAGCCGTATACATGAGACAGTACAATAAGAAGCTATAATGAATCGAGCTATGTCCTTACTTCTGTTATCCGGCTTGCTCTGTGGTGTTCCTTTGTTGGCGCAGCAAGGGAGGATCTCGTGGTCCGAACCTGTCCGGCTGCCGCTTGGGCTGGCCGGTCCCCTGGCGGGTGTCGATCATGGGGTATTGCTGATCGGGGGCGGGTGTAATTTTCCGGACAGCATGCCCTGGGCGGGTGGAAAAAAGAAATATTACGATGGGGTGTATGTGGTAGATCTGCATCGGCGGGAGCTGATCGCTGTGGATACTTTGTCTGCGTCTACCGCCTATGGCGCCAGTGTGACGACGCCGCGGGGCGTGGTGTATATAGGGGGCGAGAATGAAAGTGGGCTCTCGGCGCATGTGTATTGTCTGAAGTGGGAGGCGGCGTCGCGCAAGGTGCGTATAGAACGATTGCCTGATCTTCCGGTGGCGCTGACCAATGCTTCCGCCGCGCTGTTGGGAGAGACGATCTATGTAGCGGGTGGCGAGACTGCCGGCGGGGTATCGGACAAACTTTATACGTTGGACCTGTCGGATTCCGGCTGGCGGCTGGCGGGTGCGTTGCCAAAGCCATTGTCGCATGCGGTGCTTATCGCGGCATCCCGTGGGCTATACCTTATCGGCGGGCGGAAGAGAAATCCGGGCGGCATGAGTGAGCTTTCGGATGGGGTGTACAGCTATGATCCAGCCGGGAGACCTGATCCGGGGGCAGCGTCTAAAGACATTCGCTGGACCGTGTGCCAAAGCCTGCCTTATGCGTTGTCGGCGGGCACGGGTGTTTTATACGATGCGCATCATTTGTTGCTGTTGGGCGGCGACAGAGGAGAGGTGTTCCACCAGGTGGAAAAGCTGATCACAGCTATCGACAGGACTTACGATGCTGCGGAGCGGCAGGAGCTGCTGTTGCAAAAAGCGCGTGTGCAGTCTTCGCATCCGGGATTCAGTGGGGAGCTGTTGTTGTATGATATCGACAAGGGTGAATGGAGTCATTTTGGTGACCTGCCTTTTCCCTCTCCCGCGACCACGACTGCGGTGCGATGGGATCATTATATCGTGCTGCCGGGTGGAGAGGTTAGGGCCGGGGTACGAACCCCACAAATATGGATTGGAGCAATCAACCGATGAAAAGACAAAAGACATATCCGTGGGTGGTGGTCGGGCTGCTTTGGGTGGTCGGTCTCCTGAACTACCTGGACAGGCAAATGCTATCTACCCTGCGGCCTGCCATGCAAAAGGATATCGGGGAGCTGGCATCCGCCACCAATTTCGGCTATCTGATGGGGATCTTCCTTTGGATCTATGGGTTTATGAGTCCTGTGGCGGGTGTGATCGCCGACAGGGTGAATCGAAAGGGGCTTATCGTTGTCAGTCTGCTGGTGTGGTCGGGGGTGGTCTTTACCATGGGGTATGCGACCAGCTTTCGGGAGCTGTATGTGCTGCGTGCTGTCATGGGTGTCAGCGAAGCGTTGTATCTGCCCGCGGGGCTTTCGCTTATAGCGGATCATCATAGTGATCGTACCCGGGGGCTTGCCATCGGACTCCATATGACTGGGCTTTACCTGGGACAGGCGCTGGGCGGATTTGGGGGGACGATCGCTGCCGCGAAGTCCTGGCAGTCGACCTTTCATCTTTTCGGGCTGGCGGGTATCGTGTATGCGGGGGTGCTGGTGTTATTGCTAAAAGAGAAAGCAAGGACTTTTTCGAGAGGAGCCTATTCGGGCTTTCGAAGGCTGTTCACGCTGCCGGCTTTTGGTATCATCCTTTTTTATTTTGCCGTGCTGAGCCTGCCTGGCTGGGCTGCCAAGAACTGGCTTCCTACGCTATATGCTTCGAGCTTGCGGATGGATATGGCTGTTGCCGGTCCGTTGGCGACCATCACCATCGCTGCCGCCAGTTTTCTCGGAGTAATATCCGGAGGATTGTTGTCCGACCGGTGGGTAAAAAGAAATTATAAGGGGCGTGTGTACACGAGCGCTATCGGCATGGGGCTTACCATTCCATCGTTGTTGTTGCTTGGGTTTGGGCATTCGCTGGTGATGGTGGTGGGTGCGGGGATCTGTTTTGGGTTTGGCTTTGGGATGACGGATGCGAACAATATGCCGATACTTTGTCAGTTTATCGGCCCGCGTCAGCGGGCCACTGCGTATGGGCTGATGAATATGGTGGGTGTGCTATCGGGTGCGTCGGTCACCGAGTGGCTGGGGAAGTCAACCGATGCGGGAAACCTGGGCAGGGATTTTTCGCTGCTGACGGTGATCGTCCTGGTGGCATTGGTGTTACTGGTGGCATTTCTTCGACCGACAACAAACGATTATCAAGATGCATGAATATACGAGAGAGGAGCTTGTAGAGCTCAGGGATTTTTATACACGGCAATTGCTGGAGGATACCGTGCCTTTCTGGTTCCCGCGCAGTTTTGACCGGGAGCATGGGGGATTTTTGCTGATGCGGGATCGGGATGGGGCGTTGCTGGATGATGACAAGGCGATATGGATACAGGGACGGGCGACGTGGTTGTTGTCGACGTTGTATAATACTGGCGGGGGGCCGGAGGATCGTGCCGGCGGCCGGGGGGATCGTGTTGACGGACCAGGGAATACTGTTGACAGAAGGCAAGAATGGTTGGAGGGCGCGAAACTGGGGTTTGATTTTTTGAATCAACATGGTTTTGATGCCGACGGGAGGATGTTCTTTCATGTGGCGCGGGATGGGCGGCCTATACGCAAGCGGCGTTATTTCTTTTCCGAGACGTTTTATGTGATCGCGGCGGCGGCGTATGCCAGGGCCAGCGGGAGTAGGGTGGCGGCTGAAAGGGCGCGTGCGGTGTTCGGGAAGTGCCTGGAATATGCGTTCGAGCCGGGGCTGTTGCCTGCAAAATTTACGGGGACGCGGCCTGCGCGGGGGATTGGCGTGCCGATGATCATGATCAATACGGCGCAGCAGCTGCGCGAGACGATTGGGGATAGCCGTTGTGATGAATGGATCAGCCGGTGGATAGAAGAGATCGAAACTTTTTTTGTAAAGGATGATATTGCCTGTGTGATGGAGCAGGTGGCGCCGGATGGCAGCATCATCGATCATATCGACGGGCGGACGCTCAATCCGGGACATGCCATCGAGGGGGCGTGGTTTATCCTGCACGAAGCGCGTTACCGGAACAATGATCCCGCTCTGATCCGATTGGGCTGCAAGATGCTGGATTATATGTGGGAGAGAGGATGGGATAAGGAGCATGGGGGTATACTTTATTTCAGGGATGTATATGACAGGCCTGTGCAGGAGTACTGGCAGGATATGAAGTTCTGGTGGCCGCATAACGAGACCATTATCGCTACCCTGCTGGCGTATCTTATGACAGGGGAGGAGAAATATGCTCAGTGGCACCGGCAGGTGCATGGGTATGCCTATAGTCATTTTCATGATGCGGAGCATGGGGAATGGTTTGGCTATCTGCATCGGGACGGGAGCATTGCGCAGCGGGCCAAGGGTAATCTTTTCAAGGGACCATTCCATCTGCCGAGACAAGAATTGTATTGTATGCAAATTCTGGATCAATATCTTGGGTCATGACATTAGTAGCTTTATTGGCCGCGCATTTACAGCTCGCGGCGATATTTACGGATAATATGGTGTTGCAGCGGGGACAGCCTGTGCATGTATGGGGACGGGGGACGCCGGGGGAAAGGGTGCGGGCGGAGATGGAGGGCCGGGACAGGACGGGAGCTAGGTTGCAGGCGTCGACCATTGTGGGGGCTGATAGCACCTGGGGCCTTTACTTTCCTGCGCAGCAGACGGGTAGTGTTGGGCGCGAGCTGCGTGTGGTGTCGGGGGGAGATAGTGTGTATGTGCGAAATATTCTTTTTGGGGATGTGTGGGTTTGTATAGGTCAGTCGAATATGGAATTCCCCATGAGCGGTGAAAGACATTTTGCGGAGGAGAAGACTGATGCGGCGCAGCCATCGATCCGGCTGTACAATCCTTCCTATATCGGTAAGAATGTATATGGGAAGTCCTTTACGGACTCGATGTTGCAACGATTGACGACTACAGACTTTTATCGGGGCGCCTGGACGGTGTGTGATAGTGTTACCGTGCGGACGATGAGCGCCGTGGGTTATTATTTTGGAAAGACTATTGCGGGACGGGAGCATGTTCCCATCGGATTGATCCATCTTGCTATCGGGGGTTGTCCCATCGAGACGTTTATGAGCATGGATGCGTTGAAGGAATTCCCGGGTAAGCTGGACAGCCCCTGGCTGGAGAACAATGCCCTTCCTGTCTGGGTGCGGCAGCGGGGGAAGCAGAACGTGGGAGAGCGAGGTGATGCGCATGGGTATAAGCCGGGTTTTGCGTTTGCGGCGGGTATAGCGCCAATATTGCCGATGCCTATCGAGGGTATTATCTGGTACCAGGGGGAAAGCAATTCACAGGAGCCGGATCGGGTGGAGGAGTATCCGCGTTTGCAGAAGGCCATGGTCGAGGACTATCGGAAGAAATGGAAGCAGCCGCATCTGCCTTTTTATTGGGTGCAATTGTCTTCCATCGACACGGTGCAATACAAAAGCCGTTATTGGCCAGAGTTTCGGGATGGCCAGCGAAGGATGCTGACAACCATTTCAGATGGGGGCATGGCTGTATGCAGCGACATCGGGGCAAGGGACAATGTACATCCCACGGACAAGCGGACGGTGGGTCAACGGCTGGCAAGATGGGCGTTGCAGGATGTATATGGAGAGAAGGGACTTGTCGTGTCGGGGCCGCTGCCGGTGCGGGTAAGCTATACGCGGGATACGGTTGTCATCTATTTTCAATATGGACGGGGATTACGGACGGCGGATGGAGGGCCATTGCGGGGATTTTCGATCGATGGGGCTGTCGTGGATGCTGTCGTTGACCACCTTGAAATCCAGGTTCGTATTGACCAGCAATTTTGCCAGCACGTCCTTGACAAGCTCGTTTTTAAAGTCCACCGTTACCCGGACCTCGTCCTGAAGGAGGTTATCATTAAAAAGGAATCGGTACTCCGTCTTCTTCTCTATCTCGAGAAATACATCGCCTAATGACACCTGATGAAGCCGTAGGGTCACCCTGTTTTGAGAATGTACTTTAGCTGAAAGCTGCAAGCATAAAAAACAGGTGAAGGCAAATGTCAATTTCATAGCCAGAATGATTTTCTTGCATTCACTTCCGGGCACGATCGCACCCACAAGTCGAATTATTTCCATAAATTCGTATTGATATGGTTAAATAATAGAGGGCATGGCATAGCTTTTCCACGAGACATGCGTGCCGTCTTTTTAGCTGTTGGCGGGAAATGTTTGCGCATTTCCCGTTCTTATTGTATAGAGGAAAGAGTTATGTACTGGTATTCATAAGCAATCGTTTTTCGTTATTAAAAGCAGTTAGCTATTTTCAGTTGATGATCACTGTATTCGTATTCCTATCGACCCTATAGTGGAATGGGTAGGACAGGCTCAGGGCATACAGGGCATCCGAGATGCTCTCATTGCTGAATGTCCCTGTAAATTTTTTAGACAGGATAGAGCTGTCCTCTACCCGTACGGTGACATTGAACCAGCGCTCTATATCCCTGGCAAGCTCTTCAAAGGTCTTGCTGCGAAAGATCAGCCTGTTGTTCACTGCCCAGGCTGTTTCGATAATGGCGCTGCTGTCGGGCTCGTATTGCACGGATGAGACCATGATGGCCGGTATTGTCTTATTACCGGCGTAAGTATGCCGGGTGACAGGAGTATCCACCGCCGTTACCTCTTTATTGACGATGGAGATCTTATCGTGCGGCTTCAGGATCAGCTTGTCATGTGGGCGACCGGGGAAGGTGACCTCGATGGAGCCCTTGATGAGCGCGGCTTCGGTAGTGACGTCGCCGGGATAAGCTTTTACGTTGAAGACAGTACCCAACACTTTTACATCCATTTTGCCCGTATGAAGGATAAAAGGCGTATTCGCATTGTGCGCTACATCGAAATAAGCTTCGCCGGTAAGGGTCAGCTCCCTGTTCTCCTTTCCATAATTCTCGTCATAGTTGATCCTGCTGCCCACATTCAGCCACACCTGGGTGCCATCGGGCAATTCAATTTTTGATCGGGAGCCGTTCTTGGTAGAAACAATATTTTTTTGCAGTGCGGAGGGTGGGGGGGGCATTTTTAGTACATTCCACAGACATATACCGGCCGTCGTTATAAGGACAGCGGCTATGGCGCTCGCGTATCTTATCATACGCCTTACCCTGATCCCTCTGGCTGGCAGCTCGACAGGCGGCTGCTGGCTGATGATCTTGCTGCGGACGCTGTCCCAGGCTGTCGTTATCTCATTAGTGGAGGGCGCTGAAGCTGCCGGCATCGGGAGTTCCCAATACGCGTCTAATTGCTTCACCAGGTCGATATCCTCCGGGGAGGCGGACAGGTGCTGACTGAGCTCTAATTGCTCTTCGGGTGTAGCTTCACCCGACTTGACCCTGGCCAGCAGCTCCCAAAACCTGTTTTTTTCCATGAAAAGATGTATGCATCTTAAGACAGGCAAAAGGAATGAATACCCTGAAGCGCTTTAAAAATATTTTGGGAAATATTTATTTATCGGCCCCGCCGGAGCGGTACAGCCGGTTGTCCGATGGCATGCGGGTTTGCAAGGCGGCGCCTATTTTACTGAGGGCCAACGACATTTGGGTCTCGACGGTCTTCACGGAAATATTCAGCAGATCAGCGACTTCTCTGTATTTCAGGCCGTCTTCCTTTACCAGACGGAACATGAGCTTGCAGCGGGGCGGAAGTCCATTGATGATCGCTTGAATGATACGAACGCTCTCCGCCGAGATCAGCGAGTCTTCGGGATTGACAGCAATGTCTCCAAACTCCACTTGCACATCTTCCAGCCTGATCACAGCGTGCTTTTTCATTTTCTCGAGGTAATCCAGCGCCTTATGCTTGGCCGCGACCAACAGATAATAATTGATATTATTGATAGCGGGCAATACTTTTCTGTTTTCCCATAGTTTCAGGAACACATCTTCCACCGCCTCTTCCGCCGGTTCACGGCTTTTAAGAATAGCTTCGGCAAACAATAAAAGTCGCGGATAATAGAGCTTGAACAGCTCCCCAAAAGCCAGCTCATCATCTGATTCTGCTATTTGCAGACATAATTGATTCATGGTAATAGCTGGCATAGCAATGAGAAGATTACTGCCACAATATATATTTTTTTCAGTAATCGGCCTAGACGGTGATGTCGAACAGGTGCTCAGGAGGACCCGTTCCTATCAGAACTTGATCTCCAGTTTCTGAGAAACAAGCTTGTCGTCTTTATAGGACTCGAAGAACCACTCTCCATCCTTTTTAAAGACAATCCCGTTGGATGCTCCGGCTTGCGCTATATAATAATCCGGGATGGAAGTTTTAAGCAGTAATAATACTTTTTTGGGAGTGATATCGATCAGCTGATACCCATTAGCCGTGGCCTGGGCATATAAGGTTCCCGTTATTTTATCCCCCACAGCCGGTTCAGAGGCCGGTGCGGAAGCCGGCACGGCAGGTGCAGCAGCAGGTGTCGCAACAGCCGGTTGCGCATTTGCAGCCATTGCCGTACTGTCATATTTATAAGCAACATCATTCAGCGATTTGAAAGCTTCTTTCAAAGCTTCGTCGTACGCCACTGGAAATTCCTTTTCCCTGCTTTTACCCTCTTTGCTTTTATAAATGATATTACCCTGGCAGTCTTTTAAGATAAGCGTCAGCTTGGTAGTAAAAAAACTTTTGTTCTGGGTCACGTCAGCCATCAGCGCATTACACCTGTTGGCAGCCAGGTCCGCCGGCAATCCTTTATTACCGATGAAGGCGACAAATCCCTTTTGGTCCAGCAACAGCTTCGTGGTGCTGCTCAATCCATACTGATCATCTTCTTTCGAGAAATCGAACCGCTGCGGCACAATTACATATTTGTAATTGTTGATGCTGTTCTGTGAATACCCGGTCAGCGTTAATAATACAAAAATGAATGATACGCATGCCTTCATATAGTGTCAGCTTTAGATAAAACGAATATATGCAAAAGCGCACAAATCCGATGGGCTCGCTTTGCCCCGAGGCCCTCCGGCAAATGCTTGCCACCGCCACCGGAACAGCCGCCGCATAGGGACATGACGAAATGTCGCAAAGAGGATTGGCACGCTTATAGTATCAGTATAGTCAATACAAAGCATATGAATACAGAAAAAGCCATTCTGGCCGGCGGTTGCTTCTGGGGTGTGGAAGAACTGGTCCGGAGTCAGCCAGGAGTTATCAAGACCACCGTTGGTTATACGGGCGGGGATGTTCCCAACGCTACGTATCGAAATCATGGCACGCATGCCGAAGCCATCCTTATCGAATTCGACCCCTCTAAAACTACCTATCGTAAGTTGTTGGAATTCTTTTTCCAATTACATGATCCGACCACCCGCAATAGACAGGGCAACGACATTGGAACTTCCTATCGGTCGGCTATCTTTTATCTCAACGAAGAACAAAAGAATACAGCTGTCCAATTGATCGATGAGCTCACCAGGGCCCATATCTACTCCCGTCCCATCGTCACGGAGGTGACCCCGGCCACGGAGTTCTGGGATGCCGAAGAAGAACACCAGGACTACCTCCAAAAACATCCGTACGGGTACACCTGCCATTATATCCGGCCCGACTGGAAACTACCTGCCGAAACGGCTAAATAATACGTACAGGCTTATTTACTTTATATTCCTCAGGTCACTGGGCAAATACCCGAAATGTCGTTTAAAGGCGGCCGTGAAATGCGTCGCATTCTTATACCCGACCTCTATTGCGATCTCGGCAACAGGCATGTGTCCTTCCAGCAATCGTCTTTTCGCCAGATTCATCCGTTCCTCCAGCAAATAGCCGAATACCGTAGTCCCGAACACATCCCGAAACCCCTTCTTGAGCTTAAAATCGTTCAGCCCCGTCAGCCTGGCCAGCTGCATCAGCGAGCAGGGCTCATTCATTCGCTGTAAGATGATCTCACGCGCATAATGCAGCTTGTCGATGTCTTCTTTCCTCATATCCATGGCATCCCCCGCAACAGCCTGTTTTGCCTGACTGACAACCAACGCCACCAATTCCAGGACCTTCGACTCCACATAGATCTTTTTCAACATGCCTTCCAACGGACAATAGAGGATGTCGTTCAACGCCTGGCGCATGATCGGGGTGGTGGTCAAGCCTTCTGCCAGGGTAGACGGAACGCCCGCCAGTATATGCTTGCCAAAATCACCCAGCACGGTGAGATCATTATTAAAAAGGCGGAAAAAATAATCCAGGG
>DASZXP010000100.1:0-6153 GCA_035545935.1 Puia sp. | reverse complement strand
TATGGTATTTGTTCCTGGGCCGGGTTTCTTTCAAGGCGCCTGTGCCGTCGGTGCGGAAGACGATAGCGTAATCTTTTTCAAAACCAATGATGCGGGGGTCCAGCGCGTTGAAGCTGGCTGCTACGTCCTCATCTTCAGTCTCGGTGTCAAAGCCCGCCTTTTCGTATTTCCAGGGGGAGCTGGTAAGCAGGTCCATATCATGATGGGACGTACTGTGACAGCTGCCGAGGGCCAGGCTGATCGAGATTGCTAATATGGTCCATTTCGAAGGCATTCGCACAATTTTTCGCAAACGAACCGGATCTTGCCGGCCTGCCGGCAGTGTCATTGCCGGGGAAAGGTTCGTTGTCGAAGGTTTCCATTAGAAGGTTGGAGGCCTCTTAGGTTTAAACTAAGGTCGTAGAAACTTATTGCCTCATGTGATTAAAAACGGGTTAAAAAAACAGCCCACCAGGTGGCCAATCGGACCTACTTTGGCGGTGTACCTGAACAGGTTCGGGGCCCTGCCGTCCGGGGGCGCCGCCAATATAAAGACGAAATTGGAGCGGGAAAGGTTGCCCGGAAGAGGCTTTTGCGGTCCATAAAAAAGGCTGCCTTTGCGGGCAGCCTCTGAAAATATGCGGGTATACTTATTGTTTTGTCATTGTAATAGCAAAGATAACAGGCACCCCTAACAAATCAACCGGGGTGGTGAGGGTGAGAGCAGTGCCATTAAAGCTCTTGATGGTAGCGGTGTCATTGTTCTGGTCTTCTGTTTGTATAAGGTAATTTCCGCTGATGTACCATTTCCCTGTCCCGCTGCCATCCGTCGAACAGGTAGTGCCGGCGTCGGTGTAGATAAAGGTCGAATCCGCCTTGAATTGCAGGATATCGTCCTGCTGGCATGGATCAAAAAAGAGATCCATCCCATCCTGGGTGACGCCGCCGGCGGTGTAGGTGGCTGAGGTGAGCTTGTATGTGCCGGCAATGCTGGCCATACTGTATGATGAACCACTGTCCTTTTTGCTACATCCGGCAAGCATCAGGGTTAGAAGGGAGAAGGCGCTTACGACAAAAAATAATAGATTTTTTTTCATAAAAAATACTGGTTTGTGTTAACAATTAAGAGCGCTTCTTTAACAATGAGGAAAGTGATTTTATTGCACTAGATATCATCTTTTTACGCAATATTTCCCCTAATGCGTGTAAAAAATCAAGTTTATGATTATCTGGCAAGCTACTTGCCTCTTGTTTCGTATTTTGCAATCCTAATATTAGAAACATGCTCTATACCGCGGAGGATATCAAACAGTTAAATAACAAGATACAATACCAGGCGGCCTTTATCGACAGACTACGGGATGAAGTGGGAAGGGTCATCGTGGGTCAGCATCATATGCTGGACAGATTGCTGATCGGACTGCTCAGCAACGGGCATGTCCTGCTGGAGGGAGTGCCGGGTCTGGCGAAAACACTGGCTATCAAGTCGCTGTCACAGGCCATTCATGCGCAGTTCAGCCGGATACAATTCACGCCGGATCTGTTGCCGGCGGACGTCATCGGTACGATGATCTACAATCAGCAAAAGCATGAGTTCGTTGTGCGGAAGGGGCCGATCTTCGCCAATTTTGTCCTGGCGGATGAGATCAATCGCGCTCCTGCCAAGGTACAAAGCGCCCTGCTGGAGGCGATGCAGGAAAGACAGGTGACCATCGGCGATACGAGCTATAAACTGGAGGAGCCATTCCTGGTGCTGGCCACGCAGAACCCGCTGGAGCAGGAGGGCACTTATCCGCTGCCGGAAGCGCAGCAAGACCGATTTATCATGAAAGTGATCGTGGATTATCCCAGCAAACAAGAGGAGCAGCTGATCATCCGTCAGAATGTGCAGGGCGCACAGTCTCCCAAGGTGGAGCAGGTGGTATCGATGCAAGAGATCACCCAGGCCAAGGATCTGACGCGGCAGGTATACATGGACGAAAAAGTGGAGCACTATATACTGGATATCGTATTTGCCACGAGGACGCCGGAGAAGTATAAGCTGGAGAAGCTGAAGCCGTTGATCGCATATGGCGGAAGTCCCCGTGCAAGCATCAACCTGGCGCTGGCGGCCAAAGCCAATGCTTTCCTCAACAAGCGAGGGTATGTGATACCGGAGGATGTACGTACCATTTCCAAGGATGTGCTGCGTCATCGTATCGGGCTCACGTATGAAGCGGAGGCGGAGAGCGTAAACATAGAACAGGTGATCGACGATGTATTAAAAGCAATACCCATTCCCTGACGGGACATCATTATGCTGACGACCACGGAAATATTAAAGAAGGTGCGGGAGCTGGAGATAAAGAGCAAACGGCTGACGCGTCATCTCTTTACGGGAGAATACCACAGCGCATTCAAGGGGCGTGGCATGAGTTTCCGTGAAGTGCGGGAATATGCCGCGGGTGACGACATCCGATTCATCGATTGGAACGTATCCGCGCGATTCAACCATCCTTTCAGCAAGCTGTTCGAGGAAGAGCGTGAGCTGACGGTGATGCTGCTGGTGGATGTAAGCGCCAGCTCGCTGTTTGGCACTGTGCATGCCCGTAAGAAGGACCTGATCACGGAGATCTGTGCGGTGCTCGCCTTTTCCGCCATCAATAACCATGACAAGGTGGGGGTCATCCTCTTCAGCGACAAGATAGAAGGGTATATCCCGCCTAAAAAAGGAAGGGAACATGTCCTTTTCATCGTGCGGCAATTGCTGACCACGGAGCCGCGCAACAAAGGGACGAACCTGCGGGAGGCTATCCGGTTCCTCAACCGCAGCTCCCGTCAGAAAAGCATCGTCTTTTTTCTCAGCGATTTTATAGAGGAGCGTGGGGCGGATGCCGCCGTCGGAGCGGGTTCGGGCAGACAGGAGGAGCGGTTCGAGGACGCGCTGAAAGTGGCGGGCAAGAAACACGATGTCGTTGGGATAAGAGTATATGACAAGATGGATATGCAGCTGCCGTCCATCGGGATGATCGAGGCGGAAGACTCGGAGACGGGCCGCCGTTATTGGGTGGATACGGATGACTACCTGGTGCGGACCCATTATCAACAACATTTTTTTGATCAGACGGAACAGTGTAAGGGCATTTTTCAAAGGGCTGGTTCAGACCTCCTGCACTTACGCACAGACGAAGATTACGTCAAAATATTACAACGGTTTTTTGTCGGACGTCACCGGCCGGCATAGTACATGAAAAGATCGACAACACATATACTTAGCCCCGGACCAACCCAATACTGGTGGGGCGTGGCTTTCCTCCTGATGTCCCTTGCAGTGACCGCACAACAGCACGGGAGACATCATGGCGATGGACCGGCCGTAAAAGTGAAAGTATCGCTGGACAAGCAGGAGATCGTCATCGGACAGCCGGTGCATATGCTGATAGAAGCTTTTGTGCCGGGCAGCATGTCCCTTACATGGCCGGCGCTGGACAGTCTTCCGCATTTCGAATGGGTGGAGAAAGGGAAATTGGATTCCGTCGGCAAGCCGGATGAGCAGTATTACCGGCAATATTTTACCATCACGAGCTTCGATTCGGGTGTCTGGGCCATTCCACAGCTTCCTTTTTATTCAGACAATAACAAATATCTGTCGGACACGGTGATGCTCCGGGTGAATTACTCCAAATTCGACCCCAATAAAGATTATCATGATATCAAGGACATCATCGACATACCCAATCCGTATGCGAAATGGATCCCGTGGGGTGTGGGGGCGGTGACGTTGATAGCGTTGGCGCTGGTGGTGTGGCTGGTGATGAAGAAGAAGCTGTTGCGGCGTATGGAGGCGGCGCCGCTGGTGATCCTTACTCCTTATGAGGAGGCGGTACGGCAGCTGGAAGAATTACACAAGCAGGGCGCGGGTGCGGATGGGCAGATAAAAATATACTATACGCGATTGAACGATATCCTCCGGCTGTTCGTGCTGAGGAGGCTGGGGATCGCGAGTCTGGCGGAGACGAATGAAGAGCTTATCGGGCAGCTGCGGAGGCTGCCGCTGACCCATCCGCAGTTCGATGCGCTGGCAGAGACATTGCGGATGACTGATTTTGTAAAGTTCGCCAAATATCAGCCGGGCGCGGAGGATAATGAGCGCAGCTACCAGGTGATACGTCAGTCGGTGGATCATCTGAATGAGATAGCGGAGCCGGAACAACCGGGACAGCCAGGGCAGGGGCCAGGTCGGGCGGGTCAGACAACGGGGCAGGCGCCAGGAAAGCCGGAACAAACGGGACAGAAGGCGGGGAAGCCGAACCAGCCTGGCAAGACGGACAAGGGAGATGCAGAGGACGGAAAAATGAATCAACAATAAAAAGCGGAGTATAGTGCTGTACGATTGGTATAAAGAAATTCACTTTAGTCAGCCGGCATTCTTCGGGCTGTTTGCCCTGGTGCCGCTGCTGATCTATTGGGAGCTGCGCAAAGCAGGAAAGGCCCAGGGTACGGTGCTGGTGTCTTCGGTGCGTCCTTTTGCCGGACTGCGGTCCTGGAAGGGGCTGCTCCGACCTATCCCTTTTGTCTTTCGTGTGCTGGCCCTCTGCTGTATCATCATTGCCCTGGCGCGTCCTCAGACGCATAACGACGAGCAGCTGGTGACGGGAGAAGGTATCGATATCGTGCTTTGCCTGGATATCAGCGGCAGTATGCTGGCGCAGGACTTTACGCCCAATCGTATGGAAGCGGCCAAGAATGTGGCGGCTGAGTTCATCGACAACCGTCCTACGGACCGGATAGGGCTGGTGATCTTTTCGGGAGAAAGTTTTACGATGTGTCCTCTGACGACGGACCGGGCGGTGCTAAAGACACAGCTTTCCAATGTACAGAGCGGACTGCTGGAAGACGGTACGGCCATCGGCTCGGGTCTGGCTACGGGTGTGGACAGGCTGCGCAACTCGCCTTCCAAGAGCAAGGTGATCATTCTCCTGACAGATGGAGAGAACAACGGGGGGCTTATCGATCCGAATACGGCCAAAGAGATCGCCAAATCCATCGGGGTGCGGGTATATACGATAGGTATGGGGACGGAGGGCTTTGCGCCAGTACCCATACAGACGCCGCAAGGGGTGGTCCTTTCCAGGGAAAAGGTCAACATCGATGAAAAACTACTGACGCAGATAGCAAAGGAGACGGGTGGATTATATTATCGGGCCAAAGACAACGAGAGCCTTCATAATATTTATTCGGAGATCGACCGGCTGGAAAAATCCAAGATAGAAGTAACGGCGCTCCGCAGATATACAGAGCAGTTCTTTCCTTTCGCGCTGGCGGCCGCGGTATTGCTGATGCTGGAGCTGCTGCTCCGCTGGACTGTTTTAAAGAAGTTCCCATGATCGCCAAAGTCTATAAGTCTACGGGCAGCTGGTATGTGGTAAAGACCGCGGAGGGAGAGCTGTGGAATGCCCGGCTGAAAGGTATTTTGCGGCTGGATGGGATCACCTCCACCAATCCTATTGCGGTGGGAGACCTTATCAATATCGAGCCGGAAGACGAGCTGGAACGTACGGCGGTGGTCACGGAGATCCGGGATCGCAGGAATTATATCAACCGGCAGTCACCTTCCCACCGGATGCAGCATCATATCGTGGCGGCGAATATCGACCAGTCGCTGTTGCTGGTGACATTGAAGGAGCCACGCACTTCCCAGGGCTTTATCGACCGATGGCTGGTGACCTGTGAGGCCTATCATGTTCCTGCCGTATTGCTTTTCAATAAGGTGGACCTGTACCGGAAAAAAGAGGCGGAGAAATTCGAGGTCTGGAAAGAGATGTATGAAGCCATTGGCTACCGGGTGATCCGTATGAGTGTCGAGACGGGAGAGGGTGTGGAGGAAGTAAGGCAGCTGCTTCAGGGTAAGATCAGTTTGTTAAGCGGACACTCGGGAGTAGGCAAGTCCTCATTTTTGAATGCTATCCTGCCGGACCTGCGGCTAAAGACGCAGGATGTCAGCGGGTGGAGCGGGAAGGGTACGCATACGACGACTTTTTCGGAGATGTTCGATCTGCCGCCTGGTAGGCCTTTCGGGGTCAGCCAGGAGGGGGGATCTCTTGGCGGAGGGCAAGGACTTGACCAGCCCGGCGAGCCTTTCGGGCCCGGCCAGCCGGCGGGTGCGGTCATCGACACGCCGGGTATGAAGGAGTT
>DASZXP010000099.1:0-57162 GCA_035545935.1 Puia sp. | reverse complement strand
ACTGGTAAAGTACTTGTCAAACTGACTATTCTTGGTGGCCTTTTATTAGGCTGTGTGTATGGATTCCTCGTGCTGTTCAATACAGCGCTGACGGCGATCAAATAGCCTGTGCTTACCCTGAAAAAAAATCCCGAACCATGGGTCGGGATTTTTTTTATTTTTTTAAGTACATCACCTCTTTCACCAGCTTCACCGTCCGGCCTACGTCCGGCAGGGCCGCCGCCACCAGGTTGGGGGCGTAGTGCAGGGGAGCATCGGCCGCCGTTATGCGGCGAATAGGCGCATCCAGATAGTCGAACCCTTCTTTTTGTATACGATAGCTGATCTCCGAGGAAATAGAGGCATATGGCCACTGTTCTTCCACGATGACCAGCCGGTTGGTCTTCTTTACGCTGTCCAGGATCGTCATCCAGTCCAGGGGACGGATGGTACGCAGGTCGATGACCTCGGCGCCGATACCTTCCTTTTCGAGCTCCGCCGCAGCGCCCAATGCCACTTTCATCATCTTGTTAAAGCTGACGATGGTCACATCCTTACCGGCTTTTTTGACATCGGCCTTGCCCAGGGGAATATAATACTCCTCTTCGGGCACCTCGGACTTATCGCCGTACGAAACCTCGCTTTCCATAAAGATCACAGGGTCCTCTTCATACCGGATGGCCTGTTTCAGCAAGCCCTTGGCATCATATCCATTGCTGGGAGATACTACCTTGAGCCCGGGTATGTTCGCATAATAGCTTTCGAATGCAGTGGAGTGCTGCGCTCCCAATTGCCCGGCCGACCCATTGGGCCCACGGAATACAATGGGACAGCTTACCTGGCCACCGCTCATCGCCAGCATCTTCGAAGCCGTATTCAAGATCTGGTCGAGGGCAAGGACGGCAAAGTTCCAGGTCATGAACTCTACAATGGGACGAAGACCATTTTGCGCAGCGCCTACCCCTACCGCAGCAAAACCCAGTTCGGATATGGGCGTATCGATGACTCTTTTAGGACCGAATTCATCCAGCATACCCTGGCTGACCTTATAGGCGCCATTGTACTCGGCAACCTCTTCTCCCATTAAAAAAACACGGTCATCACGGCGCATTTCCTCGCTCATGGCCTCCCGTAAAGCCTCCCGTAAAGCAATTTGTCTCATTCGTAAGTGGATTTTATACGTCTGTTCGAGCCGCAAATTTATCGGTTGCCAGGGATATTATCAAATCAGTATTCTACCAGGGGATTTTACCCAGTTGGACGGGCAATCAGCTTAGGTTTATTTTGTATATTTCGCGGCTAATTCTAATTATGCAAGCCACGATAGAACACCTGGAAAAGATCGTTCAGAATTATTACCGGCGCCTGGAATCCATATCGGAAGAAGAGTACGCCCGTAAGCCCCTGCCGGACAAATGGAGTAAAAAGGAGATCATCGGCCACCTGGTCGATTCTGCACAGAACAACATCCGTCGATTCATCGTCACCCAATACGAGGAGCTGCCGCATATCGGATACGATCAGGACCAGTGGGTGACCCTCTCGGATTACCAGTCTGCTTCTTCCGGCGATCTCGTCATTCTATGGCGTCTGCTGAACCGGCATATGTGCCGGATCCTTTCCGGCATCGGCCCTGACACCGCCCTCCGGAAATGCATTATGGCGAATGGAAAGGAATATACCATCGAATGGATGGCGGCGGACTATTGCAACCACCTGCTGCACCACCTTCACCAGATCCTGGAGCTGGACCCGATAGCTTATCCCTGAGCCGGCCCCGCACCTGGTTCGTCGGCGTGCGCGCTGAGGGCCCGTCAGTTGGCTTGCTCAAAAGCCAATATAAAGCTGGTCCCCTCCCCTAATTGCGAGTTCACATCGATGGAGGCCCTGTGGGATTGCAGGATATTCCAGGTGGCCGCCAGCCCCAATCCGAATCCATTGGTCTTGGAGGTAAAATACGGCTCGAATATGCGGGAAATATTCTCTTCGGGGATACCGCCCCCATTGTCATTGATAAATACCTTGTATTGGGCCCCCTCTTCCTTGATGGAAACATTGATCCTGCCCGCCTCCTTTGGAACGGCTTCCACGGCATTGATGACAATGTTCAAAAAAGCGATCTTCAATTTCTCTATATCCGCCATGATATACGCCGGATGCTCGGGATAGTTCAGCTCCATGCCGATGCTCTTCAACGCTATGCGGTCCGAAGCCGCCGCCAGGGTGCTGTCGATGATGGCCTGGAGAGGTACTTTTTGCAGGGAGATCTCCGCCGGACGTGACAGGTCCAGCAGCTCGGAGATAAGTCCGTCGATGCGACCGCAATTACGCGCGATGATATCCAGGTAGATATTGGCATCTTCGCTGTTCAGCTCCGGCTTCAATTGCTCCACCGACAAGTTGATATTGGTCAGCGGGTTCCTTACCTCATGCGCCAGCGTTCGCAGCAATGTAGCCGTCGACCGCAGCTTTTCGATCTGAAAAGTGGCCCGCTCGATCCTTTTCAGATTGGTGATATCATGTATGATGCCCTGGATATAGCTCCCGCCGGATGGATACGTCTGCCGGCTGAGGGACAGGATACAATTCCTTTTTTCCTTGGTACGCGTCAGCAGCTCCACCTCCTCATCCTCTACCTCTCCCGTCTGCTGTAGCCGGGCCTTCAACAATGCGGCAGCATCCCTGCGGGCAAACAGATAGTAAAGGCTCAATTGCTGCAGCTCCTCCTTGCTGTACTTGAAAAGATCGCTGGTCGCACTATTGGCATCCAAAAAGATCATCTCCGTATCCGCCAGGAAAACAGCATCCTTCGACCGCTCGAAAATGCTCCTGAACTTCCGTTCGTTGGCCTTCAGGGCTTTGATATGCGCGCTCCGCTCCAATGCATAACGAATGCTGCGTTCCAGCTTCTCCGTATTGATCTCCGACTTTACCAGATAGTCCACGGCGCCGATATTCATGGCCTGCACATCCACATCCCGGTTACCGATGCCGGTGAGCAATACCAAAGGGTCCTCGCACCCCAGGGCAATTGCGTCCCGGAGCAGCTCCAGACCCGTCTTCTCTCCCAACAAATAATCGATAAAATAGATATCATAGCCGCTGTCGGCAATGCGCTTCAGCGCCTCCTCATAATTATAGCACCAGTCGATCAGGAATTTCTTATCCGGTATGTCCTTGATACAAGCCTCTATTATTAAGTAGTCATCCTCGTCATCTTCCACGATCAACACCCGCGTCGGCAGGTTGGATGGCAACATACTATCTTTTGAATTAGCTGTTAACACCTTATCGTTGTAATTTCCTTTCAAAGTACATTATTTTTCAATAGCTGCAAGTTGTTCATGCCAATACTTCTTTTTTCGCATTGCTTAACGGCAGGCTTACGATAAATGTCGACCCTTCACCCTGCCTGCTCCGGGCTGAAATAAATCCTTTATGTTTCTCCACGATCTTTTTGCAAAGGGCCAGCCCGATGCCCGTGCCCTCATATTCCGCGTTGGGATGCAGCCGGCGGAACATATCGAAGATCTGTTCAGCGTATTTCTGATCAAACCCAATGCCATTGTCTTCGATGATGATCCGGCAGTAACGGGCATCCATGTCCTTACCGTTCGTCACGGCATTGGTCATCTCATGCCGGATCCGTATCTGCGGAGGCACCTGCTTTTTGCTGTATTTCAGGGAATTGCTGATCAAATTGGAAAACAACGGTCCCATCAGCACCGCATTGACAGGCAATACCGGCAGCGATTCCAGCAGGATCTCGGCCTGCTTTTCCCGGATAGGCCCCTCCATCTCGGAGATCACCTCCTTCATAACGTCATTCAGGTCCACCTCCTCGAAGTTCTCCCTTTCTCCCGAGATCTTGGAAAATCGCAGAATGTCATTGATAAGGTCCTGCATCCTTTTCGACACCTCCTGTATGCGGGAAAGATACAGCTGACCATCCTTGTTCAAATGCTGGAGATGATCGCTCAGCAGCCTGTCGCTGAACATTCGTATCTTTCGCAGTGGCGCCTGCAGATCGTGGGAAGCCATAAAGGCAAAAAGGTCCAGGTCCTTGTTGGCCTGCTCCAGCCGCGCGATATTCTCCAGCAGCTGCCGGTTCAGCTCGTTGACCTTCTCTTCCGAAGCCTTCCGCTCGTTGATCTCCAGCTCCAGGCTCTTGTTGATGGCTACCAGCTTCTGCTCCTGGGCCAGCAGCCGGTGATTCTTCCGGTACAGGTCCACGAAAACGCTCACCTTCGCCCGCAGCAGCTCAGGCTTTACAGGCTTGTAGATATAGTCCACCGCCCCTGCCTTATAGCCCTTGAATATATTCTCTTCCCCGTAATTATTGGCCGTGATAAAAATAATGGGGATATGCCGGAGCCGTTCCCGTTCATAGATGAGCGAGGCCGTCTCGAAACCATTCAGGTTCGGCATCTGTACGTCCATGAGGATAAGGGCAAAGTCAAAGTCCGAAAGCAGGATCTTCAATACCTGCCTTCCGGAGTTGGCCTTAACGATACGATAACCATCGGACTCCAGCAGCGTCTCCATTGACAGCAAATTGTCCTCCCGGTCGTCCACTAATAAGATCTTTGGTTGCATTCATCGGTTTTTAGGATTATTTATAGAACCAGACCCGCATCAATGACAACAATTGATCGATCTTCAGGGGTTTGGTGATATAGTCGGAAGCGCCCGCCTCGATACATTTTTGACGGTCGCCCTTCATGGCCTTGGCCGTCACGGCAATAATAGGCAGGGTGGAGTTCTTATGCTCGCGCCGGATCTTCTGCGTCGTCTCGTATCCATCCATCTCCGGCATCATGATATCCATCAGCACCATGTCGATCTTCTGCCTGTCGTCATTGATGATACTGATGGCCTCCTTTCCGCTCTCCGCCGTGATCACGTTTATATTGTATCTTTCGAACACCGTCGTCAGGGCAAACAGGTTACGGACATCGTCATCCACGACCAGCACATTCTTACCCGTCAGGATATCATCCTTCATGCGGATGTGCTCGATCACCTTCTTTTTCTCGATGGGGAGGTCCTTATGGTTGATATGCAGCTGCAGCACCGTCTCCTCCAGCAAATGTTCCAGGGAATTCACCCCTTTCAGCAATACCGTATTGGACGCGCGGTTGAGATGATAAAGCTCCTTCTTATCGAAATCCTTCGCGCTGTATACGATCACGGGCGTGAGCTTCTTCTTGCTCTCGCTGACCTGGTTGATCAGATCGATGCCGGAGATGTCCGGCAGGGTATAATCCAGGATGATACAGTCATAATCCTTTATATTGGTATCCTGTAGCGCCTTGCGGCCCGTCGTCGCCAGGGTTACGTCTATATTCTCGCCCTGCAGCATTTTGGTGATCTGCGAATAATCCACCTCGTTGTCTTCTACCACCAGGACCTTTTTGTTTTGCTTGTTCGAAAAGCTTACGATATCCTCGAACAGCTCATTGAGCGCGTCGTTCTCCAACGGCTTGAGCAGGAAGCTCCGGGCGCCCCGCTTCAATGCCAGCGTCCTGTTCTCCTCCCCGGAGATCAGGTGGATGGGTATATGCCGGTAGTTCAGGTCATTCCGCAGCAGGTCCAATACCTTCCAGCCGCTGGTATCCGGCAGCTTCACATCCAGCGTTATGGCAATCGGGGTGAACCGGTTGATAAAATCGAACACTTCTATATAATTGGTAGCCACCACTGCCTTGAGACCGTACAAATGCGCCTTCTCGATGATGATCTTGCCAAACCGGAGATCATCTTCCACGATCAGCACGATCTTGTCCCCCGACTGGATATTATGTCTGTCATCCCCCGCATCGTTGATCATCTCATTGACGATATTCAACTTACCCGCATCCTCGTTCGTCACCCGAAGGGAATTCAGCAGCGTATCGATCTCCCCGCTGTCCCCGCCCAGCTGCAGCTGCTGGTATGCGTTCAGGTTGTCCGATGTCTCTTTGGAAATGACCCCCGCGACATTCTCGATAGGGATAAAGAGGGTAAAGGTGCTGCCCCTGCCGGGAATGCTTTCCAGCTCGATGGTGCCCCCCAACAGCTCTGCCAGGCCACGGCTGATGGAAAGTCCCAGCCCGGTACCTCCATATTTACGGCTGGTGGACCCTTCCGCCTGCTGGAATGCCTCGAAGATGATGTTCTGTTTTTCCTGCGGAATGCCGATGCCCGTATCGCTGATGGCGAATGCCACCACTTTTTCAGCGCCGTCCAGGTTGGGGTTGCCCTGCTTCCAATTATGGTCGGCCTGGTATATCCGCAATTTAACCTCGCCCTTTTCCGTAAACTTGAAGGAGTTCGAGAGCAGGTTTTTCAGGATCTGGTTCAGCCGTTGCAGGTCCGTCTCCATGGATTGCGGCAGCCGCGGGTCCGTCTCGATGGTGAAGCGCAGATGTCTTGCTTCGGAGATGGGCTTGAACGTCGTTTCCACGAAGGAAGCGATCTCTCCAAACCGTACAGGAGATATATTGGCGGTGATGAACCCGGACTCGATCTTGGAAAGGTCCAGGATATCGTTGATCAGCTGGATAAGGTCATCCCCGCAGGAGTGAATGGTCTTCGCATACCGGATCTGCTTGTCCGTGAGGTTGCCTTCCGCATTCTCATACAGCTGCTGCGCGAGGATCAAAAGACTGTTCAACGGCGTACGCAGCTCATGGGACATATTCGCAAGGAATTCCGATTTGTACTTGGAGGTAAGGGTCAGCTGTTCCGCCTTTTCTTCCAGCGACCTTCTGGCCTCTTCCACCTCCTTGTTCTTTGCTTCCACTTCGTTCTTTTGTTTCACCAGCAACAATGCTTTATCCTGCAGCTCGTCATTGGTCCTGCGCAGCTCTTCTTGTTGGATCTTCAGCTCGCCGGCCAGCGATTGCGATTGGGCCAGCAGCTCTTCCGTACGCGTATTCGCTTCGATGGTGTTCAGCACGATACCGATACTTTCCGTCAGCTGGCTGAGGAAGTCCAGGTGGGTCTCGCTAAATACATCCAGCGAGGCCAGCTCGATAACGGCTTTTACCTTATTCTCGAACAGCACGGGCAGGATGATCAGGTTCGCCGGCTTGGCGCGTCCCAATCCAGAGCTGATCTTTATATAATTGCTGGGGACATTCGAAAGAATGATCCTTTCCTTTTCAAAGGCCACCTGTCCGACCAGGCCTTCGCCTATAAAGAATTCTGTCGGTATATTCTTTTCCGCCCTGTAACCATAGGCTGCAAAAAGCCGGAGCTTGTCCACCCGGGTGTCTTCGTCCTGTTTGAGGATATAGAAAGCTCCATAGTGGGCGATGACCACCTGCGCCAGCTCCGAAAGGATACGCTGCGTCACGGTATTGAGGTCCTTTTGTCCCTGCAGCATCTGCGTGAACTTCGCCAGGTTGGATTTGAGCCAGTCCTGCTCCTGGTTGCGGAGCGTCGTCTCCTTCAGGTTGGCGATCATCTGATTGATGGTATCCTTCAAGGCTTCCACCTCACCCTTTGCTTCCACACGGATGGTACGGGTAAGGTCACCCTTGGTCACCGCCGATGCCACTTCCGAGATGGAACGTACCTGCGTGGTAAGGTTTTGCGCCAGCTGGTTTACGTTCTCCGTCAGGTTCTTCCATATACCCGATGCACCCGGCACGCTGGCCTGGCCACCCAATCGTCCCTCGACACCCACCTCACGGGCCACGGTCGTTACCTGGTCGGCAAACAACGCCAGCGTATCGATCATCTCGTTGATGGTATCCGTCAGCTGGGCCACCTCGCCGCGGCTCACGATGGAAAGCTTTTGCTTCAGATTGCCCGTAGCCACGGCCGTTACCACCTTCGCGATACCACGCACCTGGTTGGTAAGGTTGGAGGCCATCATGTTCACCGAGTCGGTAAGGTCCTTCCAGGTACCCGCCACGCCCCTTACTTCGGCCTGACCGCCTAATTTCCCTTCCGTACCCACTTCACGCGCCACACGCGTCACCTCGAAGGCAAACGAGTTCAGCTGCTCCACCATCGTATTGATCGTATTCTTCAAGTCCAGGATCTCACCTTTTACGTCGATGGCCACGGTCTTCGACAGGTCACCGGAAGCCACCGCCTTGGTCACCTCGGCGATATTACGTACCTGCGCCGTCAGATTGCCCGTCATCGAGTTCACCGAGTCGGTAAGGTCCTTCCAGGTACCCGCCACACCCGGCACAAAGGCCTGACCGCCTAGCTTACCATCCGTACCCACCTCACGCGCCACACGCGTCACTTCCGAGGCAAAGGCGCGGAGCTGATCCACCATCGTATTGAGGGTCTCCTTCAGCTGCAATATCTCTCCACGCACGTCCACCGTGATCTTCTTCGACATGTCCCCATTGGCCACGGCAATAGCCACCTCCGCGATATTACGCACCTGGCCGGTAAGGTTGCTGGCCATCCCGTTCACCGAGTCGGTAAGGTCTTTCCAGGTACCCGCCACGCCCGGCACAAAGGCCTGACCGCCTAATTTCCCTTCCGTACCTACCTCCCGCGCCACACGCGTCACTTCCGAGGCAAACCCCCGTAGCTGGTCCACCATCGTATTGATCGTATTCTTCAATTCCAGGATCTCGCCCTGTACGTCCACCGTGATCTTACGGGAAAGGTCGCCATTGGCCACCGCCGTCGTCACCTCGGCGATATTACGCACCTGCGACGTCAGGTTCGACGCCATCTTGTTCACCGAGTCGGTAAGGTCCTTCCACGTACCCCCCACACCCGGCACATCGGCCTGACCACCTAGCTTACCTTCCGAACCCACCTCACGCGCCACACGCGTCACTTCCGATCCGAAGGAGTTCAGCTGGTCCACCATCGTATTGATCGTATTCTTCAATTCCAGGATCTCCCCTTTCACGTCCACCGTGATCTTACGGGAAAGGTCACCCTTTGCCACCGCCGTCGTCACCTCCGCGATGTTACGCACCTGGCCGGTAAGGTTGCTGGCCATCCCATTCACCGAGTCGGTAAGGTCCTTCCATACGCCGCCTACCCCTTCCACGGCGGCCTGACCGCCTAATTTCCCTTCCGAACCCACCTCACGCGCCACACGCGTCACTTCCGAAGAGAAGGAGTTCAGCTGGTCCACCATTGTATTGATCGTATTCTTCAATTCCAGGATCTCGCCCTTTACATCCACATCGATCTTACGGGAAAGGTCGCCTGTAGCCACCGCCGTCGTCACCTCAGCGATATTACGTACCTGGGACGTCAGGTTCGACGCCATCTTGTTCACCGAGTCGGTAAGGTCCTTCCAGGTACCCCCCACACCCGGCACATCGGCCTGACCGCCTAGCTTGCCTTCCGAACCCACCTCACGCGCCACACGCGTCACTTCCGAAGAGAAGGAGTTCAGCTGGTCCACCATCGTATTGATCGTATTCTTCAATTCCAGGATCTCCCCCTTCACGTCCACCGTGATCTTACGGGAAAGGTCCCCCTTCGCCACCGCCGTCGTCACCTCCGCGATGTTACGCACCTGGCCGGTAAGGTTGCTGGCCATCCCGTTCACCGAGTCGGTAAGGTCCTTCCAGGTACCCCCTACCCCCCTTACATGGGCCTGTCCCCCTAATTTCCCTTCCGTACCTACTTCCAATGCCACACGCGTCACCTCCGAAGAGAAGGAGTTCAGCTGGTCCACCATCGTATTGATCGTATTCTTCAATTCCAGGATCTCCCCCTTCACGTCCACCGTGATCTTCTTCGAAAGGTCACCCTTCGCCACCGCCGTGGTCACCTCCGCGATATTACGTACCTGCGCGGTCAGATTACCCGCCATCAGGTTCACGGAATCCGTAAGGTCCTTCCATACACCGGCCACCCCCTTTACCTTGGCCTGGCCGCCCAATTTCCCTTCCGAGCCCACTTCACGCGCCACACGCGTCACCTCCATGGAGAACAGATTCAGCTGCTTCACCATGTCATTCACCTCCCGGGCAATGCGGGAGAACTCTCCCTGTAACGTATGCCCCCCTATCTCCAGCGGCATGTTCTGCGACAGGTTGCCTTTGGCCACAGAGCTGATCACATGGGCGATCTCGATAGTAGGATGCACCAGGTCGGAGATCATCGAGTTCAGCGAGTCCACGCCGGTGGCCCAGGAGCCTTTGGCATTGGGCACTTCGATCCGCTGCGTCAGCTTCCCCTGTTTACCGATGGTATTACCGGCCTTGGTGAACTCCCGCATCATCTCCTCATTGAGAGAAATGATCTCGTTCAACGTATCACAGATCTTTCCCTTGATACCCGTCTCGTCGATAGGCATACGCACGCTAAAATTGCCGTTGCGCACCTGCATGAGGATGCGCAATAACTCTTTATCATTTACAAGGGATTCATCCGGGGACGTCTCGGCCCAGTTCAACGAGCCGTTGCCATTGGGGGTATGCGGTTTATTCGTGGTTTTACTTTTTTTAACAGCTTTCGTATTTGCAGGCATGTAAGGATATTTTGATTGGTCGTCAAATTTATGGTTTATCGATCTAAAAAATACCAGCGTTTAACAGTATATTGTATTATAGTTTGGCAAGGTTCTAGTATAGGACTTACCAAACTGTTTGACCCTTAGAATTACCGGTTGGATTTATCACCGTTTAGACTTATTATCATTTATGAAAAGCAACGCGCAACCTCTCATTTTCATTGTAGACGATGATCCGGACGACCGGCAGATTATCCTAGATGCGTTCCTGGAGAACAGTCCCCAGATCGACTATGTCTTCATCGAGAATGCAGAAACCTTATTGGAGAACCTGCATTCGGAGGAATCCGAGTTCCCAGCCCTTATCTTATTGGATCTGAACATGCCGGGGATGTTGGGACTTCAAGCCCTGAAAGAGATCAGGAACAATAAGAAGTTCAGTCAAATTCCCATAATCGTGCTAACCACCTCCACCTTGAACCAGGACCGTAGAACCTCTTACGAATTAGGTGCCAGTTGTTTCCTCCATAAGCCGGATTCCTATGGAGAGCTGGTAGAGATCACTAATTCCATCGTAAAGCTGTGGTTGCACAAAAATTAAATTTTTTAGCCCGACAAAGTCTTAAGGCCTTAAATTAAAAAAGTGTGGAGAAATTTCCACACTTTTTTAATGCGTCTATCGTAAAAATCCCAATTACTTTCTCTCACAAATAGTTGGCAGGTGGCACAGGTTTTTTAAAGGTCTGTTGGAATTGCACATCATTTTAAATTTAAAAAACCATCAACAATGAAAATGTTACGGTATTACCTGCCATTCTTGCTGGCCCTGTTCATGCTGCCGGCATTGAACACGCGCGCCGCCGATGCCACATCAGTCCCTTACGAGCCTCTTTCAAAGGAAGCCATAGCTCATATGACCAAGGAAGAAAAAGAAGCCCGTTTGGTCGCCATAAAGGCAAGAGTGGAAGAGATCAAGGCAATGGACAAGTCCGCCTTGACAAAAGATGAACGCAGAGCGCTTCGTAAAGAGCTAAAAAGCATGCACCGGGAAGCAAGATATGTCACAGGTGTCTATATTTCCGTCGGCGCCCTTATCATTATCATCCTGCTCCTGATAATTATTATTTAAGAACCTCCACCCAAAAAGAAGGGCCGCTTAACAGCGGCCTTTTTTGATTAAAGTTCCTGTAGTATCTGAGGTCCGTGATCGCGGATGGGTATCTTCCTGATAAAATTATCATATCCCTCTTCATCTTCATGATTGCTGTACATGCCATAAGCATCCAGCGAATATCCAATGAGATTGTCATTGGCTTCTATCACATATAATATAGATGAGTCTGCGGGATCGGATTCCCCCTCGAAACGATACGTCTTCAGGATCGTCAGATCTTCGGGCTGATAGACCTTGCCCTTCCCCGCCGTAAACCCCTCCGGGGTCCAGCGGAATTCATTATCGGCCATCCGAAGCCGGAGTTTTTCCAGTACGGTGGCAAGTGTGGTCATTTCATCTTTCATACAATGCAATTTTTAAAGTTATTTGCCAGGTATTGTTGTTATCCTGAATGGGGGATTCAAAAGCCATGCCCGCCCCGGCCATACCCGGCCCTGGCCGGACCCTGACAGAAGTGGTCCATTCGCCCCCCCAAAATGTCCAGGCGTCAAAGAAATTTCCCCTCGTCACCGCTCCTGGTTAGCTTTAGGTCATAAACATCATCACCATGTCCACACTGCCTTTCAGCGCCACTATAACCCCGGGCGGCATCGCTACACCCGCCCCGGCCCTACAAACCCTCCCCGCACGGGAAGGCGTCCACCGCCTGCTCTATATCGACAACCTCCGCTGGGTAATGATCATGCTGGTGCTCAGCATGCACGCAGCGGTAACATACAGCCATCTGGGCAGCTGGTACTTTATGGAAGATAGCAAGGCCAGCCTCCCCGAGACCTTTACTTTCGCCACCTACCAGGTCTTCCTCCAGTCCTTTTTTATGGGCTTCCTGTTCTTCATCGCGGGCTATTTCGTCCCCAAAGCCTACGACACCAAGGGCGCCGTTAAATTCCTGCGGGACCGCGCCTTCAGATTGGGGCTTCCGCTGCTCTTCTTCGTATTCCTTCTGCAGCCCATTGCTATCTACTGCATCTTTCTTTTCGATAAACAGACCCCCTGGAATAGCTTTGGAGAGCTCTATGCCGGCTATATTCAAAAAGGATCGTGGATGGGTGGCACAGGCCCGCTGTGGTTTTGCGAAGCGCTTTTGCTCTTCTGTCTCGTTTATACCTTGTTCCGGATCATCGATCGCCGTCTGGGCATATCCCTATTGCTCCATCGGCTAAAAACCGGGTTCCCCCGGCAAAGCGCCATCTGGATATTCATCGCGCTCATTACCATAGCAACCTTTCTGGTAAGGATACCCTGGCCCAATGGCACCAGCTTCTATAATCTCCAGTTCTGCTATTTTTCCCAATATGTCTTCTTCTTTGCCGCCGGCATCCTGGCCTACAGAGGTGATTGGCTGAGAAAACTTCCCATATCCGCCGGCAGGTATTGGAGACGGGTAGGCATCATCGGCGGTCTCATCCTCTGGATAGGTGGCATCCTGCTGGGCGGCGCCCTCAAAGGAGACCTCGCTCCTTACAGGGGTGGCATCCACTGGCAAAGCCTGGTGGACTGCCTGCGTGATCAGGTTTCCGGCGTGGGCATCTCCCTCTTCCTCCTTACCTGGTTCCGCGAACGCTTCAACCGGCAGGGACGCTGGGCCCGGCTATTCTCCGCCAATGCATTTGCCGTATACGTATTCCATACGCCGGTGATGATAGCGTTAAGCAAGGTCCTGATCGGCCTCCACTGGCCTCTGCTGGTAAAATTCCTGCTGCTGACGGTGTTGACCATCCTGGTCACCTACACCCTTTCCGCAGGATTGTTCAGAAGAACTCCTCTGCTAAAAAATATACTGTAATTTGCTAAAAATCATTTTTGTGCGCCATCGTATCCGGAAATACCTGTTCCCCCCTCTGTACGGATTGATCGTCTACTTCACCATCCGCCTGCTGCTGGATTCGGTGACGGGTATGAAGTTCTGGGAAAGAAGAAGATGGCATCAAACCTCCCTCGAGCTCGTCTACTGTATCCTCATCAGCTATCTGTTCATATGGATCATTCAAAGGCTCTTCCGCTGGTTCGACGAACACTGGCAGCACGAGCGCTACAGCAGCGGGCGTATCATCCGGGAGCTCATTTATCTGTTCTTTGTAAATCTTGTTTTCCAGAATGTCTTTCTGACGACCTTTGCCGCACTGACGGATGACGGCGCCCAATGGTATGATGTGGCGGACATCAATACCATCCCCCTGCTGTATGTCCTGATCTATTATGGGATCACGCGGAGCCGCACCTTCCTGAAAGCCTACATCGACGGGAAGATACAGCTGGAAAAGATCACCAATGACAAGCTCCAGACAGAGCTGAAGTTCCTGAAAGCTCAATACCATCCCCACTTCCTTTTCAACGCCCTCAACACGATCTATTTCCAGATGGACGAGAACGTGGCCGAAGCCAAAAAGAGCGTGGAGAAGTTTTCCGAACTGCTGCGTTACCAGCTATACGATCAGCAGCAAACGGTACCCCTGAGCCAGGAAATACGCTATCTCCGGAATTTTATCGAGCTGCAGGGTCTCCGTAGTTCCGAAAAGCTGCAACTTTCCGTACATTTCGACAGCAGGCTCGATGGTCAGCAGGTATATCCCTTGCTGATGCTCCCCCTGGTAGAGAATGCATTTAAATACGTGGGAGGAGAATATTGGATACACATCGATGCCGGAGTAGACGACAACGAGCTTTGTTTCCATGTTGCCAATGCCATACCCTCGGAGATCCCGGTGCCTGTCAAAAAAGCCGGCGGCATCGGGCTGGAAAACCTGAGCAGAAGACTACAGCTCCTGTACCCCGAAAAACACACGCTGCGGATAGAAAAGACAGAAAAGGAATTCCGGGCCGATCTTAAAATTACATTATGAGCGATAAGATAAAATGCATTATCACGGATGACGAACCCTTTGCCCGCAAGGGCCTGCAAGGCTACATCGAACAGATAGATTTTTTGGAGTTGAAAGGAGTATGCGAGAATGCCATCGAGCTCAACTCCCTGTTAAAAAAGGAGTCCGTGGACCTGCTGTTCCTCGACATCGAGATGCCTTATGTCACAGGCATCGACTTCCTGAAAAATATCACGGACGCGCCCAAGGTCATCTTCACAACGGCCTATGAAAAATACGCCTTGCAGGGTTTCGAGCTGGAAGTGCTGGACTATCTCTTAAAACCCATTTCCTTCGAGCGGTTCCTGCGGGCGGCCAACAAGGCCTTCGATTATTTCCGGGCACAGCAGACGCCGGCCGCCGGAGAAGACTATATCTTTGTCAAGGCAGACAGTAAACTGGAAAAGATCCATTTCGCCGATATCCTCTTTATAGAGGCGCTTGAAAATTACGTAGCCATCTACACACGGGAGAAAAAGATCATCACGCACCTCACCCTTAAGTTGATACAGGAGAAATTACCTTCGGGCGCTTTCATCCAGCCTCATAAGTCCTATGTGGTCTCCATCGGAAAGATCAATTCCATCGAGGGGAATATTCTCCACGTTCTCCATCACCAGGTGCCCATCAGCAAGTACCAGAAAGAAGAGATCATGGAAAAGATCGTTAACAGCAAGTTATTGAAACGTTAGGCTCCGCACAGGCGCATCGGCGGGCACTCGATTTGCTCTATAGCCATTAAAATCGGGTTATGAAAAATATCTTTTTTTCAGCCCTGATAGGCTGCTGCCTGCTGACAGGCGCAGTTGCTTACGGTCAGGGCGCTCCCGCATATATTGCGGCTTATGTGGAAAACAAGCTCGTCATCATCCGCTGGCGCGTATTCGATGAGAGTTTCACCGATCACTATACGGTAGAACGCTCCACCGACAACGTCAATTTCGAGCCGCTGCATGATCTGGTAGCGCAGGGCGGCAGCGATGGAGATTATTCCTATGAGGACGGCGACAGCTATCCTTCTTCCAAAATAAATTATTACAGGGTAAAGATCGTGGATCGACAGGGCAACGCGCAGTATTCCCCGGTGGTAGAAACGGACAGGCCGGGAAGAAGACCACCGGTGCTGAGCCCCACGGTCCTTCATATGGGCGGAACCCTGCATGTCACGGACGCCTATTATTCCCAGCCCCTGTCCATCAACTTTTTCAACCAGGCAGGCCGTATGGTAGGTAGTTTCCTGGTCAATGGCACCGCCTTCGACATCCCTATCAGCACCTGGGATAAGGGCATTTATTTTTATCGTATCTCCGACGGCACGCATCCTCTCATAGACGCAGGAAAGATCATGGTCCTCTGAGCTTTTTTTTCCTACCTTGGACGGAAAATCTGGCTGCCATATGCGTATGAGTAAGTTCCTCTTTCTACTGTGTCTGTTCGTCCCGTCTGCTCCCGTCTTCGCCCAGTCCATCGATCAGAAGGTCGACGACCTCCTGAAAAAAATGACCCTGGATGAAAAGATAGGTCAGCTCAACCAGTACAACGGCGACTGGGAAGCCACCGGCCCCGTCACAAAGGACATAGAGAACAAGATGGACGCCATCCGCCAGGGCAAGGTCGGCTCCATATTGAACATCACCGGCGTGGCCCATACAAGGGCCTTCCAGCAGGCAGCCATGGACAGCCGTCTCAAGATCCCCCTTCTCTTCGGACAGGACGTCATTCATGGATACAGCATCACCTTTCCCATACCACTGGCCGAAGCCGCCAGTTGGGACACGGCCGCGATACGACAGTCGGCACGGGTGGCCGCCACGGAAACAGCGGCAGGCGGCGTCCACTGGACATTTGCTCCCATGGTGGATATTGCAAGAGATCCCCGCTGGGGACGTATCATGGAAGGCGCGGGTGAAGACCCGTATTTAGGGTCCTGTATTGCCCGCGCCAGGGTGAAAGGGTTCCAGGGTAATGGCCTTGGCAGCCTGGATGCGGTCATGGCCTGCGCCAAACATTTCGCCGCCTACGGCGCCGCCATCGGCGGCCGCGATTACAACAGCGTGGACATGAGCCTGCGCACCCTGTGGGAGATATACCTCCCTCCTTTCAAAGCCGCCCTGGATGCAGGCGCCGCCACCTTCATGAATTCCTTCAACGATCTCAACGGCACTCCCGCCACAGGCAATAGCTATTTACTGAGAGACATCCTCAAAGGCCAGTGGCATTTTTCAGGCTTTGTCGTCAGCGACTGGGGCTCGGTGGGTGAGATGATCCCCCATGGTTATGTCGCCAATAGAGAAGAAGCGGCCCGTGTAGCGCTTACGGCAGGCTGTGATATGGACATGGAGAGCAGAAGCTATACCACCAGCCTCTCCACCCTGGTGCAACAGGGCAAGGTCTCCATCGGCCTTATCGATGAAGCCGTAAAAAGGATACTCCGCAAAAAATTCGAGCTGGGGCTCTTCGACGACCCCTATCGCTTTAGCAATGCGGACAGGGAAAAAGCCACCCTGAACAAAAAAGAGCACGTACAGGCCGCACGTGATATGGCGGACAAAAGCATCGTATTATTGAAGAATGAAGGTCATCTGCTGCCCCTGTCCACCCAGCTGCGATCCATTGCGCTCATCGGCCCCCTGGTCCGGTCCAAAAAGGATATGAAGGGTTTCTGGTCCCTGGACATCGGCGACGAAAAGGATGTCGTCTCCCTTTACGAAGGAGTACAGCAACAGGCAGGCGGCGCCCGGCTGCTCTATGCCAAAGGCTGCGATATCACGGACACGAGCCGTGCAGGCTTCGCCGAAGCCCTGCAGACGGCCCGCCAGGCGGATGTGATCATCATGGCCATGGGTGAAAGGGCGGACATGACAGGCGAAGCAAAAAGCAAGGCGGATATACACCTGCCCGGCGTGCAGGAAGAGCTGATCAAAGCCATACAGGCTACGGGGCGGCCGGTGGTAGTGCTGCTGATGGCGGGACGTCCCATGATCTTCAATTGGACGGCGGAACATATCCCTGCCATCCTCTACACCTGGTGGCTGGGCAATCAGGCCGGCAACGCCATGGCGGATGTCCTCTTCGGCAAATACAATCCTTCCGGACGGCTGCCGGTAAGCTTTCCCAGAGAGATAGGACAGATCCCTATTTATTATAACCATTTCAATACCGGCCGACCGGCAAAAGACGAAAAAGATGTCAACTACGTATCCGCCTACACGGACCTGTACAATAGCCCCCGCTATGCATTTGGATATGGGCTTAGCTACACGGACTTCAAATACAGCAACCTGACGCTGAGTAAAAAATCCTTGCAAAACAACGAGTCGGTCATTGTCACCTTCGATGTACAAAATACAGGCAAATACGCTGGTGAAGAAACGGCACAGCTCTACCTGAGGGATGTGGTAGCCCAGCCGCTGCGACCCGTAAAAGAACTAAAGGATTTTGCCAAAGTAAAGCTCGTTCCCGGCGAAACAAAAAAGATCAGCTTCACCATCGACAGATCCAAGCTGGCCTTTTATAACGACAGGCTCGAGCTTATCACACAGCCGGGAGAGTTCCAGCTTTTCATCGGCAGCGCTTCCGACGACATCCGTCTGCAGGACAGCTTCGATCTGGTGGATTGATATGTCCTTCGGACGAGCCGCCTCCGGCGGCTCCGGGTACGCTGGACCATCCTGTTTCTCATATCTGGCCTACCCGCCTCCTGCCCGGATATGGTAAGTTTGCTATTTAAATGGAAGCCATGACCAACGTTTTTCCTTACGACACAGATACCGCTCCTCCGTTCCTGAAAGGACAGACAGTCTATCTGCAACCCGCCTGCGAAAAGGACAGGGAATCGATCCGCCCGTTGGCAAAAGACCCGCGCTTATGGGAGTTTACAAAGACACTGCTGATCGACGATACCTATGATATCCAGTTCGACGATTACTTCGACGAAGCGCTTAACCTGCCGCAACTATGCGGCCGCGCCTTTGTCATCCGCACCACGGCGGACAACACCATCATCGGTATGTCCCGCTTCTTCAACGTGTCATGGAAGGACAAAAGGCTGGAGATAGGTCACACCTGGTATATCCCCGGCGTATGGGGGAAGGTCTATAATAAAGAATGCAAGCTGCTGCTCCTGCAGTATGCCTTCGAACAGCTGCATCTCCACCGGGTGGAATTCCGGGTGGCCCACCAGAACATCCGCTCGCAGCGTGCCGTGGAAAAGATCGGTGGCATAAAGGAAGGCGTCCTGCGAAAATTCGCCATCCGCAATGACGGATCGCGCAGGGACACGGTGGTCTTTAGCATCATCGATGACGAATGGCCGGAGAAAAAAGAAAAGTTGCAGCGGATGGTTGCAGCCGGACTATAACCTCCTTTTCATCCACCAGTCCGTCTGTTTGTCGTTGCCGAGAATAAAAGGGTGATCTCCGAACTTCTCGAAACCCCATTTGGTATAAAAGGCTATCGCGCGGTGGTTATGCTCCCATACGCCCAGCCAGATCCATTGCAATCCTTTTTCACGGGCCAGGTCGATAGAGGCTTGCATCAATGCCCTTCCTATTCCTTTCCCGATAACGGATTGCTCGGCATAGAGACGCACGATCTCGATGCCATGTCCCTCTCCCACCCCGGGTGGAGGCGCATGCTCCAGCAGACGTACATATCCCACCGGCTGTTCATCCAGCCAGGCCACCAGGAATGTATTGCCGGGCGCTCCTACCTCGGCGATAAGGGATTCACGTGTGAACTGTTTGTCCATATAAAGCGCGATATCCTCGGGCGTATTCTGGTGGGCAAAGCTGTCGTAAAAGGTCCGGCGGCTGATATCGGCGATCATTTCCGCGTCGTCGCTCGTGGCATGTCTGATCTGAACCTGCGATGTCATGATTATCTGTTATTGTCCCTTCTATTATTGCCCCTCCTGCTCGGCAGTGATCTTTTGCTCGATGCTTGTCTTTACGGCTCGAGGCAGCGTGATATTACGAATAAGTATCTGTTCCAGCAACAGTCCCCGGCGATGGAAGTCGTCCTCGATACTTTTCGTAATACGTGTCTGGAACTCATCCCTCCTGGTAGAGAAGAGGCTTACGGCATCATAATATACGGCATTATCCCGTATTTTGGTGCGTGTCAGAGGACGTACGGGCGGCGGCAGCCGGCGCAGGAGTCTTCCTATAAAGCCAGCGTAACAGGGATGGCAATACGATCAGCAGCAGCGGAAGGGCGACTATAAAGCCCCCGATGACGGCAATGGCCAGTGGCTGATGCAGCTGCGCGCCCGCGCCAATACCCAGCGCCAGCGGCATAAGGGCGATGATGGCTCCCAGGGCGGTCATCAGTTTGGGGCGCAGACGGGTGGAGATGGCATATACAACGGCTTCATCCACTGACTTTTCCAGCAGGGTATCCCTGAACTGCAAAAAGGTAAAGATGGCATTTTCCCCGATGATGCCCACGATCATGATCAGTCCTGTATAGCTGCCTACATTCAACGGCGTATGCGTCAGATATAATCCCCAATAGCTCCCGGCAATCCCCAGCACGGCAATCATCAATATCAGCAGGGCCACGATAAACCTCCGGTATAGGAAGAGGATCACCCCGAACACCAGCAGGCTGGCCGTGACCAGTATGACCAGCAGCTCGCTAAAGGATCGCTGCTGCTCCGCATAGGCGCCCCCATATTCGATATGGTATCCCTGTGGCAGCTGTACCTTCTCTCCCACACTCTTTTGAATGTCCTTTATAACGCTGCCCAGATCGCGGTTTTCCAGCCGGGCCGTGACAACACCCATGGACTGCAGGTTCTCCCGTTGGATCTCCGCATCTCCCGCCTTGACAGTAACGGTTGCCAGGTCGGAGATAGGTATCAGCTTGCCCGAAGGAAGGAATACCTGCATATGCCCGATATCCGCTACGGCACGGCTCCGGCTATTGGGATAGACCATGCGTATGTTCGTCGGCTGTTCTTTCTCGGGCAGCGTACCCACGATATTTCCTTCCAGCGATGTCTGTAATTGATATTGCAGGTTGGCCGGCGTCAGTCCAAACTGCGCCAGACGGGCATAATCAGGTTCGATACTGAGCGACGGACCGGCGATAACCACTCCATCGAAGACATCCGCCGTACCTTCGACACCCGAGATCGTAGCCGCTACTTGCTTGGAGAGATGATGCAGCACCTCGGGGTTGTCCCCAAAGATCTTGATCTCCACCGGCTGCACCGAGGTCATAAGATCTCCCAGCATGTCCCCTATGACCTGCCCGAAATCCACCCGTAAAGCAGGCTGCGTAGCTTCGATATGTTGACGGATGTCGGCGATCACATCTTCCGTGCTGCGATTACGGTCCTCCTTTAGCTGAATGAGATAATCTCCTGTATTGGGCTCCGTGATAAAGAATCCCATCTGCGTACCCGTCCTCCTTGAATAAGCCTGCACTTCCGGTGTATGGATAATGATCTTTTCCACCTCCCGCAGCATCCGGTCCGTCTCTTCCAGCGACGTGCCGGGAGGAGCGATATAATCCAGCACGATGCTTCCCTCATCCATCTCCGGCAGGAACCCCGTCTCCAGCTGCGGCAGCACCCAATAGATGGAAGCGCCCAGCCCGGCGATGATCAACAGGCTAAGCCAGGGCCGCCGGATAAAAAAAACTACCCATTGCTGGCGTCGCACGGCATGCGGCTTTATCGCTTTCCGGGGCTTGCGCCGGGGCGACAACAACAGGTAGACGACGGGCAGACCGATCCAGGTGACAAAGAACGAACATACCAGGGTAATGATCATGGTATTGGTCAGCACCTTGAAATACGCGCCCGCCACGCCGCTCATCAATACGAAGGGGATAAAGATGACGATGGTGCTGATGGAAGAACCCAGCATGGCCGGAAAAAGATAATGGATGGCCTTTTGCACCAGCGTGGAAGAAGGCTCGTCCGGATGCTCTTCATGGGTGCGATGGATCTGCTCCACCACCACGATGGCATCGTCGATGATCAGTCCGATGGCGGCGGCAATGGCGCCGAGGGTCATGATGTTCAGCGTATACCCGATGGCGTATAGCACGATCAGGGTCAGCAGCAGCGTAATGGGGATGGTGATAAAGATGGTAGCGCTGGCCTTCAGGCTGCGGAGAAAAATGATCGCCACCAATATGGCCAGGGCCAGCCCTATCCAAAGACTGTCGGTGACGCTCCTCACCGAGGTATTGACAAAGTCGGCCTGGATATAATAGGGCTGCATGTCAACTCCTTTCGGCAGCAACGGCTTCAGCTGCGCCACTTTTTCTTCCATGGCCCCGGACAGCGCCACCAGGTTGGCATTGGGCTGTTTGATCACAGCGATCAGCAGGGCATCCTGCCCGTTGGCATTGATCCGGGTATACTCCACCGCCTCCTTTACATCCACTGTGGCGATCTCTTTCAATGTCACCACCCGCCGACCCGTATTCCTGATGACGATGTTCCCGATGTCCTCCTTGTTGTGCACCGTGGCGTCCGTCACCGTGAGATACAAATACCGGTAGTCCGAAAGATATCCATTGGACTTGATAAAACCCGTCTGGCTGATAGTGGCGTTGAGCATGTCCGGAGTAATAGACAGCGTGCTCATCTTTTGTGGCTCCAGGGTAAGCCAGTATTCCTTTGTCTTTCCGCCGATGACACGGATCCCGGAAACGCCCGTCACCTGGGATAGAAAAGGTTTGATCGTATAGTTGGCCAGCAGCTTCAGCTCGATGGGAGAAAGGCTATGGCTTTCCAACGTATAGCCCATAACAGGCAGAATGGAAGGGTTCATTTTCTCTACCGTGATCTGTGTCCCGGGAGGAAGATTGTCCTTTATTTCGTTGATCTTCGATTCGATGCGTTGCTGGCTCAGATCGACATTGGCATTCCAGTCCAGGAAGGCGGAGATCTCGCAGCTGCCCCGGCTGGTAGTGCTGCGGACATATTGCAGATCGGGCACCTGCTTGATGGCGTTCTCCAACGGCTTGGTCACCGTGACCATCATCTTGTTCACGGGCTGCAGCCCCGCATCGGCAATGACCTTGATCTTGGGGAACGTGATCTCGGGGAACAGGGATGTTTGCAGCCGGGTGTACACGAACATCCCACCCAAAAGGATGATCACCAGCGTGACGGTCAGCGGATTCTTATAGGAAACAAAGAAGTTCTTCATTCGGTGACTTTTACTTTCGCCGTATCCGGCAGTCCATAATTTCCGGACACCAGTATCCGGTCCGAGGGAGAAAAGACGGGCGACAGGATCTCGACCCTGTCCTTTGTCTCGATGCCCTTTTTGACAGAGACCCTCACGGCCGTAGCGCTATCGGTCAGCTTCATCACCCAAAATTCATCCTCCGTGTCATTGGTCAGTACCGCCGCCTTGGGCAGGGATTGCGCACCGCCATGGGACAGCTTCTGTATACGAACTTTTGCAATAAGATTTTCCGGAACGGCATGGGGCAGCGCCACCCGGATGACCACATTTTGCGTTTGCGAGGCGGAGTCCACCGTCGGCATGACCTCACCGATGCGCCCTGCCAATCGTTCCCCATCGGGCAGCTGTAGACTGACCGTCCCTTTATTCAGCACATAAGGCCGCAGCTCATAAGGCAGGTCCAGCAAAAAAACAAAACTGTTGCGATCGCTGATAACGGCCAGCTGCTCCCCATCCTGCACATAATCGCCGGATTGATGGTTCAGCTGCGTGATATACCCATGCTGGCCCGCCCTGATCTGGTTAGTACCCGTGAATTTCAATGTGGAATCCAATGCCCGGATAGAGTTCCCGATGATCTGCGCCTCCTTTGTCTTTAACGTGAAGAGGGGTTGTCCTACCTCCACATACTTGCCGGGATAGACGTCGGAGGATTGCAGATAGCCATTGGTATTTGCCTTTACATAGCTCTTTTGTAAAAAGGCGGACACGGCATTCAGCTCGATGGAGTCGGTGATGACCTCATGTCCCACCGTGGTCGCGGTGACAGGCGTACGGGCATCCACGGAGTCGGTCGCCGGCCTGTCGGCCGGCTCCTGTTTGTTGCCGCAGGCAACAAACAGGCTGATCACCGTATAAAAAAAGAGCGCACGATAACTCATCGATTGAAATAGTTGATTTGATTAATGATCTGCCAACGGATGATATTATTTTGGGTCAGCAGGTTCTTTGCATTGAGATAATTGCTCAGCGCCAGGATGAAGTCCGCCACCTTTACATCTCCCGTGCTCAACAGTTTCCCATTGACATCTATCAGCGCCTCCGAATACTTCACCTGGTCATCGATCTGCCCGATCAGCGCTTCGGTGGCCTGTAATTGTTGTGATAGCTGGGCTATCTGCTGCCTGTATTGACTGGTAAAAAAATCCTTATAGCCCGCCCGGGTGCGCTCCGCAAGGTCCAGCTTGCTGTATTGCATCTTTCGCTGATGTCCGTCGTAGATAGGCAATGTCACGGTAATGCCAAAGCTGACCCCGAAGTTCTTATAGGCCTGGTAAGCCAGCGTGGAAGAGTACCCCCCATCGGCATATATATTTGCTTTGGGCCGGTAGCTAAAGTCGATGAGGCTGCGGTCATTTATCAGCTTCAGACTATCCAGATGATATTGCCGGAAGAAGGCGGAATGGTCCGCGTCAGGCAGGGCAGCCAGGCTGAGACCGGGGTCCTGGAGGGAAACCGCCATGGTGTCCACGATGCCACAGAGATAGTTCAACGTATTGAGATCGTTTTGGAACTGTATCTCCAATTGCCGCATCTGAAGGGCCTGCTGCTTCACGGTCACGAGAAAGGCCAGGTAATCCGCCTGTCGATATACATTCCTTTCCGTCAGGTCCTTCAAAAGACTGTCTTCCTTCCGCAACAGCCTGGAAATATCCTGGTTGAATTTTAGCTGCTGCTGGTCTCCGTAAGTGGTTATATATTGAGCGGTGATGCTTTTCTTCAGGTCCTGTTCGGTGATCTTCGCCGTATTGGTGATGCCCTGGCTTTGCAGGCGGATGGTCTCATATTGCGCATCCAGGTGCTTTTTCCCTATCAATGTTTTATTGACCCCTACCAGCGTGCTGAAATTCCCCCCATTGCTGATGGCATTGTCATACCCATATCCGTTGACGATAGGCGCATAGGTATTGATGCTGGTACCCGTCACCTGCGGCATGTAGCCGGCCCGAACGATCGCGCTGTCCAGTTCACCGGACAAGACCTGATTCTGGTAATCCTTTAGCAGAGGGCTGTTGTGTAACGCCTGTCCGACATAGAAATCCAATGTATTGCTTTGGCATCGTGCGGTTTCTGTAAATGCCAGCAGCATCCACAGAAAAAGGCATTTATTCATGGGACAAACCTAAAACCGCATTTTGGCGAAATTCTGGATGTCCGCCTGTGCCTGTACCTGCCATCGAAGGCTTGAATTGAATATGTAGCATGTGCAGCCCTTCCAGATAGGAATAAGTAAGAATAAATCCATAATTATCACATATCTGCCGGACGATGGCCAACCCCAGCCCTGTGCCCTCGGAATGGCCTCCCTTGGTAAATCTATCGAAGATAGCGGCAGGGTCGAAAGAAAGAGGCCCACCCGTATTGCTGACCTGGAGGAGCTCCTCCCGCAGGACAATGTCCAGGGTACCCTGGTCGAAATTATGCCGGATGGCATTCCCCAAGATGTTATTTAAAAGAATATCCATCAGGTATGCATTCATTTGCAGCCGGCAAGGCTGTACATCGGTGGTTATGGTCAGATGCTTGACCCTTATCGGGTCTTCCAGCTGTATTAATTTTTTTTCAATAAGAGCTTCCAGCGCCAGGGGCGCCGACTGGGCGAACTGGTTGTTCTCGATCTTGGTAAGAAGCAGTAAGGATTGATTCAGCTGCCTCAGTCTGCTCACTGCATCGTACATGGCCTGCAGCTGCCGGTGATGCTTTTCCTCCAATTGCTGATCCTGGATCATGAGGTCCAGCTTGGAGTTGATAATGGCCAGCGGCGTCTGCATCTCGTGGGAGGCATTGTCCGTAAAATCCCGCAGCATCTCATAATCCTTTCGGATCTTCTTCGTCATCTGCTCCACCACCGTCTGCAGGTGACGGAACTCTTCGATAGAGGTAGGGGTATGTACGATGGATTCCTGCCCGGAAAGATCAAACCCTCTCAATCCCTCCAGCGTCTGATAGAAAGGCTGCCAGATACGCCGCAGCAACAGCCGGTTGGCCACAAAAAGTATCCCCAGCAGGATAAGTATCATTCCTCCCGTGACAAGCATGATCCATTCCAGCAGGTCCTCCGTCTCCTCTTCCGACTTGGTGACGGTCACCGTATATAGCTGCCCCTTCACCGTGACAGGGAACAAGAGCTGCCGGAAAGGCCGCGACTCGTCATGATGACGGGACTCCTGCCGGCTGATGCTGAGGAACTGACGGCGGACGGCTATCGCAGCCGGGGCGTAACCGATCTGCTGATCCCGGTAGCTGGATGGCTCGGGTAATTGGTCTTTTTCACGTACGAGACTCAATATTTCCGCCTCCTCCACTTTGAGGGCGTCATCCAGCTCATGGACCAGGATGCCCCTGATCATAAAATAATACCCTATGCTCCCTAGCAGCACGGCCAGTATGCTGGCAAGTATATTGATACGGCTGTAATGAGTAAATAATTTCACAATCAATAAGTTGCATTATCTTTGACAATTCAAGGTAAACTTTTTCCACAGGACGGCGGCAAATGTGTAAATTTTCCAATCCTAAAGCCTGATTTCTAATTATTTTATCCTACCTTTGCAAGCTCTTTAAAAAGCACTCATGAGCAGCCGCAGGGAATTTGAAATAGCGTTTGTGGGCCTTAAGGCTGGCGTTCATGAGTTCAACTATCGGATCACCGATAAGTTCTTTGAGGCTTATCAGCAGCAGGACTTCCGCAACTGCGACGTGGGTATAAAGCTGTCCCTGGATAAAAAGAACAGCTTCATGCTCCTGAAGTTCGAGATCGGAGGCCGGGTAGAGCTGGCTTGCGACAGATGTGGCAATATGCGACCGATGGAGCTGTGGGACGAGTTCAATGTCCTGGTCAAACTGGTGGAAGACCCCGGGATCATGAACCAACAAGAAGAAGACCCCGACGTATATTATATATCGAAAGGGGAAAGTCACCTGCACATCTCCGACTGGATATACGAGTTCGTCAACCTGAGCATACCCATGCAACGCATGTGTAACGAACAGGAAATGGGCGGCCCCTATTGCAACAAGGAAGTGCTGGAAATGCTGAAAAAGCTGGAAAACGGGAAAGATCAGGCGTCCAATCCCCTGTGGAAAGGGTTGGAGAAATTTAAGAACCTGGATAAATAAATAGTATATGCCAAATCCGAAACGCAGACATTCTCAGCAGAGAAGTGCAAAGAGAAGGACACATTACAAGGCCGAGAAAGTCACTTTAAGCAAAGACAGCACCACCGGAGAGACGCACGTTCGCCACCGCGCGCACGTCAGTGAGGGAAAGTTGTACTACAAGGGAAAAGTAGTAGCTGAGAACTCACCGGTCAAGTAAGGTCGCATGAATATTGGCTTAGACATGATGGGAGGGGATTTCTCACCACTGGAAGCAGTCCGGGGTGTACAGCTGTATCTGAAAAGTACGACGGCGCCCGCTACTCTTTTCCTCATCGGTGATGAAACGAAGATCAACCCCCTGTTGCAGGAATATGCTATTCCTGCCGCATCGGTGAAAGTGATCCATGCCCCCCAGGTCATCGAGATGAACGAACATCCCACCAAAGCCTTAAAAGAAAAGCAGCAATCTTCTATCTCCATAGGCTTCCACCTGCTGGCCACCGGCAAGATGGATGCATATATCAGCGCCGGCAACACCGGCGCCATGCTGGTAGGCGCCCTCTTTAGCTTAAAACCCATCGAAGGCATCCAACGTCCTACCATCTGCACTATCTTGCCCAAGACCAATGGCGGCACAGGCGTCCTCCTCGACGTAGGGCTGAACGCCGACTGTAAACCCGAGAACCTTAACCAGTTCGCCATACTGGGCTCGCTCTATGCCAAACATATCCTGGGCATAGACACTCCACGGGTAGGCCTGCTCAATATCGGAGAAGAAGAAGGGAAAGGCAATATCCTGGCGCAAGCCGCCTATCCCCTCCTGAAAGAAAACAGCCAGATCCATTTCATCGGCAACGTCGAAGGACGCGATCTCCTCATCGACAAGGTCGATGTCACGGTGTGCGAAGGATTCACCGGCAACGTGATCCTTAAAATGGCCGAATCTCTCTTCGACATCACCCGCCAAAAAAAGATCCAAAGCGAATACTTCGACCAGTTCGACTTCGAGCTCTACGGAGGCACTCCCCTGCTCGGCGTGACCAAACCGGTGATCATCGGTCACGGCATCTCTCACGGCAAGGCATTCCTCAATATGGTCGTTCTGGCCCAAAAAATGATCCAGACGGACCTGTTGGGCAAAATGAAGGAAAGCTTTCTTTCCTAAGGGAGGGTAAGGCATGAAAAGCTTCATCACCTACCTCAAACATTATCTCTCCCGCCAGTCCCCCAAAAGCATTATATGCATCACCGCCTTTACGGCGCTGCTCATCGTCTGCAATTATACTTTCGGCGTCGAGCGCAGGATCAGGGACATCCACCCCTGGTACCTCTCCCTCGCCAGCTTCTTTTTCTTTTATGCTTTTGTTTTCTTTTTCGCCTGGGCGGTCGTAGGCGCACGGGAGATACGGTCACACGCATCCCGTAGACATTTCCTCCTCATCCTGCTCATGGCGCCCCTGTATTTCTCTTTCAAAATGATCCACTGGGACCTCTCCCTCGACCTGCATTATCCGTGGGACCACTATGCGCTCATCGTGCTGCAGCTACCGGCAAAATTACTATTGCTTTGTATCTTACTATGGTTTTGCAGCCGCCTGCTACAAGAAGATGGCATCCCATCCCCTGCCCTCTTCGGCCTCACCCAAAAAGGTTTTCAGGCCGGCCCTTACTTCCTCCTCCTGGCCTGCCTGCTGCCCCTGATCGCCCTCGCCTCCACCCGGCCGGATTTCCTCCACACCTATCCGAAAGTAAAGAACATCGCCTTCATCGGCGGCTATGCTACACCGTCATGGCCATGGCAGCTGGTCTATGAGCTATCCTATGGCATGGACTTCCTTTCTATCGAACTCTTCTTCCGGGGCCTGCTGGTCATCGGGCTGGTCCGCTACGCCGGAGAAAAAGCGATCCTCCCCATGGCCGCCTTTTACTGCACCATCCATTTCGGCAAACCCCTGGGCGAATGCATCTCCTCCTTTTTCGGGGGCATGATCCTGGGCGTGATCGCTCTGCGTACCCGCAGCATCCTGGGTGGCCTCATCGTTCATCTGGGGCTGGCATGGTTGATGGAAGTGGCCGCATGGATACAAATCCGGTGATCAGCAGCGTCATCGCTCCGCCAAAGACAACCGCCGGCGCCGTCCCCAACAGGCCTGCCGCCACGCCGGACTCGAGATCCCCCAGCTCGCTGGAAGAGCTGATGAATAGGGAGTTCACCGCGGAAACACGCCCGCGCATCTCATCGGGTGTCAGCATTTGCATCAACGTGCTTCGTATCAGTACGCTCACGCTGTCGAAAGCCCCCTGGAGAAATAACAGCGCCAGGGAAAGCAGGAAATTATGCGACAGCCCAAAGGCGATAATGCTTATCCCAAACCCGGTCACGGCCAGCAATAAATTGCGCCAGGGTTTACCCATGGGCGAATAATGCACCATCGCCAGCATGGTAAGGGTCGCCCCCAGGGAAAATGCCATTCGCATTATCCCCAGTCCCTCCGTCCCGACATGAAGTATATCCAAAGCATAGACGGGCAGCAGCGCGATCACACCTCCGAACAATACACAGAAAAGGTCCAGGCTCATCGCATACACCATCACCTTATTGCCAAAGATGAATCGCAGCCCCGCCGCAACACTTTTTCCCAACGGCTCTTTCCCGGCGTATACAGCGGGATATTTCCGCAGCCGGAACACAAAGCCCCAGGCCGTCATCATACAAAGGGCCACGGCCCCCAACGCCACGGCGATGCCGGCAAAACCATAGAGAAAGCCCGCTATAGCCGGTCCTGCAATAGACGCCACCTGCCAGCTGGCGTTGTCCCAGCTGCTGGCTTTGGGATATAATGCTTTGGGTATGCTCTGCGCATAGACGATATGTGCCGCGGGTTCATAAAATACTCTGACAATCCCATTACAGCATATCACTGCATAGATAACGGGCAGGATCCATCTTCCGGAAAGTCCTCCTCCCATCACTGCCAATAGCGCCAGCGACAACAACCCGGCGCCGCCGCAGCTTATCAATAACAGCTTTCTTTTCTCGGCCCTGTCGGCGATATGGCCGCCATACAAGGCGCCGCCGATGGCGGGAATGGCCCCGAAAAGCCCCACCAGGGCAATGGCCATCTTGCTGTGCGTGAACTGATAGACATAGAATCCCAATATGGTCACCTGCATCTGGCCGGCCAGTGTGAAAAAGCACCGCATACCAATATAGCGCCGGAAATCCCTGTACGTCAGGGCTTCGAAAGATCGTCTGCTCATTTATTGCAAAAATGGCTCGGGTCTGCCAGGAATGGCTAACGCATCCGGAAGAAAAAACAACGTGAATGGAAGTAAAATAGCTACCAACCTATAAGCCGGATCCTGTACCTCGCCATAGCAAGGCGGTCATCATTTATCTGGCCCCTGCATTACTGCAGGGATCTAGCTGCCTACCCTCCGGCATCGGGCGGGCCGCCCTCGATCGCCGGTATACGTGGCATTTCAGCATGCAAGGTTTACCCGCCCCGGCAATTACTTGCCGGCGCCGTGGGCTCTTACCCCACATTTTCACCCTCATCCGCCAAGGCGGACAGTTATTTTCTGTGGCACTCTCTATTGGCGTATATACGCCACCCGGCCGTTAGCCGGTGCATTGCCCTATGCTGTCCGGACTTTCCTCCCCCTTTGAATAAACAAAGAGCGCGATGACCCGGTTGGTAGCAAATACAAATGTACAATATCTTTACGGGATGAAGCTGCTATTGGCCATATGCTTGCTATGGGCCTGCCAGGCCCGGGGACAGACAAAATATATCTTCCAGCGGCCCGAAATGGGGTCTCCCTTCACCATTACCATCTATGGCACGGATTCTGCCGGCGTCGCAGAGACAGCCGCGGCCGCCTTCGATACAGCCGGGAAATTGAACGCGCTCCTCAGCGACTACATCGACAGCAGCGAGATCTGCCGGCTCAGCGCCACCAGCGGTCAGCATCGATGGGTCCCCGTCTCCCAGCCCCTTTTCGACATCCTCCAACGATCATTACAAGCCGCCACGCTCAGCGACGGCAGCTATGATATCACTGTCGGCCCCATCGTCCGCCTCTGGCGGCAGGCACGAAAGACACATCGGTTCCCGGATAGCGCCGCTCTCCTGACAGCCCTGGCAAGAACGGGCTACCGTTATCTTCACCTGGACACCGTCACGCATTCCGTGCTGCTGGACAAAGAAGGCATGCAGCTGGACATAGGCGGCCTTGGGAAAGGCTTCGTGGCGCAGGCCGCCCTGGACCTCATTCGCAGCAAGGGATACCCCATCGCCATGGTCAACGCCGGCGGCAAGATCGTAACGGGAGATGTCCCTCCCGGCAAAGAAGGATGGGTCATCGGCGTAAACGCTCCGGGGGAAAAAGATGTTCTCCTGCCTTCCTTTCTTCTCCTGAAAAATAGGGCCGTAGCTACCTCTGGCGACATCTATCAATACGTAGAGCTGAATGGCAAACGCTATTCGCATATCGTCGACCCCAGGACGGGCATCGGACTCACCCGCCGGCGAAACGTCACCGCGCTCGCCCGGGACGGAACGGAAGCCGATTGGCTGGCCACGGCCTGCAGCGTCCTCTCCTGGCGAAGATCCCTCCGGCTCATCCGTCAGCTTCCGGGGACAGCCCTGCTGGTCACAGAAATGAAGAATGGTAAAATATCCAGCAAATCTTCGCCTGGTTTTAGAAATTATCTACAGAAATAGTATGTAAATTGAGTCCATGAACCAACCATGGCTTGCTTGCCTGGCCTGCTTGCTGCTCGGCCCGGCGGACCTTTCTGTATCCCATCATCCGGATGTTGCGGGATATCCTTTTTTCCCGGCAAACGATCGATTCAGCGCTTATACGCAACAGATAGAAGGGACCTCCGTCTCCTTTGTCATGCAGCCAATACCCGGCATGGACAGGATCGACTCCTTTTGGATGGAAGAGCACGAGGTCACCTACGAAGAATACGTTCTCTTTCAGGACGAGGCGCTGGACAAAGCGCCCATACCCGACGGCATCACCCGTCCCAGTCCCCCTTACATCGACTTCACCCTTGGCATGGGCAAGACAGGCGGATTCCCTGCCAACAGCATGAGCCAGTACGGCGCCATCATGTATTGTAAATGGCTGTACAAAAAGACCGGTATTTTCCACCGGCTGCCCACCGAGGCCGAATGGGAATATGCCTGCCGGGCAGGCTCCGCCGCCGCCTACCCTTTTGGAAATGACGCCGGACAGCTGTCTCAGTATGGCTGGTACAGCGGCAACAGCGATAACAAATATCACGCGGTGAAACAGCTAAAGCCAAATGCCTGGGGTCTTTACGACATGCTGGGCAACGTGGCGGAATGGACGCTCGATCCCCTCACGTTGAAAGGAGGCTGTTTCCACGACGCACCGGAACAGCTGCGCAGCGCCGCCCGCCTCCCCTATGATAAAAAATGGAACGCCCGGGACCCCCAGATACCCAAAAGCAAATGGTGGAACGCCGATGCGCCCTTCATCGGGTTCCGGATCATCCGGCCGGTGAAACAACCCTCGGCCGCCGAGGTAGAACAATTCTTCAATGAACACCTTACACGTAAATAGTTTTTATTCATTCATCATAAATTGCAGTTATCATGAATCAGCAATCAAATTTTCCTCGCCGCAGCAGAAGGGATTTCGTCAAAGCCTCCTCCATGCTGGCAGGCGGCATCCTCGCGGCGCCACTCATCTCCCGGGCCAATTTTTTCTCCGGCGCGGACAACGTCATTAAGATCGCCCTCATCGGCTGCGGCGGCAGAGGCACCGGCGCTTGCGTACAGGCCCTCAGCACCAAACAGAACGTTCAGCTCGTAGCCATGGCGGACGCATTCAGGGACAGGCTGGACGGCAGCTACCAGAATATCCTCGAAGCCCTGGAAGATAAAAAGACCCGGGTGCAGGTCAAGGAAGAAAATAAATTCACCGGATTCGACGCCTACAAAAAGGCCATAGCTCTTGCCGATGTGGTGATCCTGGCTACGCCTCCCGGCTTCCGGCCCATCCATTTCGAAGAGGCGGTGAGCCAGGGCAAGCATATATTCATGGAGAAACCGGTAGCCACGGACCCTGCGGGCGTACAAAGGGTCCTGGCGGCAGCTGAAAAAGCGAAGGCCCAAAAGCTCAATGTGGTTGTGGGATTACAGCGCCGCTACCAGGCTTCCTACCGGGAGCTGATCAAAAGAGTGCACGACGGCGCCATCGGCGAGATCCTCTCCGCACAGGCCTGGTGGAACAACGACGGCGTTTGGGTGCATCCTCGTCAGGCGGGCTGGACGGAAATGGAATACCAAATGCGTAACTGGTATTATTTCGTATGGCTCTGCGGCGATCATATCACGGAACAGCATATCCACAACCTGGATGTGATCAATTGGGCCATGGATGCCTTCCCCGTCAGGGCGCAGGGAATGGGTGGACGTGAAGTACGCAAAGGGAAGGACTATGGACAGATCTACGATCATCACTTTGTGGAATTCCAATATGGCAACGGTACGATCCTCAACAGCCAGTGCCGTCACCAGAAAGGCACCATGAGCAAGGTGGACGAACTCCTCATCGGCACAAAGGGAAGAGTATACTGCGACGCGGCCCGTATCGCGGACAATAAAGGGAATACCATCTACCAGTTCGATAAGAAACTGGAGAACCAGCCTTACCAGAACGAGCATGACGAGCTGTTCGCCGCCATCGCCAAAGGAGAATATAAGTTCTGGGATGCGGAAAGAGGAGCCCGCAGCACCATGACATCCATCCTGGGTAGAATGGCTACTTATTCAGGTCAGAACGTCGAATGGGATAAAGCCATCAACTCAGGCATCGATATTCATCCGGCCACCTATGCTTTTGACGCGACGCCGCCCGTGACGCCCGATGCCGACGGCAACTATCCGGTGGCTGAACCTGGTATAACAAAATTCTTTTAACCGGACCATACAACGATCTATGCAACGCAAACAGTTTATCCGAAGTTCAGCGCTCGCGGGCGTATCTATACTGACGGGCGCCGCCGCCACTGCCGCCGACGACAGGACAAAGACCCAGGCCGCCGGGCAGCCATTCAATCTCAACTATGGCATACACGACGGTATGTTCAAAAACACGGCGGGTAACGATTTCATCGACCAGATCAAATTCGCCTATGACCAGGGATTCCGGGCCATCGAAGACAATGGCATGGCTCGCAGACCACCCGAACAGCAGCAGAAGATAGGCGATACTCTCGCCAAATTGGGCATGTCCATGGGCGTGTTCGTGCTGGACAAAGGCGGCAATGGCGCCAATACGCTCGCGGCCGGCAAGGCGGAGTTCATAGAAATATTCCTGAAAGGATGCCGGGAGGCTGTAGAAGTATCCAAGCGATGCGGCGGCATATTGACCACGGTAGTGCCCGGCGATTTCGAAAGACACCTGCCGATGGGTATGCAGACGGGCAATGTCATCGACGCCCTCCGCCGGGGCGTGGAGATACTGGAACCACACAAGATCATCATGGTGCTGGAACCGCTGAGCGACACCCCGGACCTCTTCCTCCGGGAAGCCGATCAGGCCTACGCCATCTGCAGGGCCGTCAACAGCCCCTCCTGCAAGATCCTGTTCGACATGTATCATATACAGCGCAACCAGGGCAATATCATCCGCCTCATCGACCACACCTACAGCGAGATCGGTTATTTCCAGATAGGCAACAACCCCGGCCGCAATGAACCCGGCACAGGGGAAATGGACTACAGAGGCATCTTCAAGCACATCTACGAGAAAGGCTATAAAGGTGTGCTGGGCATGGAGCACGGCAATGCCCATCCGGGCAAGGAGGGTGAGACGGCGCTGATACAGGCCTACCGGGATGCCGATAAGATCATATGACACATCATCATCATATTCCATCCGCCCCGCTAGATCAGCATATCGCTGGTTTTACTTACTACAAAGGGTATCGGCCGGTGCATAGCATCGACCGATACCTACCCAATGGCAATATCGAGATCATCATCGACCTCACGGCCACCCCAAAATATATCTACGATAACCATACGCTGCAAACTATCCAGACCTGCAGAAATATCTGGATCTCCGGACTGCGTGAATCGTTTATCACCATTCCATCAGGTCTCGACGCGGAAATGTTCATCATCGAGTTCAAAAAAGGACAGGCTTATCCCTTCCTCGGCCGCCCGCTGACAGCAATCACCGGTCAGGTGGTAGACGGCGACCTGATCCTTCCTAAAATTTTTTTGTACCTCCGTGAAGCGCTGCTGGAGCAAACTTCTCCAACGGCTATGTTCATCCTGGCAGAGAAATGGCTGGCAGGCCATTTCGAACTTTCGCTCAATCCCTTTGTACATTTCGCCGTCAGCAGCATCCTAAACTCTCCTTCTACCCTCACCATCAAAAGCATCGCCGACCGTACAGGCTATTCCTCCAAACATTTTATCCGGATCTTTACGGATCATGTAGGCCTTACCCCCAAACGGTTTCTCCGCATCATCCGCTTCCAGTCCGCGATCCGGGAGATAGAGGCAAAAGGCTCGTTTCACTGGGCTTCCCTTGCCCTGGACTGCGGCTATTATGACCAGGCCCATTTCATTGCCGACTTTAAGAGCTTCTCCGGCTTCACCCCTTTGGAATACATGAAGAGACGGGGCCAGCTGATAAATTATATCCCCGTGGGTTAGGTAAATTTTTTCCTATACTTCCTGACCGGTATATATTTATTTTGTCAAAAAGCACTTTTCATGAAACGATACGTACTTCCCCTCCTCTGCCTCACCCCCTTCATCACCCGTCCCCAGACGCCCAAAGGCCCCCTGGCCAAAGCGCTCATAGGCGAATGGAGGAACCTCTATGTCAGGATCAATATCAAGGACAAAGTAATGGAGGCGGATAGCTCCAACTGGGAAGCTCGTTTGCAGATCAAGCCGATACGCACCCACTTCCAGGCCGATGGCAGCTATTACTCCGAATACAGGAACCTGCAGGATAGCATCGTAAGAAGACCTTCCGGCACGTGGACCCTCAAAGGCGACTCGCTGACCATGTCCCAGCTGCAGCCGGAGCATATGCAGATGACCTTCCAGCTGCACATCGAAAAGGATGTGGCTACCTTCACGGGTCTTATCGACTTTGATGGAGACGGGAAAGCGGACAACCTGTATTTTGGCCGGCAGCGGAAGTACCAATGACCGTCCGGGCCGGTGACTATTTCTTCGAGTAATCGAAGAAGATCTCCGTCGCCCCGTACCCGTAGCGGGGATGATAGCGATTGACAAAGCTCTTTACACGCCGCTTGGCATTCAATATTTCGTGTATCTCGTCCCGGAGCTTGCCCGATCCAACGCCATGAATGACGATCATGCTGGGAAGATGATGCGCCAGGGCCAGGTCGAAATATTTCTCGAAGGTCTGTAGCTGCAATGTCAGCATCTCGAAATTATCCAGGGAAGACCATTTGTCCGTCAGCTTCTCGATATGCAGGTCCAGCTCGCTACGGGGCGATTCCAGATGCTGCCGCGCCCTCGAAGCCTCATAGACCCGAAAGCCCGAACCTGCCAGGATCCCACGCGTATCCACCGGCGTCTCCTCGATGACCTTCTCCGGATAGTTGTCGAACAGCTTGAAGGAAAAAGTAGCTTCCCCTTTCTTCTTTATTTCCTCTATCCGGCTAAATACCTGCTTGGCCCGCAGCTTGAGCGAGGTCTCGTAATGATCCGCCTTGGCCTTGTCCGGCGTCAGCAGGACAAATTCGCATTCAAAAACGGGGTTGTCATTGAGGTTGGCAAATGGAATATCGTGAAGATAAAAATCGTGATAAGGAGGGATCTGGTTGTCCAGATCGAATTCGCTCTTATTGAAATAGTTCAGATGATAGGAGAAATGATACCCCGCCGGAGTATTGTTGACCAGATGGATCTTCAGGCTCTCCACCACATCATCTCCAAATTCATCGTTGTCCCAGACAGGAAGGAAAGTAAGCCATACTCCATCCTCCAGCCTGGCGATCCGCTCCTTTTTTTGATTGGGCTGCGGCTTCTCCGTGGGCAGCTGATCGATATATTTCTTTGGCTTTTTCTCCGGTGGCGTCACCTTTTTTTCCGAGAATCGCTTGAAATAAGGAAAATCCAATTGATCGGTGTATGCCGGGAACCGGACACCCCGCACATCCACCAGCACCATTTTGTCGTTGATGATCTCTACCACCTCTCCTTCGTCATTGGAATGCTGGATAACTACCTTGTCTCCTACCTGAAATTTCATGCCCCAAAATTACGACATTCGTACGAACCTGCTATTCGGACCTCCGGGCTCTGCTTTGACGGTATCCATAGAGGAAATAGATCGTCAATCCGATGCCCATCCAGACAAAGAACCATTCCCAGGCAATGGCCGGGATTTCGATAAGCAGGTAGGCGCAAAAGAGCATACCCAGCACAGGGATAAGGGAATACCGTCGGACGATCGTCATCAGGGTCAGTATCCCCGCAAGCAAAACAAAGACGAGAAAAAGAGTGCTTTGCAGGGCATCGTCGGAAAACGCGGCCTGTCCGTTGGATGCGGTGCGGAAAAAGAAATGGCGGATCCCCATGGAAGGGATATCGCGCAGGGTACTCCCGATGCGTTCGCGAAGTAGGTATACAAAGGCAATATAGAGGATAGGCACGACATAGGCACCGTTGATGTACGGAAGGTGGAACCCTCTCCCGGTGGTCTTGTTGATGCGGGGTAACAGCAGTACGCCGCCGGATACCAGTACAAAGGCAAACAGGGTGCCGATGCTGGTAAGTTGTTCCATCAGGTCCTTACGCATGAATAAAGAGGGCACCGCGACGATGATCCCCGTAATGATAGTGGAAAACCAGGGCGTTTGATATTTAGGATGTATCTTACCGAAGGCCCTGGGCAGCAAGCCGTCCCGGCTCATGCTCATCCATATCCGCGGTTGTCCCAGCTGAAAGACCAACAGCACGCTGGTCGTGGCGACAACGGCGCTGGCGGAGATGAAATAGAATATCCATTTCTGACCCACCTGGTTGAACACAAAGGCGAGAGGGTCGGCTACATTGAGCTTGGTATGACTGACCATTCCTGTCAGTACAAGCGCTATCAGAATATACAGCACCGTACAGATCAGCAGAGAGTAGATCATACCTTTCGGGAGGTCCCGTTGCGCATTGTTACATTCCTCCGCAGTGGTCGAGATAGCGTCAAAACCGATGTAGGCATAGAAAACGGCGGACACTCCTTTCAGCACACCCACGAACCCATTGGGCAGAAAAGGGGACCAGTTGGATGCTTTCACAAAAAAGAAACCGAGCACGATCACCAGGATAACTACGGCGATCTTGAAGATAACCATGGCATTGGTGGTCTTCTTGCTTTCGCGGATACCTATGTAGGTGATATAGGAGATGATACAAACGATGATAAAGGCGGGGATATTGAGGATGAGATGCGATCCACCGATGATGGGCGCCGAATTCCAGGTCTCGATAGCCGCACGGCCCACATCGTCGAGAGTGCCGCCCCTGGAAATAACGTCCTGCGCGGCCTGGAAAGCATCTTTTGCCGTCCCGGGGTCGGTGGCCAGCCATCCGGGCAAATGAATGCCGAAGCCCGCCAGAAGGTTATTGAAGTATTTGCTCCACGCGATGGCCACCACGATATTGCCGATGGCATACTCCAGTATCAGCGCCCACCCGATGATCCAGGCTACCAGCTCCCCGAAGGAAACATACGCATAGGTATAGGCGCTGCCCGCAATGGGTATGCGGCTGGCGAACTCTGCATAGCACAAGGCCGAAAATCCGCAGGTGATGGCCGTAAGAACAAAAAGAAGAGATATCCCCGGTCCGCCGTTATAGGCTGCCGTACCGATAGTCGAAAAGATGCCCGCCCCCACGACAGCCGCGATCCCCATAAAAGTAAGGTCGCGTACGTTCAACACTTTTTTCAGTCCTCCGCCGTCATGGCCGTCTGTGATCCCTTCCTCCGCATCCTTATGTATCTTTTCCAGTGATTTTTTCCGGAACAATGAGTTGGACATCTACATTAGTTTGATTATGGGCGTTAAAGTACTACAATTTGGTTTAAAAATCTTCCCTGTTTTATCCTACTTTTACAATGCCTTTTTACTACTCTCCCTTGCATCCCCAGCCTCCTCGATCACCCTTTAATTACAGTGTTATGAACGTACCTGTCAAGTATTGCGCATCCATCCTATCGGATGACCTGAATGGCTATCTCCTGGAATATTTTCGGGAAAGGTTCCTGCCTCGCGAAGCCTTTTTGTTAAAAGCCGGGGATGTCTGTCATCACCTGTATTTCGTGGAATCCGGCCTGTTGCGGTGTTTTTATTACAAGGACGATAAAGAGATCTCTTCCCGTTTCATACAGCAAGGAGAAGTTGGCTGGTCCCCGCAAAGCTTTCTTCGTCAGCAAAAGGGTATAGAATATATCCAGGCCCTGGAACGCTCCCATATCGTGACCCTCAGCCTGGACAGCATTCAATGCATCTGCCATAATTTTCCCCTGTTCACCACGGTGAGACAACGGATCACGGAAGATACGCTCATAGCCGATGAACAAAGGATGCAGGCCATGTGGATGCAGCGTTCCGACGAAAAGCTGGCCTGGTTCACCCGGCGCTTCCCCGGGCTGGTGGATAAGGTGACAGCCAAATATATCGCCTCCTATCTGGGTATCACAGAGGTGATGTTAAGCCGCCTGCGGCATTAATACTCTCTTTGGACAAGGAATGCCGCCAGCTGTTTCAGCGGCTCTTTGCGACGGGACAGCACAGCTATATCTTCCAAAGCCTGATAGGCCGCCTCCATATATTTTTCCTTCAGCTCCATGGCCCAGGCGTCGACCCCGCAGGCCTTGAATATTTCCAGCATGCCCCCGATCTTCCGGGCGGGGTCGGCTTTTTTTAGTTCGTCTATCCGCCGGTGCTGCTCTGCCGTAGCTACTTCCAGCGTTTTTATAAGAAGAAAGGTCTTTTTCCCGGCTACGATATCTCCTCCCACCTGTTTGCCGAATTTTTCCGGGTCGCCAAAAGCATCCAGGTAATCGTCCTGCACCTGGAAGGCGAGCCCCAGATTCTTTCCAAAATCATACAGATGCCCTTGATTCCCCAGACCCGCGCCCCCCAGTATGGCGCCTATACGAAGACTGGCGGCCAAAAGCACGGAGGTCTTCAGTCCTATCATCCGCTGATATTCCTCCAGATCCACCCGGTCCAGCTTCTCGAAATCCATGTCCATCTGCTGTCCTTCACAGACCTCCCTTGCCGTCTGGTTATAGATATGCATGATGGGACGTATATGCTGCGCCTGTATCTTGCTAAGGTAGTCATACGCTATCACCATCATCACATCCCCCGTCAGCAGGGCGGTGGAAGCCCCATACTTCTCATGCACCGTAGGCATGCCGCGGCGCAATGGAGCCTTATCCATAATATCGTCATGTATCAGCGTAAAATTGTGGAACAGCTCGATGCTGGCAGCCAGATGCCAGGCGTCCGGATCGATGTCCCCGAACAGCTCGTTGCCCATCAGACAAAGCACAGGTCTTATTCGTTTGCCGCCGATGCCCAGGAAATAGCCTGCCGGTTCATAAAGGGTGGCCGGATGAGAGGGAAAATGCTGCACGTCGAATCTGGCCATGAATGCCGCGGATAATTCTTCAAAACTATGCATGTACGGCTATTTCTTTTTCTTTTTAGTTTTGGTTTTCTTCTCTTTCGCCGCCTGCCTGACAGGCCTGGCGGGTTTTTCTTTTTCCCCGACGCCGCTGGCGATGACCCATTCATAATCCAGCTGACGCTTGGCCAGGTTGGCAGCCACCACCTTTATCCGCACCTTATCCCCCATACGGAACTGCCGGCCGCTGCGACGCCCTACCAGGCTGTATTCGCTCTCCACATGCCGGAAATCATCGTATTCAAGGAGACTGTTGAGGCTGACAAGCCCCTCGCACTTCTGCTCCACCGTCTCTACCCAAAAGCCAAAGGACGCCACGCCGCTGATCACCCCTTCGAACTCCTCGCCCAAATAACCTTGCATATACTCCACCTGCTTGTACTTATTAGCCGCCCGCTCGCTTTCCATGGCTGCCCGCTCCCGCTCGCTGGAATGCCTGCACTTGGCCTCCAGCTTTTTATCCACCTCGGTCTTTCCTTGCAATACCTCGTGCAAGATCCTATGGACCAGCACATCCGGATATCGCCTGATGGGAGAGGTAAAATGACAGTAATATTCGAAACCAAGCCCATAATGGCCTATATTCTCCGTCGTATAGACAGCCTTGGCCATGGTCCGGATACCCAGCTGTTCCAGCACATGCTGCTCCGGCCGGCCCTGCACATCCTTCAACATCTGGTTGAAGCTGGAGGCTATCGCCTGCGGCGACTTCAGGTCGAATACATGCCCGTACTTTTTGGCAAATTCGATAAAGGGCAGCAGCTTCTCCTTGTCCGGCGTATCGTGTACCCGGTAGGGAAATGGCAGCGGCTTCTTATTCACTTTTATCTTCCCTACATTCTCCGCCACCGTACGGTTGGCCAGCAGCATGAACTCTTCCACCAGCTGATGGGCTTCCTTACTCTCCTTTACCATAATGCCGATGGGTTTCCCCTTCTCATCCAGCTTGAAACGTACTTCCGTGGAGGAGAAATTGATAGCGCCTTTCCGGAATCGCTGTTTGCGCAGACGCTGCGCTATATCGTTCAGGACCTCTATTTCCTGTTGATGAAGCCCTTCTTTTTGCTCGATGATCTCCTGCACCTCTTCATAGGTGAATCGATGGTCCGAATGGATCACCGTCTTGCCGATCCAATAGTGCTTCACCTCTCCTTTCGGCGTCATCTGGAAGATAGTGGAGAACGTGAGCTTGTCCTCGTGAGGACGAAGCGAGCACAGCTCGTTGGAGATCCTTTCCGGCAGCATGGGATTGACACGATCCGGCAAATAGACGGATGTTGCCCGCGTATACGCCTCCTTGTCCAACGCCGTCTCCGGCTCTACATAATGACTTACATCCGCAATGTGAACCCCTATTTCCAGGTTCCCGTTCTTCAGCGTGCGTATGGATATGGCGTCATCGAAGTCTTTTGCGTCCACCGGGTCGATGGTAAACGTGAGGATATCCCGTATATCCTTTCGTATGCCGATCTCCGACGAGGCAATAAGGTCAGGCAGCCTTTCGGACTCTTCCGTTACATTCTCGGGGAAGAAAATAGGGAACCCATTCTCTAAAAGGATCTCCTTCATGGCCTTGTCGTTCTCGTCCTCCTTGTCCATGATCTGCACGACCTCTCCCTGCGGCTTCTTGTTCCTCTCCCATTCCACGATACGTACGATGACACGGTCGCCATTAACAGCGCCATTCAGCCTGGATAAGGGAATATATACGTCGGGCATGGGCTTGTCCGTCTCCGCAATAAAAAAAGCAAAGGATTGGCTCAGCTCCACATGTCCTAAAAATTCCATCTGCTTCCTTTCGACTACGTCCACCACTTCTCCCTGCTGACGTCCGCTGCGCCCGGGATTACCCAGGACCTGCACACGTACGGTGTCGCCATGGAGGGCCGTATTAAAATCGGAAGGACGGACAAGAATATCCTGATCCCTTCCCTCTATGATCACAAAGCCCATTCCTGAGCGGGTTACATCCAGCCGGCCCGTCAACAGATGGGAGGATGATGCGCCGGTCTTTTTCTTCTTTTTCTTTTTCGTCTTCATTGTGTTATTAGATTACTATCCCCTCCGGCCTGATCAGGGGGCTTGAAATTGGTAATGAATTTAATGATTAAATCAGTAAACCGCGGCTGCTCGCTGAATAAAAACCGTGGTTCGATGGGGAGCACGTAAAAGGGCCAGTCCTCGAGCTCCTGGCGGAACTTGATCAGGCGGACCGCATCCTTCTCCGTCGTGAGAATGATCTTATTCGGCTCGGCGATATGGCTGTATCGACGGATCATATGATTGAGATCGTCGATGGTGAATATATGATGATCGCTGTAAGCTAACTCATAAAAACTGCCGGCCTTGTCATTCAGCCATTTTTTCAGCGGCGCCGGGTTGGCAATACCCGTCACCAGCAATACTTCCATCCTGTCATTGATCGTCGTGACAGTACCCCTGGTGATATGGTAGGGCTGACCATACTGGATGGAGGAAAAAAATACCTGCTGATGCTTCAGCGGGCTGATCTCCATCTTTATCGTCCTTCGCTCGTCCTCCGTAAGGGTCTCGGGGCATTTGGTGACCACGATGACATCCGCCCGTTTGTACCCGCTGGGAGCGTCCCGAAGATCTCCGCTGGGCAGCCACCAATCCCTGGTGAACAGATTGGAATGATCCGTGAGCAGGATATTCAACCCCGCCCTGACCGCCCGGTGTTGAAAGGCGTCATCCAGGAGGATGACCTGGGTGCCGGGTCTGTCATGCAGCAGCTGCGGTATGGCCACGATCCGCTCTTCCCCCACGGCCACTGCCACCTCCGGGAACTTACTATGGAACTGCATGGGCTCGTCGCCGATGTCCAGCGCAGTAGTATGATCGCCGGCCAGGGCATAGCCCCGGGTCTTCCGCTTATATCCCCGGCTCAGCACGGCTATCGCGTAACGATCCTTCAACGTACGTATCAGCAGCTCCACCATCGGGGATTTTCCCGTACCCCCTACAGCCAGGTTGCCTACGCAAATGACAGGCAGATTGAATCGGGCGGAAGCCAGGATCTTCTTATCATAGCACCAGTTGCGTAAAATAACGACCAAAGCGTAGAGAAGGGAAAAAGGGAATAAGAGTATTCGTATAGTCCGCAGCAGCGGGAAGTTGAAATTCATAGTTATTGCCTGCTTCAAAGATACGTAATGTGCGGGAATTGGTCCGACTAAGGCCTTTCGAGGGCCTTTAACAAGGCCGGCCGTATCCGCCGGGCCTGCTCCCGGACAAAGTCCTTATTGGGATCATCCGTAAAAGGGATGGCTTCACAGAAACCAATACCGCTCCATGCCGCGATCTCCTTTTCATACCCGCTGGGATCACCATTGAAGATCCATCCCGCTACATCCACCCCCCGGGCCTGGCAGACCGCCGCCGTCAAAAGAGAGTGGTTGATGCTGCCCAGGTAATTTTTACTTACAAGTAAAACTTTGGCATTCAACTTATTGATAAGATCAATTACAAATTCACTTTCATTGAGGGGAACCATCAATCCGCCAGCCCCCTCGATGACCAGCGGCCGCTCCTCCGGCATGACAGCCGCGATCTTATCGAGGCTGATCGTCACTCCCTCCTCCCGGGCGGCAATATGCGGGGAAGCAGGCAGCCGCAGCTTATACACTTCCGGCTTTATCCTATCCCCCCCTCCACTGATCCGGGCGCCGACCCATTGCGCATCCGTTCCCTGGTCATAACCTGCCTGGACGGGCTTCCAGTAAGCGGCGCCCAATGCCTCCGTGACAATGGCCGATACCACGGTCTTGCCCACATCTGTCCCTATGCCTGTAATAAAAATGGGCCTCATGATCTATTCACAAAAATGGAGAATACAGTGGTACCATAATTCCGCTGTGTGACAAAAAGAGGATATCCTTCGTAATTATTCCGGGGAGTATGTTCCAGGACAAACCAGCCTTTATCCCTCAACAGCTTCTTCTCCACGATGCGCTTGGGAAGCTCGTCGATGGTCGCCAGCGCGTAAGGCGGACCGGCGAATATAAAGTCGAACTGTTCCGTACATTGTTCGATGAACTTGAACACATCCATACGCACCACTTTATAAAAAGAGTCCAGCCCCAGCTCCCGGGCGCTCTTCTGAATAAAGCCGAACATGACAGGGTCCTTCTCCACCACGGTCAGGTCCCTCACACCCCGGGATGCCAGCTCATAGCTGATGCTTCCCGTACCCCCAAACAGGTCCAGGGTACGCAACACCTCCAGATCCAAATTGTTCTCGAGGATGTTGAACAATCCCTCCTTCGCTATATCCGTCGTGGGACGGGTATGCGGCATTTTGGCGGGAGGATTTACTCGCCGCCCTCCCAGTTCGCCTCCGATTATGCGCATACTGCCATTTTCAAAATGGAAGAGAAATAATGCAGGGGCAACTCCCTCAATTCATCCGTAACCTTGATGCTCTCGTCGATGTGTTCGAAATCTATCTGAAGAAAATATTTATATAGCTCCTCACTAAGCGCTGATTGCCTGTCTATTAATCCTCCTACCAATAATCTTATCTCTTCCGGATTGATGTCCAGCTGACGACAGGCATTCAGCAGGTAATAGATGACATCCTTGGAGTCCTGGTAATAAAAGGTTTGCATCAGATGCACCTTCCCCTGTTTGATCACCAGCGCCACCATCTTATCCGGATAAAAGATCACCTTGAGGCAATCCCTGCCCTCCCCTGCCCCCGAATCGAACATCTTATAGCTCTTTAACAGCAGACTGTAATAATGCCAGTACTTCCCGGCCGTAAACTGCTGCTGAAGAAGATGATGCAGTTCGGGAGAGATCCGGTATACATTGAACAGCTCCCACCAGGGGATCTTTTCTGAAAGCACAAGCCCTTTCTGCAGATTGCCGTGTACGATATCGATGATCTCCTTGTTCGTATCCATGCTGAACAAGGCCTCGGGCACCAGGCTGGATTCCGGGAAATTATACACCAGCAGCGTTTCCTTGACCTGCCTTTTCAACAGAGGGTCGTTTTGCAGGATCTCCCGTAATGTCTCCGTAAGATGCTTGCCTTTCCCCTGGTCCAATTGAAAGTACTTTACCACCAAAGGACCCATGTTCCGCTGATTCAGTAAAGTATAAGTAAAAGAATGGGCATTGACCTCGACAAGCAGTCGGCATTGCGACATATCCTCATCCGATATCTCCGGTACTTCGATTTGGAACGCTGGTTTTAGCATGGTTTTCAGTTGTACAATTCAGCGATTGACAGCCCGCAAAATACTAAAAACCGGTATCTTTGCCTCCTTTTTTAAAAATGCCGTCGACTGCTGATTATAAAGTTTCTGTTACACACCGGGGCGTCCTGCGCATGGCTTTACCCATTAGCCTGGCTATCCTGGTGCCACAGATCAACTTTATCACCAATAATATATTCTTAGGGCACCTGGACGAGAATTCCGTGGCCTTGTCTACGGCAGGCATCACCGGGGTTTATTATCTCCTTTTCGCGGTAGTGGGACAAGGATTGAATAATGGGCTGCAAGCCCTGATCGCCCGCCGGGCCGGCGAAGGTCGCATCGAAGAGATAGGGAAGCTTTTTTCACAGGGCATGCTCATCGCCATGGCCCTGGCATTTATCGGCATCACCCTTACCTGGTTCATCGCGCCTACTGTCCTCTCCTGGTCGCTAAAGTCTACGGAGCTGCGCGATCAGGCTGTGCAGTTCCTCCGGATACGGATCTGGGGATTGCCCTTTCTCTACGTCTACCAAATGCGTAACGCGCTCCTCGTCGGCACCAATCAAAGCAAATACCTGGTATACGGAACACTGGCGGAGACGCTGGTCAACATCGTCCTGGACTATAGCCTCATTTTCGGGCATTTAGGGCTGCCCGCCCTGGGTTTCAATGGAGCCGCCTTCGCCTCCATTGCCGCCGAAGCCTCCGGCATGCTGGCTGTATTCCTCGTCATTCACGCCAAAGGCGTCAGCAAAAGCCTGCATCTCTATAAGAGCTGGAAATTCGATCCCGTCAACAGCCGGCTGATCCTGGTCCAGTCCTCTCCGCTGATATTTCAGTTCTCGCTTAGCATTCTCGCCTGGACCTTCTTCTATATCCTTGTCGAACACCACGGACGCCAGGCCCTCGCCATCAGCAATACCATGCGGAATATCTTCGGTCTTTTCGGCGTCTTTACCTGGGCCTTTGCCTCCACCACCAATGCCATGGTCAGCAATATCATCGGTCAGAAGATGGAACACCGTGTCCTGGAACTCGTCCATAAGATCCTGCACCTGAGCGTGGGCTTTGCCATCATAGTAGCCATATTGCTAAACATCTTCCCCGAGCTCTTCCTCTCTGTGTACGGACAGGACGCCGCCTTCACCACAGCCGCGATCCCCGTGATCAGGGTAGTGTCGTCCGCCCTGGTGATGATGTCCTTCGCCACGATCTGGCTCAATGCGGTGACAGGCACAGCCAATACCCGCATCAACCTGCTCATCGAGTTCATCACCATCATTTTCTATTGCATCTATGTATACCTGGTATTACAGCAGTGGAACCTCTCCATCATCTATGGATGGATGTCCGAATGGGTCTACTGGGGCGTCATATTTATCCTCTCCTACCTGTACATCCGCAGCGGACGGTGGAAAGGGAAAGTGATCTGAGCCTCAGCTGTCTCAACTATCGAATTTTTTGTGAAGGGTCATACCCGCCTTGCCCTGAAAATTACCGATGGGGGCCTGCAGCTTATAAATGGAGAGGATTACTTCCCGTATAAAGGGATATTGCACCTTGATCTTCCCGATGATCTCATCGGCTATCTTTTCCAACAGGGGCGACGGCTGATGCATCCGCTGTTTGACGATGGCAAAAAGGTTTACGTAGTTGACGATCGTATCCAGGCTCTCGAAAGGACGATCCTTTTCATCATACAGCACATCCAGATGGACTTCGAAAGTATTCCCCGTGGCCAGCTCTTCCTTAAAGACGCCGTGGTGACCGGAAAAGATCAGATTATGTAGCCGTACTGTAACCATGATTTTTATTCGTTTGGATCAATGCAATCCTTTGGCCGAAAGATACCGCTCGGCATCCAGCGCAGCCATACAACCACTGCCGGCAGCCGTCACGGCCTGTCTGTAGATCTTATCCTGCACATCGCCGGCGGCAAATACACCTTCCACATTGGTACGGGATGTGCCGGGGACGGTCTTGATATAGCCCGCCTCATCCATATCGATGTAGTCGGCAAAGATCGCAGAATTGGGCTGATGCCCGATGGCGACAAAAAAACCATTGATCGCCACGGTGTGCTTCTCGCCCGTCTTGTTATTCTTGATCCGCAACCCCTCTACCCTGCTCTCTCCCAGGATCTCATCCGTCTCGCTGTTCCAATAGATCTTTATATTCGGCGTTTGCTGCACCCGCTCCTGCATGATCTTGCTGGCCCTCATCTTTTCGCTGCGTATCAGCATATGCACGGTGGTGCAAAGTTTGGAAAGATACAAGGCCTCTTCAGCGGCTGTATCACCGGCCCCTACGATGGCAACCTCCTTGTTACGAAAGAAGAAGCCATCACAGACGGCGCAGGCGCTAACCCCATATCCATTCAGACGCTGCTCGCTTTCCAGTCCCAACCATTTAGCGGAGGCTCCCGTAGCAATGATGATTGCATCGGCTTCGATCAGCTTCTCTTCATCTATCCAAACCTTATAGGGCTGGGCGGAAAAGTCCACTTTCGTAGCCAACCCGAATCTAATGTCCGCCCCCATCCGGGTCGCCTGCTTTTCAAAATGCACCATCATCTCCGGCCCCTGTACGCCATCCGGATAACCGGGATAATTCTCCACCTCCGTGGTGATGGTCAGCTGACCGCCGGGTTGGATACCCTGGTAAAGCACCGGCTTGAGATTGGCCCTGGCCGCATAGACGGCTGCCGTATAGCCCGCGGGGCCCGAACCTATTATAAGACAATGTACTTTTTCGCTTACTTTGTTATCCATGCTTGTACAGAAGTTTAAATGTCCGACGAACCGCCACCGGCGGTTCCTGTTTAGGGAGCACGAAGGTAAAACGAAAAGAGGAAAGAGAATGTCGTTTATACGACCTCTGCCGGGAGTGTGTATAATATGTTATTGTAGTAGGGTATCGGTCCCCGGCCGGGACCGGGTCAAACAAAGACCCCGGCGGATGCCGGGGTCTTTAAGAAGGAAAATATCGGTGGATTAACCCAAATATGCTTTCAATGCATTGCTGTAGCGGGCCTTCTGCAGACGCTTGATAGCCCTTTCCTTGATTTGGCGAATGCGTTCTTTTGTCAGATCGTATTTCTGACCTATCTGCTCGATGGTGACACCATTCTCACCGTCCAGGCCGAAATATGCATTCACGATCTCAGCTTCACGGGGGCTCAGCGATTTCAGGACCCTGCGGATCTCTGCACGCAGCGAATCTTTCATCACATCGTCGTCCGTTTCATCGCCACCTTCCAGCAAATCACCCATCGCTACGTCTTCCGCTTCGTGTACAGGCGCGTCCAGCGAACTGTGACGGGTATTGCTTTGAAAAATGTTGTTGATCTCCGTCTCGCTCATTTCCAAAAGCTCTGCTAACTCTTCCGTACTCGGCTCTCTCTCATGCTCCTGTTCAAAAGCCATGTAAGCTTTGTTAGCCTTGTTGTAAGTGCCAATCTTGTTTTGAGGCAGGCGGACTAATCGTCCCTGCTCTGCCAACGCCTGCAGGATGGACTGGCGGATCCACCATACCGCGTATGAAATAAACTTGAAACCCTTGGTTTCATCAAAGCGTTGAGCCGCTTTAATTAGGCCGAGGTTACCCTCGTTGATCAGATCGCTCAGCGATAAACCCTGGTGTTGATACTGCTTTGCCACGGAAACCACAAAACGCAAGTTGGCCTGTACCAGCTTGTCCAATGCCTTCTGATCCCCCATCTTGATCCGCTGTGCAAGCACAGTTTCCTCTTCAGGAGTGATCATCGGTATCTTCGAAATTTCCTGTAAATACTTCTCAACAGCCTGAGAATCACGGTTCGTAATCTGTGTAGCAATCTTAAGTTGCCTCATATCAAAAAATAAAAGATGACAAAAATATTTGTCGGGTACTTAGTCTATTAACAAGTATTGGACTGAGAGGGTTCACGAAAGTTGCGCAAACTTTCTAAAAGATAAGTTAAGTCAATTCCGTCCAGAACCGTTTGCAAAAATAGTCAGCGAAGTTGGTACTTCATAGCGTTGGGGGATAAAATTGAAAATTTTTAATCGCATTTTATTCTTTTATGTCGTACAATGTAACGATCATGCCCCTTTGCAATTACTGTGAAATCTTTTGCAGATACTGTCTCCCGATAGTTGTACACATTTTTATTAACATCTCCGGCACCAGAAAGTTGTCTACAAAAAATTTTAAAAAAAATCCCGTCCAAAATTTCATAACTAAGAAAATAGTTATAATTTTAGGTACATAACTAAAAAATTAGTTTTAAAATGAACGCAAATAAATCCCTCACAAAAGCCGAAGAACAGGTCATGCAGGTCCTCTGGAAGCTGGGAAAAGGCTTTTTGAAAGACATCATCGACGAGACACCCGAGCCAAAACCCCATTCCAACACCATCGCTACCCTCCTCAAGATCCTGGTGGAGAAAGGATATGTCCAGTACGAGGTCCAGGGCCGCAACAATTGCTACCAACCCCGCATCAGCAAGGCGGAATACGGCAAACGCAGCGCCAACCAGCTGGTAAAAGGCTACTTCGAAGGCTCGCCGGCCAAGCTGGTCTCCCAATTCGTCAGCGACAACAAATTGAGCCTGGAAGAGCTGGAAATCCTGCTGCAACAGATTCGGACAGCCAGAAAAGATTCATTATGAATATCTTGTATCAATATCCTCTCTTATCGTACGCCCTCCGGATGGTCCTGATCTCGGCCGCTTGTTTTGGCTATTACCAGGTCTTTCTCCGCAACAGGGCCTTTCACACCTACAACAGGACTTACCTGTTGGCAAGCACCCTTCTCGCCCTGCTCCTTCCCCTGGTACGGATACCGATGTCCGGATTGCATAGCTATGTCACCAATCCGGTGATCCTGACCCTGACCACCTCGCCGTCCAACCCCGTCCAGCCGGCAGGCGCCTTACCCTCCACATCGCAAGCCGGACTCCTGGCACCAGCCTTGTATACGCTGATCACCGGCCTGCTGCTGACCCGCCTCGCCCGCTCCATTTACCAGGTCGTACGGCTGGCCCGGCAATCCCCCTCCACCCGCCTGGGCTCCATAAGAATATTCCAAAGTTCCGGCGCCGGCGTCCCCTTCTCTTTTCTCAACTGTCTCTTCTGGGACCCACAGCTGGATCTCTCCAAAGGCCAGGGCCGGCTCATCTTCCTGCATGAATCCCATCATATCCGTCACAGACACACACTGGATATATTGGCCCTGGAGGTCGTAAAGGCCGGCTGTTGGTTCAACCCCTTTTTCCATTGGACCCAAAAAGAACTAAAGACACTACATGAATTCGCGGCCGACAGATCCGCGCTTTCTGAAAATACCGCCGCGGGTGAACAGTTCAATTATGCAGAACTGCTCGTTTGGCGATCTATAGAAAAGAACATCCCCATTACACACTCATTTTTTCACAACCAGTTAAAAAGAAGGATCACCATGATCACACACACATCCCATCGCCCGGCAGGCCCCCTTACCAGGATCATGGCCTTGCCCCTGCTGCTGCTATTGACAGCCCTTTTTGCCACTACTCCGGCCAGGACACAACCCGCCGATACCACCGTTACTTATAAACTTATGCGTTACTATATTAAGCACCTGCGCTATCCGGAAGAGGCGGCCATGGCTAATAAAAAGGCTACTGTCTGGTTCTCTATTCAAATGGGCGAAAAAGGAAATTTCCTCGGATTTACGCCCTATGATCACAAGCCCGACAAACAATTGCTGAATATCTCCGTCCGGGAACGAATATCCGATGCAAAGCCCGATGGTAAAATGTCGGATGAAGAAGCCCTTAAACTCTTCCAGACGGAATCCCAGCGTACCTCCGAAAGCATAAACAGGCTGCTTACGACGACCCAGTATCTAAGCTCCGTACCCGCCGGCGAATACTATTTCGAAATATCATTTGCAGTAGAACAATAAGCGCAAGCTATAACTGATCCATTATGCTCACCATCACCGCATACCTGCTCAAGACCATCCTGATATCCGGTCTGCTGTACAGTTATTACCGGCTGTTCCTGGCCGACAGGCACTACCACCTCTTCAACAGGTGCTTCCTGCTGAGCATCCCCCTGCTGTCGCTGGCCCTCCCATTCATCCGGCTTCCCTTCGGCGGCTACCTCTGGCGAACAGGCCGGGATCTACCTTTCGTGGCGGGGAATGACCTGCACGGTGGTCCAAAATGGTCGGTGGTGGATGGCCAATGGCACGAGACGGACGCCATAGCCACGGGCGCCGGGTCAGCCGCTACGGATTGGACGATGCTGATCGTTGCTACCTATACGCTGATAGCCCTCGTCCTGTTCTATCTCTTCCTCCGTCAGCTGCGCTCTATCCAATTGCTGACAAGGTCCTGTCCCATGGAAAGAATGGGGAAAATCCGCTTCTTCTCCACGACAGAACCCAGCGCGCCCTTCTCTTTTCTCAACCGCATATTTTGGAACGACCAGGTGGATAAGTACAGCCCGTTGGGACGCCAGATCTTACGCCACGAGCTCAACCATGTACGGCAACGACACAGCCTCGACCTGCTCCTCCTGAAACCCCTGACAGCCCTCTGCTGGATCAACCCCTTCTTTCACTTCCTCTATCGCGAGATAAAGGTCATACATGAATTCCTCGCCGACAACGACGCCATCATCGAAGGCGACAAATATCAGTACGCTGAAGGCCTGGTCTGGCAGACAGTGCGCAACCCACCCGTATCCCTGCTGCATCCTTTTGTTAAATCACCTATAAAACGACGTATTACCATGATCACAAGGACCTCCCGCAACAACCTGCTCAACAGGGCAATGATCCTGCCGCTGCTATTGCTCTTGTGCTGCGCTTTCGCCGCCAGACACCGAACTCACTCCCCTGCACTGCCCGCCAAAGACGCTCCCCTGACAGTCGTCATCGATGCAGGGCACGGCGGCTCCGACGCCGGAGCGATCACCAAAAATGGCATACAGGAGAAAGACATCAACCTGGCTATGGCTGAAAAGATAAAACAGCTGGCCGGCGAATACAACGTGCGCATACTCATGACGCGGGAAAAAGATGAGCTGGCTGGTAACAAAGCTACCATACGCGAATCTCTCGAATACCGCGCCCAACTGGCCAATGACAACAAAGCGGATCTTTTCATCGCCATCCATACGGACCTGCATCCTTCTGCCTATGTCAAAGGTTTTAACATCTACGTGGCGGAGAACAACACACACTATGCCCAATGCGTGGAATTAGGTTCCGACCTGACGGCGACCCTGCAAAAGACCTACACCACGGATGTGGCGCTCAAAAAAAGAAAGGAGAATATCTATGTGCTGCATAACACCAATATGCCGGCAGTGCTGGTGTCCTTCGGGAACATGAACAACGAAGACGATCTTGGTTTTATCAGGAAGACAGACAACCAGGAAAAGGTTGCCCGGGATATATTGGAGGCTATCAGCACCTACGCGAAAACGCATCCTCATCAATAATTGAACTCGATCTCTTCTCCTCCTGTCCGCAGCAGGAGCTGCTTGTGGTCGGCTGCTTCAACGCGGCCGACTATTTTGCCTTCGATGCCCAGCTCCTTCCCCACCTTTATCATATTTCCGGCAGAAGCAGCATCGGTGAATATTTCCAGACGATGGCCCATATTGAAGACCTGGTACATCTCCCGACTGTCGGAACCGGAAGCCTGTTGTATCAGGCGGAAAATAATAGGAGGTTCGAACAGATCGTCCTTGATCACTTTGAAATTGCCCGGCAAATATTTCATACACTTGGTCTGCCCGCCTCCGCTGCAATGGATCAGCCCATGTATCCCCCCGAACTGTTCCGTCAGCAATCGCTTCAACAACGGCGCATAGGTGCGGGTGGGGCTCAACAGCAAATGTCCAATATCGATACCGCCCTTCGTGCCGGGAACATCCACCGGGTCGGTCATTTTGTGCGGACCGATATAAACCACATGTTCATCCAGACTCGTGTCGTACGACTCGTGGAAACGGGCGCCATACGTCTTGTGCAGCGTATCATGCCGGGCGCTGGTAAGACCGTTGCTCCCGATGCCGCTGTTATAGCTGGTCTCGTATACAGCCTGACCGTAGCTCGCAAAACCTACTATGACATCCCCCGCCGCGATCTTATCATTGGTGACCAATTTGTCCTTGGGCCAGCGGGCGGCCATCGTGCCATTGACGGCAATCGTCCTCACCACGTCACCTACGTCGGCCGTCTCCCCGCCCAAATACCTGATCCCGACCCCGAATGACGCCAGCTCGTCGAAGAATTCCTGCGAACCGTTGATCAGCGCCTCCAGCACTTCCCCGGGAATATTCTTCTTGTTGCGGTCGATGGTGGAAGAAAAAAGGAAATTGTCATATATCCCCACGCAAAGCAGGTCATCCAGGTTCATGGCAATGGCGTCTTGTGCGATGCCTTTCCAGACGGAAAGATCGCCCGTCTCCTTCCAGTACAGATAAGCCAGTATGCTCTTGGTGCCGGCCCCATCCGCATGCATGAGATTGACCCATGCCTGGTCGCCTCCCAGATAGTCGGGGTAAATCTTACAAAATGCATTCGGGTAAAGGCCCTTATCCAGCTTTTCGGTGGCCTGGTGAACTTCTTCTTTCTGAGCGGAAACTCCACGTGCTGCGTACAATGACATAGTGCGGCAAATGTAATAAATTGCGGGCAATTCGCCCCCCAATGCACGTATATAGAAATATAGACCACCTGCCCTCTTTTCGACGCGCCGTCATTACCATCGGTACTTTCGACGGCGTACACACCGGACATCAGAAGATCCTGGAGCAGCTGCACCAGGAGGCGGCCCGCATCGACGGCCAGACGGTGATCATTACCTTTCATCCCCATCCCCGTAAAATAGTGAAGGCCGCCGCCGCGGACATCCGGCTGATCAATACCCTCCGGGAAAAGATCGAACTGCTGTCCTGGAAGAAGATAGACCACCTGGTGATCGTTCCCTTCACGGAGGCCTTCTCACAGCTCAGCGCCGAACAGTATGTCAGGGAATTCCTTTTGGAAAAATTCCATCCCCATACCATCATCATAGGCTACGACCATCAGTTCGGCAAAGGACGACAGGGGAACTATCGCTTATTGGAGGACTTTAGCCAACGGGAAGGATTTCAACTGCAGGAGATCCCCGTACACCTGCTGAATGAGGTCTCGGTCAGCTCCACCCGCATCAGGGAAGCCATTGGCCAGGCAGACATCGCCACTGCCAATCGACTCTTAGGCTATGATTTCTTTTTCTCGGGACTGGTAGTGGAAGGCAACAAACTGGGCCGCACGATCGGATATCCTACCGCCAACCTGCAGGTGGAAGACGCCGAAAAACTGATCCCGGCTGATGGCGTGTATGCGGTGGAAATAGCAGAAGAGTCCGCGCCCCTGGACAGTCCGCGTCCCATGAAGGGGATGATGAATATCGGAGTGCGACCGACAGTAGACGGTACCCGCCGGGTCATCGAGGTCAATATCTTCGACTTCGACGGCGACCTGTACGGAAAGACACTCCGCATCTTTTTAAAAAAACATCTCCGGGGGGAAGTGAAGTTCGCGGGACTGGATGCCTTGAAACAGCAATTGGCGAAGGACAGGGAAAATGCCCTGGCCGCCCTCGGCCAGGAACCAGGCGCCGGGTCAGGACATGATCTTCACCGCCAGCTCCTTTAACAGCGCCCCATCTTCGGCGCCGACGCTGCCTACCCCCACACTCCTGAGGTTATATGCATGCAGCAGCAGCAATCCCTGCTCGATACCCGTATAACCATAATTGCGTGTGGCCGCCAGATAGTCCTTTACAAAAAAAGGATTGACGCCGATGGCCGCCGCCACGCTCTTCTCATCGGAGGCGGATTGTCCGAAGATCATATAGGCCTTGCTGAAGAAATTATAAAGGCTGGGCAGGATCAGCTGAATAGGCGCCGCCTTGGGATTGCTTTCGAAATATTGAATGATACGCATGGCCTTGACCTTGTCCCGCTTGGCAAAGGCATCCTGCAGCTCGAACACATTGTACTCCTTGCTGACGCCCACATATTTCTCGATGTCGTCTTCCGTAATGTTGTTCCTGCCGGCGAGATTCACCAGCAGCTTATCTACTTCATTATCTATCCTGCTCAGGTCATTGCCGATATGGTCTACCAATAACAGCAACGCCTTCTGCGCTATCGTATAGCCCTTCGACCTGACCAGCTCGCTGGTCCAGTCCGGCAGCTGATTGTCGTAGAGCTTCTTCGTTGTGTACAGCTCCGCCCGCTCCTTCAACAGCCTGGCCAGCTTGCTGCGGCCATCCACCTTCTTTTCCTTGTAGGATACGACGAATATGGTCGAAGACAGCGGCTTCTCTATATATGCTTCCAGCTTGTCGATATCACGCATCTGCTGCGCCTCTTTCAACAATACGACCTGCCTTTCCGCAAACATGGGATAACGCCGGCATGCATTGATCACAGCTGTCCAGTCTGCATCCTTACCATAAAAGACAGTTAGATTGAAGCCTGCCTCCGCTTCGGAGAGTATTTGATGCTCCGCATACTCTACCAGCTTATCTATATAATACTCTTCTTCACCCTCCAGCCAATAGACGGGTTTGAACTTTAATTTTCTCCAGTCACCAAGTATCTTCTCAACTGACATTTTACTAATTTTATTAGACAAAACTACATAATTCTATAATAATCAACGCCTCCAACACAATAAAATGATTTTGGCACGGTTTTAGACAAAAGGAGAATTGGAACTCAAAAAAACAAAATTCTTCGATTAGAAAATCTTTATTTCATAACTATTGAAAAAACAATAAACCATGAGTACGACAACCAATTATCCATCAGCGACTCCCCAAAGTCAACCTCCTAAAAAGGATTACAAGAACCTGGTTATTGGCTTACTGGCAGCCGGCTTCTTAGGTACTTGGGGCTATCTGCTGTGGAACAATAACAAACAAGAGCAGGTTCAAACCCAACAGCAAGCTCAAATTGCAAAGGTTTCTGACGAGAAAGGACAATTACAAAAGAATTTCGACGACGCCCTGGTAAGACTGGACTCCCTTACAGGCACCAACAACAAATTACAAGGCCAGCTGGCGGAAGGCAATAGCCAGGTCGCCAAGCTGAAAGGCGAGATCCGCGGGCTGTTGAAGAAAGAACATATGACCGAGGCCGAAAAGAAAAAGGCCGAAGACCTGATCAAGGAATTGAACGACAAGATCGGCAATCTCGAACAACAGGTCGCTCAGCTGACCCAGGACAATCAAACCCTGACCGCCAACAATACCCAGTTGACGCAGGACAAGGAAAAACTGACCAACGACCTGCAGACCACCACGGCCACCAACCAGGACCTCACCAAGAAAGTGGACATTGCTTCTACCCTCAACGCTTCCAATATTACGGTTACGCCGATGCACGAGCACAAAGACGGAAAGGAC
>DASZXP010000098.1:0-39876 GCA_035545935.1 Puia sp. | reverse complement strand
ATCGCAATGATACGGAAAACGGGCATGTAAAGTTCACGGATGTCACGGCCGAAGCGGCGCCTGATCTCAACAACATCGGGATGATCTGTGACGCGCTCTTCACCGATTGGGACGGGGACGGTCAGACCGACCTGATCGTGGTGGGGGAGTGGATGCCGGTGACCTTTTTAAAGAATGTGAACGGGAAGTTCCGTAACGTGACGCAGGCATCGGGTGTCGGCGGACAGTCGGGCTGGTGGAATTCCATTGTGGCGGGCGATTTCCGGCATACGGGCCGGATGGATTATATCATAGGGAATGTAGGCGAGAATACGTTATATAAGGCCAGCGATAGCCTCCCCGTGTATATTACGGCCAAGGATTTCGACAATAGCGGGACCTATATCGCGATACCTTCCCTTTACCTTCCGGACCAGGAGGGTGTGAAAAAGGAATTCCCCGCGCCTGTGCGGGATGATGTGTCGAGGCAATGGCCAGGTATCAAGAAAAGATATCCCGATTACAAGTCTTTTGCGCTTGCAACGATGGACGATGTGCTGACGCCTGAACAGCGAAAGGGCGCTTTGCGTCTGAAAGCCAATACGCTTCAGTCTTGCTATTTGCGCAATGACGGAGGCGGGAAATTTACCATGATACCCCTTCCCATGGAGGCGCAGGTCTCGGCCCTGAATGGAATGGTGGTGGACGACTTCGACGGCGATGGCAATTTGGATGTGCTGATCAATGGAAATGATTTTGCCACGGATGTGATGATCGGTCGCTACGACGCGCTCAATGGATTGTTGTTAAAAGGGGATGGGGCCGGCGGGTTCAAGCCGCTGTCCATGTTGCAGAGCGGCATCCATATTCCCGGTGATGGGAAGGCGCTTGTAAAGCTGCGGGGTGCGGCAGGCGGGTATTTGGTAGCGGCCAGTCAGAACAAGGGGGCGTTGAAGCTGTATCAGCTGCGACGGAGCGTGAGATCGATATATTTGCAGCCGGACGATGTCAGTGCGGTAGTGCAATCGAAGGACGGGCGGGTCCGTAAGGAAGAGTTCTATTATGGGAATTCGTTCCTCTCGCAGTCGGCGCGGTTCCTGGCCCTGGATAGCAATGTAGTGAATGTAAAGATCACCGATAGTAAAGGGAGGGTAAGACAATGAAAGCAGTAATACTTGTTTTGTTGAACCAACTGGGTTTTTATTTGCATTCCCCGAAGATCGCCATCGTGACCGGGGAGCCTGAGGCAGCCGTATTTTATGTGGTGCGTTTGCCGGCGGGGGATACCGTTTTTTCAGGGGCGTTGGGGCCTGCGGTGGCTTCCGCCAATAGTTCCTTACGGACATATGAGGCCGACTTTACGAGTTTCGCGAAGGAAGGCGACTATAAGATCGTCGTACCCGGCGGGGGGAGCTCTTATCCTTTTCACATAGGGCATCATATGGCGGCGCCGGTGGCGAGGGCTGCGTTGAAAGGGTATTATTATCAACGGAGCGGCATGGCGCTGGACGAACGTTTCGCGGGTATATGGAAGCGTCCCGCGGGGCATCCGGATACGGCTGTGCTGGTGCATCCTTCGGCAGTGTCGCCGGGGCGGCCGGAGGGTACTGTTATTTCTACGCCCGGCGGATGGTACGATGCGGGGGATTATAATAAGTACATCGTCAATTCGGGGATCACGATGGGGACCTTGTTGTCGGCATATGAGGATTTTCCCGCCCTGTACGATACGTTGCATACGAATATACCGTCCATAAAGGGCGTGCCTGATCTGCTCGATGAATGTCTTTATAACCTGCGGTGGATGCTGACCATGCAGGATCCGGTGGATGGGGGTGTATATCATAAGTGTACGAATGCCGCCTTCGACAGCATGGTGATGCCGGGTGTTACGAAGCTGCCGAGGTATGTCGTGCAAAAGGGGACGGCGGCGACGCTGGACTTTGCGGCTGTCATGGCGCAGGCCAGCCGGGTCTTTAAAAAATTCTCCCGTCAGCTGCCGGGGCTGTCCGATAGCTGTCTGCGTGCCGCGCGGGCTGCCTGGGGCTGGGCTGTCTTGCATCCGGCGGTCGTGTACAACCAGATGGCGATGAACAGGACCTTTGATCCGATGGTGACGACGGGGGCGTATGGAGATATGGATCTGCGGGACGAGTGGTATTGGGCTGCCGCCGAGCTATCGGTGACGACGAAGATAAAGGAGTTTGCGGATACCGTGCAGACGCGTATGAAGGACAGCTATGGCTTGCCTGCGTGGGCCAATGTGCATATGCTGGGGGATTATACGTTGCTGCGTTATCCGGGGACGTTGCCGGCGGCGGTGACAGCGTCTTTGAAGGAGCATTTGGTAGCCATGGCAGACAACTATCTTACATTAGCGCAGACCAGCGCATTCCATACCGTGATGGGGACGGGGGCGCGGGATCTTATCTGGGGCAGCAATTCCGTGGCCGCCAACCAGGGCGTGCTGTTGATAAAAGCGGCTTTGCTGACGAAGGAGGGGAAGTATATAGCCGGCGCGCTGGGCAATCTTGATTATCTGCTGGGGCGGAATGCCACCGGGTATTGTTTTATAACGGGAATGGGAAGTCGAAGTCCTATGCATCCGCATCATCGTCCTTCCGTGGCCGATGGAGTTGCTCCGCCCGTGCCGGGGTTGCTGGTAGGTGGTCCCAACCCGGGGAGGCAGGATCGCCAGGCGTACGCGATGACGGAGCCCGAGACGGCGTATCTGGATGATGCCCGGGCGTATGCCTCCAATGAGATCGCTATCAACTGGAATGCTCCGCTGGTCTACCTGGCGGGAGCAATCGAGGCTCTTCTTACGAAGAGCCTCGGAAATGAATTGGAGCGGTGATGATTTACAGCGGGCGCACCCAAATGTTGCGATAGCTGATGGGTTCGCTGGGATCCCCGTGGGCCTGTAATTTGATAGGAGAGGGGCCATGCGCCTTATAAAAAGGTTTCCCTATGTAGCGGGTACCGCCTTTCAGCTCAAAATTATTTTGTACGAGCACGCCGTTGTGGAGCACCGTGACACGGGCAGGTGAAACAAGGCCGCCGCTGGTATTGAACACGGGGGCTGTCCAGATAACGTCATAGCTCTGCCATTCGCCTGGTTTGCGGCAGGCGTTAGCCAGCGGGATCGCTTGTTTATAGATGCTGCCTGCCTGTCCATTGACATAGGTCTTGTTGTTATAGTTGTCCAATACCTGCAGCTCATATCCATCGTCGCCCTTGCCGGTGCTGGCGAGGAAGATGCCGCTGTTGCCCCTGGCCTGGTCGGAGCCTGTGATATTGGAGGGGATCCTGTATTCGATGTGCAGCTGATAATTGGAGAAAGATGCTTTTGTCTGGATATTACCTGCTTTTTTACTGACGGTGAGAATGCCATCGGCGACAGTCCATTTAGCGGGGCCGCCATCACCCACGTCTGTCCAGCTGTCGAGATTTTTTCCATCGAAGAGGATGACCGCATCGGAGGGGGCGTCGCCGCATGTCGCGCCGGGTGTCACCACGGGTGGGACGGGGCTGTATACTTCGGTGGTCCTGTGGTCTTTGATCGTATCTTCCTGGGCGCGGGCTACTGAAACAGCTCCAAGGAAACCGATGGCGGAGAGTACGAACGTGCGTTGAAAAGAACAAGCAATATGGATCATAGTCATGTGAATTAATTGAGATACAATTTAAAACAAAATTTGCAAAAGCCGTGCGGCGCTACCCACTGTCCCGGATGAAAGGTGTGCGAAATACAGGGGGTGAATAGCGTGTTAAAAAATTTGTGAATTTTAATGTGGTTATTTCCCCATAATACGATAGCTTGTGCGATCCGTAGAAAATGAGCAAAAAGATCATCTTTTTTGGTTACGTCACTTTTTTGAGAGAGAGGGTCGATGCAGCCATTGACATACTTTCAAAGAGAGCAAATGATTATCTATGGATATGTTTTAATCCTTCCAGAATGGTGCAGAGCGGTCCAACGGAAGCGCACCCTAATATGAGTTTTTCCATCATACTCGATACGGATGATAAAGATGATATAGTGGCAGATATAGAAAATGTTATCAGGGAACTGCCATTTTTGTCGTGTACGCTGGTGGTCGAGGACCTCTCCACCAGAGGGCAAATCGTCCATAAATGGGAAAATCCCGATCGATCTCTTCTTTCCTAAGTAGCTTACCTCCAATATGTTATGATCTGGCATCGACCTTGAAATAATGGGTCGGCTTTAAAACTATTAATTATGCTGACTACCGTAACATCCAGGATCGCTACTTGTATAATGATCTCCCTCATTATATCTAAACCTGTCGACTGTACGAACACCGGGCTGGCTGTTCATGCTGCTGAAAGAAAGGTGGTGCCTATGAATATGCATGTGCGGCAGTTTGTCAAAGATTATATCAAGGACAATAACGAGATCTTATGCCTGGTGCGTCGCCGGAGCAAATATGCATTTCGCGTGATGGATTCGGTGCTGACCCATTATGGTTTGCCGAAGGAGATGAAATACCTGGCGGTGATCGAGTCCGAGCTGAATCCGAAAGCTTTGTCGGCGGTGGGCGCGCGTGGGCCCTGGCAGCTGATGCCGGAGACGGCGCAGGAATTGGGTTTGAATGTTACGCCCGACTGGGATGAGCGTGTATCGTATGGTAAGAGTACCGTAGCTGCGGCCAAGTATCTGCGGGACCTTTATGGCGAGTTCGGAGACTGGCTGCTGGTGCTGGCAGCGTATAATGGAGGGCCCGCGCCGGTGTATCGTGCTATTCGCAAATCAGGCAGCCGGAATTTCTGGTGTCTGGAAAAATATTTACCCGCCGAGAGCAGGGATCATGTCAAGAAATTTATTGCCTCTCATTATTATTTCGAAGGGAATGGCGGCGTGACTACGCTGACAGAGTCCGAGTGGGCGGCGTATATGGATCATGTGCATCCTGCTTCGCAACGTCTGGTACCGGGGGCTTCCACTATGCAATACGCCGCTTTATAAGATGATATCAAAATGGAACTTACAGGGTGTTTGGATCGTGCTCATTGTCTTTGGCATTCTCGCTATTGTGATCGTGATGGGGCGGCAGCAGGTGAACTACCGGGAAAAGCATCCTGTGTATGCGACGGGTAAGATCACAGGTTTTACCAAGGTAGCAAGGGGGGAACAATATGTCCTCTATACATTCCAGGTAGATACGGCCAGCTACGAAGGGCGTGTGCCGATCAAATTTTGTATCGAATGTCACGATAGCTGCTGCAAAGTGGGGGAAAATGTCAGAGTGCGATATGCGGAAGGCGATCCTGCCAACAACGACCTGGTGCACTAGCCGGCGGCATTACTCATTGTCAAACCCATTCGTCCATCCATCTTCTTTCAACAGATCGACCTTTTTAAGGACTTCTTTTTCCAGACGGCTTTTGAATGCAGTGACCTTTTTTCCTACCAGGGGGTCGAATGCGCCGATGATGCTGGCTGCGAGGATGCCCGCGTTCTTTGCCCCATTGAGCGCGACGGTGGCTACGGGTATGCCACCCGGCATTTGAAGGATCGACAGGACGGAATCCCAGCCATCGATGGAGTTGGAAGATTTGATAGGGACGCCGATGACAGGAAGGGGAGTGATGGAGGCGACCATACCCGGGAGATGGGCTGCTCCGCCTGCGCCGGCGATGATGACCTTCAAGCCTCTGCCGGCGGCCTTGCCGGCATATTCCACCATGCGGAGGGGAGTGCGATGCGCGGATACTACCGTGAGCTCGAAGGGTATCTCGAATTCGCGCAGTACATCGGCCGCGGCCTGCATGACAGGGAGATCGCTGTCGCTGCCCATGATAATGCCTACGAGAATGTTATCCGATGTCTTTGCCTGCGCCATTCCTGTCTTATTTACTAATGACCTTCAATGTGTTCTTTATCTTATGGGCCTTGTAGACAAGGTCCTGTTTTTCCCTGCTGATGATGGTGATATGTCCCATCTTGCGTCCGGGGCGTGTCTCTTTCTTGCCATAGATGTGGACGAATACATTGTCCATTTGCAGGACCTCATCCAGCCCTTCATAAACGGCTTCGCCGCTATGTCCTTCGGCGCCCAGGAGGTTGACGATAGCGGCCGGCAGGATGGCAGCCGTATTGCCCAGGGGATAGCCGAGCATGATCCGCCACAGCATATCGAACTGGGAGCTATAGTTCCCTTCGATGGTATGATGTCCGCTGTTGTGGACGCGAGGGGCCGTCTCGTTGACGAATATGTCGTTTTGCTTGTTGATCAATAGTTCGACGGCAAAGATGCCGGGGCTTTTCAATTCTTTTACCACGCGCATGGCGATGGCCTCCGCCTTCCACAGGGTCTGCTGAGGCAGGTCGGCCGGGCTGATCTGATAGTCGAGGAGGTTGAGACGCTGATCGAATACCATGTCGATGGAAGGGTAAATGACTGTCTCGCCTTTGTTGCCGACGGCTACGAGCATCGAGATCTCTTTTTCCACGCTGATCATTTTTTCGAGCACGCCAGGGGCGTCGAATCCTTTGTCGAAGTCGTCTTTATTATTTATCATCCGGACGCCGCGCCCGTCATAACCTCCCATGCCTATCTTATGTACGGCCGGGAGAAAATGGTCTTTACTGCGGAGTTCATCCTTATTCTGAGTGACGAGGAATTCCGCGGTGGGTATGCTATTGCCCGAGTAGAATTGTTTTTGTGTGATCTTGTTCTTGATGGTGCGGAGGGCGGAAGGTTTGGGATAGACCTTTACGCCTTCGGATTCCAGTTTTTCCAGCGCGTCCTCATTGACGGATTCGATCTCGATGGTAAGGGCATTCAGACCTTTGCCAAAATTGTATACGTCGTCGAAGTTCCGGATGTCCCCTTTGATAAAATGATGACATAGATGGGCCGCGGGACATTGTTCATCGTTTTCCATGACATATGTTTCAACAGGATAATTCGCCGCGGCCTGCAACAACATTCTACCTAGCTGACCACCTCCTAAGATTCCGACTCGTAACATGCTGGTTATTTGAGCCGAAGATAGGCAATCGGCCTCAAACCACCGCAATAACGGGCTATCTGCTGCGTTTTGAAAGAGAAGAGAGCTCTTTTTGTCCCTGCGGATAGGGCTTCCATCCCTTGTCTGCCGGGAAATCGTGAAATTTGCGCTATCTTGCAGCTGAATACATATGCGTCCTGATTATATCCATAAAATTTTCGATGACAAGCGTTTGTGCTACTTCCTCCTCATGGAAGCGCTTGCCATGGACGCGCCTCTGTAACGCATCTCTAACTGCCTTTTTACCGAGTGTCATTCAAGCTATATACGGCCCATCGTGGGCATTTTAATACAAATCAATCGCTATGTCAACTTTATCAGCAGCCAATGCCCGAAAGGCGAATGCAGCACCTGATTTTCTTCCTTTACAGGGAACGGACTATGTAGAATTCTATGTGGGCAATGCCAAGCAGGCTGCTCAGTTTTATAAATCAGCCTTTGGATTCCAGTCGCTGGCCTATGCGGGGCCGGAGACGGGTATGAAAGACAAGGTGAGCTATGTTGTCAGGCAGAACAAGCTGACATTCGTATTCACCACGGCATTGTATCCCGATGATCCTGTCGCGCAGCATGTGCAGCTGCATGGGGATGGCGTACGGGTGCTGGCTTTGCGTGTGGACGATGCCGCCGGCGCCTGGAACGAGACCACGTCCCGCGGCGGCCAAAGCTGTATGGAGCCTACTACCCTGGCGGACAAGTCGGGAGAGGTGGTGATCAGCGGCATTCATACGTATGGCGACACCCTTCATTATTTTGTGGAGCGGCAGAATTACCAGGGCGCCTTTATGCCGGGCTTCAAGGAATGGAAGACGGTCTATAATCCTCCTCCGACGGGGCTCCTGTATGTAGACCATTGCGTGGGCAATGTGGGATGGAACCAGATGGATCGCTGGGTGCGGTTCTACCAGGACGTTATGGGATTCAGGAACATACTTTCTTTCGACGACAAGGATATTTCCACGGAATATTCCGCCCTGATGAGCAAGGTCATGAGCAATGGGAATGGTTTTGTAAAATTCCCCATCAATGAGCCGGCGGAAGGTAAGAAGAAATCGCAGGTAGAGGAATACCTGGAGTTTTACAGAGGGGAGGGCGTGCAGCATGTGGCGCTGGCTACCCATGATATCGTGGGGACTGTCACCCAGCTGCGGGATAGAGGGGTAGAGTTCCTGCAGGTGCCTTCTTCCTATTACGATGATCTGCTGAGCAGGGTAGGGACCATCGATGAGGACCTGCAGCCGTTGAAAGAGCTGGGCATCCTGGTCGACAGGGATGACGAGGGGTATTTGTTGCAAATTTTCACCAAACCTGTGGAGGACAGGCCTACCTTATTTTTTGAAATTATCCAACGCAAAGGGGCGCAAAGCTTCGGTAAAGGCAATTTCAAGGCCCTTTTCGAGGCCATAGAACGCGAGCAATCCGCCAGGGGAAATCTGTAGCGTCGGGGGGGATAAAAAGCCTAATTTTTCGTTATAAAAGCCTGCACATATTAGCATATGTGGCAGGTTTTTTGTTTATTACAGGAGCGACCGGACATTTTATATACCCTATTTGCATCAAGTGAAAAAGATCAGTATTGCTAGACGTTATCTCGTGGCCTTGATAGGAATCTGTCTTCTGTCTGCCAATACCCGTCTATCCGCCCAGAACTCGGTCAGTTCCATTCATTTTATCGATTATCAACGAAGTATACCCAAGATCGGCGATCTGCTCAACCGGAAGGAGGATACCCTCATGAAGCAATTCCGGGAGAAGGGGCTGGTATGGCCGGCGCGGTATGTATATATCCGAAGCTTCAAATATGACAGCCAGCTGGAGGTGTGGGTAAAGAACGGTCCGGAAGAGAAATACAAGCTATTCAAATCTTACAAGGTCTGCGCGCTGGCGGGTACGCTGGGTCCCAAGCGGATGGCGGGGGATTACCAGGTGCCGGAGGGGTTCTATTATATCAACGAGTTCAAGCCGCGCAGCGAATACCATCTTTCTTTGGGTCTCAATTACCCGAATGCCTCGGACAGGATTCTCAGCGACAGCACCCAGCCGGGCGGGGATATCTATATCCATGGCAGCTGTGTCACCACGGGCTGTATCCCCATCACTGATGCTCAGATCGAGGAGCTGTATATACTGGCCGCGCACGCAAAGGATATGGGGGAGGATTTTATTCCCGTGCATATCTTTCCGGTGAACTTCAACAATGTCCGGAGCGTAGAGTATCTCAACAAATATCTTCAGACCTTTTCAGAGTATACGCCGTTTGCCAAGAGCATGCGCAGCGCCTTTTATTATTTCGAAAAATACCGTGAAGTGCCTTTTGTCATGGTGAATGGGAAGGGAGAGTATGTGACGGAGGACGTTTCGCCCGACGCAGAGGTCAAGATCCCGAATCTGGAACCCGTGCATACGGCGGGAGCGCCCAAAAAGCCGGTACATACCCGTCCGCAAAGGGTCATGCCTATCAGGGAAGACGATCTGGCCAAGTCCGTGGACAAGCTGCCGCAGTATCCGGGCGGGAGCGATGCTTTCCAGGATTTCCTCAACCAGCTGGGCAAGGATGGGGTAAAGGATCTCGATGAAGGGCAGACCAAGGCGTTCGTGATGGTGGAATATGTCATCGACACCGTAGGAAAGCCTGTATATGCCAGAGTAATACGCGGCGGCAATGATATCATGAATGAAAAGATCGAGGATGCTTTTCTCGCCATGCCGCAATGGGCTCCCGCTACCCGTCTGGGGACCCGGGTGCCTATTCGTCTCAAACAAACGGTTATGATCGGGGCTGACTGACCGACGGGCCGTCCAGCCTAATGCCGACAATTAACGCATGAGCACCTGCACCGTCTCCGGAGTTTGTTGCCGGAGCACTTCTTTTCTTCCTTCGGTGAGCTTCTCCAACACTGCCGGATTGTAATGACGGATGGTCAGCAGGGTCAGTCCTTTCTCCAGCTGTACGTCAAAAAGGCCGGAGGCTGTCAGCGCCAGCTTTTCGATCTTATCGCTCCTGTCGTCCAGACAGACCTGCAGGCTTACGGCCCCGCTCTGCATGAGGTTGGGTTTTATACGCAGCTCGGAAAAGAGCTGATAAAGGTCTGCCGTTCCCTTTTCTCCCACGAAGGAAAAGTCTTTTGAATGCAGGTGTACGAGCACCTGGTCCTGTTTGAGGACGATGATAGGAGGCAGGCCTTTGACCGTCTTGTTATGAATGACCGTTCCGGGCAGCCTGGCGTCCAGGAAACATTTTACATAGAGAGGGATGTCTTTGTTCTGCAGCGGCTTGATGGTCTTGGGGTGAATGACCTGGGCGCCGTAATAGGCCATTTCGATGACCTCGTCATAATTGAGTTCGCTGATAAGCTGTGCATCGGGGAACAGCTTGGGATCGGCATTCATCACGCCTTCCACGTCCTTCCAGATGCTCTGGCTCTCGGCATTCAGCATATTGGCAAAGACCGCGGCGGTGTAGTCGCTGCCTTCACGTCCCAGGGTGGTGCTTTCATTTTCGGAGGTGGAGCCGATGAAGCCCTGTGTGATGACGAGGCGTGTTTCTTTGAAGAGGGGCAGGATCCCGGTGGTGACGCGGTCCTGGGTAACATTCCAGTCGATGGCGGCGTCCCTGAAATTATCGTCGGTGCGGAAGATGTCGCGTACGTCCACCCATTGGTTGTCGATGCCTGATTCAGCCAGGTAGGCGCTGATAATGGAAGTGGAGAGCAGCTCGCCCACACAGACCACCTGATCGTAGTAGTAATCGTAGTCCCGTACGGGTTTGTCGTGGAGCAGCCATTCTACTTCCGTAAAAAAGTCTTTCAGCTGTGCTTCCGCTGCCAGGAAATTATTGACAAGGAGGTATTTGGCGGTGGTGAGGTGGTTGTCTTTCACCTGCTGGAAGAGTTTCAATGCTTCTTCCCGGTGGCCGGCGTAAAAAGCCTCTACCACTTTTTCCAGGGCATTGGTCGTCTTGCCCATGGCGGATATGACGATCAAAATGTTGTCATTGCTGTAATTACCAAGGATACCCGGGATGCTTTGGATACGTTGGACGCTGGAGGCGCTGGCGCCTCCGAATTTGAAAACTTTATTCACGGGGTTTTGGGTCTTTTCAATGGTGTTCATGAATACTTCGTATTTCATTATGGATGCAAATATAGTTTCGTCCCGGGAACGTGTGCGCTAAATACTGCTAAAATTGCTTAAACCCCCTTACCTTCGTGAACCAAAACCAGAACCAAAACAATCAAACCATACAAATCTTGCACACTATGAATGTAAACAGGAAGGTTCTTACGCTCGACGAATTTACTATCCAGCAGCTGCGTATGTTCCCAAACGCCACGGGTGAATTGAGCAATCTTCTCCGGGATATGGGGTTGGCCGCCAAGCGGGTGAATGTGGAGGTCAACAAGGCGGGCCTGGTGGATATCCTGGGGGATGCCGGTACGATCAATGTCCAGGGAGAGGATGTAAAAAAGCTGGACATATTCGCCAACAATCAATTTATGGGGGTCTTACGGCATGGGATCAGCTGTGCGGGCATCGGGAGCGAGGAGCTGGATGAATTCGTGGTATTCGACGACGAGGTCAGCAACAACTCCAAATATGTCTGTTTGTTCGACCCGCTGGATGGCAGCGGGAACATCGATGTAAATGTATCTATCGGCACGATATTTTCTGTATACCGGCGGGTGAGCGAGCGGGGTAAGCCCTGTACGAAGGAGGACTTTCTTCAGCCGGGGCGGATGCAGGTGGCGGCAGGCTATATCGTCTACGGGTCTTCCACGATGATGGTATATGCTACCCGCAGAGGCGTGAATGGATTTACCCTGGACCCTTCCATCGGAGAGTTCACGCTCAGTCATCCGGATATCAAGTGTCCGGAGTCCGGCAAGGTCTATTCCGTCAACCACGGCAATTTTTTCCAGTATGACGATAGGGTAAAAGCCTATATCGACTGTTGCCAGAAAAAGAACAGGGATAACGGCGGTCCGTATACACAGCGATATATTGGAAGCATGGTGGCGGATGTGCACCGCAATCTGATCAAGGGCGGCATTTTTATGTATCCTACGACGGTGGATAAGCCAAAAGGGAAGCTGCGTCTTTTGTACGAGTGCAATCCGTTTGCCTTTATCGTGGAGGTGGCGGGAGGGCGGGCTACCAATGGGGCGGAGCGGATCCTGGATGTACAGCCTACGGAGCTGCATCAGCGGTCGTCGCTTTTTATCGGTAGCCGGAACATGATGGATGAGCTCGATACCTATCTCAACAGATGATACGGCTGGTGTTTCTTATATGTTTGATCTTACCCGTGCGGGCGTTTACACAACCCCGCTCCGCAGATATCCTTCGTTATGTGAATGAGCATCGTCGCGCCAAGGGGCTTGCTCCCTTGCAGGCTAATTCTTTTATTTCCTCCGTCGCGTTGCAGCACAGCCGGGACATGTTATCCGGGAAGACGCCTTTTGGTCATGACGGGTTTCACGACCGTATAGACAGGATCCGCAAACGTCTGGGTCCTATCCGCGTTGCCGCGGAAAATGTAGCATCGGGACCTATGAGCGCCCGGGAGGTGGTGGATGGCTGGCTGAACAGTCCGGGGCATCGCAAGAACATCGAGGGCAATTTCAAGCTGACGGGGATCGGGCTGGCCAGGAGAGGCGATGGGATGATATACTTTACACAGATATTTACGCGCTGACGGACCGGAGGTTCGTTCCCAAGGACAGATATTTTCGTATTTTTATGGTATGACAGACAAGATCATTATTTCCGTCAGGGACCTGCAGAAGAAGTACGGGAATTTCGAAGCCGTGAAAGGGATCAGCTTCGAGGTGCGAGAGGGCGAGATCTTCGGCCTGCTGGGACCCAATGGGGCGGGTAAGTCCACTACATTGGAGATCATCGAGACCCTTCGGGAAAAAACTTCGGGCACCGTCCTGGTGGACGGCTACGACCTGGACAAAGACCCGGAACAAATAAAAAAGATCATCGGGGTGCAATTGCAGACCTCGGGCTATTATCCCGGATTGACGCTGTCGGAGCTGATCGAGCTGTTCGGCGGGCTTTACAATCGCAAGGTAAGGCCGATGGAGCTGCTGGATACCGTCAATCTGCGCGACAAGGCAAAGGCTAAGTTCAAGGAGCTCAGCGGGGGGCAGAAGCAACGTTTTTCCATCGCCACCACCCTTATCAACCAACCCAGGATCGTTTTTTTGGATGAGCCTACCACGGGGCTCGATCCGCAGGCAAGACGTAATCTCTGGGATCTGATCACGGATATCCGAAGCAAGGGGACCACGGTGATCATCACTACGCATTATATGGAAGAGGCGGAAATACTTTGCGACAGGGTAGCCATTGTCGACGCAGGCAGGATCATCGCCATGGATAGCCCCGACAAGCTGATCGACAGCCTGGTGGCTACGGGGTTCGAGCGACCGAAGGAAGTAAAGAAGGCCAATCTGGAAGATGTATTTATTCATCTCACCGGGCATGCTCTCCGGGAGGAACATCATTAAATAAAAAGTTTAATTATGAGCCAGCCTATCACCACCGACCTTCGATATCCCATTGGGAAGTATGAGCCGAAGCCCTTTTCGGAGAGGCAGCGGGACGAATGGCTCACCGATATCAAATTCCTGCCGCAATTGCTGGAGAATGCGCTGGTCAACCTGGATGAGGCGCAGCTGCAGACGCCCTATCGCGAGGGTGGATGGACCGTGCAGCAGGTGGCGCATCATGTGGCCGACAGTCATATGAACGGCTATATACGCTGCAAGCTTTGTTTGACGGAAGAGAACCCCACTATCAAGCCTTACGAAGAAAAGCTGTGGTCCACATTAAAGGATGTGGAGAATGTCCCTGTCAATATTTCCATCACGTTATTATACGCCCTGCATACCCGCTGGTATGCGGCCCTCAGCGATCTTCCGCTGCATGACTGGCAGCGGAAGGCATTCCATCCGGAGAACAATAGGGAAATGACCTTATGGTTCCTGCTGGGCAACTATGCGTGGCATGGGAAGCACCATGTAGCGCATATCACCTCCTTACGCGAACGCAATGACTGGTAAAACAAGCGCGGAAAAGAAAATTATGAAAGACCTAAGCTGGAAAACACTGTCGTCCGAATACCTGTACAAAGACACCTGGTTCACCATCCGTAAGGAGACCTGCGAGACGCAGGAGGGAAAGATCGTCACTCCCTATTATGTATATGAGTTCCCCACCTGGGTCACGGCGCTGGCTTTGACCACGGACGGGAAGGTTATCCTGGAACGGCAGTACCGTCATGCGCTGGGAGAGACCAACTACGAGATCCCCGGCGGCTGTGTGGACGATACGGACACTTCTCTCGAGCACGCCATCCGGCGGGAGCTGATGGAGGAGACGGGGTATGCCTTCGAGAAAATGGAGTATCTGGGGCGCACGTCTTCCAATCCTTCCACCAACAACAATTGGATGCATATGTACCTGGCTACGGGGGGACGTAAGGTGAGCGAGCAGCAGCTGGACCATAATGAAGAAATAGAGATCTATCTTTTTACCATCGACGAGCTGAAGCAATTGTTGCGGGACAACCAGATCATTCAAAGCATGCATGTGACGGCCATCTTTTATGCGCTGGCCCGGCTGGGCGAGGTGAAATATTGATACACAAGCTGTATCGTAACCGAACATGTCTACGATTTTGTTCGTAGATTAGCCCCTGATCTTCAAAAGAATAGATCTCTGGCATTGTCCGTGTGGTATTTTTACAAAATCACGGGCATGCTTAAACACTACATCCGGCTGGCGGGCCGTCACCTGGCCAAACAGAAGCTTCTTACGGGTATCAATATCGTCGGGCTGTCCTTAGGGCTGGCCTGTTGTATCCTTTTGATCCTGTATGGGGTGAATGAATTGAACTATGACAATTGGCACGCGCATGCAGACAGGCTGTACCGTGTGGACGAAGTTTTTACAAGAGATGATATAAAGCATGGACAGGCGGGACTTTATACGCCGCTGGGGCCTGCTATGAAGAAGGAATTCCCGGATGTGGCCGACTATACACGTATCAGCTCCAGCAGCAGGGAGATCGTGCGGGTGAACGATCATCTGATACCCATCTCCGTTACCTATGCGGACCCGCAGCTATTTTCCCTTTTTACATTTCCGCTGCTCAAGGGTGATCCCGCCGTGGTGTTGAAGTACCCTCACAATGTCGTCCTTACCAGGGACAAGGCGATGCAGCTGTTCGGCAGACTGGATGTAATAGGGCAGACCATCGAGCTAAAAAAGGATAGCGTGTATGAACCTTTTGTGGTATCCGGGGTGGCGGAGAACATACCCGACAATACTTCCATTCATTTCGACATGCTGGGCAGCTACGAGTATGCGCTGATGGGAGACAGAAAGGAGTCCATCAACAACTGGCATATGACTTTTGGCGACCAGACCTTTGTGCTTTTGCGCCCCGGAAGCAAGCTGATGCACGAGCCAAAAAAGCTGCTGCAATTCCGGCTGAAGTATAGGGAAGATAAGGAGAAACAGGAGCTGAAAAAGAAAAAGCAGGCGATCGCCAATTTCGAGCTGCAGCCTGTGAAGGAGATGCATACCGACACCCGGATCGAATGGGGACCTCCCGGCACTACCACCGACCCGAAGAATATCTGGATCCTGCTGGCCATTGCCGGGGGCATCGTGCTGATAGCGTCCATCAATTTTACCACGCTGGCGATAGCCAGGAGCGCAGGCAGGGCCAGGGAAGTGGGGGTGCGGAAGGTCATGGGCGGCAGGAGGGGACAGCTGATCTATCAGTTCCTTACGGAGTCGGTGTTGCTGACCCTGTTGTCTGCTGTGCTGGGGTTGATCCTGGCCTATGCGCTGCTGCCCTGGTTCAACCAGCTGTCGGGGAAGACGCTGGTGCTGTCCTTTCACCGCTGGCCGCAGCTGGTATGGATGCTGACGGGGCTGGTGTTGCTGGTAGGACTTTTTGCGGGCAGCTATCCCGCGCTGGTATTGTCGGGGTTTAACGCCGTGGCCGTGCTGAAGAACAAGATCAGGCTGGGCGGAGAGAATTTTTTTACCAGGACGCTGGTAACCTTTCAATTCGTGCTATCCATCGGACTGGTGATAGCTACCATGATCATCTTGCGGCAGGTGGCCTATATGCGGAGGATGGATCTGGGGCTGATCAAGGAGAACACGGTGGTCATCAATACCAGCGATGTAAATGGGGACAAGGTCTATCCTTATCTGCGGCAGGCGCTGGCGTCGCGTCCGGAGGTGCTGGGTATCGGCGCAACGCAGGTAGGGTTGGGAGAGGGGCAGGGTTTCATGGGAGGCGGATATGATTTTAACGGGAAGCAGGACGGGGTTATCGAGTATCCCGTGGATACGGCTTTTCTGCATGTCATCGGCATGCAATTGCTGGCCGGAAGGGGTTTCAGCAGCGACAGGAGCCTGGATACGGCCGGCGCTGTCATTGTCAATGAGACGCTGGTCAAAAATGATCTGGGATTGACGCCGGAGAAAGCCATCGGGGTGCAGTTCAAGAGTATGTTCGGAGAGAGCCGCAAGACCATTATCGGGGTGGTGAAGGATTTCAATTTCGAGAAGCTGACCCGGCATGTACGTGCGCAGCTATTCTTTATGCCGCCCGATCTCCGGCCCGAGCGCGTGTTCGTGCATCTCCGTGCGGGCGATCCTACCGCTACGTTGTCCGCGATAGAGGCGGCGTGGAAGAGCGCCATTCCCGAGCTGCCTTTGCGGTATAGTTTCCTGGATGAGGACCTGGACCGTTATTACAAGGCCGAGGCGAGATGGAGGGATATCATCGGGTGCGCCGGCGGGATCTCCATATTCCTTGCCTGTCTGGGTTTGTTTGGATTGGCGGCGCTGACGGCCATCAACCGGGTGAAAGAGATCGGGATACGGAAGGTGCTGGGGGCGTCCGTGACGGAGATCATGCAGCTGCTGATAACGGGCTTTTTAAAGCTGGTATTGCTGGCTTCGCTGATAGCTTCGCCATTGGCCTGGTATTTTATGAATAAATGGCTGCAGCAGTTTGCCTATCGTATCGAGCTGGGGTGGTGGATCTTTGCCGCGACGGCGTCGGCGGCTGTGTGTGTTGCCGCCGTGACTATTGGTATGCAGGCTTATAAAGCTGCCAACACCAATCCCGTGAAGAATTTACGGATCGAGTGAGATACTGTGCCGGCCCACGGGCCGGGCTCATACCTCGCCTACGACAAATACGCTGCCGCATACCAGCACGAGGTCGCGGGGCCTGGCATGTGCTTTTGCCGCGTCGAGCGCTTCCGTCACGCCGGGATAGGTCTTCCCTTCCAGTCCTTTGGACCTGGCCTGTTCGGCCAGCTTGTCTTCCGGCAGGGCGCGGGGAATCGCCGCCCGGGTGAAATAGTAATAAGCGGCTTTGGGTAGGAGAGATAAGGCCTGGTCGATGTCTTTGTCCCCCACCATGCCCAGGACGATGTGCAGCTCTTCGTGATCGGAGAGCTCGATCTGGCGGACAAGCTGTCGCATGCCGTCCACGTTGTGCGCCACATCCAATATGACGTCGGGGTGTTCGTGCACCAGTTCCCAGCGTCCATGCAGTCCCGTTAGCTTCTTTACGTGTTCGAGGCCTTTGCGAACGGCAGCCTGTTCCAATTTCCAGCCTTTGGCCCGCAAGCGGTGTACGGCTTCCAATACGGTCAGCAGGTTGCGGGTCTGGTAGATACCGGGCAGGTCGAGGGTATAGAATTCCTTGTCATCGGCGGTGGGGCTTGTACTGACGCCAGCTGTGAGATGATGGCGTTGATAATCCCAGTCGGATATAAAACGCTGCCGGTCCGCAAAAGTCAGCGGCGCATTTTCTTCCATGGCCCGCTGTTCGAATACGGGGGCCGTCTCCGGATGATGCTCGCCTATCACTACAGGCGTATCTTTTTTGATGATGCCCGCTTTTTCAAATGCGATGGCCGGCAGGGTATTGCCCAGCAAATTCATGTGATCGAACCCGATGTTGGTGATGACGGACAGTTCGGGAAGGATGATATTGGTGCTGTCCAGTCTGCCGCCCAGTCCTACCTCGATGATGGCGATGTCCACTTTTTCCACGGCGAAATATTCGAAGGCCATGGCTACCGTGACCTCGAAGAAGGATGGGTCGAGGGATTCGGAAAGCGGGCGGATGCGTTGTACGAAATCAACGATGAAGGATTCTTTTATCATTTCGCCATCGATCCTGATCCTTTCCCTGAAATCTTTCAGATGCGGCGAGGTATACAATCCCGTGCGATAGCCCGCGGACTGGAAGATGGCGGCGAGCATGTGGCTCGTGGATCCCTTGCCGTTGGTGCCTGCTATGTGGACGGAAGGGAATTTTTTTTCCGGTGAGCCGAGTCCTTCGCTCAGCGCAATGGTATTGTACAGGTCTTTCCGGTAGGCGGCTGCGCCGATGCGGCTAAACATGGGCAGTCTGCCAAAAAGATAGTCTAATGTTTGCTGGTAGTCCATCATCCATTTATTGGACAGCAAAGATACGGTGGCGTCTTTTAGTTATGTACCTGGAAATTGAAGACGATGGTGCCTACGGATTCTCCGTCACCGGGAGTGAATTTTACCAGTCTGGCTTTACGGATAGCGATCGCTTTATAATCGGAGGCCGAGGTGGTGGAACCTCTTGGTTGATAGTCTGCATCAATCACATTCCCCGCGGCATCGACGTGCACGTCCACGGCGACCTTGGCATTTTCATTGAAGTCATCGGTGAAGGAAGGTGTGCTGCTGATCCTGCGTCCGTTGAGCCCTCTGGATATGAGCACGCCGGAATTACCTCTGCCGCCGCCTGTATAGTTGTTGGAATTGGGATTGCCGCCGGGTGCGCCCTGGTCGCCGCGACCGCCTGCCACGCCCTGGTTGCCGCCTGGCTTGAAATCATCGGCGTCATTGCCTCCTGTGCCGTCGCCCTTGACGCCATGCATCAGGGCTTTGGGCTTTGGCTTGGGGGGAACGGGAGTGGTCTCCGGCTGTTTTACAGGTTTGGCCGGCGTTTTTACCACCTCCTTATCGGGGATCTTGGTAGCATTGGGTTTTGTCACCGGGGCTTTTTTGACCACGGGGGCGTCTTCCTTATTGTTATCGTCCGTCTCGACGTCCTTGACGGCTTCTTTTTCTACCACGGCCTGTTTGGGCGGGGTATATTTTTCACGGTCCTGTGCGGAAGGTTTTCCGGGGAGATAGGGTTGATCCGTACCCAGGCCCTGATCGCTGTTGCCGAGATTGACCTCGATGCCCTCCTCGATAGCGGGCGGGGGCATGGTAGGCAGGGTCCAGCTGACGATGAAAAAAAGGATCACCAGCAATATGCAGACGCCCAGGGTATATCCTGTGGCCTTCATGTTCTTTTGGGACTCGAAATTATCTGTCATGTAGCTGTTATTCTGCATACGAAGGTATAACTATTCGCTCAATAATGGACCAGGGGCCAGGGCCCGGAGGTCATTGGTCATAACGTAACAAAATGCGGGCTAATTGCCGGCGTGGAACCACATAAAATGTTAATATTTAATGGCTGGTGGCATGCTTTTTTGTGTGCTACCTAAAAATCTTTTTATGGCCACATTAACAGAAACAGCCATGACGGTGAGGAGCACAGCTTTTCAACAGGGGGGCGATATCCCCCTTAAATATTCCTGTGAGGGCGAGAATGTCAATCCTCCTTTGGAGATAAAAGGATTACCTACGGGGACGAAGACACTGGCCGTGATCACGGAAGATCCGGATACCGGACATGGCATTTTCGATCACTGGCTGGTGTGGAATATCCCGCCGGACAAGGCGATCGAGGAAAATAATGCCCCGGGCGTCTATGGGAAGAATGATTTCGGCAATCGTGGTTATGGCGGGCCTTGTCCGCCGATGGGGAAACATCGTTATTTTTTCTATGTATATGCCCTGGATGCGGAGCTGGACCTTCCACCGGGATCCACCAAGGCAGCGTTGAAGCGGGCCATGGAGGGGCATATCCTGGCAGTGGGGGAACTGATGGGGTATTATATGAAAATAAAATGAAGGGCGTATGCCCCGTTCTTAGGAGCTCTTCTTGTATTTCATCGGATAGTGTACGTCATAGGCCATTTCATAGCCTGCGTTGGAGACGACGGCCAGTCTCTTTTCACGCCTTTTCTTGCTTACGACGTAAATAGTGGCGATAGTAGCGGCTCCGGCCAGGAGGGTAACAAAGGCAGTTGTGGTGACGAGTTGTCTTTCCTTCGAAGTCATATTGTTATCTTTTTGGGGTAGCAGTACAATCGGGGTGCCAAAAAATCATCCAATGCGATGATAGATACTGCCGGGCATCCATTTGGCCATTTTGGCTACCAGCCACCAGCGGCGGGTGATATAGGCCCTCCATTTTCTTTTCCGCAGGGCGTCCGTGATCTGCCGGGCTGCTTTTTCGGGGGAGGAGACCCAGAATTTTTTTTCTGCTTTGGCCATATTGGTGTCTACGAAGCCGGGTTGTATATCGGAAACGTAAACGGGCCAGCCGGCTTTTTTTGCCTTCATATAGAGCCCTTCGAAGTAAATGCTTTGGAACGCCTTGCTGGCGCTGTAAGCGGGGGCGTGGCTATTGCCGCGGATGCTGGCGATGGAGGAGGTAGTGGCCAGCTGTCCCCCGCCGTGGAGGACGAAGTATTGAAAGGCATAATGGGTGATGGCGATAAAGCCATTGACGTTGACATCCACCGTCTCCTTGTCTATTTTCCAGTCCAGGACATCGCTGACGTCCCCGTAGCCGGCATTGTAGATCAGCAGATCCATTCCTTCCAGTTTCTCGATGAGGGATTGCAGGTGGGCGATGCTTTTGGGCGAGGTCACGTCGAAGCATTCCGTGATGACATTGTTGGGGAATTCCAGCTGCAGGGAATACAGCAGATCGTGCCGGCGGCCCGTGACGCCTACGAGGTGGCCTTCCGTTGCGTAGATACGCGCCAGTTCCCTGCCGATGCCGGAGGTGGCTCCTATGATAATGATGCGCTTCATGCAGCAATATAAGGGTTCTTATAATTCGTCCAATAACTTTATACTTGATAGTAAAGTATAAAGTATCTAATATTTTTCTTTATATTTGATAATTGATAGTAAAATATCAAATTATCATGACTGCCAAAGATAAAATAATTGAGCTTTTTTTGAATAGTAATGAATTGACTATCAAAGAAATAGTTGATAAGGTTGGAATATCGAACCAAATGGCGCATCTAGTCGTCAAAAATTTACTTCAGGAGAATAAGCTGGAAAAACTAGGCGCTCCTCCCAAAACCATTTATCGTTTTATACAGGATGATCATTTAAATCACCCTGCCGAGACGATTTACAAAATGCCAGCGCTGGGGGAAAAAGAAAGTAATTTCCTGCAAAAAACTTTTCTCATAGTAACGGAAACAGGAGATCTTTTGGAAGGGATAAAAGCTTTTGATTATTGGACCCGGCAAAGAAAACTTCCATTTGCGAAGACATTGCATGAATATATGCTTACTAAAGAAAGGTATTCAAAATACTATGAACCTTCGGGTGTGATCAATGGCATCGAGAAGTTAAAAAATACGAAAGGATATGATCATATATGGTTGGACAATTTGTATTACCTCGACTTTTATGCTATTGAACGATTTGGAAAGACCCGGTTGGGCGTCTTGCTGCATTATGCCAAACAGGGACAGAATAAATTTTTAATGCGTATCATGATGGAGTCTGTAAATAGTAGAGTTAAAGAGTTTTTGAATGAGCAGCAGGCCGATGCCATCGGATTTGTTCCTCCCACCATACGAAGGGAAGTGCAATTGATGAAGTTTATCCAGACGCAGCTGAATATCTCTTTACCTGTGATTGAAATAAAGAAGATCAGTGGTATTATTCCGGTGCCTCAGAAATCCCTTTCCAAGCTGGAAGAAAGAATAAGAAATGCAGAGAACACATTTGCTATCACAGATAGACGATCGTTCGGTCATGTAGTCCTCATCGATGACGCCGTAGGCTCAGGATCGACATTAAACCAAATTGCCGGTAAGATCAAAAATAAAGGTGTGGCGAAAAAGGTCACAGGGTTGGCGATCGTTGGTAGTTTTAAAGGCTTCGATGTCATCACCGATATTTAGTGTGCGAAATCCGCCGTATAATTTCCTCTGATCCTTTCCATGGGGGGATTGAAATACCCATATTTCACCTGTGGAAATTCTTCCCTTATCAATTCCATCAGCTGTTTGACGCCGAGGAACTCTCCCGTGTCGGTGACGCCCAGCTTGCCCAGGTACCAATCGGGGTCGATGTTGAAATTGCGCCATTGGATCATGGTCAGGTCCGTGTCGCGGATGAGCTTGCGGAGGGCTTCATATTCTTCCACGCTGTCGGTCATGCCGGGGAAAACGAAATAATTGATGCTGGCCCAGCCGTCGAAGCTGCGTACCACCTTCAGGCTTTCCACGATGTCTTCGAAACTATAGTTGTTGGGACGATAGTACGCCTCATAGATGGCCGCGCGGGCGGAGTTGGTGCTGACACGGATGGAGTCCAGGCCTGCCTCGCAAAGGGCTCGAACTGCGGCCGGCCGGCTGCCATTGGTATTGATGTTGATGCTGCCTCTCGATGTGTGTTTGCGCATCTCCAGGATGGATTCGCGGATGGTCTCCCACATAAGGAGCGGTTCGCCTTCGCAGCCTTGTCCGAAGCTGACGATGGGATAGGGGGCTGTCTGCAGGTGCGGGACAGTGAATTCCACTATCTCTTCCGGGGTGGGTTTGAAGGTGAGCCTGTCTTGTGTGGAAGGGATGGCTTCCTCTTGTGGCTGGAAGGAGATGCATCCGATGCAATTGGCGTTGCAGGCGGGAGAGCTGGGGATGGGGCATTCCCAACGCCCCATAAAATAGTTGCGTGCCGCGGGACAGTGATAGGTCAGGCAGCAGTTCCCGGCCAGGTGGCGTACCAGCCGATTGCCGGGATAAGCTTTCAGGATCGTGTCGACCCCGTTGTTGATGACGTCCCAGTCATAGCCCGCGCAGTCCTGGCGGATGTCCTGTTCGATGCGGACGGCGGGAACATAGAATTTTGCGTCGTGCCATCCGGCGGCGGTGTAACAAAAGAGGGGAAGGGTAGGAGCGTCCTTTTCCGTCTCGTAGGCCGCCAGATAGAGACCTGTATGTGCCGGGGGTATAAAGGCGGCTACGGCCCAGCCTTTATCGCAAAGACGCATTTCTCCCGTGAGGACATCGATACCGATGCCTTTTCTGCCGGGCAACTCATAGAGGGACCCGCCATCGGGCAGCTCTATCCAATCTTCTTCGGGGATGGGCAGGGCATCCCATCCGCTGCGGCCTGTAGCGTACAAACTTGTGTCTTCAAAAATATTCCCTTTTCCGTCGGAGTAGAGAATGTAGGGTGATCTTGTCAGCATTTTCCTAGATAATGCCTACAAAATTCGTGAATTTGTTCCAGTTGTGAGAAAGTTAGATTTTTTTGGAGGGCGAAGCTCAGTTTCTTGTTGTCCGAAGTGGTTATCTGAATGGCGTCGTAGGTGGTTTCGATGTTATTGATCTGGCTCCAAAGGAGGAAGCGGCTTTCGGGCAGGGCGGGTATGGTAACGCCGATGTGGTGCAGCGAGAGCTGTTCTTTTTTCCGGAGGCTTCTTTCGCAGTAAAAAAGATAACTGTATCCGATGCTGAGGGCGAGATGTACGACCGCTATGGTCCAATTACCCGCCAGGAGCATGATCAGGCCGATGCCCAGGAAGAAAATGATCTCGACCAGCCGGAAGAACAGGTTTACGCGGGGGAGGAGGAGCAATTCCCTGCCTGCCAGCACCAGGATAAAGATGTCTACGGAGATAAGGAGCTGGCACCAGAAATAGATGCCAGGCATTTCCTGGTGGTGGATGTGGCTGAGGGCGTGGGTCAAAATAAAAAGGCCGGCGGTGGCGTGGAGCCATCTGCCGGAATGCTTTAACTTCTCGAACGTTGGATGAACGACGGCAATCGAATCCATACGGCAGTTATTTACCGTTAGATGCGGGGGCGGGGAGATTCCATAAAAACGGGAGAAAAACATTTGCGGACCGGGTGGACCCGGCTATTTCGAAGAAAATTCTTCCAGGCGCGCGCGGCAGTAGTCGTTGAACTCTTCTTCATCGGCGTCGTCCTCGTCCTCATCGTCCAGGACCTCTTTCTGGAAGAGACGGTTGTCCTTAAAGTCCATGGTCAGCAGTCCATCCCGGAGAATGACATTGGAGAAGGCGGACCAGTCGTACTGCCGGCGTATGAGGGAGTTGATCACTACCCTGTCTTTATCGAAGCCTATTTCCAGGGGGCGTTTGGTCTGGTGTTCCAAAAAAGCCAATAGGATAAAGACGCCGCAGATCCAGGGTATAAAGGGGCTGGCTATCCAGCCAAGCGCTGCTATCAGCAGGAGGTAACGGTACCGGATGCGCGTACGGCCTGCCCGCCGGGCAATGAAATTGGCGATGACGCCCGTGAGCAGGACAAATCCGATGGCGGCAAGGAAATAGCCGGATCCACGCAAGGGGTGTTCTGTGAGTAAGTTACCGAAAGCGGAAAAAAGGAAGGTCAGGGATGAAGAAAGGCAAAGGAGGAAGCTCAGTGTGTCCGTTGCTTTTTCACTGTCCTTTTTGAGAATGACGACATATTGATAGCGCATGTCAGGAATTGCTTGCTACCAGCAAGTTACAAAGTTTCCACAATACGCGTGCGCCCACGTTGGCATCCCATCCCGCCTCGCCTACGCCGATCTCATCCAGATCGAACCCGATGAACTTACGTCCGCTCTGAATGATCTTTTTGATGAGGTAGAATACCTGTTCGGCCTCGAAGCCTCCGTGTACGGGCGTGCCTGTATTCGGACATAGCTTCGGGTCCAGACCGTCGATGTCGAAGCTGACATAGACCTTGTCGGGGAGGTGGGAGACTATTTCATCCGCGATCTGTTTCCAGCTCTGTCCTTCGTAGGTGCGTTCTTTTATGTCCTTATCGAAATAGGTGATGACCTGGTAGTCGCTGTTGCGGATATAGTCCCATTCTTCCTGGCAGTAGTCGCGTACGCCTACCTGGACGAGTCTTTTCAGCTGAGGTATTTCCCGGAGTGCGTTGTACATGATGCTGGCGTGGCTGTATACAAAGTTCTCGTAGGATTTGCGCAGATCGCAGTGGGCGTCTATCTGGAGGATGCCGAAGTCGCCGTGCTTTTCCGCGATGGCTTTGAAGTAGCCGAGGGGGATGCTGTGATCGCCGCCCAGCAGGCCTACCAGCTTGTCTTTTTCCAGGAGGGAGCGAGTTTGTTCGTACACCCATTTGACGAGATTGGCGCTACCTTCGTTGATCTCCTTGAGGGATTTGCACATGAAGCTGTTCTTTTCCAGCATTTCTCCTTTGGAGGTATAGTCGATGTAGAGTTCTGCTTCTTTGCGGAGGTAGTCGCTTTTCATCAATACCTTCTTGTCGGGCTGGCGCATGTAGAAACCTTGTTTCCATGCGTCGTTGGTTTCGCTGTCGAAGAGGTCCACCTGCATGCTGGCGGCGAAGACGTGTTCTGCTGCGCGCGCCGTGCCTGCGCCATAGCTAACGGTGACTTCCCAGGGAATGGGCAGGATCACGAGACGGGCATCTTCTTCAGAGAAGGGGAGCCCGAAGATATTGTTCTTTGGATTGCTGGCTCCGTTGGCATCGAAATGCGATAAATCTGTCATGGTCTTAGAAGTCTCTTTACAAATGACGAACCGCTGGTTCGTTTGGAGAAACGCTGCGCAAGTTAGTACAGTATAGCATTTACACAAAATATGTGACAAAAAAGAATGTTTAAACGCTGAATTTTATATTTTTTTTATATAGGCTTGTTTACTTACTAGTAAGTAAGTATCTTGCATGGCCAAAGCCGGAGACCGGCCCGACATATGTCCGACACAAGGGAAAATATCATCGACAGGGCGGAGGAATTGATCCGCACCAAGGGATACAATGCCTTTAGCTATGGGGATATCGCGGAGGTATTGCATGTCCGGAATGCGGCCATCCACTATTATTTCCCTTCCAAGGCGGACCTAGGTGTCAGCGTGGTGGACAGGGAGATTGCTAAGATAGACAGCAGCCGCGGGCAGTGGGGGGATTTGCCGGGGAACCTGCAGCTGAGGAAGATGGTGGAGCAGTTCTATGGCAGCCACCGGAAGGGATGGATCTGTCTGAACGGTTCCCTGACACCGGACTATCTGACCTTGCCGGACCCGATGCAAAAGAAGGTAAAGCAGATGTGCGAGGCGATACTGGACTGGATGACGGAGGCGCTGGAGAAGGGGCGGAGGGATGGAACGCTGGCGTTCGAAGGGGAGGCCGGGAGCAGGGCGTTGCTGGTGATATCGTCCTTATTGTCTTCGCTGTTATTGGCGAGGGTGTTGGGAGCGCCGGCATTTAACAAGATGCTGGATCAGTTATTGAAGGATATAGAGATCGCTCCGGCCAGTCAATCGGGGCCAGGCAGATAACATTAAAATAAAGCAATCATGAAGCGAGTAGTTGTCACAGGGATGGGCGCCATCACTCCTTTAGGGAACGATCCCGCGTCCTTTTGGGCTCAATTGAAAGCCGGCGTCAGCGGGGCGGGACCCATCACTCATTTCAATGCCGCCGCTTTCAAGACCCGTTTTGCCTGCGAGGTGAAGGGTTTCGATCCCTCTTCCAGCCTGGACAGGGCGGAACTGAAACGCACGGACCTGTTCACGCAATATGCGATGGTGGCGGCGGATCAGGCTATAAAGGATGCGGGGCTCGACTTCAGCAGGATGGACCCTTTCGACGCGGGTGTCATCTGGGGCAGCGGACAGGGGGGCATGCAGACCTTTGAAGAGCAGGTGAAGGAATATGCGCAAAGCGACTCGGGCGGGGGACCGCAGCCGCGGTTCAGCCCCTTCTTCGTACCCAAGCTGATCGCCAATATGGCGTCGGGCATGATCTCGATCAAGTATGGGATGATGGGGATCAATTATACCACCGTCTCCGCATGCAGCACTTCCAATACCGCCTTTATGGATGCGCTGAACTATATCCGTCTGGGCAAGGCGAAAGTGATCGTTTCGGGTGGTTCGGAAGCGCCTATCACGGAAGCATCCATCGGCGGGTTCAATGCCATGAAGGCGTTGTCGACCCGTAACGACGATCCCAAAGGCGCATCCCGTCCTTTCGATGTGAGCAGGGATGGTTTTGTCATGGGAGAGGGCGCCGGTGCGCTGGTGCTGGAAGAGTATGAACATGCCAAAAGCCGGGGGGCGCGGATCTATGCGGAACTGGCCGGCGCCGCCATGACGGCGGATGCCTATCATATGACGGCAACGCATCCCGAAGGAGCGGGCGCCAGAAGAGCTATGGAGGAAGCCTTGAAGGATGCGGGATTGAATAAGGACCAGGTCGATTACCTGAACGTACACGCTACCTCCACGCCCGTGGGCGATCTCAGCGAGGTCAATGCCATAGTCCGTGTATTTGGCGAAGCCCCCGAAAAGCTGATCCTCAGCGCCACCAAGTCCATGACGGGGCATTTGCTGGGAGCCGCGGGAGCCATCGAGGCTATAGCCTGTATCATGAGCATCCGGGAAGGGGTTATTCCCCCCACCATCAACACCAAAGAGCTGGACCCCGCCATTCCACCCAATCTTAACATTTTATTGGGAGAAGCCATCGAGCGGCCGGTGGAAGTAGCCATGAGCAATACTTTCGGATTCGGGGGCCACAACGGGATCGTCGTATTTAAAAAGATGTAGTACAACTCATCACAAATCATAACAAGGATATTGTTTTTGGAGTAACTTTGCCACCTGTTATGAAGAAAGTACAAATCATTATACTGGTGGCCATAGCTGCCTCCATCGCTGTCCTGATCAGCTGGATGGGCAACCTGTCCTCCTTCGAGACCATCGCCTCGGCCCGGCAGAAACCAGGCAAGACCGTCACGCTCATTGCGCGCATGGACCAGCAGCAGCCCGTCGTGTACGATCCCGTAAAGAATCCCAATTACTTCAGCTTCTATATCAGGGACACTGTTGGCCAGACCGTCAAGGTAGTCTACCATTTTGAAAAGCCTTATGACCTGGAAAAGGCTGAAAAGATCACCCTTAAAGGAAAGATGAATGGGGATGTATTCGAGATATCCCAGCGCAATGGCATTCAGCTGAAATGCCCTTCCAAGTACAAGGACGATCCCAATATGGCCAAGAAAGAACTGACTCAAAACTAATGTCCGATCATGGAATATATAGGTGAACACCTTTTGCCCGGAAAGATCGGGCATTTCTTCGCTGTATTGTCGCTGGCTTCCTCCCTCGTTGCATGCATATCTTATTTCAAGGCCACCAAGGCCAAGGACCCGGGGGAAGCAAACAGCTGGAAGAAACTGGCGAGACGGGCTTTTGGGATAGACGTGCTTTCGGTGTTCTTCGTATTGATCACCATCATTTACATTATCGGCAACCGGCTGTTCGAATACAATTTCGCCTGGGAGCATTCCAGCAGGTCCCTGCCATTGAATTATCTGCTGGCCTGTATCTGGGAGGCGCAAGAAGGCAGCTTTCTCTTATGGACCATCTGGCTTTGCGTGCTGGGCAGCATCCTTATCAAAAAGGCGGGTAAATGGGAAGCTCCCGTGATGACGGTGATGACCTTCGCGCTTTTTTGCGTAGCCACCATGATCCTGGGGATCTATGTATTCGGGCATAATATCGGGATCAATCCTTTTATCCTTTTGCGCGAAAAGATGACGGGCGCGCCGATCTTTCAGCGTGCTGACTATCTCAGCTATCCCCAGATGCAGGATGGTCAGGGGCTGGCCGCGCTGCTGCAGAATTATTGGATGACGATACATCCGCCCATTCTTTTTCTCGGATTTGCCTCCACCATCGTGCCTTTTGCGTATGCCATCGCGGGGCTATGGACAAAGCAGTACAGCGGCTGGACAAAGGTGGCGCTGCCCTGGACCCTGTTCTCCGCCTGTGTGCTGGGTACGGGTATCATGATGGGCGCCGCCTGGGCATATGAATCGCTGAGCTTCGCGGGTTATTGGTCATGGGATCCTGTGGAGAACGCGTCGCTGGTGCCCTGGCTGGTCATGGTAGCGGGTTTGCATACGCAGGTAGTCTACAATGCCACGGGACATTCCCTGCGGGCCACTTATTTTTTCCTGATCACCCAGTTCATCCTGATACTTTATTCCACCTTCCTTACCCGCAGCGGGATCTTAGGCGACCTGTCGGTGCATGCTTTCGTGGATTCGGGGATGAATGTGCAGCTGGCGCTGTTCGTCTTTGTATTCCTGATACCTGCCTACGTGCTTTTTATCAAACGTTACAAAGAAATACCTTTTATCGCCAAGGAAGAGCAAACCAGCTCACGCGAGTTCTGGATGTTCATCGGCAGCCTGGTGCTTTTTCTCTCCGCCATGTTCATCATCATCTCTACCTCCCTGCCGGTGATCAACCTGTTCCGGAAGGATAAAGTGACGACCAATGACGATGCTGCCTTTTCGTACAACCGGGTGGAGATCTTTATCGCGATATTGTTAGGGCTTTTCACCGCCGTCACGCAATTCCTGCGCTATAAGCAGACGGGCAAAGAATATCTGAAGAAGCTGTTGCCGCCTACGGCGATAGCCCTGACGCTGTCCATACTGGTGAGCGTTTTTGGCGGTATCAGCTACAACACTTACGGCGCCGGGTTTATGATCGCCATCCACCTGGCCATGTTTGCCGGCATCTATGCGGCGGTGGCCAATGTACTATATATCTATACCGGGATGCGGGGAAAGCTGAAAGCGGCAGGCGCTTCCGTGGCGCATGTGGGATTCGGGCTTATGCTGGTGGGTATACTTTTTTCTTCCGCCAAAAAAGAAGTGCTTTCCTATAACACGACGGGTATCACGCTGAACTTCGACCCCGAGGCCAAGCAGAATCCCATGGAGAATATCACGCTGTTGAAGGGGGTCCGTACCGATATGGGTAAATATTGGACCACCTATATCGACGGCGATTCGCTGGACCCCCGCAGCAAGGCGGAATATTTCCATATCCGGATGGAAAAAAAGGATGGGACGCGGAGCTTCGATCTTTATCCCAGCTGGCTGAAATCCACGAAAGGACAGGCGCAGATCTCGGCGAATCCCGATAAGTATCACTATATCGACAGGGACATCTTCAGCTATATCACCGCGTCGGACAATCCGGCACAGCGGGGAGAGGATACCATACAGTTCAAGAGCCATCCGATAGCCATTCATGATACGGCCTATTATTCCAAAGGCTATATCATTCTGGACTCCGTTGGCGTCAATCCGGAGAAATATCATTTCGGCAGGGGTGATACGGCCCTGATGGCGTACCTCACGGTGGTCGGCAAGGACAGCATGCGTTACAACGCCACTCCCGTATACTATGTAAAGAACAATGCCGCCCAATTCATCAACGATACGGTGTTTGCCCAAAACCTCGCTTTACGTTTTATGGGGGTGGCAGATGGCAGTAAGCTCAAGATCGGCGTTAAAGAGTCTTCTACTATGACGCCCTTTGTCGCGTTAAAAGTTTATGAATTCCCCCAGATCAATATATTATGGATAGGTACCATCATTATGATCATTGGCTTCATTATGAGCATAATATGGAGAAGACGGCAGGCGCGCACCCTTACAAAGGTGGAAATTTAACATTTCTCAAAGGTTACCGGGGCCTTGGATGCCGTATAAAGATTTAGTAATTTACAGACAGTCATGGCCCATCGCACCAAGAAATACCTGCTTTTCGTATTCGTACTCGTGATGGGAGCGCTGCATTTGCATGCGCAACAGGACACCACCACCAATAATATCCCTGATAATATCCCACGTCCCGAACTGGGTCCCAACGACACCATCATGGTGCCTGCCAAGGTATACCAGGGAGAGCTGTTATCCGCCCGGACGATCGAGATGACGTGGGTGACGGCGCCCATGACGCCTGCCAGCCGCAGGAAGTATGAGGAATGGACACGTCTCCGCAATGCGGTCTATGTTACTTATCCCTATGCACGCAAGGCGGGGATCATCATCAACGAGATGAATGCGAAGCTGGCTCTTCTGGATAAGGAGAGCGACCGAAAAGCGTATGTGGAATCCCGGGAGAAGGAATTGAAAAAAGAATTTACCGAGCCGTTGGAGAAGCTGTCCATCTACCAGGGGAAGGTACTCATGAAGCTGATCAACCGGCAGACGGGTAATAACTGTTATGCCCTTATCAAGGAATACAAGGGTGGTTTTACGGCCCGATTCTGGCAAACGGTTGCCTTCTTCTTTAGCAGCAGTCTCAAGCAGCCTTACGACCCGAAGGGCGATGATCAGGCCATCGAGGTCATCGTACAGGAAGTGGAGCGCATGTACCGCGGATGATCCTCTCTATAATTTAGTGATCTTTTCAATGAGCCCCGTGGTGGAGAAGCCGGGAACGATGGGATTTATTACCACTCTTCCTCCCGCGGCCATCACTTCTTTGGCGCCTACGATCTGGTCGAGGGTATAATCGCCGCCTTTGACGAGGACGTCGGGCTGTACGATCTTTATCAATTCCAGGGGAGTGTCTTCGTTGAAGATGACGACGGCATCTACCATGAGCAGGGCGGCCAGTACGGTGGCGCGGGCCTGTTGGGGATTGATGGGGCGTTGCGGTCCTTTCAGCCGGCAGGTGGAATCATCCGAATTGACCCCCACGATGAGTATGTCGGCTTCGCGCGCCGCGTCGGACAGGGAGGCGATATGTCCTTCGTGGAGGATATCGAAACAGCCGTTGGTAAAAGCGATGCTCTTACTCAGTAGCCGCCAGCGCCGCAGCTGGTGCTGCAGCGCGGGGAGGTCAAATATTTTCTGCTGAATAATTTGTGGGACCCTCATGTTTACTTCGATTGACTTGTGGAAGGAGTATGAAGCTTATTACACCAAAGAGAATAAAGCTAAGCAATTGTCCGAACCAAAGGAGCCAGCCAAGCGCTTGTCCGTAAGGACTACCCGGAACGCCATAGAAAGAGACGGTCTTCTCTACCAGAAGCGCATAGGCGCCGATGCCGCCGGGGGAGACGATCATGCCCACACTGCCCATTGCCAGGACGGTGAGGGCGTCTACGATCGTGAGCCGGCTGGTCTCGCTGATGGCAAAAAAGCCCATCCAGGTGCTGAACAGGTATAAAGACCAGATGCCTACAGTGTATACGAAGAAAAGGGGTTTATTCTTCAGGTCCTTTACGCTGGTGAGGCCATGCCAGATGTTGACGCCAATGGCTTTTACCTTTTGTACGATGCTGATATGACTGTATTTGGACAGGAACCATTTCGCGCCGAAGAAGAGGAGGACGAGTCCGGCTGTCACGGCGATTATTTTCCACCAGGCGATCTTACCGCTGGCGTTATGGAAGAATGCTTCCAGGTTGTCCGCGGTGAGGGAATGGATCACATCGAACTGAAAGACGAGAGCCAGTCCAAAGACGGCCAGCAGGCAAATGACGTCGAAGGCTCTTTCGGCCACGATGGTGCCTACCAGCTTGTCGGCAGGGATCTTCTCATACCGGGCAAGGACGGTGCATTTCACCACTTCCCCCAGACGCGGGGCGCCGACATTTACGAAATAGCCGATCATTACTCCCAGGAAGGCGTTTATACGCTTGGGTTTATAGCCCAGAGGTTCCATCAGCTGGCGCCAGCGGAGGGCTCTTAGCCAGTGAGAGGCCAGCAGCAGAAGAAGAACGGGGACGAGGATCCAGTAATGAGCCCGATGGAGGGAATCCTTGAGCTTGTCCCAGTCACCTCTTTTCATGTCTTTCTGACTCAACCACACAAAAAACGCTGCCAATGCAGCGAAGAACAGATATTGAAGTATAGTCCGAAGTTTCTTCTTCATACAGGCCTAAATTACAGCTTATTTCCTTCTTTTGGAAATACGATACGGGGAGTAAATTTCTTAGCTTCTTCAAAGTCCATATGCGCGTAGGAGATGACGATAACGATATCGCCTACCGCGCCTTGTCTGGCGGCGGGACCGTTGAGACAGCAGGTGCCTGAACCTCTCCGGCCTTTGATGAGGTAGGTCTCTATACGGGCGCCGTTGTTGACATTGACGATCTGCACTTTTTCGTTCTCGATCATATTAGCGGCGTCCATGAGGTCTTCGTCCAGGGTCAGGCTGCCTACATAGTTCAGATTGGCCTCCGTGATGACGGCGCGGTGTACTTTCGACTTGAGGATTTCTATCATCATAATTTCCGCAAGATAACACTTCCGCCTATAGGAATGTTCGAAATGGGCTTTCGTCCGACGAACCTCGGTCCGTCATGGACCAGGCGCCTGTTTTTAAGGACCTGCTCACAATGTCATGTTGTCGATGAGCCTCACCTCGCCCATGAATGCGGCAATAAGCGCAACGGCTTGTACGCCTGTGCCGGACACCGGCTCGAGGGTCGACGGGTCGGCAATGCTAACATAATCTACCCGGAAACCATGGCGTTCCAGCAGGGAGGTTGCCTCTGTTATAAGTTCCTCCGCGGGACGCGCCTTTTGCCAGTCCGCCTTTACGCCGAGCAGGGCCTGGTAGATCGCCAGTGACTGTTTACGCTGTTCCGCCGAAAGACGGACATTCCGGCTGCTCATGGCCAGCCCATCCTTTTCCCGGACGATGGGGCAGGGGATCAGGCGGGCGGGGAGGCGCATGATCTGCAGCAACTGGTTGACGACCATGCATTGCTGGTAATCTTTCTGCCCCATAAAGAGCTGGTCGGGCCGGACGGCTTCCAGCAGCCGCCGCATGACCTGACAGACCCCCTGAAAATGACCTGGCCGAAACGCGCCCTCCAAAAGAGATTCCAGCCTCCCGAGGTCATATTTTTCGAGGCTTTTTACTCCGTCAGGATAAATATCCGTCACCTGAGGCAGATAAAGCACATCGGCGCCGGCCTGTTCGAGGAGGAGGATATCATTTTCTATGGTGATGGGATATTTCTGGAAGTCCCTGGGGTCATTGAACTGCGTGGGATTGACAAAAATGCTGCAAACAGTGATATCCGTGCCTTTCTTAGATATATCAATAAGTGATATATGTCCTGCGTGCAGCGCGCCCATCGTAGGTACAAAACCGATGGATCTTCCTTCCAACCGTTGCTTATCCAGCCATTGGGCCAGGTCGGCCTTCTTTTTCAATAATAGCATAATTTTTCATTTATAGCCGTGGAACGCCCGTCAAGCACCAATTTTCCAATAAAATTGCGTAACTTTGCAAACCAATTGGTTAGGGGGTGGGGTTAAGGTTCGTCTCATTAATTAATTCTAATAATGCTACAAAAAAAGCGAATTTTATTTATTGCCAACGAAATGTCGCCTTATTTAGAGCTGACGGAGTTTGCAGAGATCGTGAATAAACTGGCAATTAAATCGAATGAAAGCGGGTTTGAAGTGCGTTGTATTATGCCGCGTTTTGGGGTGGTCAACGAGCGCCGGCATCGTCTTCACGAGGTGGTGCGGCTGTCCGGGATCAATGTAGCGGTGGACAATGATGATTTTCCTTTACAGATCAAGGTGGCCAGTTTGCCCAATGCCCGTCTGCAGGTATATTTCCTGGACAATGAGGACCTTTTCAAGCGGAAGTTCATATTTCATGACGAGCAGGAGAAGTGGTTCGATGACAACGGTCTTCGGACGGTGTTTTATTGCAAGGGGGCGCTGGAGACGGTGAAAAAGTTCGGCTGGCCTCCCGACGTCATTCATTGCAGTGGCTGGATGACAGGACTTATCCCTTTGTATCTCAAGACAGTCTATAAAAAAGAGCCGGTTTTTGCCCACAGCAAATGTGTTTTTACCATCGGACAGAACACCTTCAAGGAGAAACTGGGCCCTGATTTCCTCAAACTTGCCAACATACATGCCAACATCAAGGATAAGGACCTCGAGCCCTATAAGGAGGCCAATAATACGGCGTTGTTCCGGGGCGGGGCCACTTATGCGGATGCCATCACCTTTGGCGCCGAAAAGGTCGACAAAAAGCTTGTCGAGGAATTCGGAAAGATCCGGGGCAAAAAGGTGCTTTCCTTCAATGCCGAAAGCGATCTAAGCGATTATTTGCAGCTGTATACCGACCTGAGCAAATAAGCCGCGTCTCCCACGCAATAAATTGTTCTTAAATAACGATGTTAGCCTTGCCCAACCAAAGGTCCCAAGCATTATCTTTGCGGGCGTAAGCGAAACCCATTATAACTATTTTTAAATCTTTAAATCTAACATGCCTTATTTATTTACTTCCGAGAGCGTTTCTGAGGGCCATCCGGATAAAGTGGCCGACCAGATCTCCGACGCATTGATCGATAATTTCCTGGCTTTTGATCCCCAGTCAAAAGTGGCCTGCGAAACACTGGTTACCACCGGCCAGGTAGTGCTGGCCGGCGAAGTAAAGTCCAAGGCCTATCTGGACGTACAGGAAATTACCCGTGGCGTTATCCGCAAGATCGGGTATACCAAGAGCGAATATATGTTCGAAGCCAATTCCTGCGGTATCTTTTCCGCTATCCATGAGCAGTCCTCCGATATCAACCAGGGTGTCGACAGGAAAAAGAAGGAAGAGCAGGGAGCGGGCGACCAGGGAATGATGTTCGGCTATGCCAGCAACGAGACGGAGGATTATATGCCGTTGGCGCTGGACCTGGCCCACAAGATCCTTTTAGAACTGGCTGCCCTGAGAAGGGAGAACAAGCAGATCAAGTATCTCCGTCCCGATGCAAAGAGCCAGGTGACCCTGGAATACGACGACCATAACAAGCCTGTGCGCATCGACGCCATCGTTGTTTCCACACAACATGATGATTTCGACACGGAAGCCAGAATGCAGGCCAAGATCAAGAAGGATATCATCGAGATCCTGATCCCCCGTGTAAAGGCGAAGTATAAGAAATATGCACGTCTGTTCAACGACGGGATCAAATATCATATCAATCCCACCGGCAAATTCGTCATCGGCGGTCCCCATGGTGATACCGGTCTTACGGGTAGAAAAATCATCGTAGATACCTACGGGGGTAAAGGTGCGCATGGCGGCGGCGCCTTCAGCGGAAAAGATCCTTCCAAGGTGGATCGCAGCGCGGCCTATGCAACCCGTCATATCGCCAAGAACCTGGTGGCAGCGGGAGTAGCCGACGAGATCCTGGTACAAGTGTCCTATGCCATTGGCGTAGCACAGCCTACCAGCATCAACGTAAATACTTTCGGCACTGCCAAGGTAAAGCTGACGGATGGCCAGATAGCCAAAAAAGTAATGGAGCTGTTCGACATGCGTCCTTACTTTATCGAGACCCGTCTGAAGCTACGCAATCCTATCTATAGCGAGACGGCTGCTTACGGTCACATGGGCCGCAAGCCGGAGACCATAGAGAAGACTTTTGTATCTCCCGATGGCAAGGAAGTGAAGAGGAAGGTAGAGCTCTTCACCTGGGAAAAGCTGGACTATGTGCCTAAGGTCAAGAAAGCCTTTGGACTTAAATAATCATCAACACCAATAATTAAACCTCCCTGACGGGAGGTTTTTTGTTATGAATCCGTGGACTATACTTTCTGAGCGGGCCGTCTATGATAATAAATGGATCGGCGTGACGGAATACGATGTCATCAACCCCAGCGGGGGTAAGGGCATTTATGGCCTGGTCCATTTCAAGAACCTGGCTATCGGCGTCGTGCCCCTGGATGAGGAGCTGAATACCTGGCTGGTGGGTCAATACAGATTCCCATTGCAGCAATACAGCTGGGAGATCCCGGAAGGCGGGGGCGATCCTGCGGTGCCGCCTGTGGCTTCGGCGCAAAGGGAGCTGTTGGAGGAGACGGGGCTGGTGGCGAAGGAATGGACTCCCATCATGGAGATGCATCTTTCCAATTCCGTCAGCGACGAGAAGGCCATCCTTTTCCTGGCGCGGCAGCTGGAACAGCGGGAACCCGAGCCGGAGGAGACGGAGCAGCTGGTGGTACGCAAGCTGCCTTTTGAAGAAGCATACCGGATGGTAATGGACGGGATCATCACGGACTCCATGTCGGTGGCGGCCATCCTGAAAGTTAAAATATTATTGAATGAAGCAGTCATCCCTCATCATCGGTAGGCAGCCCATAATCGAGGCTATCCGCTCAGGGAGGGCCGTGGATAAGATCTTACTGCAACGCAATGCATCGGGAGATGCGATCGCGGAGATCCGGCAATTGGCCAGGGAGCATAATATACCCGTACAGGTGGTGCCGGTGGAGAAGCTGGCGTCCATGACCCGGGCCAATCACCAGGGGGTGCTGGCCTATGCGGGGCTGGTACAGTATCTCGATCTGCAGCAGGTGATCGATCATGTGGTGGCGGAGGGGAAGACGCCTTTGTTCGTCATGCTGGATGGGGTCACCGATGTGCGCAATATAGGAGCCATCGCGCGTTCCGCGCTTTGCTGCGGCGCCCAGGCGATCATCATTCCCGACAAGGGGGTGGGCGCCCTGAATGAAGAGGCGATGAAGTCCTCCGCGGGGGCGCTGGAGCGTATCGATATCTGCCGGGTGAACAGCCTGCTCAAGGCGGTGGATAGTCTGCATCTCAATGGGATCAAGGTATTCACCAGTGAAATGAATGCCGGCCGGAAGGTGTTCGATCTGCCGTTGACCGAGCCCTGTTGTATCGTGATGGGCAGCGAGGACAAAGGGGTACAGCCTTATATACGCAAGGCGGCGGATGAACATTTTTCCATTCCCATGGCCGGTGATTTCGACTCGTTGAATGTGTCGGTGGCGGCGGGGATCATACTGTATGAGGCGTTGAAACATCGGATGAACCAATAGCCGGCAAGGCCAGTTCCTGCCGCGCCTTATTCAGCTGCCGCAATCCTTTTTGCACCAGCCGGAAGCAAATGACCCACCCCAATATGCCCAGCAGGACGAATTTCAGGTCCTGGACGATGGGCAATCTTATCAGACCGAAAGGCGCGTTCCAGAGCATATGAATGACCACCATCGAAAGGAAGATGCGTAAGAAGGCAGGCGCCTGCAGCATCTCGAACTGAAAAGGTTTGTCACCCTTGACCATCCACAAGGCAGCGGCTGCATTGGCCGTCCAGACGATGTGCATGAACGGGGCGAGCAATCCTCGGAGTAAAATGATCTCTCCCCCCACCGTAACACCTCCATCCAGGACATACCGAAAGGCATAGCCGGCACTCTCGAAGGCGGCGAATCCCGTGCCTACGGCAGCTCCCAGCAATAGTCCATTCAAGATCCATTTGTACTTCCGCTGGCTTCCCATCAGCCAGGCCACGATAAGCAGCTTGGCGGATTCTTCGATGATGCCTGCGGCCGAGGCGCCCAGATAGGTGCTGAAGAAGTTGAAATTATTAAAGAAGATGAGGGCCAGTATCAGGGAGGCGATACCGCCCACGAACAGCAGCTGCATCACCTTGAAGATGGAGATATTGCGGGGGGCATTCATCTCCAGGAAGAAGATCAGTGTGGAGACGGGGACGGCAAAAGAACCAACGAAGATGAGTCCTGGTATCAGGTTGAGATTATTGAACATCCCGAATCCGATGTAGAGGATAAAGGCCAGCACCGCGGAAGCTCCCAGCAACCGGGCGAAGAGCCAGGGTTTTGCCCATCCCACTTCCAGCTCCGAAAGAGCGGGCGTATGGCGGGTGGTTCCGGTGATCAGCTGTTCCTCCATCTCTTCGGTGGTATGTTTTTTAAACACTTCCGAGAAGATATGGGAAAGCCGGAAGTCCTCCAGCTCCTCCAGACCGATGAGGTTGGTGAATTTGTCGCCCAGGCTGGAATGGGGTGGGTGCTGGTCCTCTGGCATGAAAATATCTTTAGAGAGGGAATTTAGTAAATTTGTGTTACATGAAGAATATGCGACCCCCTGATAAGCTGACCCTGGTGGAATGTCCCCGCGACGCCATGCAGGGCTGGCACGCCATCATTCCTACGGAAAAAAAGATCGAGTATTTGAACTCCCTGTTGCGGGTGGGGTTCGATACCCTGGATTTCGGAAGTTTTGTATCAGCCAAGGCCATACCGCAGATGGCAGATACTGCCGCTGTGCTGGAAGGGCTGGATAACCGGCTCATCGCAGCGCCCGGAAAGCATGATCCGGCCGACCGGCGTACCAGGCTGCTGGCCATCGTCGCCAACTTTCGCGGGGCGGAAGAGGCGGCTGCCTTCGATCAGATCAGCTATCTGGGGTTCCCGTTCTCGGTGTCGGAGACCTTTCAGCTGCGCAATGCCAACAAGACGATGGAGGGATCGCTGGCCACGGTGGAGGAGATGCAGGAGCTTTGTGTAAAAAAGGATAAGGAGCTGGTGGTCTATATATCCATGGGTTTTGGCAATCCTTATGGCGACCCCTGGTCGGAAGAGGTGGTCTTTGAATGGGTGGATACGCTGACGCGATTGGGTATAAAGATCATTTCCCTGGCGGATACGGTTGGGTTGGCGACGCCAGAGCAGGTATTCTCGGTGACGGATTACCTGGTGCGTCAGCTGCCGGATCATACCATCGGGGTGCATTTGCATTCCACGCCCACGCACTGGAAGGCCAAGGTCGATGCCGCCTTACAGGCCGGCTGCAGGCGATTTGACGGGGCGTTGAAGGGTATTGGCGGCTGCCCCATGGCGGGTGACCATCTTGTCGGGAATATGGACAGCGCCCTTATGATACCTTATTTTGAACGCCATAAACAGTACGGAAGCCTTTTGCATGGGCTGGATGAAGCTGCGCTGGCTGCATCCCTGCGGCTGGCTGCTGAAATTTTTGTTTGATGGAATTCCAAT
>DASZXP010000097.1:0-31212 GCA_035545935.1 Puia sp. | reverse complement strand
TGGTATAAACGCGCTCATAAAGGTTAACGGTGGGGCATATATGGAACGGTAGCCCATAAACGATATCTCCCGGGTGATGCCCATGTCCGTCAGCAGCCTCCATCACCAAATGCTCCTCGCTATGCCCCACAGCCTTCCAGTCAGGAGCATTGAGAAAATATACCCGGCGGGTCAGCTCATTTTCGGCGGCAATGGACTTATGCCCCAGGTCCAGACAAAGCCTGCCGGCAGCCGGCAGCGAAACCACCCGGCTGATCACCAGCGCAGCCGGTAAAAAACCCTGCTCGGGACATCCATCGCTATACCCTTTGTCCCAATATATAAAGGTCCCCGGACTGCATTCCACTTCCCGGCGACGGCAATGAACGGAAAAGCTGGGCGATCCCCCCGCTATGACAGTAATATCGTCGAACCCGTCGTGCCGCAACGCCTGCCGCAACGCCGCAACCCCCTCGAACGCATCGTCGCATTTTTGCTTCCGCTGCTCGAAGTCTACATCGCGGATATGCCCGTCGTAAGCGTGCAACCCCACGGGCGCGACGCCTTTCGTATCTTCCGCTGAACGGTACAGCCTGAAAGCTTCCCCATCCGGCGCGATACCCGTACGATTCATCCCGACATTGAGATCGAGATAAACGGGCATTGTTACACCGGCTGCCGCAAAAGCCGCCCCCATGGCTCGCAGCGCCTCTTCATTATCCGTAAGACAGGCCCATTTCACAGCGGGATACTGCCGGACCAATGCGATAAAACGTTGCAGCTTGGGCCCCACCGGCTGATAAGCCAACAGCACATCCCTGGCACCCGCCATCGCCAGCATCTCGGCCTCAGCAATAGTGGCGCATTTGAATTTATGGATCCCCGCCTCCAGCATCAGCCGGGTGACATCGGGCGACTTATGGGTCTTCACATGCGGACGCAGACGGACAGGATCACCCGCCATCTCGATAGCAAGAGCAATATTCGCCTTTACCCGTTCGGGATAAACGACCAGTACAGGTGAATCCAGCCGATCGGTGTCGGATATACGATACCAGTCCTGCGCGGAAGATGCCATAAGGGGTTATTTTAATGTAGTTCAAACAAAGCTTCGATCTCGACAGGTATGTTATTGGGCAAAGAACCCATACCCACGGCGCTGCGCACCCCTACCCCATTCTCCTCGCCCCATACGGCGGCAAACAGCTCGCTGCAGCCATTGATCACATAGGGATGGCGGTCGAACTCGGACGTACAGCCCACCATCCCCAACACTTTTATCACCCGCTTCACCTTATCCAGGCTGCCCAGGTTCTCCCGTATCGTAGCCAGTATCGCCAGCCCCACCTGCCGTGCAGCCAGCTTCCCCTGTTCGATATCCAGATCGGCGCCTACGCGGCCGATGATCAGGGTGCGATCCACTTGCAACGGACCGTGTCCAGACACATACAAATATTTCCCATCTATTAAACATGGCTTGTACACCCCCATTGGTGTCGGTGCGGGGGGCAGCTGTAATCCCAGTGCGGTAAAATTCTTTTCGGCAGACATAAAATGGAGCTACGCAATAAGATGCGTTCAGCCGCCGAAGTTAGGGATTCGGCACAAAATGATTGCTACGAAAAAAATTCGGGATGAGTTCTTCATCCCGAAAAATAATTAAATCTCCACTATTTTACAAGCCCCTAAGGCGTTCCCCATTTAAACCTCCCATTGGTCAGCGGCACCAGCTTGCCTTCGCTGTTAAGGACCGTTCCGCTAAAGGTGGCCATGACAGTGACATGATAAAAAGGATCCAGCATGTTAACGATGCTCACGATATTCACCGTCACCACGGCTCCTGCGGCGGTAGAATTCTTGTAAATATATTGCACGACACCGCCGTTGGGATTTGTCGTATACAATCCCACAAAATCCAGGTCGGAACCGCTCGTCGGATAAGCGCCCACCTCCAACGACCCATACCCCTCGGCGGAGGCCAGATCGATCGCAAACGCGGTATCCGTGCCCGCTATAGAGCCCCCCAATTCGAAGTCCGTCGCCGATGACTGTGGTATAGAGAAAGACTGGGCGCTGAAAGGTCCGCTGTAAGTGCGGCCTTCGGCCGTGAATCTCCAAACATTGCCCCCTATCGAAAGCCCCAGCGAATCATTGACTGGCATGTAGAATTGACAGGCGCTGCTATCGAAACGGATGTGAAAATAAAGTTCCCCGGGATTGCTGAACTTGCCCGAACCCTTTAGCCGCACGGTCGTCGCACCCGAATCCGGGAATTCTCCCGCGCCCGTGAAGTACACTCCATCCAACGTATCGCTGGTGATCTTATAAGACCCCGGACTGGTGACATAGACAGCTACATCGACATAATTACTGTCGGTGTTGGTCGGCAACCCATTGTACCAGATACCATGTACTTTGGTATTAGCCCCACAGTTCCCAAACTCATCCAACGGAAAGTATCCATGTCCGGGAGGCTCGGGTTGCGTTGGATTCAATTTCCTGCACCCGGCCAGCACAAGCAGGCAGGAAAAAATAAATAATAATTTCCTCATAGGTCATATTTTAAGCGTTAGGATTACTCGGCATCCCATTTAAGTTTGGCATTCGTGATAGGCGCCACATGCCCGGCAGTATCGACCATCGATCCGCTGAATGTAGCTACGGCGACGACGTGATAACCAGGGTCGATCAATTCGACCTTGCTGAGGACATGCATATCGATCACGGCTCCTATGCTGGTATTGGTGCTGTACAGCATCTTCACAACGCCACCTACGCCCGGATTCGTTACAAATAATGCCACCTGATCGATGGAACGGTCGCTGGTCACATAATGACCCGTGTCGATGGGCGTGCTCGTATGATCATATACCAGGTTTATCACAAAGGCCGTATCCGCGGAGCCCGCCACCGTGCCTTCCAGATCGAAATTGTAGTCCGCCGACTGGGGCATGTCGTAAATACCAAGGGTGAACGGACCGCTGTAAACATGCCCCCCGGCGGTGAAGGTCCAGGTATTGGCCGCCAGACCGATACCCGCGGAGTCCATTACATTCACATAGAGCTGACAGGTGGAAGAGTCGAAATGGATGGGGACCGTGAGATTACCGGCGGCCTTGAAGCTGCCCATGGCTTTCAGCCGGGCTACGGCCATGCCTGTGTCGGGGAAATTCCCCGTACCGGTAAAGTTTACCCCATCTACCGTATCGGTAAAGATCTTATAGGACCCGGGATGAGTGACATACACACTGACATCCACATAATTGGTGTCGCTGCCCGCAGGGCGCCCATTGTACCATACACCATGAACAATACCCGAAGAACACTGCCCGTTCTTCTCGGTGGGAAAATATCCATGGGCGGGATCTGAGGAGGGAGGTGGTGTCGGGTTCTTTCTACATGCAATAAAAGCCAGCAGAAAGAGGACAGGCAACTTTTTCATGATAGGCTTGTTAAGGTTAATCAACGCGGCGCTATCACTGCAATTCTTATACCCTCCTATTGACCTGCTTTTGTCCCCTCGGCCCCTTCGGGCCTGTCCCGTTTCAGCTTTTGCATCGCCGCAAGCACGGCGGCCTTATAGGAAAGAGAGGCATTTTTATCATACTTCCTCAGCACCTCCACAATGGCGGGCACATAAATAAAACCGGTCTTCCCAAAGTCCGATAACAGACTCCCCGCCCGGACCGTATCCCCCAGCTTTTCCGCAATGATCACCTCCCCCGCTTTTACAAAATGCTCATAAAGACATTGCGTCCACGAAGTATAGCTGTGTCTGACCATCTCTTCCTTTATAGGTGCGTACAAATATTCCGTCGACCTTATCAATTCCTGCGGCAATGCGTCGACAGCCGGGTTTACAAAGGAATGCCCGAACTCATGCACCGTCAGCATCCGTATCCTATCGGGATAATTAAAACCCAGGTCCGGGGCCACGCTGTCCAATCGCTGAAAGCTAAAGGGCGCAAAGACATTGTAGATCGTACGTGTCTTCTTCACCGTCTTTCCAAAGCCGACGCTGGTAGGCAGCGTAAGGCTCGGCGCCAGGCAATAGGTGTTGAACTGCTGCCGGTAGAACTTCTCCATGACGGGTATAAAATCATTGCCCGGCAGGTTCCTGGTGACCTCCGCCCTGGCCAGCGCATAGTAGTGACTGTTGTCCCTTAAATAATCGTCGAAATGTACGGCCCTGTAAAAGGCATTGAACGCCGCCAGAAAAACCCCGGCATTCCTCCGGCCTTCGACACTATCGCCTTTCTTTGAAAAGGATCGTATCTTATCCCCCTCCATGGTACGGGTGATCTTCGCATTCGGCGCATCATCCACCTGCAGTAAAAAGTCTACGAACCAGTCGTCGGAATATCCATCCCTCGCCATTTTCCGGTAAATCCCCATCACCGCGCAGCTGTCATAGGACCGGTATTTCACATAATTCCTCACCACGGCGGCATACCACTCCTTCCAGGTAGCCCGCCGGTTATCGATGACCATCGTATCCTTCCGGGCCAGCAGATCGGCCCCATTGTCCAGATCCATCATGAGCCCAAACAGCTCTACATTCCTGTTCGACCTGACCAGTATCTTCTTTTGGGCATCGGTGTAAAAAAACGCTGATAAAAGGACAAAGCATAGGCAATACCGGTACATATCGATTATTATTTATACTACAATGATAGCCCCCGCCCCCGGCAGGGACTTGTATAAAATTGCTTTTTTATGCCTGAAGATATTTGCTGGGCGAGACGCCGAAGTATTTCTTGAAGCTGTGGGTAAAATGACTGGGATCATAGAACCCATGCGAATAGGCGATCTCCGCCAGGGGAGCTCCCTCCAGCAGCATTTTCCTCGTCTTGCCCAGCCGGTAAAGCATAATATATGCCTGGGGAGTAATGCCTTTGGCGTTCTTGAAGGCCCTGATAAAATGGAACTTGCTCATACAGAACTGACGGCAAAGCCAGTCGGTATCGATGGGCTTGTCCGGATAAGACTCGATGATCTCGTCTATACGTGAAAAGCCTCCCGTCCACCTGTTCTTCTCATAGGGTCTGACGGCATGTCGGGCCAGGCCCTCTACAGCGCTCTCCAACCTCATAACGTCACCCGTATGGAATGCCAGCAGAAAAGACTGATAGAGCGCCTTGTTATGGATCACCCGCTCCAGCGCATCCACCCTTCCACCGTTGAAATGGCGTAGCACATCCGGGTTGATATAAATGGTCTTGTAGCTATACCCCGTCTCGCTCAACGAATGGTTCCGGTGTACCTCCCCGGCCTGGGTAATGCTGATCGTCCCGGCAGGCGCAATAAAATCCTGTTCGGTATTCTTCAGGATCTCGGTACCGTTCGTTATCAGCGACACGCAATAAAAATCATGGAAATGAAAGGGAAAATATTCGCATTCATTCTCCGACGAGAAAAGCTCCGTATTGTCGAAATGGGGTAATCTCCTGAACTCGAAAGATGGCATGAAATAAATATACAAAAATCATTTCAACACACCCCCCAACACTTCTATCTTTCCATCGATGCCTTCCGGCGTCGTCAATCCCAGTATCTTCGCTATCAGCGGATACACATTCACATTCTCGAACGGCGCTATCTTGATCCCATTCTTGAAAGCCGGCCCCCACGCATAAAAAGTAGCGCCCATCTGGGGAAGGACGTTGTCGAACCCATGCTCCCCCGGAATCAGCTTATGGTTGCGTAGATAGATCATCCGTGGATATTTTGTCACCAGCAGGATATCCCCCATCCGGCCATACCGGTCATCCCTGGACGTATAATGCCAGCGGGCCGGCGTCTCATCGGGAAGATAGATCTCGAACCCATCCGGCCTCTCCTTCTTCAACGCCTCGTACTGGGCCGGTATATCCTTCTTGTCCTTCGCATACAGATGCTGCAGCGTCTCGCTGCCCGAAACAAGGAATTTTGTCGTATCGATACTCCGGGGCAGTTCGAGCCCGCCCTTCACCGTGTCGATGGAAGTCATGCCATGGTCGGATACAAAGATATAGTTGACAGGCAGATGCAGCGAATCCACCATCAGCACCATCTTTGCGATACAATTATCCACCAGGTGTACGGCCGCCTCCGCCTCCTTGCTGTCCGGTCCGTAATAATGCTCCGCATGATCCACCTGTGACAGATAGAAAAGGATAAGATGCGGACGCTGCGCTTCCGGCAGCTGCAGCCAGCTTTTTACGGTCTGCAGACGGGTATCCAGTGGGATCTTGTCGTTGTAATAATAATAGTAGGCTGGATGTATACCGCCCACGGCTGCCTCGGAACCCACCCAGAAGAAGCTGGCTGACAACATATGCTGCTCCTCCGCCAGGTTCCAGATAGGCGTTCCCCCATACCAGGAGCTGTCCCGCACCGCCGTACGATCGCTGATCCGATAGCCCTTTCCTTTTTTCGGGTCATAAAAAGTGTTATCCACCAACCCATGATGAGAAGGATACAACCCCGTCGCCAGGCTATAGTGATTGGGGAACGTAATGGAAGGATAGGAAGGGATCATCCGCTCCGCCGCTACTCCCGTCGAACGCAATGTCAGCAGGAAGTTAGCGCCATATTTATCGGCCAGATCCCAACGGAACCCATCCGCGGAGATAAGAATGACATAAGGCTTTTGTTGCTGCGCTGAACTGTTGACACGGCCGGGCGCTATTATTTGCGTCGTGTCGGAAGGGGCCTGGGCAAGCGCTGTCTGACAGCCTATTGCCAATAATAGGAAAAGAATGGGCTTCATCGTGTGAAAGTTTCAGGTCGCGAAAGTAGGCTTTTTCTGCTGACCTGCCTCGGACACCCGTTGTATCGAATACGGACGATCGCCCCCGGCGCCCGGGACGCTCACCCCGCTGACTCTTCCTGCGGCTTATCTCTCACTACGATCAGGTCCGACAGGTCCACCGTGATAGGTATCAGCCCCACCTGCACCACGGCTTTTTTGCCACGCAGCTCCTTCACCGTACCCACCTGGTGGTTCTTCTTCATCTTCACCTTGACGCCCACCTCGGCGCTGCCTCCTACCTCCTCATATTTGGCATCGAACTTCTTCCGCACCTTCTCGTTCACCTGCTTTTCTTTTTGCTTGAATAGAAGCGCCTGCATTTGTTTGATCACCTCATTCTTATCCTCCGCCTTGCGCCAGTCGAAGACGATCTGACGCAGCTTACGCTCCATTTCCTTCAGATAGGTCAGCCTTTCCTCCGTGATCCTGTTCTGATGCTTCAACAGCTCCACCTGTTGCGTATGCTTCTCCCGATGGATCAACGCCTCCATTTCCTTTTTCAGCTTCTCATTCTCCTTCATCAGCTTGTGAAGCTCCTTCTCCCGCTGCTCCAGCTCGCGCAGGTCCTGCTCCGTACGATTCAATAATTTATCCAGCCGGAAATGATCTTCATCCACCAGCGTACGCGCCCGTTGGATAAGCCTTGGCTCCAGACCGATGCGTTCGGCAATGGAGAAAGTATACGAGCTGCCCGGTTTGCCGATGATCAGCTTATACATGGGCTGCAGGTTGTTCTCATCAAAGGCCATCGCCCCGTTGATGATCCCCGACGTCTTATTGGCCATCACCTTCAGATTGAGATAGTGGGTAGTGACGATGCCAAAAGAATGCTTCTTCACCAGTTCTTCCAGGATCACCTCCGCAAAGGCGCCGCCCAGATTGGGATCGCTGCCGCTGCCCAGCTCATCGATAAAGAAAAGGGTCCGGCCATTGGCATTCTCCATGAAGTACCGCATGTTCTTCAGATGCGAACTATAGGTGCTCAGCTCGAACTCCAGGCTTTGCGTATCCCCGATATGGATCATCAGCTGTTTGAAGATGCCCATCTCCGAGTCCGGATGCACCGGCACCAGCAGGCCGCTCTGCAACATCAGCTGCAGCAGCCCCACCGTCTTCAAGGTCACGGTCTTGCCACCCGCATTGGGACCCGAGATGACCAGTATACGGTCCTTTTCATTCAGCTGTATATTCGTGGGAATGGTGGGCTTTTGGTTCTTACGGTTGTACAGATACAACAAAGGATGATAGGCCTGCCGGAGATGCACATGGGATTTATCCAGCAGTTGAGGATAGTTGGCATTCATCTCTCCCGCCAGCCTTGCCTTGGCGCGGATAAAGTCGAACTCGCCCAGCACATCGTGCCACACCGTCAGCAAAGGCGCATGCCCTGAAAGCCGTTGCGTCAGCTCCCGGAGGATCCGGTTCACCTCCCTGCTTTCCGCATGTTCCAGGGAAAAGACCTCGTTGTTCAGCTCGATGGTCTCTTCCGGCTCGATAAAAGAGGTCCGGCGCGTGTCGCTCTCGCCATGCAGGATGCCCTTTACCTGCCGCTTGTGCTCGGCATAGATGGCCACTACCCTCCTGCCATTTAGAAAGGCTTCCTCGATATCCGCTACATAACCTGATTTCGCCAGCCTGGAAAGGATCCGGTCGAATGCCCGCCGGAGCTCGTTCCTTTTTCTGAAAAGACTCAGCCGGATACCCGCCAGCTCTTCCGAAGCATTGTCCCGCACCACACCCGACTCATCCAGCACCTCATCGATGGCCGCCATGATGCTTTTTTCATAATGCGTATGCGCAATGACCCTTGCCAGAGCAGGATAAGCGACCCTTCGCTCGGCATCGAACCACCGGAAGATCTTTCCCATGCTTTCCGCCAGTTTACGTATCTGCATGAACTGCTCTCCCGTCAGGGTGGCCCCGGGTATGCCCAGCAGCTTCAGCTCCCGGGAGAGATTCAATGTATGGTCGTTGGGAAAATACTGTCCCGCGCTGGACAGCAATTTGAACTCATGGGTCTGCTGCAGCTCCAGCTCTATAAACTCCTTGCGGGTATGTATACGCAGGTCCCCCGCCTTTGCACGGGCGTATTCAGTATTGCATTGTTCAGTTAAGAGCGCCTTTACTTTTTCAAACTCTAATTGCACCAAGGCCGATTCCGGAAAAATTTTCATACACCATCCGCCCACAGGCGGTTCCTACCATTTTTTGAGCCGTAAAAGTACACCCTTTCCCCGGCTATACCTAGTGTCTAAGCCCTGGATACCCTGGGTAATTGTTCCCCTGAAGGCAGAGCGCTGTCTTCAATGACCCCGCTGGTTTCTTCCACCGCCAGCTCCTTCTCGCGCAGGTACTTCCAAAAGATGCCCACTACTGCCAGCGCCGCCAGTCCTTCCGCCAGCAGCGTGGCGGGCGCACCGATATATTGCGATATGGCCCCCACCAGGAGACTGCCCAACGGCTGTAGTCCGAAATAGGCCATGGCGAAATAGCTGATCACCCGGCCCCGCATGGCAGGCGCCACGGTCGTCTGGATGATGGTATTGGACACCGTCGTCTGCGCCATCATGCCAAACCCCGACAGCATGGCAAAGACCATCGCCAGCGGGAACCACGTAGTATGCGAGAAAAGTATCAACCCCAGGCCAAATAAGATGGTATTCATCCAAAGGATCCGCTTCCGGTTGGCCGAAGGAGGCAGGGACGCCAGATACAACGCACCCGTCACGGCGCCCAGTCCGATAAAGCTATCTATGTATCCAAAAGTGGTGGCGTCCCCATGGAAGATCACCTTGGCATACACAGGCATCATGGTGGCATACGGTATGACCAGCAGGCTCATCACAGCCAGCATCAGGATCACCTTGGCAATGGACGGCGTCCGCTTCAGATAGATAAAACCCTCCCGGAGATCGTCCGTCCACACTTTCTTACCATGAGGACGCGGCACATAAGGCTTCAATTTCATCCGCAGCAGCGAGGCGATCACGGCGATAAAGCTGGTCGCATTCAAAAGGAAACATGCACCCGCTCCCAGTTTTTCCAGCACCACCCCCGCAATGGCAGGACCTATCAGCCGGGCCAGGTTCACCATGGAAGAGTTCAACGCCAGCGCATTGGGGATCATAGTCTTGTCATCCACCATCTCATACACCAGCGACTGCCTCGACGGCACGTCGAAAGCATTGATACATCCCAGCAGCACGCTCAGCGCCAGCAGCTCCCACACCTGGTAATGTCCCACCAGGATCAGGACGGCCAGTATGGACGCCTGTATCAGGGAGGCCACCTGCGTGGTCAGCAGCACCTTGAATCGGTCATATCTATCCGATACCACACCCCCGAAAAGCCCCAGCAGAAAAGAAGGGAACTGTCCCGCGAAGAAGGTCAGCCCCAGCATAAAGCTGCTATGCGTCAATGTATAAACGATCCAGCTTACAGCGGTACGCTGCATCCAGGTGCCGATGAGGGAAACGAACTGTCCATAAAAATACAGGCGGTAGTTTCGACTATGTAATGCATTGAAGGTTGATAATTTCATTGTCTCTATTCATCTATTAGCTTGCTCAATATGACCAGCGCCTCGGAAAGCACTTCCTTCTCCCGGGCAGAGGTCTTTTCATGCAGGATACGGGCCAGCCACTCCTGCTTCTCCTGACGATGACGTTCGATATAATCCCTGCCGGCAGGGGTCAATGACAAATAAGCCTTCCGCTTGTCATCTTCCGCGGGCGTCTTTACGATATAGGCTGTTTCGACAAGATGAGCGATCACCTGGGATATGGACTGGGTAGTCACCTTTTCTATCTGCGCCAGCTCCGTGGGCAGCAGCTTGCCATGCTGGTACAAAAGCCCAAGGGTCGACCGCTCCGTCAGCGACAGCATCTCCTCGTTACGGGTGTGCTTGCGAAGGACCTTCACCGTCCGGTGGATCACCGCCCGGAGGTTACCCGCGATCTCTATGTCCCTGGCATTCACCCCGGATGCTGCCGGGTTCTCCGCTGTCTTTGTTTTTATCATAATACAAAGGTAAATTAATAAGTTTACTTTATTAATTTAATTTACAAGTTTAACTCCCCATTAAGCCCAGTCCCCGGCCGTCTGAAAATAGTCCCCTATTAACAAACTTTTTAAAGCGTGGGATTGTCTTATAGCGTATATAATGCGTTTAATGAGTCGATCAATGCAAAGAGCCATGACCTTTCTATCCATAATCACCACATTAGCCCTATTTTCGGCTTCCTGTGAGCCGTCGGCCAAACAAGGACCCACCAATAAAAACACGAGTATGAGCGAGGATATTATTCCGGCAGGAAAAAAAACAGACACAGCCACATTCGGAACAGGGTGCTTCTGGTGTACGGAAGCCGTTTTCCAGGAACTGAAAGGGGTGATAAAAGCCACCTCCGGCTATTCGGGCGGTACAGTGGCCAACCCCAGCTACGAAGAAGTATGCACGGGCGCCACCGGACATGCCGAGTCGCTCCAGATCATCTATGACCCGGCGGTCATCACCTATGACGAGCTATTGGAGGTATTCTGGGAATCACACGACCCCACCAGCCTCAACAGACAGGGGAATGACATCGGTACGCAATACCGCAGCGCCATCTTCTACCACAACGACGAACAAAAGCAAAAAGCCGAACACTATAAGGAGGAGCTGAACAAGAGCGGCGCCTACGACAAACCCATCGTCACCGAGATCACGGCCTTTACAAAATTCTATCCCGCCGAGGACTATCACCAGAACTACTACAGGACGCACGGGTCACAACCCTACTGCTACCTGGTCATCCGGCCCAAGGTCGAGAAGTTCGAAAAAGTGTTTGCGAAGAAATTAAAGAAAAATAATTAAGACAGGTTGAGGTCATTCTCGAACGAATGCCTGTAATGCTTGATATATTCCGAGGGATTCATTCCAAACAATTTTTTGAACTGCTCGCGGAAATACTTCGCATCGGTGATCCCGACCTGGAAAGCCGCTTCGTTGATCTTTACATTCTTGGTCAGCATCAGCACCGCCGCGCGCCGCAGCCGGATGAACCGGATAAACGAGGCCGCCGAAAGACCCGAGATCATCTTGATCTTTTTGTATAGCCCGGAATGGCTCATACCGATCTCCTTCGCAAGGAGCTTGATCGAAAAATCATCCTTATCGATATACTCCTCCACGATCTCTATACAACGCTGCAGGAAATCCCTGTATTCCGCGGACACCTTCGGCGTCACCTTTTGCAGCGTGATCGTCTGCAGGAAATATTGTTGCAGGGCGCTGCGGATCTTGAATATATTGTCTATCCGCGCCAGCAGGAACAGCTTGTCGAAAGGTTTTAAGATATAGTCGTCCGCGCCGCATTTGATGCCGTTCAGCTTCGCCTCATCGGAACCGGACGAGGTCAGCAGGATCACCGGGGTATGCGTCAGCTCCTGATGTTCCTTTACCCTGCGGCACAATTCGACGCCGTTGAGCTCCTTCATCACCACATCGCTGATAATAAGATCGGGCGCCTTCTGAAAGATCATCTCCAGCGCGGTTTCCCCATCTTCGGCTTCCTTCACGAAATATTTTGCCGATAATATCTGTCGTAGATACTGTCTTACCTCCGGATCATCATCCACCACCAGTATCGTCCTCCGTCCATACAGGAAATCTTCGGGAACGGTGGCCTTCTCGTCGGGGACCGCGATCTCCGTCTCTCCCTGTCCCGTAAAATCTTCCGACAGTTCCTCGATCAGCTCCGGCTTTCCGGTGACGGTCTCTTCCGATAAGCCGTATTTTAAATGGGAGAACCCTCGCTGCAGCGACAACGTGAATACCGTCCCCTGTCCGGGAACGCTTTCATACGTAAGCTCTCCCTGGTGCGCCTCCGTGAACTTCCGGGCAAGATACAGCCCGATGCCAAACCCGCTCCTCGCCTGCCTGTTGCCCGACCGGCTGAACTTCCTGAACACATCCTGCCCCTGGTCGATCCCGCACCCGCTATCCTCGATGACGACCTCCGTATCCAACCCGCTCTCCCGCACGGTCACCAACACCGTTCCCCCATCCGGGGTAAACTTCAAGGCATTGGAGATCAGGTTGAACAACACGATCTCCAGCTTTTCATAATCGCCATAGACCTCCAGGTCCTTGTTATGACAGACCAGGTCGTAGCGGATATTCTTTACCCGCGCCTGCTGCCAGAAACAGGAATATACTTCATTACAAAGCTCGAACAAATTGATCTTTTGCACGATCAGCGAATCCTCGTCCACATCCGCCTTTCGGAACAAAAGCAGCTGGTTCACCAGACTCAACAGCCGCTTCGCATTCCGGTACACCGTATTGAGCTCCTTCGTCTCGGGCTTATGTTCGAAACGCGCGATCAGCTCCTTGACAGGACCCACGATCAGCGTCAGCGGGCTCCGGAACTCATGGGCCACATCCGTAAAGAACGACAGCTTTTTCTCGTTGAGCTCCTTTTCCCTTTCGATCTTGCTTTGAGCAAAGGCGACCTCATATTGCAGTTTGATCTGACGGGCCCTATAGTGGAAGACGATATAGATGACGCCGGCCGCCGCAATGACATACAATACATAGGCCCACCAGGTCCGGAACCAGGGAGGCAATACCGTTATTTTAAGCAGGGTCGTCGCTTCGCTCCAATTATTATATGCATCGGCGACCTTTACTTTAAACACATAGCTGCCCTCCTGCAGCCGGGTATACGTCGCCGTCCTGTTCCTTCCCGGGTAGTTCCAATCCTTATCCCAGCCCTGTAAATAATAAGCATAGGAGATCTTATCAGGCGTGGAATATTCGGGGCTGACAAAAGTAAGGGACAACACCGCCTTGTCATAAGGCAGGCGCATGGCGCTGACCCCGTCATGATCGGCAGACATGATCAACGGACTGTTCCTTTCCGAAGGCGTATTGTTGATGGAAATATTGGACAGCAGGATGGTATGCTCCTCCCGCAATGCCTGTATCTTGTCGGGAAAAAAGATATTCATCCCCTTTATGCCGCCAAACCCGAACTCCCCGGAACGCAGCCTCAATGCCGCATGAACACTGAGCTGGTTGCTCAGCAGACCATCGGACTGGGCGATAGTATTGAACCTGCCGGTCAACATCGAAAAAACGGAGATGCCCTTGAAAGTGCTCAGCCATAGGTTCCCCTTATCATCGGGCACGATCTGTAATACCGCATTGTTCGCAAGCCCGTTATCTTCCGTGAAGGAACTATACTTGCCCGACGCTCTATTGAACAGGAGCAGCCCATTCCCTTGCGTGCCGACCCAGAAATTACGCCGGGCGTCTTCATAAATGCTGCGAACAGAGAAACCTATGGCATAACGGACATGCTTTTTATGCTGACGATCGATCCTGATCAGCGACGTATAATCGCCTCCCCATAGCTGTCCGTCCGCATCTTCATATAGGGTCACGATATTACGCAGCGTGGTATCGAATGCTTCAAACCGGCCGGCGGCCTTATTCAATTTGTAAAGCGCCCCGTCTACACAGGCGCCCGCCCATATGTCTTTTTTACTGTCCTGAAAAAGGCTGAATATATTCTTATCCTCCTTGCCCGTCCGTACATTCAAACAGGGATAATGATCGAACCCATTCGTTTTTTTATTAAACCGGTTGATGCCACCCGTCCAGGTCCCCAGCCAGACATTATCCTCATCGTCGTTCAGCAGGGACGTAACAAAATCATTGCTCAACGCCCCCTTTCCGGGCTGGCTCCTGTAATTCGAGAATTGGCCGGTACGCCGGTTATAATAAGATACCCCGCCCCCATCCGTTCCGATCCATAGGTTCCCGATCTTGTCCTCGATACACGACAATACGCAATCGTCGACAAGACTATTGCTGTTTAACGGATCATGCACCAGAGCCAAAAACCTGCTTTTCCGGCTGTCGATGATATTGATACCCCCGCGGATCGTACCGATCCAGGTCCGTTGTTGATTGTCGTGGAAAATGCTGTAAACGCCGGAGCTCGATAGTTGGGGTTTACCCCTGGCGTTAAAAAGCGTTCTAACCTCCCCGGTGTCGATATGCTTGATAAGGACGCCGTCCCCATCGGAGGCGATCCATAAATTACTGCGGTCCAGCGTAAGGTTGACGACCCTGTTGCTGCTTCGAAAGACCTGCCTCGTCGTTCCATCGGTAAGATCATATACATAAAGGCCATCGTCGGCCCCGATCCATAAATGCTTTTTATTATCCGCCTGCAGACAAAGATTGTTCTTGGGAAGGGAGCTTACCAGGACCAGGTCCCCCCCGGCCTCGCGGTACTGAAAGATCCCCTTGTCCCGTATGGATACGAATATATTATTGGCGTAAACGCTGATGGCCGAAGCAAAACACTCGACAGGCCCATCATGCCCGGGTAACCTTACCTGTCTGGCAACGGAACGACCCTTGGGGCAAACAAGCAGGCCATGAATGGCCGTCCCGATAAAAACATCCCCCGAGGGACTGGTTACGATATTGCTGATGTTCCCGTCGATGGACTGAAGCTTTCCCCCGTCCGCCGGCTCGTACGGCACCAGATGGAAATTGGCATGCACCGGATCATAGATGCTGACCCCATTCGCGGTCCCGACCCACAATCTATAAAGGCTGTCTTCGCCAAGGGCGCCTACCCAATTATTGACGATGGAGGTGGAATCCCCCGACTTATGCCGGAAGATCTTGAAATCATAGCCGTCATATCTATTCAGACCGTCGTACGTCCCGAACCACATCAGCCCGCTATGATCCTTAAAAATGCTGTTGACGGAATTGTTGGATAAGCCCTGATCGATCCCCAGACAGCCAATAGACGATACCGGCTGGGCCGGCAAAGACCTCCAGCAGCAAGAAAGTGTAGTAGCTAATAATATGTTTAGCAATCGCCCGGACAACCCCAAACGGTTTAGTGGTAAAAACAGTTCGTTTTAGTCGTTTTCCTATACAAAGTACGAATTTGTCCCCTATTATATACGATTTACCCCTCTTCCGGCCATTTTTATCCCACAATATTTGTACTGTATAATAGGGTCGTTGTTTCGTGCATTCACAATTGCACCCTATTGATCACATAAACCAATTATAATTGTTTGCTATGAGAAAAAAACGTAATCAACATGTTTTTGACAGGCAGTATTTTAGCCTAAAACACTGCTGCTTGCTTCTCCTCCTGATGACAGGTTTCGCCTATTCTTCCTTTTCCCAGCAGACCGTAACAGGTAAAGTAACCGTAGGGGATACAGCCCTGAACGGCGTTACGGTAACGTTAAAAGGCGCCAAATCGGGCACTCAAACCGATAATCAAGGCAATTTCAGCATCAACGCCCCTGCCAATGGCACCCTGGTCTTCAGCCTTATCGGTTATGCTACCCAGGAGATCAAGATCGGCGGCCAGCATCAGATCAACGTCCAGTTGGTAGCCTCGGCCCAAAACCTGAACGAAGTCGTCGTCGTGGGTTATGGCACCCAGAAAAAGACATCCCTTACGGCAGCCGTATCGGCCATCAAAGGGTCCGATATCCAGCGACAGCCGGTGAGCGATCTCTCGAGCGCCCTGGGCGGCCGTGCAGCCGGTGTCCTGTTCTCGCAACCCAGCGGTCAGGCCGGTAATGATGCCGCCACCATCATGATCCGCGGTATTGGTACCAACGGCAACGCCTCTCCCCTCCTCATCGTGGACGGTGTGCAGCGCAACTACAGCCAGCTCAACCCCGACGACGTGGAAAGCATCTCCATCCTGAAAGATGCCGCGGCCGTCGCTCCTTATGGCATGGGCGGCGCCAATGGCGTAATCCTCGTCACCACCAAAAGAGGGAAGATCGGCAAACCCGTCCTCTCTTATGACGGATATGTAGGGTTCCAAAACCCCACGGTAGTTACCCATTTTATCAACTCCTACCAGTTCGCTACCCTGAAGAACGTAGGCGCGGCCAACGCCGGCGCGACGGTAATGCCCTTCTCCGATGCGGATATCCAGAAATACAAGGACCATTCCGACCCCGACGGACACCCCAACTTCGACCCCATCGCCGATATGCGGCAAAAAAATTATGTGCAGACGGGTCAAAACCTCTCCATCAACGGTGGTACGGACATTGTACGATACAATGCCGGTATGGGCTTTTTCTCACAAGAAGGCATGTTCCCCGGCATAAAATACAGACGCTATAACCTTTCCGGCAACCTGGACATCCAGGCCACAAAAAGCACGACGGTCTCTCTTAGCCTCAACGGACGCGTAGAGCAAAGGAACCTCAGCGGCGCCGGATACAATACCCAAAGCCTCTTTGAGAACCTGATCAACACGACCAGCGTCTCCACGCCGAAGATCTACAGCAACGGGGACCACCCTTATATCTACGCCAGCTTCTACGACAACCCGAGCTACCAGATCATCACGGGCAATACCATGCTGACCCAGTTCGCCATCGATCAGAAGCTTCCCATAAAAGGCCTGAGCGTAAAAGCGGTCGTATCGTACGACTACAACCCGGTGGACCCCTATAACACCACCAACCCAGGTACCAACGCTGGTATCTCCAGCCTGACACGCTCCTGGTATGCGCCCTATAGCTATTACTCATACGATACCCTGAACAAAACGTATGACTTATTCCCCCCGAGTTCCCCGCCCTCTTTCTATGAAGAATATCACCAGACCCAGGCATTCAACTACCAGGGCTATATCAATTACACCGGCAGTTTCGGCAGAAGCACCGTCACCGGCCTCGTAGTGGGTGAGATCAGGACCACGAAATCCCTTATGTTCAATGCCGGAAGGATCAACTATAACCTCTCCATACCCGAGCTGTTTGCCGGCGGGACAGGCTCTACCGATCTTTCCAACACAGGCGGATCTACGGGCTCTAAACAACGTTCCGTCGTCTATAGGGTCACCTATGGCTTCGACAACAAATATTTGCTGGAGGCAACAGGCCGGTATGACGGGAACTATTATTTTGCTCCCGGTCACCGCTTTGGCTTCTTCCCCGCCTTCTCCGCCGGATGGAGAATATCCCAGGAGAGCTTCATGTCTGGCATCAAATGGCTCAACGAGCTTAAGCTGAGGGGTTCATGGGGCCAGTCCGGGAACCTCGCCGGCGCCCCCTTCCAGTATCAGTCGGGCTTTACCCTCTACGGCAACTCCGCCATCCTGGGCGGATCGCAGACACAGGGTCTCTACGAGAACACGGAACCCAACCCCTTCATCACCTGGGAGCGGGCCACAAAAACAGACGTGGGCATCGAAGCCAGGATCCTGAACAATATAATCAGCATCGAGGCCGACTATTTCCACGAAAGGCGTGGCAATATGCTCCTGTACCCGAACATCACCGTTCCTGCTGAATATGGCATCGGCCTGGCTCAGCAAAATGCAGGTATCATGACCAACAACGGTATCGAGCTCGCGCTCACCGGCAGCTATCCCGTATCGAGAGACCTCCACATCACATTGTCCGGTACCTTCAGCTATGCCAAGAACAAGCTGGTCCAGATCTTCGAGAACGCCGCTACCTACGATTATTGGAACCTGAGACAGACCGGCCGCCCGCTGAACACACAGTTCGGCTACCAGGCCCTGGGCTACTTCTCGGATGGCGACTTTGCAAGCCCCGGCGTCCTGAAATCCGGCATTGCCACGCAGACCTGGTCTCCCCTGGCGCCCGGCGATATCCGCTATGCTGACGTCAGCGGCCCGAATGGAAAACCCGATGGCACCATCAACTCCTATGACATGGTTCCCCTCGGCCCGCCCACAACGCCCCAGATCATCTACGGCTTCGCTCCCGGCGTAACGTACAAAGGTTTCGAACTGTCCCTGCTGTTCCAGGGCGCCGGCGAACGCTCCCTCCAGATAGCCAACTCGGCCGCATGGGCATTCGACAACAACAAGAATGCTCCCATCACCGTGCTCGACTACTGGACAGAGCAAAATCAGCACGCAGCCTATCCCAGGATGACGACGTCTCCGACCCCCAACAATACCCAGACATCATCCTTCTGGCAAAAGAATGTTTCTTACCTGCGTTTGAGAACAGGCGTATTAGGATATACGCTCCCCCGCTCCATCACGAGCAAGGCCGGTATGAGCTATGTCAACATCTATGTCTCCGGACAAAACCTGCTGACCTGGACACCGATCAAGAATTTCGACCCCGAAGTCAGCAACAACAGAGGCTGGTATTTCCCCACCCAAAAAGTAGTGACCATCGGGGCTAAAATTCAATTCTAAAAACATTAAGAAACACAAAAGATGAAAACTGTAAATAACATGAAACCTAAGGTCCTGGCAAAGCTGGCGATCGCCGGCGTCCTGATCCTATCCGCATGTAAAAAGGATAGTTCCCTGAATGTCGCCAACCTGAGTGCGGTAGATGCCACCACGGCATTCGCCACCGCCAATGCGGCGGACCTCGTGCTCAACGACATTTACAATAGTCTCCCCGACGAATACAACAGCGTATTCGACGCATTCGATAACTGGTCCGACAATTCCCTGACGGGCTTCAACTGGTCCAACAGCTGTAACCAGATGAGGACAAAAGCCAATATCAATTCCAATACGACATTTTCCTACGACTGGGGAGGAGGTACGCAAAAAGCGACTTCCTGGCTCAAATGGGATTATAACTATTCCTACATCCGCAAATGCAATGTCTTTATCAGCAATTTACAGGCATCCTCTCTGCCGGACACGTATAAGAACCAGCGGTTGGGCGAAGCAAAAGTCTTACGGGCCTATTTCTATCATATCATCTGGATGGCGTATGGCGGCGGCCCCATCATCACCAAGCCCGACAACCGCGCCACCGACGGGGACTCTATCTATCACAAAAGAGCTTCTTTCGACGAGAACTTCAGTTTCCTGGAAACAGAGCTGACGGACGCCGCCAATCTCTTGCCCGCCAACAACGGTAATGATGGCGCCGGCAGGGTCACCAAAGGAGCCGCCCTGACCCTGAAAGGATGGATCGAGCTTTACTACGCCAGCCCCCTGAACAACAAGACCAACGATGTATCCAGGTGGGCAGCTGCGGCGGCGACCAACAAACAGGTGATGCAGCTCGGCTATACCCTCTATCCCAAATATGACGAGCTGTTCCTGGGTACGGGCAATGGCAACAACGAAGGCGTATTCTACCGCGAATACCTGGGCCTGAAGGCGGGCAGCAATATCGCCGGATACCAGGGACCCGGTTATGTCGGAACACAATGGCTCAGCTGGGGCGGATCTACCCCCACACAGGAGCTCGTGGATGACTACGTAATGGCCAACGGAAAGGGCATCGGCGAGGCCGGATCCGGCTATGACCCCCAGAACCCCTATGCCAACCGCGAACCCCGCTTTACACAATCCATATTATATACGGGGAATACATTCAACGGCCTCGTATATTCGTCCGCCGTTGGTGAAGGGAATAACGCCATCGATCTGGCCGATGCCACCGACAACACCAATACGGGCTATGCCATGAAAAAAGGCATCGACAGCACCGTTAACCTCTGGCAGGGCGGCGCCAGCAGCCAGACCTACTACTATTTCCGGTATGCAGAGGTCCTGCTGAACTACGCGGAAGCCCAGAACGAAGCCGTAGGACCCGATCAAAGCGTATATGACGCGCTCGACCAGGTCAGGACAAGGGCCGGCATCCCCACCTTCACCACGGTGTATTCCGGCGCTACACAAGCCCAGATGCGCGACCTGATCCGCCGCGAAAGAAGAGTGGAGCTGGCTTTTGAAGGCAAAAGGTATTTCGACCTCATGCGCTGGAAGATCGCCGAGGTCAACCTCAACCACGTCATGCACGGCATGAGGCTCGATCCAAAACCCGGCGGCGGCTATACCTATACGGTGATCAATGCCGTCCCATCCGGCTCGCCGCAATGGTCCTTCGACGCCAGCAAGAATTACCTGCTGCCCATTCCGCTGTCTATCATCAGCCAGAATCCCAATGAGCTGACACAAAATCCGAATTACCAATAATCTAATAAAAACAGGAGATACCTCTTACGAGGTATCTCCTTCTTCCAAATCATGAAGCATCAGCTATTTTTTTGCCTCCTCGTATCGATGCTGGGAGGTCAAACGCAGGCCCAGACCACGCAAAAAGACAAGGATTTCAAGCTCGTATGGTCCGATGAATTCAATAAGGACGGCGCTCCCGACCCGTCCAACTGGAGTTTCGAAGAAGGCTTCGTACGCAATCACGAGCACCAATGGTACCAACCCCAAAATGCCTATTGTAAGAATGGGCTCCTGGTCATCGAAGCCAGGCGCGAACAGAAACCCAACCCCAACTATGCCGAAGGCAGCAACGATTGGCGGAAGGACCGCAAGACCATCGATTATACTTCGGCTTGCCTGATCACCAAGGGTAAACAGCAATGGCTATACGGCCGCTGGGAAATGCGCGCCCGTATAGATATCAGCGCCGGAAGCTGGCCCGCCTGGTGGGCGCTCGGCGTATCGAAACCATGGCCCTCCAACGGCGAGATCGATATGATGGAATACTACAGGGACAGCCTGCTGGCAAATATCGCCACAGGCACCGGCACGCCCCACAAAGCATTTTGGTACAGCAAAAAGAAACCCGTAGACGCCAAATGGGCTTCGAAATTCCACGTCTGGCGCATGGACTGGGACTCTACCGGCATCGCCTTATACGTCGACGACTTCCTGCTGAACCATGTCCTCATGGGATCGCTGGTCAACAAGGACAACACCGGCTTCAACCCCTTCAAACAGCCGCAATACATGCTGCTGAACTTTGCCATCGGCGGTGACAATGGCGGCGACCCTGCCAACAGCAGGTTCCCCAGCAAATTCGAGGTGGATTATGTGCGGGTGTATCAGCGCAAATGACGGTCGTTATTTAATTATATCGACATGCCGCAGCTCCAGCAGATTAAGCGCATTGGGTCGCAAGCCCTTCACGCGCGGGTCTACCAGCCGTATGACCTCGTCATACCACAAAGGCGCCACGGGCGACGCATCCATCACCCGCTGATCCATCTTGCGGTATAACACATACCTGGCCGAGTCGTTATTTTCCAGCAATGCCTGCTCATACAGGCGATCGAACTCCGCATCATGGAATCTGGTATAATTAGGCGGGGCGGGATTCTTTGAATAGAACACGCTCAGATAATTCTCCGCATCGGGATAGTCCGCGATCCAGCTTCCCCGGAAGAACAGGGCCTGACTACGGGCCGTCTGTTCCAGCAGCAGACTTTTCTGTACTACCTCTACCTGTATCTTCAGCCCGACGTCCTCCAGCTCGCGCGCGATCCAGCTGGCAAAATCAGCATAGTCCGATATGGTCAGCAGATGGATGGACGGCAACCCCTTCCCATCCGGATAGCCCGCTTCGGCCAACAGCTGCCGCGCCCGGGCAGGATCATAATGATAGCCTTTCACTATGGACGAGTCGAATCCGGGCATCCCTGCCGGTACAAAGCCGCTCTCCGCGGGCGTCCCCAGCGAATTGCGCAGGTACAGCATCATCTTCCGTCTGTCGAACCCATAATTGATGGCCTGCCGCACGGCACGCAGCCGCAACGGCGAGCTCCTGACCAGCGGATTAGCGGAGTCGATAAGTATCCCAAGATATTCCGTATTCAGATAGGGATGGGTAGAGAGCATGATCCTGTCCTTCCACTGCGCCTTCAGCTGCCCTTTCTTGCTTAACACTTCATCTTTGAACGTAGGATCGATCTCGTTCACAAAATCGAGCAGCCCCTGCCGGAACAGCAGGAACTCCGTTGCCTTCTCCTCATAAAAGCTCACCTGCACCGCATCCAGATAGGGCAGCTGCCGGCCCGTGCTGTCCTTTTCGAAATAACGCTCGTTCTTCAACAGGATCAGCGACTCCCCTTCTTCCCAGGATTTCATCCGGAAAGGCCCCGTACCACAGGGATGGCTCCGGAAATCCTTGCCATAGAATTGCACCACTTCCTTCGGCACCACGGAACAGTACTCCATGCTGAGGATCCCCAGTATGGGATTGAATGGAGCGATCAGCTTCAATTGAAAAGTACTGTCATCCAGAGCCGTAAACGGCGCCGCGGAATCCACCCGCGCATGAAAGATCCAGGCCCCGCTGCTGGCCGTCCGGGGATCGATGATCCGGGAAAAGCTGTAGGCCACATCCTCCGCCACCATGCGCCGCCCCTTGCCACCGGGAAAGGCCTCATTGTCGTGAAAAAAGACATCCGTGCGAAGATGAAAGGTCCAGGTCCGCTTATCCGCCGATACATCCCAGCTCCTGGCCAGCGCAGGCACGATATGCAGCTCGTCATCCGTCTCTACCAGGGTATTGTACAATTGATGGATAGGCCACATGGTGCTGCGGTTCTTGGCAAATGCCGGGTCCAGGGAGGCAATGCCATCCTTTTCATTGTACCGGAAAACCCTCTTTCCATCCACGCGCGGAGATGAACAGCCGGCCAACAAGAACAACACCGCTATTAACAAATCTTTATTTACCTTCATTTTTTCGAGCCTAAAAATAAACTTAATCAATGAGACGCGTACTCCTTTTAGCGTTGATATGCTACCTTTTTAATCCGCCCTCTGGCTCCGCCCAATTAGCCGCCGGGGAAAAAAACAAATTCTCGCACGCCGATACCCTGCGCGGCAGCATCAACCCTGAACGCGCCTGGTGGAATGTCCTTTATTACGACATCCACGTCACCCCCGACTATGAAAAGAGATCCATCACAGGCATCAACAACATCCGCATCGAAGCCCTCAAAGCCGGCGACAAGTTACAGATAGACCTCCAGATGCCCATGAACATCGTCTCCATCACCTGGGATAATAAACAGCTAAAATATAAAAGAGAAGGCAATGCCTTTCACGTTAGCCTGCCCCGTGAAATAAAAAAAGGCAGCATAGAGACGCTGTCCATAAAATTCGAAGGCACTCCCCGCGCCGCCATCCGCCCACCCTGGGACGGCGGCTGGATCTGGACAAAGGACCGTGACGGCAGACCCTGGATGAGCGTAGCCTGTCAGGGACTGGGCGCCAGCGTATGGTACCCCTGTAAAGATCACCAGAGCGACGAACCCGACAGCGGCGCCTCCCTCCATATCACCGTGCCGGATACCCTCGTGGCCGTCGGCAATGGACGATTGAAGGAAAAAAAGGACAATGGCAATGGTACGGCCACCTATACCTGGTCCGTCGTCAACCCGATCAACAATTACGATATCATCCCCTATATAGGTAAATATGTCACCTTCCACCGGGATCTCCAGGGAGAGAAAGGTCATCTCGATTGCGACTATTGGGTGCTGGATTATAACCTCGACAAAGCGCAGGAACAGTTCAAACAGGCGGATAGCATGCTGCATTGCTTCGAATCCTGGATGGGGCCCTATCCTTTTTATGAGGACGGCTACAAGCTCGTGGACGCCCCTCACCTGGGAATGGAGCACCAAAGCGCCGTGGCATATGGCAACCATTACGGTAATGGCTATCTGGGACGCGACCTGTCCGGCACGGGCTGGGGCATGAAATGGGATTTTATCATCGTGCATGAGAGCGGACACGAATGGTTCGGCAACAACATCACCACCGACGACCTCGCCGATATGTGGGTACACGAAGGATTCACCAACTACACGGAGACATTATATACCACCTGCCAGGACGGCGTGGAGGCCGGCAATGACTATTGCATCGGCACCCGCAAGAACATCCGGAATGACAAGCCCATCATCGGCGCGTATGGGGTCAATAACGAAGGCTCCGGGGACATGTATTACAAAGGCGGGAATATGCTGCACATCATCCGCCAGATCATGGGCGACTCCAGCTTCCGGGGACTGCTGCACGCGCTGACGGCCAACTTCTATCACCAGACCGTCACCTCCCGGCAGATCGAGACCTTTATCAGCCAGTACGCCAAAAAAGACCTTTCGAAGATCTTCGACCAATACCTCCGGACGACAAAGATCCCCGAGCTGGAATACAAGTTCAACAGCGGCAGCCTTCTCTCCTACCGCTGGACGAATACAGTGGCTGGTTTCAATATGCCCATAAAGGTTTCGGTGGGAGGACAGCCCGCGCAATGGATAGAACCGTCCACGGAATGGAAGACGCTGGACGCCGACAACGGCAATACATTCACCGTCGATCGTAACTTCTATATCACTACAAAAAAATTGAATTAGACGAACCGCCTCCGGCGATTCCTATAGCATCCTTCCCGCCCCAATAAAGCGCTTGTCGTAGTATCCGTCGTTCATATCGCTGATCATCACCCCCGATATGCTGGCATGGATAAACTTGTTATTCCGGAGATAAACCCCCACATGGGTGACAGCCCGCCGCTTTCCCAACGTATGGAAAAAGACCAGGTCCCCTTCCTTTAGCTCGTCCCGGCGGATATGCCGGCAGGCCTCATACTGCTCCTTCGAGGTCCGTGGTAACGCGGCGATCCCGTAAACGGAAGACATCAGCAAAAAGGCAAAGGCGGAACAATCGATGCCATCCCGGGTGGTCCCCCCGTAATGATAGGGAGCGCCATACCAATAGTCCATGAATGCCAGTAACTTACCGTTATCAAGCTCTTCCACGGACGCATTTTCCAGGATGGAATATTTGAATTGCAGAGCCCCAAGGTTCTCGATGGCCTCCCCCGAAGCATAGTTCGTACTGCCGTTATGCGTATCGCTGACACTGGTCGTAGCAATGGAACTGCCCGTCTTATCCTGCTGGACATCCGAACGGATAGCAATATTGCTGATAAATTGGACGGAATTGCCGGAATTGGCCTGTGCCGTGGAATTGGTCTTGCTTATGGGTGTAGAATTCTGCGAAGCACTGTGTTTCAAGGTGCTGCAGCTGGCGGCCAGACAGGCAAGGACCGTTATGAATACGAGATTTTTCAACATATTTTCCACTTTTGAGGATATTGGCACGGGTAAAGGTAAGCAAATTTGTCAAAAATTTTGCCAGAAATTGAAGACATCCAATGCGAAAGATTTTAGTTATATTTGACTGTGACTGATGAAAAACAATATACGGAAGAGGAACAGCCCATTACGCAGGTGTCCGATCTTGATTTTTCGGAGACTTACACCTACGCCAGCTACCTGAAATGGACCTTTGAAGAGCGCCTGGAGCTCATCAAGGGAAAGCTCTTCCCGATGAGCGCTCCGAACAGGATGCACCAGAAATTGTCGATGGAAATTACCAGGGAACTAGGTAATTATCTTAAAGGCAGATCCTGTGAAGTATATGCAGCTCCCTTTGACGTTCGTCTGCCCCATCGATCAAAAAAGGATAAAGACATCACCACCGTAGTACAGCCCGACGTCTGTGTTATCTGCGATCCCGCCAAGTTGGACGACAAAGGTTGTATCGGCGCTCCGGACATCGTCGTGGAGATCCTTTCCCCCGGGAATAACAGAAAAGAGCTGATGAATAAATACGAAGTTTACCAGGAGTCGGGTGTGAAAGAATACTGGATGATCGTACCCCAGGAAAAAGCCTTCTGGCGATATACGCTCGACAACGAAGGTAAATATCTCACCTCCCGTCCCTTCACGCCCGGTGACACCGTTACGACTCCTGTCCTGCCGGGATTCAGCCTGGACCTGGAAGAACTTTTTGGGCAATTGCCGTAAACAATGTGGAAAGAATGTGCTTCCATCTGACGAACTTTGTTAGTTAATTGCGTGTTTATTTTTGGAAGCATTCTATGAGCAAATTCTCTCATTTACATACACATACACAGTTCTCCCTCCTGGATGGAGCCGCCTCGATCCAGAGCCTCTACAAAAAAGCCATCAAGGACGGAATGCCTGCCCTGGCCATCACCGACCACGGCAACATGTTCGGCGCGTTCGAATTCGTCTCCGAAGCCTATAAACACAAGAACGAAGACGGCACCCTGAAAGTCAAACCCATCGTAGGCTGTGAATTCTATGTCGTGGAAGACCGCCACCGCAAGACCTTCAGCAAAGAGCAAAAGGACGAACGCTATCACCAGGTGTTCCTGGCCAAGAACAAGATCGGCTACCAAAACCTCATCAGGCTCACCTCGCTGGGATACACCGAAGGGCTCTACAGCAAATACCCCCGCATCGATAAAGAGCTGATCCAAAAATATCATGAAGGGATCATCGCCACTACCTGCTGCATCGGCGCCTATGTTCCCCAGACCATCCTCCACGATGGCGAGGACAAGGCCGAAAAAGAATTCAAATGGTGGCTCGATATCTTTGGCGACGACTATTTCATCGAGCTGCAACGCCATAACATAAAGGAACAGGAGATCATCAACCAGGTGCTTTTAAAGTTCGCCGCCAAATTCAACGTACCCGTCATCGCCACCAACGACAGCCATTACACCGACAGGGAGGATTACAACGCCCATGATATCCTGCTCTGTATCAATACGGGTGAAAAACAAAGCACCCCCGGCTTCGACGACTTCGTCAATGACGACGCCAATATCAAGAACAGACGCTTCAAATTTCCCAACGACCAGTTCTATTTCAAGACGACAGAGGAGATGAAGACCCTCTTTAAGGATATTCCCGAATCCATCGACAATACCAATCGTGTCATCGACAAAGTGGAGATCCTCAATCTGAAAAAGGACATCCTGCTGCCCGCCTTCCCCATTCCAAAAGAATTCCAGATCCATGGCGACAGCAACCTCGATCAGTGGGAATACCTCAAATACCTCACCCAGGAAGGAGCCAGGCTGCGTTACAGCGATCTTACGCCCGAGATCCAGGAAAGGATAGACTTCGAGCTGTTCACCATCAAGACCATGGGATTCGCCGGCTACTTCCTCATCGTGAGCGATTTTATCAAGGCAGGAAGGGATATGGGCGTATTCATAGGACCCGGCCGCGGATCGGCCGCCGGCAGCGTCGTCGCCTATTGCATCGGCATCACCAATATCGACCCCATCAAATACAACCTGCTGTTCGAAAGGTTCCTCAACCCCGATCGTAAGTCGATGCCCGATATCGACACCGACTTCGACGATGAAGGCCGTCAGCGGGTGATAGAATATGTAGTGGACAAATATGGCAAGAACCAGGTAGCCCAGATCGTCACCTACGGTACCATGGCCGCCAAGATGAGCATCAAGGACGTAGCGCGTGCGCTCGACCTTCCCCTGGCGGAATCGAACGCCCTGGCCAAACTTGTCCCTGAAAGACCCGGCATCGAGCTCCGCCGCGTACTGAAGGCTCCCATGACGCCAAAGGAAGGGGAAAAATCCCTGGAAGAAAAGGATGGCCTGGGACCCGACGATATGGAGAACGTAAAAAGGATCCGCGAGATCTACAACGGCGACGACCTACGCAGCAAGGTCCTCCACGAAGCCGAAAGACTGGAAGGCTCCGTTCGCAACACAGGCCTCCACGCGGCAGGCATCATCATCGCCCCGGAAGACCTGATGAACATCATACCCGTCTGCACCGCCAGGGACTCCAACCTGCTGGTGACACAGATAGAAGGCAGCATCATCGAGGACGCCGGCGTTATCAAGATGGACTTTTTGGGTCTGAAGACCCTCAACATCCTAAAGACAGGATTGGAGCTCATCAAGGAAAATCATGGCGTCGACATCGACCTCGATACCATACCGCTCGACGATCAAAAGACCTACGAGCTATATCAAAAAGCAGAGACCATCGGTACGTTCCAGTTCGAAAGTCCCGGTATGCAAAAATACCTGCGGGACCTCAAACCCGACAAGTTCGACGATCTCATTGCCATGAACGCTCTCTACCGGCCCGGCCCTATCGCCTATATCCCCAACTACATCGACCGCAAGCACGGCAGGGAAGAGATCATATTCGACCTGCCCGAGATGGAAGAATATCTCAAGGACACCTACGGCATCACCGTCTACCAGGAACAGGTAATGCTCCTGGCCCAAAAGCTGGCCGGCTTCAGCAAGGGCGACGCCGACGTGCTCCGTAAGGCCATGGGTAAAAAACAAAAGGCCGTCCTTGATAAAATGAAGAGCCAGTTCATCAAAGGCGCCACCGCCAAAGGCCTTCCCCAGGACAAGCTGGAGAAGGTTTGGACGGACTGGGAAGCTTTCGCGCAATACGCCTTCAACAAGTCGCACTCTACCTGTTATGCCTATGTGGCCTATCATACGGCCTACCTGAAAGCCCACTACCCTTCCGAATACATGGCCGCCGTACTGAACCACGCGGGCAGCATCGAAAAGATCACCTTCTTTATGGAGGAATGCAAACGGATGGGATTAAAGGTACTGGGCCCCGATATCAACGAATCCAAAAAAGGCTTCTCCGTCAATCAGAATGGCGAGATCCGCGTAGGACTGGGCGGATTGAAGGGCGTGGGCGAAGCCGCCGTGGAAGGCATCATTGCGGAACGCACAAAGGATGGTCACTTTACCACCATCTTCGACATGATCAAAAGGATCAATCAACGCACCGTCAATAAAAAGACATTGGAAAGTCTCGCCTATGCAGGCGCCTTCGATTGCTTCACCGGCATCCATCGGGCGCAGTATTTCTTCATGCCGCCCGGCGAAACCTCCACGGGACTGGAAAAGATCATCAAGTTCGGCAACGTCTATCAGACCAACTCTACCCAGAACAGCAACAGCCTCTTTGGCGAGCTGACCATGCCCGAGATCGCCGTCCCCAAACTTCCCAACTGTGAGCCCTGGACGCTGACGGAACTATTGGACCATGAAAAGGATGTGACGGGTATGTTCATGAGCGGTCACCCCCTCGACCACTTCAAGTTCGAGATCACCCACTATGGCATCACCCGGCTGGGCGAATACAACGAAATAAAAGACGCCCTGGGCCTCCAGGCCAACCCCGGTAAATCCTACCGGCTGGCAGGACTGGTGGTAGACGCGCAACACAGGGTCAGCAAGACGGGTAAACAATTCGGCGCCTTCACCATCGAAGACTACACCGGCAAGACAGAATTCATGCTTTGGAGCGAGGACTATGCCCGCTATTCCAATTACCTGGAGAAAGGGAAGAACCTGTTCATCACAGGCGCCTTCCGCCTCCGCTTCAACAAGACCGAATACGAATTCAAGATCGAGCGGATGATGCTCCTGGAAAGCATAAAACCTATCCTTACCAAGCAAGTGATCATGGACGTGGAGGCCCGCTTCGTCAGCGAGGAGATGGTCCGGTTCATGGAGAAGAACATCAAAAAATACCCAGGCAAATCGCTCTTGAAATTCAACATATTAGAGCCCAAATCCCGCTCAAAGGTCAGCATGTATACCATGGGGACGGGATTTGAAATGAATGACGAAATGACTGCATTTTTGGCCGAAAAACCAGAATTGGAGGTACAAGTTGTCACCTAGTGGCCCCTGGAAGGCTTTTTGCAGTCTACCCGATATGTAGACAAAAAGATCCGGATGTCAGGCTGCCGACCAAATATGTAGAAAACATTCCGGAAATTTGCTGAAGAAAACAAACATATCACATAAAAAACACTTATTATGGCTTTAGAATTAACAGATACCAACTTCCAAGACAAAGTAATTTCTTCCGATAAATTGACGGTTGTAGATTTTTGGGCCGAATGGTGTGGTCCTTGTCGCGCCATCGGACCGGTGATCGAAGAATTGTCGAAAGAGTATGACGGCAAGATCAATGTAGGCAAAGTAAATGTCGACCACAATCCTCAGCTTTCCGTTAACTATGGCATCACCAGTATCCCTGCTATCCTGTTCATCAAGGATGGTAAGGTAGTAGACAAGCTGGTCGGCGCACAGCCCAAGTCCAACTTCGTAAAAAAGATCGAATCTCATATATAAGAGAACATGTCATTCCGGAAAGGTCGTGCAGCAAGCACGGCCTTTTTTATTCGCTGCGCAGTGTTTTCACCGGATTGGCTTTGGCAGCTCGCAGTGTATTCACTCCTACTGTCAGGAGAATAAGGCTCACAAGCACCACCGAGGTCCCGGCGGGGATGGTCCACGAAAAGGGGACCCGATAAACGAAATTCTTCATCCACTGATGAATAAAGATGGCCGCCAATGCCCATCCTGCCACGATGGCCCACAACGTCATCTTCAAAAAAGACCATCCCAGCAGCTCTAATATGTCCTGGTTGGAGGCGCCCAGCACTTTCCGGATGCCGATCTCTTTTGTCCGCAGCTCGCTGAGATAGGCGGACAGCCCCAATAAGCCCAGCACCGCCAGACAGACATTCACCAGCAGCAGCACCTTGTTCAGGAAGAAGAGCTTTTCTTCTTTGTCGTACAGCTTGTTCAGCCCCTCGTCCAGGAACTCCGGCGTCAGCGGCGTGTCGGGAATGATCGCCCGAGTCTTTTCCTGGATAAATGCCAGCGTCTCCTTCAATCTCGACATCTCCATTACAATGAGGATATTATTGGAGATCCCTCCTCCATACGGCCGCATCGTGATCAGCATGGGAGGTACGGGA
>DASZXP010000096.1:0-121776 GCA_035545935.1 Puia sp. | reverse complement strand
ACGGCCGCCTGTGTCAACCAGGCGGCCTTCTGCCTAAGGAAAGATCCAATGGTTTATGGAGCCGGATCAGTTGCGTCCCCGGAAGAGGATAAAGGTACATGATACTAAATTATTTGGCAAATATTTCCTTAACAATTTAGTAATTCGTCCGGATTGCCTTATTTTGTAGCTTCAATGACCGCTGAAAGGCGGCCTATCCATTTTTCCCATTTCCTAATCATTTAAACACAATGTTATGGCAACACAAGAAGCAGTGATGACCACGCTGGACATCGCCAACCGCCTTTATGAGCTTTGCAAAGAGGGCCATTATCAACAGGCCCAGGAAGAATTGTATGCCGATGATGCGCTCAGCATCGAGCCTGTACATGCGCAGGGGATCCCATCGGTGACTGGAAAGGATGCCATTATCAAAAAGGGAGAGCAATTCCGTGACTCCATCGAGGAACTGCATGGAGTAGGCGCTTCCCAGCCCATCGTCGCCGGCAATCATTTTGCCCTGACCATTACGGTGGATGCCACCTTCAAAGGAATGGGGAAGATGGTAATGGATGAAGTTGCCGTTTACGAAGTAAAGGATGGGAAGGTCGTTAAAGAACAGTTCTTCTATTGATCATTGCTTTGTCAAATGCCTTATGAGCGATCCCGCAGGGATCGCTTTTTTATTTTTGTATCTTTGCTCCATGATCCTTTATATAAAGAACATGGTCTGTCCCCGGTGTATCCTGGCCGTAGAGCAGGAGCTGAAAAAACTGACAGACCAGCCATTCAAGGTGTCGTTGGGAGAGGTGACGTTGGAGACAACGCTTTCGGAAAAGACCCTGCAGCAATTCAGGGAAGGATTACAGGCCCTGGGCTTCGAGCTGCTGGATGATCAGCGGCAGCGGCAGATCGAGAAGATAAAGACCCTGCTGATAGGCCTCGTTCAAAAAGGAGAATTAGAAGAGCATTTTAGCCTTAGCGCCTATCTGGGGTCGGCCTTGCAAAAAGAATATACCACCGTAAGCCGTTTGTTCTCCGAAGTAGAGGGCATGACGATAGAACAATACTTTATTTTACTAAAGATAGAAAAGGTAAAAGAATGGCTGGCCTATGACGAACTTACGCTTAGCGAGATAGCCTGGAAATTAGGCTATAGCAGCACCGCTCATCTGTCCGCGCAATTCAAGAAAATAACGGGTCTTACCCCCAGCCATTTCAAAAAGACGGGTAATAGCCGGCGTACTCCCCTGGACGAGATAAAACAGGCATAATTTTGTAACATTTTTACAGGATTCTATAATGTCCCGGCCACCCCGGCAACCGATCTTTGCTTTATGATCAAGAAGCAATTTTCTGTCGTCGGCATGAGCTGTGCCAGCTGCGCCTCCAGCGTAGAGACGATCCTTTCGTCCAGGGAGGGTGTCGGCAAGGCAGAGGTTAGCTTCCCACAGCACAGCGTATGGGTAGAATATTCTCCCGACGTGATCACGCCACAGCAAATGAAGACAGCCTTGCAGGACATCGGATATGACTTGCTGGTGGATGAGCCTTCCGAAAAGCTGGAAGAGATACAGCGGAAAGAGGCGATCGGACTTCGCAGACGTACGCTGGCGGCAATTTCCTTATCCATACCCCTGGTGATCATCGGGATGTTCTTTATGGACATGTCCTATGCCGATTACTGGATGTGGGGATTGGCAACCCCTGTCGTATTATGGTTTGGCAGGAGCTTTTTTGTCAACGCCTTTAAACAGGCCCGGCATGGAAGGGCGAATATGGACACGCTGGTAGCGCTCAGCACGGGTATCAGCTATTTGTTCAGTGTTTTCAATACGTTATTCCCCGGCTATTGGCACGAGAGGGGATTGCATGCCCACGTCTATTTCGAGGCGTCGGCCGTTGTCGTGGCATTTATCCTTTTGGGAAAATGGCTGGAAGAAAGGGCCAAAGCCCGGACGTCTTCGGCCATCAAAAAGCTGATGGGGCTGCAGCCCAACGCTGTTACGCTCATCGGAGAGGACGGAATGGTAAAAGTGATACCGCTGGCGGAGGTCAGGGTAGGAGACAGGCTGCTTGTGCGACCGGGTGATAGAATAGCCGTGGACGGGGTCGTTGCCGAAGGGAGCAGCTATGTGGATGAGAGCATGATCAGCGGGGAGCCCATAGCTATTGTGAAAAAGCCCGGCGACAGCGTCTTCGCAGGTACGATCAATCAAAAAGGGAGCTTCCGGTACACCGCCGAAAAGGTAGGCGAGGATACGCTGCTGGCGCATATTGTCAAAATGGTGCAGGAGGCGCAGGGGAGCAAGGCGCCTGTCCAGAAGCTGGTGGACAAGGTGGCGGGTATCTTTGTACCTGTCGTCATAGGACTGGCGGTGATAAGCTTTCTGACATGGTGGATTTGGGGCGGCGCCAATGGGCTGACCTATGGACTCCTTTCCCTGGTGACCGTGCTGGTCATTGCCTGTCCCTGCGCGCTGGGGCTGGCTACTCCTACCGCTATCATGGTGGGGGTTGGCCGGGGGGCGGAACAAGGGATCCTTATCCGTGATGCGGAGAGTCTGGAACAGGCGTACAAGGTCGACACCTTGATAATGGATAAAACCGGTACGCTGACAGAAGGACGCCCGGCCGTAACGGATATATATGAGGTCGTTCCCGGTGGCAGAGCTATCCTTTTGTCTTTGGAGCAGGCATCGGAACACCCTTTGGCATCGGCCGTGGCTGCCTGGCTCGAAAAGGACAACCGCCCGGTGACGATCACGGATATAGAATCCTTAACGGGGAGGGGTATACGAGGAAGATATGAAGGGCATATGTATTGGGTGGGCAGCCGGCAGTTGATGGAGGAGATAGGAGTGGAGCTCGCAGCGGATGTACAGCAATGGGTGGAGGAAAAGAATGCGGCGGCGCAGACGGTAATATTTTTTGCCGGTGAAGGCTCGATACGAGCGGTGCTGGCTATTGAAGATAGTATAAAGCCTTCCGCGCAAAATGCCATAGCTGAATTGAAGCGCGAAGACATCGAGGTCCATATGCTGACGGGAGATGGCTCCCGGACGGCGGCCGCGGTAGCGGCAAGGATCGGAATATCTTCTTTCAAGGCGGAGGTTTCACCGATGGAAAAGGCTGCCTATATAAAGACGTTGCAACAGCAGGGAAAAGTAGTGGCCATGGCGGGAGATGGGATCAATGACAGCCAGGCGCTGGCCCAGGCCGACGTGAGCATCGCCATGGGTACGGGCAGCGATATTGCCATGGATGTAGCGGGCATCACGCTTCTTTCCGAAGACCTTTCCAGGCTGCCGGCAGCTATCCGGCTGTCCAGGGCGACGGTGAGGACTGTCCGGCAGAATCTCTTTTGGGCCTTTATCTATAACCTTATCGGCATCCCTGTGGCCGCCGGTGTGTTGTATCCCATCAATGGGTTCCTGCTGAACCCGATGATCGCGGGAGCCGCCATGGCGTTGAGCAGCGTCAGTGTCGTCAGCAACAGTCTACGATTAAAATATAAAAAACTATAGCATGAATACTTTACAGTTCAAGACGAATATCAATTGCGGCGGATGTGTGGCCAGGGTTACACCCAGGCTCAACGAGACAAAGGGCATCGTATCCTGGAAAGTGGATACGGACAATCCCGATAAGATCCTGACCGTGGAGACGGAAACCCTTGGCAGCGAAGCTATCGTCGAGGCGGTGAAGAAGGTGGGATTTAACATAGAACCCTTAAAAAAATAGTATCTTTGAACCATGTTCTTGTCCGGGACCATACAATATAAGGCGCTGTTGTTGCTGACCGTATTCGCAGCCAACTTCTTTGTCGTCTGTCATTGTTCGGCCCGGGTGGCGGAACATCCTTCCTGCTGTTCCAAAAAAGAGGCGAAGTCTCCGTGTAAGGAGGGTAATGAATGCGGCGGCATGCATGCCGTGAAGTTCAACCTGCTGGAAAAGCAAGCGGCTAAACAGGTGAGCCCGGAGCCCATGCTGGCCGCGGTGATCATCCATATACCACAGCGGCCTCTCCAAATACTCCATAGCACAAGCTTTTTGGTGGCTCCCCGCGCCTACAAACACCCCCCGCCGGACTACCAGTCCCTGTACCAGTGTTTCCTTATTTGATGATTGTTTGTTCAACAGTCGTTCCATCACTTATTTATCAACATTCAATCCATCAAAATGAAAAAGATATTCATGGCAGCGATCGTATTGATCGCTGTATCATCCCAGCATGTATTCGCGCAGGTGTCCGGCATCCTTCCTTCTTATTATGATATAAAGGACGCCCTGGTAGCAGGTGACGCCAATGCCGCCGCAGCCAAGGCCGGCGATCTGCTGAAAGCCATCGATGGCGTCGATATGGGCAAGCTGCCGGAAAAGGATCATAAAACCTTTATGGCCGTGAAGGATAAGCTGAGCTTTGACGCAAGACATATCTCCGAGAAGAAAGAGGTTGGTCATCAACGGGAACATTTTGCGACCTTATCCACCAATATGATGACCCTGGCAAAAGGCGTCCGGCTGTCGGAGCAACCCATCTATGAGGAATACTGCCCGATGAAGAAAGCGTCCTGGCTTAGCAATGAGACGGCGATCAAGAACCCTTATTATGGCAGCGCCATGCTCACCTGCGGGAAAGTGCAAACAACCCTGAAGCCTTAATACCGCATCTGCATGAAACGAATGCTTATATGCCTGATGGCATGGGGACTGGTATTGTCCGGCTATGCGCAAATGCATCACATGGAGACCATGCATGCCGACCGGGAACCATTTCATCCGGCAGCCGATCCGTCCAGGCCGGGCCATGTAGTATATCACCTTTATATCACCGACACTACGGTAAACTATACAGGCAAAAAGGTCGATGCCATTGCCATCAATGGAACGATCCCCGGTCCTGTCCTGTATTTTACGGAAGGAGATACAGCCGAGATACATATCCATAATGAGATGATGATGGAGACATCCGTACACTGGCATGGACTTATCATTCCTAACCGGTTTGACGGCGTATCCTATCTGACCACTCCCCCCATACTACCCATGCAAACCTATGTAGCCACTTTCCCCATCGTGCAGAACGGCACCTATTGGTATCATTCCCATACGATGTTGCAGGAGCAGAGCGGCGAATACGGGGCCTTTATCATCCGGAAAAAGGGGGCTGACAGCCTAAAGGAATATACCATTCTTCTCAGCGACTGGACAAATGAGAAACCTTCCGAGGTACAACGCAGGCTGCACAACGCCACGGACTGGTATGCCATTCGTAAGGGCAGCGTCCAGGACTATGCGGCGGCCATCCGTGACAAACATTTAGGGACCAAGCTGACCAATGAGCGCAAGCGGATGCTGGCCATGGATGTCAGCGACGTATACTATGACAGGATGCTGGCCAATGGCCGTCACCAGGATGAGCCATCAGGCTTCAAGGCGGGGGATAAGGTCCGGCTGCGTATCATCAATGGGAGCTCTTCCACCTATTACTGGCTCAGCTTCGCCGGCGGCAAGATCTCCGTGGTGGCCAACGACGGTAAGGATGTGGAACCTGTGCCGGTGGATCGCCTGATCATCGGGACGTCGGAGACATACGATGTCATGATAACCATCCCCGATAAGGGGAGCTATGAATTTCTTGCCACATCGGAAGACAGGACGGGAACGACTTCCGTATGGCTGGGCGAGGGACCGAAAATAAAAGCGACCCCTTTGCCCCGGCTGGCCTACTTCGATGGGATGAAGATGATGAATGACATGATGAAAGGCAATGGGGAAATGAACGATATGGGAATGCAGATGAGCAACCAGCAGATGGACATGAATGCGGTGATGTACAGGGAGTCCACCGGTGTCACGCTTAACTATGGTATGTTACGCAGCCCCGTAAAAACGGCCCTACCCGATGGACCTGTAAAAGAGCTGCGGTTCAATCTCACCGGCAATATGAACCGGTATGTCTGGACCATCGACAACAAGGCTGTTTCGGAGACGGACAGGATCCTGATCCGGAAGGGAGAGAATGTGCGGATCGTATTGTACAACGGCACGATGATGCGCCACCCCATGCACCTGCATGGACACTTCTTCCGGCTGCTGAACGGACAGGGCGATCATGCACCGCTGAAGAATACCGTGGACATCATGCCCATGGAGACCGATACCCTTGAATTTGCGGCCACGGAGAGTGGGGACTGGTTCTTTCATTGTCATATCCTGTATCATATGATGAGCGGGATGGGGCGTATCTTTCATTATGCGGACTCACCCCCCGACACTGCGCTGGGCGATCCCCAAAAAGCCTTGCGCAAGGTCTATGCCGACGATCGCACGATCTATCCGGCAGGAAAGATCGGACTGGAAAGCAATGGCAGCGACGGGGAATTTATCGCCGGCAGCAGGCGATGGCGTTTGCAGACGGAATGGCGGGTAGGCACGGATGAGAAAAAAGGTTATGAAAGCGAGACGCACTTCGGGAGGTATCTTGGGAAGATGCAATTCTGGATTCCCTATATAGGCTGGGATTTTCGCTACAGAAAAGGCGGGGTCATGGAAAAGAACCTCTTTGGACAAAAGGATACGAAGAACAAACGATCGGTGATCTGTGCGGGACTACAGTATACCTTACCCTTTCTGGTGACGGCGGATGCGCGGGTGGATATGAAGGGGAACCTTCGTCTGCAGCTGGATCGGGAAGATGTGCCTGTTACCAGCAGGCTGCGGTTCAACTTTATGGTAAACACGGACAAAGAATATATGGTAGGCTTCCGGTATATCTTCACCAAATATTTCGGACTGTCCACCCACTATGACAGCGATATGGGATTGGGAGCAGGGGTGACCTTCAACTATTGAGCTAACATTTCACTGTCTTCTTTTTCTTTCCCAGGCTGCCTCTGTCCTTTGACTTTTTTATATAATCGATGGCCCCCGGCACCTTGCAGGATGTACCGTCCATGTTCACTATGACATCGCCGATCCTTTTGGCGGCAGCAATGGCATCCTCCGACAAGGGGACTACATACGATCCGACGCAGATAACAAAATTGTTCATCCAGTATCGTACGCGGTCCGGCGCCGAATGGATATTCTTTTCTACCCGTGCGAGCAGCTTTTTGAACACCGCCATATCCAGCTCGCTGTCGGGCTTGAGGGTGGCGAGGTTGGCGAGAGTGGACCAGCCGGCGACGGCAATACGCGGCTCTTTCGAGTCGATCCATTCCATTCCCAGCTCGTATCCATACTGCCCTTCCGCCGTCACCCAGGGGACGGTGTATTCGTTGATATTGTTGGAGACGGAGTTTTTGACCCATGTCTGGAGGTCCTTCTTTGTCATTTTCGCATCGTCGGCAATAAGTCCGGCCAGGTACATAGCGTCTGCGTTGCCGGTGGCATACAGGTCCTTGGCCAGCTGATAGTCCTTTTTTATCTTTTTTTGAATGGGCTTCATGTCGCCCACTTTTACGCCGAAGAAGGGTTCCTTTACGCCATGTTTCAGGAGTATATTTTTTATTTGCTGACTACCCAGGGACTCCAGCTGGGTCATTATTTCTTTTACGGTCATATGGAGGGAATATGGTTAAAAATAAGCAATTCTTTTTCACCTGTCAAGGGGCTCAAAGCCGGTCGAGCTGTTTCTGAATGGCCTGTTTCTCCGTCTGTGTCTTTGCCAGGCGTAGCGCCTGCTGAAAATTTTCGATGGCCGTGGGCCGGTGTATGTCCTTGTACAGCTCGCCCAGCAGGGCAAAATAGAAATGATTATCCGTCAGCTCCAGCTTCCTGGCTTCGACGATGGCTTCTTCCTTACCGTTGACCTTTGAAAGGGCATAGGTCCTATTGAGCGCCGCTATGGGGGAATATTCTATTTGCAGCAGCTGGTTGTAATACTGCAGGATACTTTCCCATTTTTCTTTGGAATCCGTATGCTGGGTATTCCAGTAGGCGATGCCGGCCTCCAGATGGTATTTGGAGAGCTTGCTACCCGTGGCGGAGCGCCGCAGGAAATATCCGCCTCTACTGATCAGGTCCTCATTCCAGAGGCTGGTGTCCTGCTGCTGGTAGAGTACGATGGAGCCATCCTTATCCAGACGGGCTTCAAAACGGGAGGCGTGGAAGCACATAAGGGCAAGCAAGGCGTTGACCTGTGGCAGACAGGTGGACTCATTCTCTATAAGCATGGTACAGAGCCGCATGGCTTCCAGACACAGCTCTTTACGCAAGGTCTTATCCTGGTTGATGGAATAATAACCTTCATTGAATAAAAGATAAATAGTAGTCAGCACGGAGGATAGCCGCTGCTCCATCCCGGAAGGAGGCGGAAGCTCTATCGGGATCTTCCCTTGCCGAAGGATCTCTTTTGCGCGGAACAGGCGTTTATTGATCGTGTCCTTGCCGGTGAGGAAGGCGTTGGCAATCTCTTCTATGCCAAAACCACAGAGGATGCGAAGCGAAAGTCCTATCTGCGCCTCGGCGGAGATGGAAGGATGACAGATGGCAAACATCATTTGCAGCTGGCTATCGATAATGTTTTGCGGGGAGAGGTCGATAAGATATGCTGCCGTGTCTCCTTTATCCTGGAGAGCTGGTTCGATCCGGGTCTTATACAGATGGCTTCGCTGGAGATGATTCTTTGCCTTGTTCTTTGCTACGCTGTAAAGCCAGGCAGTTGGGTTGGGCGGGATGCCGTTAAGACCCCAGGTCTGTGTCGCGGTGAGAAAGGTCTCGCTGGCAAGATCCTCGGCGGCTGCCATTCCATCCATCCCAAAATATTTACAGAGCACCGAAACGATCTTCCGATACTCTGTTCTGAAAAGATGTGGTATTAGTTCACCGTTATCCATCGTGCCTGCCCGATAGTCTTCTTACCTCCACGCTATTGCCTTCTCCGTGCAGGATAGGGCAGTCTTTGGCAAAACTCACTGCCTCATCGAAATCTTTGGCCTTTATCGTGATAAAACCCGCGATCCATTCCTTTATCTCCGCAAAGGGACCATCCGTGATGACATTTTTAGGTTTTATGACCTTGCCTTCCATGGAGAGGGCCGTACCGCCGACGAATTTGTTCCGGGCAGCGATCCCACTCACCCAATCGTGGTATCGTTTCATATACAGTTGCAGCTGCTCCGGAGAGGGGGGCGTCTCCCGCATGGCCTGATCGAGACGCATAAGTATTAAGTATTCATCCATTGGTAAAGATTTGAACGTACTAAATTATAAAGGTCGGTAATTCAACAATATTATCCCCGATTGGAACACCCGGTGCGATACCAATTGCAGGTCCAGCTTTTTCTTCAACCCTTTGAAGGCAGGCGTGCCAGCGCCCAGGGCCACCGGGTCGACCATGAACTGGTATTCATCGATGAGCCCGGCATCCGCCAGCTGTGTTAGGATGCTGCCGCTGCCAAGCAGGCACATATCATTGCCGGGCATCTCTTTCAGGCGACGGACCTCCTTTGCCAGATCCCCATCGATGACGGTTGTATTTTCCCAGTCCGATTGCTTTAATGTCCTGGAGAAAACGATCTTTTCCGCCTTGTTCATCCCTTTTGCGACGGCAGGGTGCTGCTGCATCGCCATAGGCGTAGGCCAATAGGCTACCATATGCTCATAGGTCACACGGCCAAAGAGCAGGATGCCCCCTTGACCTACGGATTCGCCGGCGAACTTGCTTTCTTCTTCGCCAGAGCGGTGCCAGCTGATGTCCCCACCAGACCCTTCGAAATAGCCATTCAAGGTCAGAAAATTGAAAACTACTAACTTTCTCATTTTAAATGATTTGATTTTTTATAAAGAGATAGTACACCCTTATATCAAATGAGGATGCAATTATTGGACGAGGGTTGGGAAAATTATTTTTGAATTTTTTTATTTGGAGCATTGAAAAAAAATGTTTATACGAACTAATATTTTCTTTCAAGGGGATCCATGTCCGGATAGTAACGAACTATTCAGCACCTCCATATGAGCATACGTATGCGTGCATCATGGCGGGTAATAGCAAGGCGCCTCGTAAAGAGCTATCTTTATGGGATGAAAACACTGAAAGACCTGCTGTTATTAGGCGATCCGCGGTTGTATGCCGTTTGTGAGCCCGTCTTGCATTCCGAGCTCCCCCTGGTAAAGGACTGGGTGGCGGATCTGGACAATGTGATGATGGAGGTAAAAGCCCGATACAATTTCGGAAGGGCTATTGCCGCCCCGCAGCTGGGTATCATGAAGAGACTGATCTATATGAATATCGACAGGCCGGTGGTCTTTATCAACCCGGAGCTGACCCATCTCAGCGAAGAGCTGTTCGAGCTATGGGACGACTGTATGAGCTTCCCCAATCTGCTGGTCAAAGTGCAACGGCATCGCAGCCTGACGATAAAATACAGGGATGAACACTGGCAGCCCCGGGAATGGGATATGAAGGATGACTTGTCGGAGCTGCTGCAGCACGAATACGACCATCTCGGCGGTGTGCTATGCACAATGCGGGCCATCGATGAAAAGTCGTTCAGGTGGAGACCCTAACGATGGCGCCGGCTATCTATGTCGAGGTCGCGGACGGAATCGAACCGCCGTTGAAGGTTTTGCAGACCCGTGCCTAGCCGCTCGGCCACGCGACCATACTGCAGCTAAGTTATGGTATTTTTTATTAGTCTATTTATTTAATGGACTAATCGTGAATAAATTTATTAATTTAGCATGAATTGGACGAAAAAGGAGCTTAATGATGAGGTTGATGCGCTTGTCAAACGGCATTGACCTCTTACCAGCCTTTGATAGCGCCTCCTTTAAAGGCGGAGTCTGCAACGGCTTCCACTTCCCGAGGCTGCGGGGCCTGATCGAATAGCGATAGATTTGTATACTGATATAGTAGACTATATAAAACCTAACTGCGTTCGCCGATCTGCCTGGTAGCGCCGGCAGCTTTGGGGGAGGCGGGGAATAATTATCACTGTCAGGAGTCACCAGTCACATGAGAGAAAGGCCGTCCGTTGCAAGGCGGCCTTTTATTTAATAACTTGTCTATTATAATCTATCAAAATATGCGTAAAATAAAGATCATTCCCGGCCTGCTGTTGCCATTGCTACTCCTGCTACTGTCCGTTGTTCCCCGTCCGGTATTGGCCCAGCGGGAGGAGTATTTTACCATCGAGAGCTATTATCGTGTCAGGTGGGGATATGCCGATGAGTTCATACGCCTATGGAAGACCAACCATTATCCTTTGCTGAAAAAGGCGCAGGAAAAGGGCGACATTATCAGTATCAAAGCAGAGACGCCCCGGTTTCACAGTGGCGAGGAAACCCGCTGGGATCTTCGGGTAACGGTGGTGTTCAAAGATGTCCGTACGGCCTTTGATGAGGACCTCGTCACACCCTATAAGAAGCTGCTGTTTCCCGACCCGGATGCGCTGGGCAAGTCGGAACAGCATCGATTCGAGCTGCTGCTGGCGCACTGGGATGTGGAGACGGCCGAACAAAAATTGTAATGTAGTCCCGGCACCTTAACTTAGCGTACTAAGATGGAAGAAAGATTATTCGACAAACTGGTACGCGTCAGGAGACGGCTGCATCAAATTCCCGAGCTGGGATTTCAGGAGTTCAAAACGGCGGCTTTTTTACAGGCTGAGCTGGAAGCGCTGCAGATACCCGTAGAAAGGGTACTTGCTACGGGTTTGATCGGTGTCCTGCGGAAAGGCGCCGGTCCTACCGTTGTCCTTCGCGCCGATATGGATGCCCTGCCTGTCCTGGAAGGTACGAACCTGCCCTTTAAAAGTTTGACGGATGGCTGCGCGCATGCCTGTGGGCACGACCTGCATATGACCATCCTGCTGGGAGCCGCGCATTTATTGAACAAAGCGGATTTCAACGGCACGATCAAGTTCCTTTTTCAGCCTTCCGAAGAAAGCGCCCTGCGCAGCCCTGAAAAAGGAAAGTCCGGCGGGCAACTGGTGGCGGAGAGCGGTGCGCTGAAAGATGCCGACGTCGCTCTCGGTCTGCACGTTCATCCTTTGCTGCCCGTAGGTGATCTGGGCTATAAGATAGGGGAGTCGTTCGCGAATGTCGGGAACTTCGCCATTCGGATACATGGCAATGGAGGTCATCCCGGGGATATGAGACAGGTCATCGACCCCGTGCTGGTGGCGGGTCATTTGATCACTGAAGCAAGGGGTCTTGCAGGCCCGCAGCCGGACCCGCCCATGTCCGTGCTGGCATTCGCACATGTAGAGACCCTGGCCAAACCCAGCTTTAATGTAATCCCTTCGGACCTGCTGCTGCAGGGCTCGCTGCGGAGCCTTTACCTGGATGTCTACAATGAGCTGGTGGAAAAATTGCAGGAATTGTTACGAAAGCTGGAAACGCGGTTTGGCTGTCGCATCGAGCTGGAATTTACGGCCTACTATCCCAGCCTTTGGAATGATGAACAGATACATACGGCGCTGGCGCCCGTACGGGAAAAAATATTCGGCCATGCCCATGTGATCGAAAGCAGGCCCTATCTTATCGGCGAGGATTTCGCTTTCTATTCCAGGATGATGCCGGCGCAATTCTATCTGCTCGGGGCAAAAACGGAAGAGAATGATTCTTTTTTTCTTCACCATCCCCAGGTCACTTTCCACGAAGATTGCATCAGATATGGCTCGACTTTCCTGGCTGACAGCGCATTGCAATTGCTGAAGGCATTCGCCGGCCAAAAAAACCGGACCAGGCCGGAGATTTCCCGAAATTAAAAAAGGGCGGTACAATAAAATAAATTTTATTATGTTATTATAGTCTACTAATTTAGTAGACTAAATATTTGACCTATGGATATCAGGCAGACAAGACAGTTCCATTTTGAGAATGAGCTGACCGCAGAGCAGAAACGTTATTTCGACCAGCATGGGGTCATCCAATTCAAAGGATTTATCGACAAGGCCACTGTTGGCATTTTCCTACAGGAGGTGGCTCAGGTAGAGCGCTTTTTACTGGATAAGGGCTTGACCAAGGTCAACGGCATTCCTTTGAAATTCGGACAGGATGTAGATGGAACGTTGCTTATCCAACGGATTGCATTTGCTTCACAGTATAGCGCCGTCTTAAAGAGATTCCTCCGTGATCCCCGTCTGGCTGCCCTTACGGCATTGCTGGGGGATTATGAAGGCCGGATCGGGGAAGATGAAAAGGATGGACTGGTCGTCAATCACTACATCAACACGCCCGTCAGCACGTTCCGTCAGCTGGGATGGCATACGGACAGTCCCAGGGACCTCTTCCTGGGTCAGCGGATATTACCCATGCTGAACGTAGGGCTGCACCTGGATGACTGCCCGAATGAAAATGGGGGATTAAGGGTATTGCCCGGTACGCATAAACAAGGCCTGTTCCGGCTCTTGTTCAAGAAGAAGTATTTTATCGACAACAACCCCGATAAGAAAGAGGTTGGCTTCGATATCGAGGCCGGTGACCTGACCGTTCATGACGGTCGCCTCTGGCACAGGGTACAACAATCCCCTTTTCAGGGGGAAAGCAGCCGTAGAAGGGTCATGTATATCCCTATCATCACCGGCGCGTACCAGCCCAAGACATCCAAAAGCTCTACACCCATATACCATAAACTCGGCCAGCTAAGTCTCAATCCTTCTGGCAAAAAAGCATCGTTGGCCGCGGTGCTTGCCAGAAGGCAATCGTAATTCGTAATAAACCTTATAGACATGAGTAAATACATCACCAGGGTACAATTCAAGAACGCCGAACAAATCGATTACGAAAAACTGGATGTCGAAATGGAGAAAGGACGGTTTGTGAAGATCGCACAGCCCGCAGCCGCGACATCCCGGACGATGGTCAGGGAATATAATTACCGGGGGCTTAAAACACTACAGGAGGTCATTGCCGCCGCCTACACGGCAGCCGGGAAAGTAGGGAAGCAATACTCCCTGACCGTGATGAAGGAAAAACGTTCCATAGCCGTGTGACGTCGCCTACAATATACATTCCATGCTACGCTGTATTGGTTTATTCCTCCTTCTTACGCTCGCAGGCCCGCGCAGCGCTTTCTCCCAGCGGCCTGTCCGTGTCATCAGCGGTCTGGTCTCCTCGCGCGAAGATGGAACGCACCTGGAAGGCGTAGTGGTTACGTCGGCATCCTCCATATCCGGCAGTCAGCAGGATGGAGCTTATTACATCGAAGTAACAGATCGCGACTCCCTACTCGTCTTTACCTGCAAAGGGTATGCATCCCGTCAGCTGAAGCTAACGTCCGCCAACGAATACGATATACAGCTGGATAAATGCGTACAGGGCAGAGATCAAACGGCGTCCTTTTCTCCCACAGGCTATTGGCGGGCGGTGTTCCAGCTGCGGCCTGACCTGGCTATACCGATCATCTTTGATATTCATAAGGACTGCAATGGCGTCAACAGGGTCTTTTTTCACAATGGCGAAGCATGTCTCGAAGGGGGCCGGGTAGAGCAAACCAGGGATTCCTTTTTTATCTTTCTCGATCCTTTCGATGGCGAACTGGCCTTTCGCATAGATGATGAAGATCTTGCCGGTGTATTGAGACGACGGAACGGGGTTTCCGTGCCCGTGAGAGCGGCTACGGGTATTCCCTATCGATTCAAGGAGACCGGGATAGGAGCGGCCGCCAATCTATCCGGAGTGTATGACCTGTCATTTAGCGACGAAAAGGGAAAAAGGAAAAAGATGTTAGGTCTCTTCAAACAGGAAGGAAATAAATTGGACGTCACTTTAATAGGGGAGGTCCGGGATACCCGTTACCTGGAGGGCATCGTAGAAGAAAATCAATTCTTCCTTTCTTCCTTTGCCGGATCGACCCCTGTCTATTTTAACGGCAGTTTTACCCTCCATGGCAACTTTACCGGCGAAATGCAGGAGATACAGGGAAGTCAACGCTTTTCCGGAACGCCCAGGTCCAACGATGCAGCCTTGAAATAAGTTGTTTGCCCGGAGCTCAATCTACGCAATTTCCTGAGATGGGCTAGTCTGCCAGCGATTGCAGCCACTCGATATTCCGTTGTTTGCCGTGATCGAGCAGCATTTGACAGTATGCCGTAAAATAACGGTGCTGCTGCAACAAATAGATGCTTTTTTTATGCCAGTTGACAGGCTTTATGCCCGTTCTGATCTCCACCTCCCTTCTGACGGCCTCGTCGGTGCGCCTGAAGTATTCGGTCCCAAAATGGAAAGTGTCCGCGTCGCAAAGGATCTCTTCATTCAATGTAGTGGGGTAGGAGGGATATTTTGTCGCCCGGATGCACCCGGCGATGGAAAGAATGACCTGTTCGGGTATTTGCAGCTGATGTAAATGGTCTTCCATGATCAACACCCCTCTTTCCTCGTGACCTTCCATGGGGCCGGACAGATGTCCGATGTCATGGAACCAGGCCGCCGTGGTGACAACGAACGGGCTGGCCCCTTTGTCAGCATAATGACGGGTAATGTTCCGGGCATGCCCGACCACCTCCACCGTATGAACCAGGTTATGATAGGGGTATTGATGCATGGCATAAAGATTGAAAGTATCCCTTACGAAATTTTCTATGTCTTTACCCAGGTCTGTGTAGTTCATTGATGACCTCCCGGATAAAGGTCTAAGAAAATTCTGAGTTAATTCTGTATTCTGGTTATTCGGCTGTAATTCAGTAAATTTAGATCAGATACGGCCATTCAATCTTCAATTGCAAATCAAACCTTTATGTCCAATAAGCAAGATGATCCCCAGGACTATGGAAATCCTCTTAACGAAGGGCGCCGTGACTTCCTGAAACAGTCCTCCCTTTTGTCGGCCATCGCCCTGACGCCCGGCGCCATACGCCGCGCCGCGGAGAACAAATGGGACGAAAAGATAGCCGATGAAATGGGGAAAGTGCCGTTGAGCCTGGAAGTAAATGGGGTGGCATACCAGCTGAAAGTGGAGCCCCGGGTGACGCTGCTGGACTTGCTGAGGGAACAGCTTCATCTCACCGGCAGCAAAAAGGGCTGCGATCGGGGGCAATGCGGGGCCTGCACCGTACATGCCGATGGCGTCCGGATCAACTCCTGTTTGAGCCTGGCCGTCACCAACGATGGAAAAAAGATCACTACCATCGAAGGGCTATCCAAAGGGGAGCAGCTTCACCCCATGCAGGAAGCCTTTATCAAGCATGACGGGTTCCAGTGTGGGTACTGTACGTCCGGGCAGATCATGTCCGCGGTAGCATGCGTAAAGGAGGGACGGACACGATCCCCGGAGCAGATCAGCGAATTCATGAGCGGCAATATCTGTCGTTGCGGCGCTTATTCGAATATTGTAAAAGCCATCCAGGAAGTTAAAAACCAACAGTCATGAATCCTTTCACCTATACAAGACCCGTGGACACTGGCGCAGCCATCAAGTCCCTGGGCAAGGAGAGCCAGGCCGTCTTTCTGGCCGGTGGCACCAACCTGGTCGACCTGATGAAGATGGGAGTGGTCGTGCCGGAAAAGATCGTGGATATCAACCGCCTGCCGCTGAAGAATATCGAACCCCTGTCCGGTGGTCTGCGGCTGGGCGCTCTGGCTACCAACAGCGAGGTGGCCGATCATCCCGAAGTGGTAAAGGGGTATCCGCTGCTGTCCCTGGCCATCAATGCCGGAGCATCCCCCCAATTACGGAATATGGCTACCGTAGGGGGCAATCTGCTGCAACGCACCCGTTGTTCTTATTTCTTCGACCTGGCGATGCCTTGTAACAAGCGGACCCCCGGCAGCGGCTGCGGCGCCCTGGCCGGGTTCAACCGGATGCATGCCTTGTTTGGCGCCAGCGATAAATGTATAGCCGTCAACCCCAGCGATATGAGCGTAGCGTTGGTCGCGCTGGATGCGGTTGTGCGCGTAAAAGGACCTGCGGGCGACAGAGAGATAAAATTCCAGGATTTTCACCGCTTGCCCGGCGATGAACCTCAGCTGGACAATACGCTGGCAAAAGGCGAGCTGATCACGGCCGTAGACCTGCCTCCGGCAGCTTTTACAAAACATGTCCATTATCTGAAAGTGCGCGACCGGACCTCATATGCCTTTGCGCTGGTGTCCGTAGCGGCCGCCCTGGACCTCGACAAAGACAATAATATAAAGGATGTACGTCTTGCCATGGGCGGCGTGGCGCACAAGCCCTGGCGTCTGCAGGCTTCCGAGGACTTTTTGAAAGGACGGTCCGCCACGGAAGACAATTTCAGACAGGCGGCACAGATCGCTATGCAGGGCGCCAGGGCCTATCAATACAATCAATTCAAGCTCAAATTGGCTCCCAACACGATCCTGCAGGCGCTGAAAACAGCGTCGATGCAGGCATAAAAATAGTACCATGGACAAAAGCCTTATTGGAGATCCGCTCAGCCGTGTAGATGGACGGCTAAAAGTCACCGGAGGTGCAAAATACTCGGGAGAATGGGAATTGCCGGGATTGGTGTACGGAGTGCTGGTCCCTGCCGCCATTACGAACGGCAGTATCGTATCGATGGACGTAAAAGCCGCTGAACGCGCGCCCGGCGTACTGGCCGTTATCACGCCTTTCAAAACTCCGGTGGTGCCCGGTTTCAAACCCGATGCCGCACAGCCGGTGCGGGGACTAAAACTTTTTAACGATAAGCTCATTCATTTCAACGGTCAGCCGATCGCGCTGGTGGTGGCGGAAAGTTTTGAGAAAGCTACGCATGCCGCCAGTCTTGTCAAGGCGTCTTATCAGGAAGACCCTTTCGAAACAGACGTCGAGAAGAACAGGGATAAAGGTGTCGTTCCCAACGGCGGGAAATACAAGGACTATGTACGTGGAGAAGCCGATGCGTATAAAAAGGCGCCTGTAGTCATCGAACAGGAATACCGTCAGCCCTCCGAAATGCACAACCCGATGGAGCTGCATGTGACCATTGCCGTGTGGGATGGGGACGATAAGGTCACTGTCTATACCAAGTCACAGGGCGTCATCGGCACACAACGCAGCATAGCCAATGCTTTTGGCCTCAAGCCCGAAAATGTGCAGGTCAATTCCCGGTTTGTCGGGGGAGCTTTTGGTTCATCCCTGCGTACCTGGCCGCAGGAGATAGCGTCGGTGATGGCGGCCAGGCTGCTCAAACGTCCCGTAAAGCTTACGTTGACACGGGAACAGATGTTCACGCTGGTGGGGCACCGGCCATACACCATTCAAAAGATCGGGCTTGGCGCCGACCTGAATGGAAAGCTCATCGGCATCACCCATGAGTCCGCCTCGCAGACGGCCGTATATGAAGAGTTCACGGAAGGCTCGGTGAATGTCTCCCGGTTCCTCTATGACAGTCCGAATGCCAATACCCGATATAAGGTCATCCCGATCAATGTCGGCGTACCCGCGCCTATGCGTGGTCCCGGCGAGGCCACCGGCTCTTTCGCGCTGGAGTCGGCCCTGGATGAGCTGGCTTATGCTTTGAAAATGGATCCCATCGAGCTGAGATTGAAGAACTATACGGACCGTGATCCAGAACGTAATTTACCCTGGTCCAGCAAATACCTCAAGGAATGCTATACCCGTGGAGCGGAACGCATCGGATGGGAAAATCGTCCGGCCAAACCCGGCACTTTACGGGAAGGCGAATGGTTGGCCGGCTATGGCATTGGCTGTGGCGCTTTTGGCGCCTACCGTGGACGGGCTTTGGCCAAGGTGAAGATGATGGCCGACGGCACGGTGAATATCCAGAGCGCCACCAGCGATATCGGGCCCGGCACAGGTACGGCCATGACGCTGATAGCATCCGACCTGCTTGGAGTGCCCGCAAGCCAGATCACGTTCGAGCTGGGAAATTCTTCTTTTCCAACAGCCCCGACACAGGGAGGCTCCTCCACCGTGTCCTCTGTAGGCAGCGCCGTCCATGACGCCTGTCTGGCCTTTAAACAAAAGCTCTATGTCATGGCGGGGATGCCGGAGAACAGCACCGATCCCATCGACTATAAGGCCGTACTGAAACAGAAGGACCTGCCCTTCTTCGAGCTCACCGAAGAGTCGCAGAGCAGCCAGCAGGCAAAGAATTTTTCCATGTACTCTTTCTCGGCCCATTTCGCCAAGGTGCATGTCCATCCCCTTACGGGCGTGGTGAGGGTCAAAAGAATGATCGCTGTTGTCGATGCAGGCAGGATCGTCAGCTACAAGACGGCCAGCAGCCAGATGATCGGAGGCGCTGTGGGTGGCATCGGCATGGCACTGACGGAAGAGGCGATCTTCGATCATAAATACGGACGTTATGTCAATGGTAATTTTGCGGACTACCATGTCCCTGTCAATGCGGATATACAGGACATGGAAGCTATTTTTATAGATAAGCCCGACCCATATATCAATCCCATCGGTACAAAGGGCATCGGAGAGATCTCGCTTATCGGCGTCGCCGCCGCCATCTCCAATGCGGTCTTTAACGCGACGGGTAAAAGGGTACGCGAGCTGCCTATCACGCCCGACAAACTCATTTAAATGAAAGAGATCAAGGATATCATCCAGGCATATGACCTGGCCCATCAAAAAGGGCTTCGGGCTGCGCTGGCCACTGTCGTGCATGTGGAAGGATCATCCTATCGCCGGCCCGGGGCCCGGATGCTTGTCACCGAAGACGGACGATTGACGGGCGCCATCAGCGGAGGCTGTCTGGAAGGCGATGCGCTTCATAAGGCCCTGTTTGCTATTCAGCAGCAGCAGAACAAGCTGGTCATCTATGATACCACGGGAGAGGACGACCTGAAATTTGGCGTACAGCTGGGCTGTAATGGCATCGTCGACATCCTTTTCGAACCCATCGATAGCCGGCAGCCGCATAACCCTATTCAACTGCTGCGGGAGCTCCTACGCGAGAGACGGGACGCCGTGCTCGTTACCCTGTTCTCTTCCGACAGGACAGGAGAGCATCCGGGTACAAGCCTGCTGTATACAGGAGACAATATACAAACCAGCCTGCCGGAAGAATATAGAGATAGCGTCGCTACAGATCTAAGAACAGCCTTGCAGGATAAGACCTCTCATTTTAAACAATATGCATCGTTGAACGGATTTGTCGAATACCTGCCTACGCCCCCGGCGCTTGTCATTGCAGGGGCGGGGAATGATGTAATGCCATTGGTGGAGATCACATCCATGCTGGGATGGCATACCACCGTCGTCGACGGCAGACCGCACCACGCCACCCGGGAGCGTTTTCTCAAAGCCGATGAAGTGCTGGTCGCCCGGCCGCATGAAGTGCTGACGCGACTTCGCACCGATGCGCATACCTTGTTCGTGCTGATGACCCATAACTATAATTACGACATCGCCTTGTTGAAGGAGCTGTTGCAAAAGGGCTATCCCTATATAGGCGTCCTTGGCCCACGCAAAAAGCTCGACCGGATGCTGGAAGAGATCCGGCAGACAGGGTTGACGCCGGATGAACGACAACTGTCCGCACTTCACGGACCCGTAGGACTGGATATCGGCGCCGAGACGGCCCAGGAAATAGCTATCTCCATCGTTGCGGAGATCAAGGCCATATTATCCCGCAGGGAAGGGGGATCACTGAGAGATGACAGTCGTCCGATACACCACCGCCCTACAGATAATACGTTTTCCCAGCTCTTGTTTTGATCTGCCGCATTTGCCCATTGAGAGCGATACGACAGGCCCCTCCCGCTCTGGTCACGGCGGGTGTAAGTGCGCTGACGGATAAAACGGTCATTCCGTCATGAGGACGACCCTTTTGCCGATGAGGTTACACCTGCCGATGGGTAAACGGGGCCGGGGGTTTGGGGAGTTCTGCCCCAGGACTTGCCAATATGGGCAAATTTGCATATATTAGTGTCTCCTATCCACTCATCCTTCGCATATACCGTAGTTTAAGTGCACCTCCTCTTTCCGCAAATCGGTCATTTTCTAAACAACCGTATGAAACAGCAAGCATTGATCCTGGGAGCTGCTCTGTTATTCTGTACTATTTCTGCCAACGCACAGGTAGACGTACTCACACAGCATAATGATATCAACCGCACCGGCTGGAACAGCCAGGAGACGCAATTGAATACCAGGAATGTAAAGACCGGCAGCTTTGGCAAATTATTTACCCTTACATTGGATGATAAGGTTTATGCGCAACCCCTGATCGTTTCAGGCGTCAATATGTCTGTAGGCGTCCGGAATGTCGTGTATGTGGCCACCGTCAATAACACCGTCTATGCTTTCGACGCGGACAGCGTTCGGACAACAGGCGCTTTCTGGCAGGTGAGTCTCACGCCGTCCGGGACCCGGCCACCCAGGAACACCGATATGGCTCCTCCCTTGTGCGGTGGCGCCTACAATGATTTCCAGGGAAATATGGGGATCATCGGAACTCCCGTGATCGACAAGACGGCCGGCACTCTTTATATAGTAGCCCGTGGCGTAACGACCAACGGCACGAACACCTATTCCCAATACCTGCATGCGCTGGATATCAAGACAGGAGCCGAAAAGGCGGGGAGCCCTGTAGCCATTACCGCACAGGTGAATGGTACCGGTGATGGGAACGTAGGCGGAGTGATCACTTTCGACCCCAAAAAGCAAAACCAGCGACCCGGTCTGTTGCTCCTGAACGGGATCGTGTACATCGGGTATGCCTCGCATTGCGACTGGGACGCCTATCATGGCTGGTTATTGGGGTATGATGCCACCACGCTGCAGCAGAAAATAGTATACAATACGACACCAGGAGGAGGACAGGGCGGGATCTGGATGAGTGGCGCCGGACCGGCAGCAGACGAGCTGGGGAATATATACCTGTCTACGGGGAATGGCACGGTAGGCACGACCAACAATCCCTCCGATCTCACGAATCGGGGAGAGGGCGTGGTCAAGCTGACGCCTTCCGGCAGCACGCTGACGGTGAGCAGCTTCTTTACTCCCTTCAACTATACCGCGCTCGATGCCGCCGACCTGGACTTTGGGTCCGCGAATCTCATATTGATCCCCAATACCCAGATCGCCGCATGCGGATCGAAAGAGGGCAGGATCTATATGCTGAACCGCAATAACATGGGCGGGGTTTCCACCTCTACCAACAATGTGCTGCAATATATCGATCTCGGCTCCTCTGCCCATATGCGGACAGCATTGGGCTATTATAAAGGCAGCACAAACGAATTTATTTATTCATGGCCGGAAAACTCTCTTTTAAAAGCGTTCCCCATGGATAGAGTGGGCGGCAAGCTGAATGTCGCCGGCACGGTCTCCAGCGGTGTCCAGGGGCCTATCGGCAACAGCGGAGCGATGATATCCACCTCTTCCAACGGCGCCGTGGATTCGACAGGTAGTATCTGGGCAAGCCATTCCAACAATTGCGATGCAAACCAAACCACATGTCCGGGCATACTCCGGGCTATCAGCGCCAATGATGTGACAAAAGAGCTTTGGAATTCCAATATGGTGTCGGGCGACAACGTAGGCAATTACGCCAAATTCGTTTGTCCTACGATAGCCAACGGTAAGGTATACCTGCCCAGCGGCTCCAGCCGTCTGCTGGTATATGGACTGACGGGCGGCAGCGCGGACACCTGTAATGGCTCGAATGTAGCCTTGAATACGACTGCCACGGCCTCTTCGGTACGCTCCGGTGCTAATCCAGCCTCTGCCGCCGTGGACGGCAAGACTACCACGTCCTGGGCCAGCAACTCGGCCAACGGGGAATGGATCTATACGGACCTCACAAAAAAATATGACCTCTGCCGTGTGGTGCTGCGCTGGCAGACTACGGCCGGCATCGACTACAATATCGACGTTTCCGATGACGCCGGCAGCTGGAACACTATTGCCACGATCAGGGGAGCCAATCCCGGCACGTTGACAAGCACTATAAACGTTCATGGCTCGGGCCGTTATGTGCGTATGCAGGGAATTACACCGGGTACGGTGGGCGGCTTTTATGCGTTGCTTGAAATGGAAGTCTATGGCGCTCCCACTGTTACTTGTGCGCCGCCAGGCGGCTTCACAGCCACCGGTCAGTCTGATGGCAGCGAACTGCTCAACTGGCCGGCTGTAGCCAATGCATCAGGCTATTCCATACAATACAGGAACGTAAGCGTCAGCGACTGGACGACGATCTCCAGCAGCACGAATTCGATCGTCCTGCCGGCCCTTTCCTGTGGATACGATTATTTGTACCAGGTGGCTTCGACCTGCGGGACCGGGCAGCAAAGCGCTTATTCAGCTCCCACCGGTTTCTCGACACCCACCTGTCCTGCCGACTGTCCGCCGCTGCCGACGCGGTGGAGCAGTGCCGATATCGGCACGGTAGGGATGGCAGGCTCCGCCTGTTATCTCAGCCAATTCCTGGTATATCTCCTTAAAGGTTCGGGGAGTGATATAGGGGGAACCGCGGATGCTTTCCGGTTTGCCTACGTCAGCGTGGTAGGTGACGATCAGATCGTTGCCCGCATCGCCAGCCAGGACGCCACCGACCCTAATAACAAGGCCGGCATCATGTTCCGGGAAAACAACAGCGTCGGGGCCCGCAATGCCTTTATCGGCATCACCCATAGCCAGGGAGCTGTCTTTCAATACCGGAGCGCCACCGGCGGCAGCACCACCGTCTACACGGCTACCGGCGCGAATATCAAGGCGCCCTATTGGGTCAAGCTCGTAAAGAGCAATAATAGTTACGCCGGATATATCTCCTCGAATGGAATGAGCTGGACACAGGTGGGGCCGGTGATAAACCTGGGCTTTGGCGCTACCGCTGCTGTTTCCGGTGGATATGCCATTACCAGCCACAACAACACGATGGCGTCTTCCGCCAATTCGGATAATTTCTCCCAGTCCACTCCTGCACCTCTGCCGGTGAAGCTGACCAGCTTTACAGCCAAGCCGGTGGATGATCAGTATGTTTCCTTCGAATGGACTACCGCCATGGAACAAAATACTGATCATTTCGAGGTGGAAAGATGTGTGGATGGCGTCTTCTTCAAGACGGTGCTGACGGTGAAGGCCGTTGGCAACAGCAATACGCCGCAGCATTATTCCGGCGAAGACATGAAGGCGCGCGCCACGATCAATTACTATCGCCTGAAGATGGTGGACCTCGACGGCAATTTTGATTATTCGCCCATCGTCATGGTGCGGCTGGGTGAAAAGGCTGTCGAACCGCTGGTCTTCCCCAATCCGGTGGATGGCGTTTTCAATATCTCCGCGGGTCGTGAGACAATGAAAGAGATCAATGTATATGACATATCCGGCAGAAGACGTGCCCGGGTGCTCAATCCATCGGCTTCAAACCTGGTGGCGATCCCTTGTGCCACATGGGCGCAAGGATTATACATCGTGGAGATCCGGACCGCGACAGACCGGTATATAAAGAAGATCATCAAACGCTGACGGGATAGCTATTTCTTTTGAAAGTTGAACATCCAGCGGATCCCGAATTTATCGAGACAGGTTCCCCAATACGCTCCCCAGAACATGTCCTGCAACGGCATGATGTCCGAACCACCGGCGGAGAGGGCATTGAAGAGCCTGTCCGTTTCTTCTTTACTATCGGGTTCGAGACAGATAGTGGTATTGTTCCCGATCTTTAGTTTGTGGCCCATGGATTCCAGCATATCCGTACCCTGGAGCTTTATGCCACCCAGGATCGGCAGGCTTACGTGCATGACGGCATTTTTCTCGTTATCGGGGAGGGGCGGCATACCGGGCATGGAAGGAACGTCTTTCATCCGGGCGATATCTCCTTCGAACCGGGTCTTGAACACGGCCTTATAGAAATTGAATGCTTCTTCGGTGTTGCCCTGGAAATTCAGGTAGATGGATACACTTGACATATGATTGGTATTTTTGTTGAAGTAAAGGTCTGCATTCCTTTGCACGATCAAGGGCGGGTATTCCGACAAGTTGGGGAGGGATTGCGACAGATCTAGCCTTCAAGAAAGATTATAATTACCAGGAATCGGAGGAGGATGTTGGGGACAAAGATCTTATAGTATTTCTACAAATCCATCCGTTCCATTCACCCGGATGGTCTGCCCATCCTTGATCAGCCGGGTAGCATTCTCCACTCCGATGACAGCCGGCAGTCCGTATTCACGGGCAATGACAGCTCCATGGGTCATCAGCCCACCCACCTCGGTGACCAGCCCTTTTATGGATACGAACAAGGGCGTCCAGCTTGGATCGGTGAAGACGGTGACCAGTATATCTCCCTCCTCCAATCCGGCATCTTCCATATGTAAGATGACACGCGCGCGCCCCTCTATAACCCCGGAAGATACCGCCAGACCTACGAGAGCTCCGGCGGGGAAGTTTTCCCGTTTGTATTCACCGGTAACGATCTCTCCATCGGAGGTGATAACACGCGGCGGGGTCAGTTTTTCAAATGACCTGTACTCGTCCTTTCGCCGGCGGATGAGGCGATGATCCAGCTGATGAGTGCGTACAGCCTCCCGGAACTCTTCAAAAGTCAAATAGTATAGATCTTCCTTTTCAGCGATGACTTTGGCTTGCACGAGCCGTTCGGCTTCTTTCAGCAACGCTTTTTTATAGATAAAGGAACGGCTGACGATGCCGTATTTTGGATATTCACGATAGCCGATGAAATTCCGGACAGTGTCGATCATTCGTTTGGTTTCTTTGGCTTTCTCTTCACCATCCGGTAATTGTTTCAACCGGTGCAACAGCGCTTGTTCTTTTTCCCATGCTTCCTGCCGCCCTTGCCCGAATTTTCGCCGGCCGGCGCCCGGCTCGAAATTTTTGATATTGCCGAGGATCAGGGGGATGAGCGTGGTGGGTTTTTCGCTCCAGCGGGGTTTCGTGATATCGATCTCTCCGGCGCATCGCATGCCGTATTTATGGAGATAAGCCTGTATAGCATCCCGGGCCTTCTCACCGCCATCGAATGCAGCCAGCTCATCCAAAAAGCTCTCACTCTTCGTCCGTTGCAGATAATCGATCACTTCCGGATAAGGACGGATCACATCTGCGACATCCAACAGCTCCAGCCCCATCTTCGAAGTGATATTGTTGGGTACGGATTGAGAAAGTATGTCTGCCGCGTTCTTTTCGCCCAGCCATTCCTTCATCTTATCATTGATCCATACCGAAGCGTTTATAGCAGCCATAAATACCTGGAAGCTTCGTGGATCGAATGTGATCTTCTTCGACTCCCGGATCGCTTCTGCCATAAAGTCAAACAGGTCCGGCCCCGATCTGGTTTGTATGTTTTGTCTCAATTCTTCTATCGACGCCTGACTACGCCCGATCAATTCGTCGACGATGGCCGGGTCTTGTTCGAAGGGAGCCGGAGGGCCGGGAGGCGGCGCGGCTTTTTCATTTTTAGCGGGCATTTGTTCTTCTATAAAATTTTTCCGGCCGAGGATGGTCATCAGCGCATCTTTCATGAGCGGATCGTGTTTCCCCATGACATCCAATAAAGTCTCTCTGCCGACAGGCGTGGACAGGTTTTGTGTGACGTCGACAAACAGCCTGCCGCCGGCTTTGAACATCGGTGTGGCGGCCATCAGCTGCCATATAGAGATACCCAGCGGTTTCATGGCATCGGTCATCATTTGTTGATGGCCGACAGAAACATAAACATGATTTTTGGTATCGGTTGCTTCGGGGACAGGATATAGGGTAGTGATCGGCCGGCTCTGGACGATATAAAAATCATCATCGGCCAAACACCATTCGATATCCTGGGGTTGCCCAAAATGTCCTTCGATCTTTCTGCCGATGTGCTCGAGCCGCAAGATCTGTTCATCCGTCAGCACTTGCCTGTTCTGTCGTTCGACAGCTATCCTCTTTTCGATGATCTTGCCGCTATGCACTTTATAGAGGTCGGCATTCACCAGACCGGAGACCAGCGCATCGCCAAGCCCGAAGCTGGCGTCGATGGATAACATCTTCCTGTTGGATGTTATGGGGTCGGCGGTAAACAGGATGCCTGCCGCCCGGGGGGCGATCATTTGCTGAACCACCACTGCCAGATACACTTTATGGTGGTCGAACCCGTTTTGCATGCGGTAGACTATCGCACGATCTGTAAACAAAGAAGCCCAGCACCGGCTGATATGTTGCAGGATGGCCTCCTTCCCGATGATGTTCAAATAGCTGTCCTGCTGCCCCGCAAAGGAAGCCGTCGGCAGGTCTTCCGCGGTAGCGCTGGATCGCACGGCAAAGGCATTGTGTTCACCAAAATTTGCTATATGATCCGCTACCTCATCGGCTATATTCTTCGGAATGGGTATTCTTTCAATGAGCGCACGGATGGTTGCGCCGGTCTCTCCGATCCGGACCCTGTCTTCCGCCTTTAAATGCGTCAGCTCATCCAGCAGGCTGTTTAATTCCCTGCTGTTCCCGATGGTTGCTTTGTACGCCTTGGTGGTAACACAAAAGCCATCCGGCGCCTGTATCCCCCCGATGCTGAACAGTTCACCCAGATTGGCGCCTTTGCCTCCGACGGCCATCACCTCATTTCTATCGGTGTCCCGAATCTTACGAATATACATGACTGTTAGATTTTAAGCAATGGAAAAATCCAAAGGTAAGGGGTTTGTATCTCTGTAAGTGATTGTTTATGAATAAAATAAATCCTCGAACCAAACGAGTGGTCTTCGTGTTATCCAATTATCGATTATTCTGCCGGCAAGGGCTGTATGGTAGCTGTAAAGCCGGTCAATAATCCGGACACCGTCAGTATCAAAATCGAACAGTCCGGTGCTTGATCCTTAGCATAACTTTATGTAATTTAATGGGTTAATGTTTTGGCATATTTTTGACTGTCATAGGTCATAACCGGTACTGCATATGCTAAAAAATTATTTCCTCGTTGCCCTGCGCACCTTTCGCCGTAACAAGATCTTTTCTTTTATCAATATCGCCAGCCTTTCCATCGGTATCAGCGCCTCGCTCGTCATCTTTCTCCTCGTCCAATACGACTTTACTTTCGATAAGTTCGAAAAAGACAGGTCCCGTATCTATCGTGTAGTAGCCCACGGTACGAACAGTAATGGCAGCTGGCAAAACGGATGTCTTTCCGAACCCATGGGCGCCGCCGCCAAAAAAGAAGTCTCGGGGCTCGAGATCGTAGCTCCCATCCGCACCCTCGATGAGACCCGTGTCACGATACCGTACCCGAACGTCAACAACCCTGTCGTACTCCGCAAACAAAAAGATATCATTGCCGCAGACGCCAACTACTTTGATATTGTCGGCTACACCTGGCTCGCAGGCTCACCCGCAACAGCCAGCCAACAACCTTATCAGGTCGTTCTCACGGAAAAGAATGCCCGTCTTTACTACGCCAATACAAAATATGCCGACATCATTGGTAAACCCATTGTTTTCGATGATACAATCCAGTGCACCGTCACCGGCATCGTAAAAGACCTGCCCGGCAACTCGGACTTCTATTTTGGTACGATCATCTCCCGCACGACCTATTATACCAGCCGTCTCAAACCCGAGGGTTTCGGGCAATGGGGGTACACCAATTCCGCCGATCAGCTCTTCGTCCGCCTTCTACCCGGCGTAAAACCCGCAGGCGTCGAAGCACAGCTCACAAAGATCCTTACGACAAACGAGAAACCCGACCCTCGCGATCACGCTATCCAGGCAGTCGGTCTTCAACCCCTTTCCGATCTCCACTTCAACCTCGATTACGGGGTTTTCGATAATAGCCGCCAGGCTCATAAGCCGACCCTCTATTACCTGCTGGCCGTCGCGGCTTTCCTCCTGTTGCTGGCCTCCATCAACTTTATCAACCTGACAACCGCACAGGCCTCCCAACGCGCAAAGGAGATCGGCATTCGCAAGACCATGGGCAGCCACCGCCGTCAGCTGATCTTCCAATTCCTCACCGAGACTTTTGTGCTAACGGTGCTGGCTACGGTCCTCTCCCTGATATTGCTGCCTTTCCTCCTGAAGATGTTCGCCGACTTTATTCCCGCGGACTTCCATTTCAACCTGTTCCGGGAACCCGGTGTTATTTTCTTCCTCCTTGTCCTGATCCTTATCGTCACCGTCCTCTCCGGTGTCTACCCCGCGCTGGTCCTCTCCGGCTTCAAACCCGTGCTTGTCCTGAAGAACCAGGCCTTTGCCAACACGGGCCAGACCCGGTCCGTCTGGCTTCGCAAATCGCTCACCGTTTCCCAGTTCGTGATAGCCCAGGTCTTTATCATCGGTACGCTCCTCGTTTCGCGACAGATCAGCTATGCTCTCCATAAAGACCTCGGTTTTAAGAAAGAAGCCATTCTCTTTTTCCGCACCAACTATCACCAGGAGGCTAATAAGAAACCCGTTCTTCTCGATAAGCTAAAGGCTATCCCCGGAGTAGCGCTGGTCAGCATCTCCAGCAACCCGCCTTCCAGCAACGGCACCTGGACAAGCACTATGGTCTTCAATGATGGGAAAAAAGAGATCCGTGAGAATGTACAGGTAAAGCTCGCGGACAGCAATTATTTCCGCATGTATGGTTTCCGCCTGCTGGCAGGCGCCAGCGCTCCTCAAAGCGACACCATCAATGCAGTAGTCATAAATGAGACCTATCTCCATCTGCTGGGCTACCAGGACCCGCAAAGGATCATCGGTAAACAGATCAAGGAATGGAACGGCAATCCCTCCATCGTCGGGGTCGTAGCAGATTTCTTTCCCCGATCGCTTCGTGAGCCGATAAAACCCCTGGTCATCGCGAACGGCATTAAGAACGCACACGTCTTTAATATCAGGCTCCAACCCCGCACCGCCGACGGCGACAACTGGCCGACTACTATTGCCGCCATACAGAAAGCCTTTCATTCCGTTTATCCGAACGACGACTTCGATTATCAATTCATCGACGACAGCATCGCAAAGTTCTACACCGCTGAAAAGAACATTTCCCGCCTCCTGGCGTGGGCCACCGGTCTCACTATCTTCATCAGCTGCCTGGGTCTTCTCGGCCTGGTCATGTATATCACCAACCAGCGGACAAAAGAGATCGGCATCCGCAAGGTCATTGGCGCTACTGTCACTAACCTGATCTTTTTGTTATCCCGCGATTTCCTCCAACTCATCGGCCTGGCGATCCTCATCGCCGTACCCATTTCCTGGTGGGGGAGCCGTAAATGGCTGGAGAACTTCGCGTACAAAACCTCGCTCAGCTGGTGGATCTTCGCAGCCGGCGGCGGCATTCTTTTGGTTATCGCGCTTATCGTCCTCTGTATCCGCACTCTCCGCGCTGCACTGGCCAATCCTGTCAAGAGTCTTAGAAGCGAATGAGGAAAAGAAAGCGTAGCTTTATCGTATGAAATCATCCCGAAGAAATTGGCTGGTCACCACGGGGGCAGCCATAGCAGGCTCCTTCTTATTGCCGAAAGGACTGAATGCCCTGTCGACCATGTCCGGGAAAAAAGGCGCCGTGGGTATACAGCTTTATACCGTAAGGGACGCAATGAACAAAGATGCGGAAGGAGCGTTGCGGCAGATAGCGGCCATCGGTTATAAGAATGTCGAACATGCCGGCTATTGGAAGCGCAAATTCTATGGCCGGACGGCCGTCGAATTCAGGAAATTACTGGAGGGATTGGGGCTGAACCTGGTGAGCGGGCACGTTTTCATCGGCGCGGAGCACTGGGATGAAGGGCGGCAGCAATTTACCGATGAATGGAAATATACCGTGGAAGATGCGGTGCTGGCCGGGCAGCATTACCTGATCACACCTTCTATGGATGAGAATTGGCGAAAGGATTATGATACGCTGCTCAAATACCTGGAAGTGTTCAACCGTTGTGGCGCCTATTGCAAACAGCAGGGGATAAAGTTCGGGTATCACAACCACAACATGGAATTCGACACTTCTTTCCACGGGCAGCGGATCTACGACCTTATCCTTCGGCACACGGATCCTGCGCTGGTGGCGCAGGAGATGGACATCGGCAATATGTATGCCGCGGGCGGCCGGCCGCTGCAGCTGTTCTCGCAATACCCTGGCCGGTTCGAATTATTACACGTGCGGGATGAGATAAAGAGCCCGGGAAAAGGCGAGCGCGATCAGGGGTATGACAGCACGGTATTGGGCAAGGGCGTGATGCCGGTGGCGGAGATCATTGCCGCGGCTGCCAAAACAGGAGGGGCCACCCAGTTCATCGTCGAGCAGGAGTCTTATCAGGAGCGGGATCCGCTGGATTGCGCCCGCGAGGATCTTCGATTTTTACAAAACTGTGGATTGGTTCGCCGGTAAGAAAAAAATTTGCAGTAAATTTAGTAAATGGCAACGATTGCTTTACTTGACGAAAGGCAACTGCTCACAGAGGTAGCGGCAGGCAATGAAGCTGCCTACAAAAGGTTGTTTGTCCATTACTGGGACCAGATCTACTCCACCGCCCTGCTGTTTACGAAGTCCCGGGAGCTTTCCCAGGACCTGGCCCAGGATATCTTTGCAAAAGTCTGGATAAGAAGAGAGAAATTGAGAGAGATCGAACGATTCGACGCATTCCTTTTTATCATTGCCCGCAATGTGATCATCGACCGGCTACGCAAAAAAGTGTTCAATACCACGAACGAGACCTACCTGATGGAATACTTTGCGGATACTTCCCTGGCGCCTTCCGACAAGATGGAGATAAAAGAAATGGAGGCTATTATCCGCCGGGCCATCGATGTCCTTCCCGTCCAGCAGCGGACCGCATTCTGTCTCAGCCGCTTCCAGGGACTGAAACACGAAGAAATAGCCGTCCGGATGGGCATCTCCAAAGACAGCGTAAAAAGCTATATCGTCAGGGCGCTGGTCCACCTCCGTAAATTCCTCGCCGAACACTCCGAGGCGATACCCCTGCTTGGCCTGCTCCTGTTATTTTTATAAAAATTTTTCTCCCCACGCTCCCTGTTCCCTTCCATTTGCGTCTTTATACAAGACCCGCCAGGGGATCTTAAAACGATTGTCATGATGCCATCATTCGAACTATTGGTCGAGAAGTTCCTGCAGGACGACCTAACGCCTGCGGAATTAAGCCTTTTCCTACATCTTGTAAAAGAACCTTCCAACCTGCAAATACTACGCGAGATCCTAACGGAAAAGCTGGAAAACAGGGAATATACCGGTCTTTCGGACGATGCCAACGTCGATCTTATGTTCAGCCAGATGCTGGCCAGAGCACAGGAAGAAGAAGCTGACAATAAAGCCCCTGCCTCTCCGCCAAAAAGACTTTTCCCCATATGGCGTGCTGCCGCGGCTGCCGCTGTTCTGTTCGTGGTGGGGGTAAGCTATTTCTTATTGCTTAAACGTTCAAGCACGCCGCCCATAGCGCAAAAACCACCGGCTCCGGCTTTAAAGACGGATGTGGCGCCGGGTGGCAATAAAGCCATGCTTACCCTTTCGGATGGCTCGACTATCAGTCTGGAAGATGCGAACAATGGCACGCTGGCGCAACAGGGGAATGCCCGCGTGGTCAAGCTTTCCAATGGGGAATTGGCTTACCAGCCATCCGGGCGGGCGGCGAAAGAGATCCTGTACAATACCGTGAGCACTCCCCGGGGCGGACAGTTCAGATTGACGTTGCCGGACGGCACCCAGGTCTGGATCAATGCGTCCTCCTCCATTACCTATCCTACGGCATTCACCGGCAAGGATAGAAAAGTAGAGATGAAGGGAGAAGCCTATTTTGAAGTGGCCCATCACGCGGACCAGCCTTTTAGAGTACAGGTAAAAGGAATGGAAGTGTATGAGATCGGGACCCATTTTTCCATCAACGCCTATGAAGACGAGTCCGAGGCAAGGACCACGTTGCTGGAAGGGGCCGTAAGGATCACAAAAGGAGCTTCCAGCCTGCTGCTCCGGCCAGGCCAGCAGGCATCCTGCGGTTCGGCGGACCTGGTCAGCCTTGTCAAAGATGCCGATGTGGAAGAGGCCGTGGCATGGAAGGAAGGTTTGTTCTCCTTTGACGGCGCCGATCTGCCCTCCATTATGCGGCAGCTGGTCCGGTGGTATGATCTGGAAGTGCACTATGAAGGGGAGGCGCCCAAAAGGCATTTCACGGGAAAGGTCTTCCGCAATCTGCCTTTGTCGGAGACGCTGAAGGTGCTGGAACTGAGCCATGTTCATTTCCGCATTGAAGGCAGGAGGCTGACGGTGACACCCTGAATGGGAAATATTGTTTTCATCGGTTAGCCGGAACAAAAAACCGGGAAGTGTTAACGGCACTCCCCGGCGGGATGTTCAGGTTGACTATAATTATACAATCTGGTAGGACTGCTTATTAACTCACCCAAACACTCAAAGTTATGGATTTCAAGGCTCTTTGTAAACCTCCACTACTAACGATTGCCTGCCATAAGGATCTTGCGGGCAATAAAACAATGCGGATCATGAAGTTAACCGCCATTTTACTATTGACGGCCTGCATGCACGTCAGCGCCGGCGGCTTTGCTCAAAAGATAACGCTTTCAGAGAAGAATATCTCTCTGGCGAAAGTGTTGAAGAAGATCAGCGCGCAAAGCAACTATCTGTTTTTCTACGACCAGGACCTGCTTAAAAAAGCCCAACCGATCGACATTCACGTAAAGGACGCGGACCTTGACGAAGTGCTGGCTATTTGCTTTTCAAATCAGCACCTGGAATACACCATCACCAACAAGATCATCGTCATCAAATCGAGAGAGGAAGCCCGCGATCCTGCCATGCCGCCGCCTCCTGCTTTTCAGGACATTCATGGTATGGTAAGGGACGAGAATGGAAAACCGCTGGCCGGCGCCTCCGTAAAGCTCAAGGGATCGGCCAGGGGCACGAGCACGGACGCGGATGGCAACTTTACCTTGCAGGCGCCCGATGGCGGAGGCACGCTGGTTATCTCCTATGTGGGCTATCGAACGCTGGAAGTATCTGCTTCGGGCACGATCAATGTCCAGCTGCAGCTGGATGAAAGCAAGATCGAGAATGCCGTGGTGATCGGGTATGGTACGCAGCGGAAAAGGGACGTAACAGGCTCTCTGTCCACGGTGACGGCCAAAGACTTCCAGGATGCGCCGGTGGTCAGGCTCGATCAGGCCTTGCAAGGCAGGTCCGCTGGTGTACAGGTGACGACGTCTTCCGGCTCTCCCGGGGGTAATGTACGGATCCGTATCCGGGGCGCCAACTCGCTGACAGGCGATAACAGCCCGCTGTATGTCGTGGATGGCTTTGTCGGCGCGGACTTTACCACCCTGAACACAGACGACATCGCCAGTATAGAGATATTGAAAGATGCATCGGCTACCGCCATTTACGGCAGCAGGGGCGCCAATGGAGTGGTGATCGTTACCACCAAGACCGGGACAAAAGGAAAGATGGCCATCGACGTCACGTCGAAGTATTATTCGGCCGACGTTATCAAACGTTATCCCGTCATGGATGCGGCGGACTTCGCCCAGACAGTCAATGCCCGCTATGCGGTGCTCACGCCTTCGTCTCCGCCGCGGTTCACCGATGATCAGATCGCACAGTTCCAAAAGACCGGCGGGACGAACTGGCAGAACGAAATTTTCAGAACAGCGCCCGGACAGGAGCACCAGCTCACTTTTTCCGGCGGGTCCGACAAGACCAGTTTCCTGGTCAGCGCCAATTACCTCAATCAGAAAGGGGTCATCGATAATTCGGACTATACGCGCTATAGCTTACGCACCAACCTGACATCACAGCTGATGAAGAACTTGTCTTTCCGGCTCAATTTTGCGGGGGTTCGGAACGAGAACCACAATACCAGCGGCACCAACGGCAGGGGCGGCTCTTTGGGCCAGGCGCTCGCATGGGCGCCTACCACGCCGGTATACGATGCCAACGGCAATTATATCCTCCATGATCCCACCAGCTCGATCTTCCAGAACCCCGTCGCCCTGAACAACGAGACGGACAACAGGACGAACAACACCAATATGAATCTGATCAGCGGCTTGCGGTACCAGTTTATCCGCGACCTGACCCTGGATGTGCAGTTCGGATTGAACTATAACAATACCCAGGGTATGGGATATGCCGGTCCTGATATCACCAGCAATGTGCCCGGCGCCAGCAGAAGCTCCAATGAGAACGTCCTTTGGCAGAGCACCAGCAATCTTACCTACAAGCATATATTCAATCACGACCATAGCCTGGAGATCACGGGTGTATACGAGACGCAGAAGTTCAGCGGCACGGGCTTCAATGTCGGCGTCAGCAACCTGACCTATCCCGCCCAGTCCTATAATAACATTGCGTTATCGGCTTCGTCCAACGTGGGTTCCGGGTATTCGGAATGGGCGCTGCTGTCTATGTTGGGCAGGGTCAACTATGCGTACAAAGATAAATACCTGGTATCGGCCTCCGTACGCCGTGACGGTTCCTCCAAATTCCAGGGCAGCAACAAATACAGCACCTTTCCTTCCGCAGCCGTGGGCTGGCGCGTATCGGAAGAGCCCTTCATGCAGGGCCAGAACATTTTTCACAACCTGAAATTAAGAGCCAGCTGGGGATTGACGGGTAACCAGGGCATCAATCCCTATGGGACCCTGTCCGCGTATGTCACCGACCTCGACGATGCGGGATCGATATTTTCTCCCGGGCCCGGCAGCACCATCGTCTCGGGGATCATTTTGGGGAACCCCGGCAATCCGGATCTGAAATGGGAGACCACGGAACAGAAGAATGCCGGTATCGATATGGACTTCCTGGGTGGGATGGTCAGCGTCTCGGCCGATTATTTCGTCAAGAACACCCGAAACTTATTGTTGAGCGAACCCATACCCGGATACTTAGGCGGATACTCTATCCTGTCCAATATCGGAAGAATGGACAATAAGGGCTGGGAGCTCTCCGTCAACGTCAATGGGTTCACCTCAAAGGATTTCACCTGGAGCAGTTCCGCCAATGTATCCTTTCTGCGGAACAAGCTGGTTAGCCTGGGGGCGGGAAAACCCTTTATCGAGATCGATCCGTTCATCCTGCAGCCCGGTTCGCCGATCGGAACTTTCTATGGGTACAGATACCTGGGAACCTGGAAGCCGCATGATGCCGCCGAGGCCGCAACATATGGCGCTTCGCCCGGCGATGCTCATTATTATGACAAGAACGGCGACGGTGTGATCAATACGGACGATTTTGTGCAGATCGGGAACTCTCTGCCCAAGACGTCGCTGGGCTGGAACAATACTTTTACGTACAAGAACTTTTCTCTGAACGTCTTCTTCGAAGGGCTGTTGGGCATGGACAAGCTGAACTATTCCTATGCCTTCGGGATGCTGGGAAGCACCGATGCAAAGGAGATCTTGTTCTCCGACATCAAGAACAGGTATATCCCCGGGACTAATGAGACCTCGAACATCCCTGCCTTCAGCGCTTATCCTGGGAACTCCTACACGCAATCTTCCCGTTTTGTAGAGAGCGCGGCCTTTGTGCGGCTGAAGAACCTGAGTGCGGCCTATACCTTTCCCAGAAAAACGTTCCATGATATCATGTCCGTAAAAGTATTCGTCAGCGCTACGAACCTTATCACCTTTACGCATTACAGGGGTATAGATCCCGAATCCAATTCCAGCGCTCCGGAAGGGAATATAAATGGCTACGAGGCCGATACGCAGCAGGGTGTCGACCAGGGCGCATATCCCAATTCAGTAATGTGGACATTCGGTGTAAACGTACATTTCTAAAGAACTTAAATATTAGTCATGAAAAAATATTTGATAATTTGTCTTTTAGCTTCCCTTATGGGTTGCTCGAAGCATTTTTTGGATGAGAACCCTAAAGGGCAGGTAGTCGGGAGCAATGCCGTGTCGAATATCAACGGTCTGGATGCCGCGCTGACCGGAGCCTACAAGGGATACCTGCGTACCTGGGCCCAGGGTTTTCTCACTTCTGCCGTGCAGGGTTTTGCTATGGGCGGAGACGACCTGACCACCATACCCGGCGGCAACAAAGCGGACTTCAGGGAAATGGATCAGTTCGATGTCACCGCCAACAATGATCGGATCTCCCAGATCTGGAATGGCTGCTATAAGGCCATACAGGGCGCCAACAACGTTATCGGCAATGCTGCCAAAGTGCAGGGAGACCAGACGCAGATCAACGAGATCCTGGGTGAGGCGTATTATCTGCGGGCATTGGGGTATTACTGGCTGACCAGGGGGTTTGGGAATATTCCGTTGGTAACGGATGTCGCAAATGGCGTTACCCCGGATGAGCTGACCATGAAGCCTTCTCCGCCCACCGATGTATACAAGGTCATCGAAAGCGATCTGCTGGCGGCCGACAGCCTGCTGCCTAATACGAAAAGAGATCCGGGCAGACCGAACAAAGGTTCCGCGGAAGCTTTGCTGGCGGATGTATATCTAACGGAAGGCGGCTGGCCCGTCCTGGACAACTCGAAATATGCTTTGGCGGCCCAATGGTCCAAGAAAGTCATCGACAACGCGGCTACCTATGGCTTTGGACTGGCGGACCTGAACGATCTTTGGAGCCAGCAGAACCCGCCCGATATCACCAAGATCGGCAAGGAAGAGGTCATGGCCTTCCAGACCAATGCCAACTATGGCGGATCCAATAACGCATTTGCAGGCGCCTCCACGACTCCTCCGGAAGAGGGAGGATGGGAGGATTACGAGGCAGAGATCAACTTCTTCAATAACTTTCCTGCGGGTCTGAGAAAAGACCTTACTTTCCACACCGTCTTTACCAAAGCCGATGGCACCACCGTCAACTGGCAGAACAGCACAGACGGTCATCCGTATTATGCCAAGTTCCGGGTCCCGGATAATTCGCTGTACTTTACCAACGTACCGGTGTATATGATGCGGTATGCGCACGTGCTGCTGATCTATGCCGAGGCGCAGGCCAGGGCCGATGGTACGCCGAATGCCGATGCCTATACTGCATTGAATGGGGTGCACACGAGAGCCGGTTTGACGCCTTTATCGGGATTGTCGAATGATGACTTCATTACCGCCGTTGTCAACGAGCGGGCCTGGGAATTTGCCGCCGAAGGCACCACCCGGTGGTTCGATCTGCAGCGGTTACAAATGGTGGAACAGGCCAACAGCGCCCCGAACAGGAGTCCGCTGGAGAACGCGATCATTGCCAATCCGATCACCAAGGCCAACTATTGGTTCCCTGTTCCTTTGGCGGACGCGAATATCAATCCCAATCTGTAAGAGATGACATTTATAGGCTTTCCAGCCGGGAAGGATCGAATATGGTTCTTCCCGGCCTTCTTCACCGGCTGTTTACTTTTATTTGGCTGTACCTCCGGGAACAAGCCCCAAGCCTCGGGAAAACTGTATGAGTACGACGGCAACCTGTCTCCCCGCTGGAGCAGCCCCGAAAATATCAATGGACAAAAGGGCAGGGGCGGCATGTCCAATCATGGGGCAAAGGGCCAGGCTTCCTTTCCCATTCCTAAAGGCCAGGCGCTGACATTGCTGGACATAAAAGACCAGGGCATCATTAATCGTATATGGATCACCGTTGATAACCGAAGCCCTTCGATGCTGCGATCGCTGCGGCTGGACATGTATTGGGATGGCGAATCCCGGCCGGCTGTCTCCGCTCCGCTGGGCGACTTCTTCGGCATGGGGCTGGGACGGATGGCGGCCTTTCACAATGTTTTCTTTGCCGACCCGGAAGGCCGGAGCTTCAATTGTTTTATCCCCATGCCATTCAAGACGGGAGTCCGCATCGTCGTTACGAACCAGTCGGATAAGGACGTGGGGAATCTGTTCTTCGATGTGGACTATCAGCTGACAAAGACCTGGAATGAGGACAATCTCTATTTTCATGCTTACTGGCACAGGGATACGGCCACCACGCTGACCAAAGACTTTGAAATTTTGCCGGCCGTGCAGGGCCGGGGCAGATACCTGGGCGCCAACCTGGGAGTCAACACCAATCCGCTGTACGGCGGGCTTTGGTTCGGGGAGGGAGAGGTCAAGATGTATCTGGATGGGGACCAGGACTATCCTACATTGGTGGGCACCGGCACGGAAGACTATCTGGGTACGGCCTGGAGCCAGGGACAATTCTTTACGGACTACACCGGCTGTCTGATGGCCGACTGGAAGGGTTTTCAATGGGCTTTTTACCGGTATCACGTCCCGGATCCCATCTACTTCGCCTCCGGATGCCGCGTCACCATCCAGCAGATGGGCGGTGGACCGCCTGACCAGGTAGAGGCCGCTAAAAAAGCGGGAGCTCCCATGGCTCCTGCCATCGCCTATAAGACCTGGACGAACTTCTATCGCAGCGATGACGTTTCGGCGACGGCCTATTTTTATCTCGACAAGCCTTCCCACTCTCTTCCCGAGCTGCCATCATTAGCTATAAGAACCTATAACCTGAAAGAGAAATAACGTGCAACATCTGAATCGACATGTCTATAAATGGTTGATCATACTTCTTCTTCCGTACCCGGCCCTGGCGGATAATCCGGCGGTAACAGACGTTGTCACCTACCAACAGGATAACCTGATATTCCGCTGGGACCCCGTACAGGACAGCGCCAAAGTTTTCCGTTCCACCGGTGGCGAAGTGATCTGGCAGGGTAGTTTGTTGCCTTCCTTCTGGCTGGAGACGGATCATCATAAGCTGTTTGTAAAGGCAGCCGTTACCGCTATGCCTAACAGTGCCGGCTTGGGAGAGCTGGCACTTCCTTTACAGATAGGTTCGCTGGGCACGGGCACGCTGATAGTCACCACCGAAAAGTGGGGTGTTCGTTTCCGTGAGCTCAATGTGACCTGGACATCGGGACCGCCTGCCGTCATCGAGATGTATTTCGGCGCTTCCGACAAGGCGGTGAAGGATTCTCCCGTATGGCCCACCTGGGACAGACCTTTTCTGCCGGACTGGAATGCCTTTGGCTACTGCATACCCGGCGCCAAGGAAGGACCGGCTCAAAGCTATTTTCGCAACTGGGATTTTGGATTGACCAATATCGCCCTGGGATCCTACGGCCCTTCCATGGGCGCCCCTTACGGAGCCGCCTATCCGAAGCCTTTGTATTTTGCGGGGATGGGATCGGATGACGGCTTTATTGCCCTGGGAGCGGGCAGCATCCCGGATGCCGCTCTGTCGCTGCGGGTGGAGGCGACGCGGGGATGTTTTCAGTACGTTTACAACGAGGACGTTTGGGGCGCTCCGAAAGAGGGCCGGCGCGTCTGGACGGAACCCCTGCGGATCACGCTGGGAGGCAATGCGCTGATGGCTTTTACCAATTATTATCGGTCTTTTCCCGCACGGTCTGCCGACGGGGTGCAGCCACCCGTGCCCTTTTTCAATACCTGGGGTCTGTGGAGGGAAAAGAAATATACTATTCCGCCTATTGCTGGTTTTGCCAGACAACTGGGCTCGGCCATGCTGGTGCTGGATGACGGCTGGGAAATTTCACAGGGCTCCGGCCGGCCCGATACGCATCGCTTTCCACAATTAGCAGACAATCTGAAGACGCTGCACGACGGCGGTATGACCCATGGGTTGTGGGAGACGCTGGGTTGGATCACCGATACGGCTGCTGCGGGATTGACCTCGGCCGATCTCATCGTCGATCGTCACGGACGGCCCTGTAAAGCTAATTGGAATTTCGATCCGACCTCGACCTCTTTTTATTGTCTGGACATCAGCAGCGAAAAGGCCAGGGAATTCCTGCGACGGCGGACTATCCGGGAGATGCAGGAGCTGAAACCTTCCCTGATCAAGCTGGATTTCGGGTATGGGTTGCCGTCACCCCATATGGGAGTGCCGCGTGATCCGAAATACAGGGGCGAACGGCAGTCCGTAGCGCTTATCAGGCTCATCGCCGACGCGGCACGGAGTGTCAGTCCCAACGTGGCCATCATGTATTACAGCATCAGCCCGCTGACCCTCGAGGGTATAGACCTCGTCTCGCTGGATGACCAGGGCGACCTCTGGTATGACATCGCCGGGGGGCATGGGGAATGGAGCATCTGGGCCAGCCTGTTGTCCGATAGAAATGTCGGCATCGCCGGCTCTTCGGGATACAAATGGGAACCCGACGACGAGGTCGTACTGAATACGGCCATTATCGGATGTCCGGGCGCCAGCCTCCCCATCACACAACCCGGCGGTCAGCCCATCCGCGATAAATACTTTTGCCGGCGTTTGGCCATCAACAAATGGTACAGACGGACCTTGCGTTGGCAGCCCTTGTGGCTGAACAGCTCGACGGGTGATTTCGAAGGACCTCCCCGGCTTCGTTGCTGGGGAAGAAAAGAGGGGATACGCGGGGGCGATTCCATCCTGACAGCGTTGGCTCTACGCGGTGAGCCCGCTCATAATACCAGCGACCCCGTTCTTGGACGGCTCGACTGGAAGGGACGCTGGGCGTTGATCTCCCAGGACGATAAGGACATCTTTGCCTCGTCTGCACTGGCCCTCATTCCCTTTGATCCCGGTGAGCTGACCCTGCCGCGTACCTTCCGGCCTGCTGCCGTCACCCGTCTGGGAAGAACAGGGGAATCCGCCTTTGAACAATGGGAGTGGAACGATGGAAAACTAACCATTCATATCTCCGAAGCGCAGCTGGAAAATACGGCCGGCTTCCTTATTCGATAAATAAAATCTCACGATGATGAAATATTATCGCTTTCTGGCAGTGTTGCTTCTTTGTTCCCCCGTCCGTGCCCAGGAAGTGGTGCAGCGCAATCTGCTGCAACAGTTCTCAAAAGTCCAGGTGGCCGCCTCACTGCTACCCCGTGACAGCTGGCATCCCTTTCCCAATACGGTGGAAGCATGGCGGGCCCTGGTTCCTGATTCGATACGACAACAGATCATCGCCTCCGGCGAAAAATACCTGCACAAACCGTTTGCCTCTTTGCCGGCTACGCTGTACCTGGAATTCAAACGGAATGGGAACCGCACCCATTACGAGGACGTCAGCTTTGGCAAACGCGCTCAGCTCTTTTCGCTGGTGCTGGCGGAATCCATGGAAGGCAAGGGACGATTCACCGACGACATCCTGAACGGCGTCTGGTCCACCTGCGAAGAAACTTTCTGGGGCGTACCCGCTCACTATTATCTGCAGAAGGCCGGTCTTGGCCTTCCCGACGCAGAAGAACCATCCGTGGATCTCTTCGCCAGCGAGACGTCGGAGATATTGGCGCTGACCGATTACCTGGTAGGACCCCAGCTGGAACAGATATCTCCACTGGTGCGTCAGCGTATTTACTACGAGGTCAATCGCCGGATCCTTGTACCCCTCGAAAAGAACGCGATCCCTTATAGTTATTTGGGACCCAGCCGTCCGGATGCACCGGTGAATAATTGGGACCCCTGGGTGGTCAGCAACTGGATGATCAGTCTGTTGCTGCTGGAAAAGGACCAGCAACGCCGCGTACAGGAATTACACCATGGAATGGTCCTGCTGGATAACTACATCAACGGACTGGGCGACGATGGAGCCGTCGATGAAGGCCCCAGCTACTGGTCGGGTGGCGCGGCCCGTCTTTTCGATGCGCTGAAGATGCTGGACAATGCGACGGGGGGCAAGGTGACGATCTATTCTTCTCCTGTCATTCAGAAATTAGGCAGCTATATCCAGAACATGCATATTGCCGGTAGCTATTTTATCGATATTGCGGATGCCTCGCCGACCATCGGCGCGGACGGATTGCTTATCTACCGGGTGGGTGATGCGCTGAAAGATGCCAGCCTGAAGGACTTTGGCGCCTGGGCCTATCACCATATCGACGACCACAATTTCTATGACAAAGACTTTTCCAAACCCCGTGTCCTGTGGAACCTGCTGGTGGTAAAGGACTGTGAAGCGTCCAATCCGCCTTTGCCACCGCAAAAAGATCTTTGGTTCCGTAACTTGCAGCTGATGGCCGGCGCTTCGCCAAAGGGGCTATTCCTGGCCTCGCATGCCGGACACAATGGGGAGAGCCACAACCACAATGACGTGGGGGATCTTATGGTCTATGCGGACGGCGAACCGGTGATCGTAGATGTCGGATTTGGCACGTACAACGCCAAGACTTTTTCGAAAGACAGGTATGACCTTTGGTACCTGAATTCGGCGCATCACAATGTACCGCTGATCAATGGGTATCAGCAGCCGGCGGGCACGCGTTATGGGGCGCATGAGGTGAAGTATACGGGAGATGCGGATGGCAGCGGCGCCGGTGGAAAGATCTTCCTTCAAATGGATATAGCGAAGGCTTATCCCGATGAAGCCGGCGTGCAACAATGGCTGCGTAAGGTGACCCTTGATAAGTCCCGCAACGAGGTGACGGTACAGGATAATTTTCAGCTGAGCAAAAGGGAAGGTGTGCTGAGCCAGACATTCATGACCGTCTGCCCCGCGGATCATGGTACACCCGGCCGGATCGTTTTTTCGATACCCGGTCATCGTTCCGTATTGCTGGAATATGATGCAAAAGCCTGGGATGTGAGTGAGGAGCAGATGTCTACTTCTCAGCCGGATGAGAAACGGGTGGCGGATAATTGGGGACACCGGCCCATCTGGCGGCTGCTGCTGACCAATAAGACACAGGATAAAAAAGGAGCTTTCCTTTACAAGATAAAACAACTATGAATAGATCGATATGTTGCGGGCTGCTGCTGATCGTCCTACAGGCCGCCGTTGCTCAAAAGGACAGCGCGTATTACGACCTTACACACTATAGTAAGGTGTTTGGACATGAGAAATACTACCGTCTCTATCTGCCGGCAGGATATGAAAGCTCACAACGGCGGTACCCCGTCATCTATTTCTTTCATGGCTGGGGCGGGCGTCATTTCAAGGATGACAACGCCAAGCTGGAATACACCCGTATCAAGGAGCTGGTGAATAAATACCAGGTGATCCTGGTGATGTGGGATGGCAACATCGATCTGGCCGAACCGAGGCCTTACAACGTGGGCAATCACGAGGATGTGAAGTTCAACGTGCAAATGAAGGACTATTTTCCGGAGCTGGTGGAACATATCGACTCTTCGTTACGTACGCTGACGGACCGGGCGCATAGGGGTATCATTGGTTTCAGCATGGGCGGATTCATGTCTTTTTTCCTGGCGGGAAAATACCCCGATAAAATATCCGCTGCCGTGAGCCTGGCCGGAAGCCCCGAATTCTTTGTCGGCCGTCCCGACAACCAGGAACTATATCCGATGCGTTATGCCTTTCAGAACCTCCGGGATGTAGATTGCCGGATGCACAACGGGAATACCGATATCCTCTACTATTTGAACAGCGAAGTACATGCGGGCGCTCTTTGGGATGAAAAGGTGCATCTTCAATACTACACTTTCCCGGGAGGACATATGATCGACAAGCCGGGAGAGATCAGGATCTTCGATACCGCGATGCGTTTCGTTACGCAGGCTTTCGCGCGTGCGGCCACGGGGGGGACGGCTTCAGCGGGGGCCGGCTCGTCAGCTCCCTTGCATTGGTCACACTACGATCTTTATCCCGACTTCACCGTCTGGGGCTATCATGTCACCAGCGACAAACGCGAACCCGGCTTTCTCTACCTGAGGAATGTCAGCCCTTCCGGGTTTGGCTTCTGTACCCAGCGCTGGCTGCCCGATGGGCCCGCCCTGGTAGAAACAAAGGTCAACATCACGACCGCCCCGATTTATAAACCCAATACAGCCTATGGGCTGGTGAAATACAATAAGGCTACGGGGAAGATCACCCGCAACGAAGTTTTCAGCGACTCGCTGGGGAGAATGGCTGTATCCTGGGATGCCGATGGCGGTGAAGCCGGTATCTATTCGGAGACGGATGCTCCTGAATTCGTCTTTTTGGATTATCAGGCGGGACAAGCCGCGCAAAAGGAAGCCTCCACCGGGCGGATGCTGGCGGTTGCTCCCAATGACCAGCTGACTGTTCGCCTGTTCAACAGGGGAGGGGAGGTTCGTTCACCGTATATACTGTCTGTTCGGCTGTCCACCAGGGAATCGGCCGTCCATTACAAAGACTCGGTCGTTACGATGCAGGTGTTACCCGGTCAGCGTGTGCTGACCTTGCCTGCCTTTACATTCAGCTGTACAAAGACGCCGCCCCCGCATGCCGAGCCGGCGGAGATCCGGTTCCATCTATCTATCGATCAAAAAGATAAAGATGAATTTATCGTCCCGGTGTTCTTTAAAACGCCCGTCTTCGATAGTGTTCGAATAGACGATGGACGGTCAATCCGGGACTCCGTCCTTGGACGTGGCAACGGCGACGGAGTGGCTGATGCAGGGGAACGGCTGATGCTGTATCAGGGTAATCACCGGCTGCGGCTGTATACCAACGATCCCTGGGTGCTGTCCACGGAAGAGCGGCTGGCCGATGAGATGATACCGGCCTGCTGGCCCGACGGCTTCACCCTTAGTTCCGTCATCCAGCTATCGCCGGACTGTCCCGATGGACATGTCATCCAGCTGCTGGCCCACTATGAGACAAAGGCCTTCAACCCCATCGAACGGAAATTCACCTGGGGACAGGTGCGGCTCACCGTCCGGCATAAGGCAGTAGCCAAAAAGATCTGGATGGATGATTTCTTTGGGGTCAATGCGGGCAACTGCGCCGCCTCGCCTGTCGATATGAGCCATATTGCAAGCTGGATACGCGACTACTCGCAATGGAGCTGGCTGCAGCCGGCAAAGGACAGCTTTACTTTTACCAATGCCCTGGGCAAATGGAACTATGACGCTTACTACCGGCAATTGGATTCCTTGCATATCCATTCCCTGTTCTGTGTCCAGCAGACGCCGCAATGGATCAGCGCGGGCCGCAATGAAAAAGATCCAAATACCTATGCGCCCAGCGGAGACTCCAGCGGGCTAAAGCCGGAACATTATAAGGAAGCGGCCTCCTTCTATTATCAGCTGGCGGCGCGTTATGGCAAAAGACGGGTCCCGGCCGGGACGGTCCTGACATCCGACAGGCTGACGGGACTGGGGCTGATGGATGCGCTGGAAGTCTACAATGAGCCGGATGGCACCTGGGGGAATCATATGAGCCTGGAACAATATGCGCAGCTGCTCAAGGCCGTCTACGACGGTGATGGAGGACGGTTGAAAGGCGCTTACGGCGTCAAGGCTGCCGACCCCGGTATGCCGGTATCCATCGGCGGATTGGCGGACAACCTGGGATCATTGAAAAAGATAGTCGCCTATGCGGGCTGCGCCCCGTTCGACATCATCAATGCCCATTACTATACCTTTCAAAACGTCCGGGAAAGATATCGGATCTACGCCCCGCCGGAATGGAGCAGCCTGGTTGCAGACCTAACGGATATGGTCAAATGGTCACATATCCATGCTCCGGGCCGGCCGGTATGGTTGACGGAAATAGGCTGGGACACCAGGAATCACAGCTCCGAATACGTCAGCGAGCAGGAGGCGGCCAACTATCTTATCCGAAGCTATTTACTGGCGCTGGGCGCCGGCGTCGAGAAATGTTTTTGGTTTATTTTTAATGACCTCGATGACTTTGGGACACCCGGGGTGTTTTCTTCCAGCGGCCTTTTCGAGAATCCTACCGTACTATCACCTGGCCCGACAAAGCTAAAGCCAAAGCTCACCTACTGGTATAATGCCACCTTCAAGCATTTGTTGTCGGGCTGTTACTATGACGGGAATCATTCTTATCCACACGGCGACTCCACGGTGTACGATTACCGTTTCACGTCCCCGGATGGAAAAAGACAGATAGATGTCGTATGGTATTGCCCGCGTTACCAGTGGGAATTCCGCCCGTTGGATGGTCAGCCCTGGGACCTGCATCATTACCGCTACAGTCCGGATAAGGGACGGAAAGTGACAAAGGTGCTGAAGCCTGTTGCCGGCTCCATGGACGGCGGTGCTGTAGAATATGTCAACGTGCCAAACGGGATCTCCTTTCAATTGGACACTACCCCGGTATTTATCGAAACACAACTCACCAACGATTGATATGCGGATACATCATTCACGGACTGTTATGCGAGCTTTTTTTCTAAATCTGCTCATTATTTTGGGCGCCCGGACCGTGTGGGCGCAATCCGATGCAATGCCTGCTATTGTAAAGACAGAACAGGGCAGCTATCGTTTGATGGTAGATGGCAAGCCCTTTATCGCGCTGGGCGCGCAGCTGTGGAATAGCAGCGACTGGCCCTATATCCTGCAAAAAGAATGGCCGCAGCTGAGAGCGCTGCATTGCAATACCCTGGAGGCTCCCGTCTATTGGCAGAACGTAGAGCCGCAACAGGGCGTCTTTCGCTGGAACGAGCTGGACTCCCTGATCCTTGGCGCCCGGCGGGAAGGGCTTCGGCTGGTGTTGCTGTGGATGGCTTCGTACAAGAACGGCAGCTCCTCTTATGCGCCGGACTGGGTCCTGCTACACCCGGAAACATACCCCCGGATGCGCAACGCCGCCGGCGAGGAGATACAGGTATTGTCAGCCGTGTCTGCGACCAACCGGGATGCAGACAAATCCGCTTTTACACGCCTGCTGCAGCACATACGGGAGATAGATGAACACCAGCATACGGTGATCCTGGTGCAGGTGGAGAACGAGTCCGGTTCCTTAGGTACGGATCGCGACTATTCACCCGCGGCCGAGGCCGCCTTTAAAGGAGCCGTTCCCGCCGCCTTGCTGAAACAGCTGGGCAAGCCCGCAGGTACATGGGAAGGCGTATTTGGCGCCGACGCGGCAGAGACATTCAGCGCCTGGTGTATCGCCACCTATATCAACGATATTGCTGCTGCCGGTGAAAAACAATATGGTCTGCCGATGTATACCAATGCCTGGTTGCGGGAGGATCGCTTCAGACAGCCGGGAGATTATCCCAGTGGCGGACCGGTCTCAACCATGCTGCCGGTGTGGAAGCTGGCGGCGCCCGCGCTATCCTTTCTTTCGCCCGATATCTATCATGCGAATTACGATGTGTTCACCGATCTCTGTAGCAAATACGCCTTGCCGGATAATCCCTTCTTTGTGCCCGAGCTGGGGAAGGGCCTCGACTTTGCCCGTCTGCAATTTTACGCCCTGGCCAACTTCAATGCGCTGGGAGTAGCCGTCTATGGCATCGATTACTTCCATGCCGATCCCAATGATCAGCGAGACACACAGCGACTGGATGAAAAATTCACGGATATGGCGGATAACTACCGATTGCTGCGCGGTGTCCTTGGGCAGCTGGCGATCCTGCAGGGAACGGGCCGGCTAAAGGCCGTCGGCGAAGAATATGGACTGCACGAACAGCTGGTGGAGCTGGGCAACTATGACATCCTTTGCTCCTTTGGCTTTCCTGCCTACCGCAAACGATCATTGACAGGACGGGCTCTTATCGCACAGCTAGGGGAGGACGAATACCTGGTGGCGGGCTTTGACACCCGGCTGCAGTTCCGGCCAAAATTAGGGTCGGGGTATGCTACTGCCGAATACATTTCCATCGAGGAGGGATATTATGACAACGGGCAGTGGGTGCGGCTGCGATTCTGGAATGGCGATGAGGCGTACCATTCCACTCTACGACCCGAAGGGACGACCTTGCGCATACGGCTGCGCCGGACAAAGAAAGAGAATGCAACATCGGCATTCGTATCCGACTCCATGGCGACACTTACCCTCACCCTGGACAAACCCGCTCAGGACTATTCACTCACACCCGCCCCTTTACTTTACAACAAAGAGTTTGCCTTTAGTTTTGCCGTCGATGACGGACTCGCCTCCGCTGCGCTGGTTGCCTTGCCCTATTTAGGGGGTGGCGTCGTATCACCTTCTTATATCGACCCCTGGGGTTATGACCAGGGCGGCGACGGGCGGACTTATCCGGGGTTGTTCTATACGGATGGATGCGGGCATAAGATCCCGTTCAGGGCCGCGGCCGCCATCAATGGGGTCAGCATCGGGGAAAAGGGGCGTCTTAGCTGGGAGCAGGTAGGGGCGCTGTATAGGGCCGGCTGGGATATTTACGATCACGGATATGCGCATCAGACGGGGGGACAGGTGGATGCGGCGGGGGAAATACAAAAGAACGGGGAGATCATCCGGCAAAACACCGGCATCGTTGTGACGCAATTCGTCGAGCCGGGTGGTAAGGATGATAACCTTAGCGAAGAACCCTATGTTAAGGCAGCTTTTGCTCAGGGACGGATGGCGGTGCATTGCGGACGTTTCCCGACAGGCTGGGAGCTGCCAAAGGATTCTTCAGCTGCGACCCGGATACGGGCGGGGCGTTGGTTTATCAGCAACTCATCGAGAGGGTGGTCTACAGATTCCTTTTTACATCGCCTTTCTCAAATGGTGAGCGGCGGCGGCAAAATATGGATCAACGCCTTTACCCATTCCGTGGGCAACGACGACCTCTGGGGCATCAGTTTGAAATATCCTGATTTCCGGGCTTTGTTCGATGGACTGGCCGCTCGTTACGGAGCAGGAGGACAGGATAATATCTGGGTGGCTTCTTTCCAGGCTGTGCAGGAATACCAGCTACTGCGTTATGCGTTGAAATATGCTGTGTCTGTAAGGGGGAATAAAGTATACTGTCGTATGGATACGAGAGGGTTGCCGGCCGGACTGCGTCACCGGGCGATGACCTTCGTCTGGCGGTCTGCATCGGCCATTCGGAATGCGGAATGCCAGGGTTGTATGGTGGAGAGTTATGGGCAGGGGCTGGTGAATATTTCTACACGGAATGGTATTCATGCATTCTTTTAAGCTGCCCGCTGCTTTTGAGCGCTTCACCGGCACGCAATTCCACACGTCGTATCTTCCCGCTAATGGTTTTGGGCAGCTCGGTTACGAACTCGATGATACGGGGTGTCTTATAGGGCGCCAAATTTTTCCTGGCATAGGCGAAGATATCATCTGCATTCTCCCGATTGGGGGCCGTCCCTTCGGTGAGGATAATAAAAGCTTTTACTACCAACCCCTTTATCGGGTGCGGACTGCCTACCACAGCGGATTCTACCACCATTTCATGTTCCAGCAAAACGCTTTCCACTTCAAATGGGCCGACACGATAGTCGGAGGATTTTATGACGTCGTCGTCCCTGCCGACAAACCAGATATACCCATCTGCATCCTTATAGGCCTTGTCGCCCGTATAATACAGACCATGCCGGAATACTTCTTTCTCTTTGCCAGGGTCACCGAAATACCCGGTGAATAAACCGTTTGGACGGCCTGTACCGGTTTTTATAGTAATGTTGCCTTCTTCATTTGCCGGCAGTTCATTCCCATCTTCATCGGCAATAACGATGTCATACATGAAGGTGGGCTTGCCCATGGATCCGAACTTTATTTTTTCACCCGGCAGGTTCGCCACAAGGATCGTATTCTCCGTTTGCCCAAATCCATCCCGTATAGTAAGACCCGTCCCTTTTTTCCATGTCTCGATGATCTCCGGGTTTAACGGTTCTCCGGCAGATACGCACTCTCTGAGACTGAATGAATATGAATCCAGCTTTTCGAGTATCAGCATGCGCAGAGCAGTAGGCGGGGCGCAAAAAGTCGTTACCTTAAATTTTTCTATCATTCTCAGCTGATCGGCGGCATTGAAACGCCCCGTCTGGTAAAAAGCAAAAACAGCCGCGCCTATATTCCAGGGAGCAAAGAAGCTGCTATAGGCAAATTTTGCCCAGCCCGGCTGCGAGATATTATAATGTATATCCGTCTGCCTGATACCGGCCCATGCGGCTGTCGACAAATGGCCGAAAGGGTAGCTGAAATGCGTTTGTATCACCACTTTCGGCATACCGGTGGTGCCGGAAGTAAAGAACAGGAATAAAGGATCATCTGCCCGGGTATCGGCGGCTGCGATCGCATTTTTTTCTTCTTCTTGCTCTTCGATAGTACTGAATGAGGTCCAGCCTGTCTTTGCACCACCTACTATGATCTTCAGCGGAATTATTTTATCCAATACCCTTTCTGCCTCTTCAATTTTTACCGCATTGTCCGCATCTGCTATCACGGCTCCCGGGAATAGCCTGTTAAACCGGTAAACAATGTCATTGACATTTAAGCTGATAGCGGAAGGCACCAACCGGAATCCTCCTTTTATGGAGACCAGCACCGTAAGCCAGTTGGCAGGAAACAAGGGCATCTGCGAAAAGATAACGGCATTTTGTTGCAAGCCATTCTCTCTTAAAAAAAACAATATCCTGTTGCACCGTGTGCTCAATTCCCGGAAAGTAAATTCCTTTATTTCCCTGCCGTCCGTCCAGATAAGCGCGGGGGCTTCGGGGCGGTCTTTTACATGAATATTTTCAAACACTTCCGTAACCCAATTGAATTTCTCCGGCTTTGTGATCTTCATTGCCTGTAATTCATCGAATTTTTGGCTGGCAATCGATCCCCTGATCTGTCTGTACAGATTTTCAGTATGCATAAGCAATCATTTATACCATTAAAAAAGGAGGACAGTACTATTTCCCGTATTTCCATACCCATTCCACAAATTCCCGATAGATAAATGTCCGGCTCTCCAGTACATTGAGTCCCAGGTCGTGGTTAGCGCCCGGCATGGGGACGAATTTGTAAATATATCCCTTACGCTTCAGCTCATTCTCCAGGTCTGTCGCCTGTGTGTAAGGCACGAGCTGATCGGACGTGCCATGAAAGAACAGGGTAGGCAGGTTCTTCACGTGAAATACCGGGCTGGCGGCTGCATACTCAGGTCCGGGAGACCCACCGGGGGGATAATCTGCTCCTACCATCTTTTTGACATCATGGAGCAGCGCCGTGTCATTCTTTGCATAATAGTTCAGGACGGCCGTATCTGTCAGATTGGTGGGGCCGCATTCGGATACGATAGCGGCTATTTTTTTAGGAGTGGTATAGCCATAGAGCAATGCCAGATGGGCGCCGGCGCTTTCGCCATTCATTATAAAATTATTTTTTCGGGTGTGCCATTCATCGGCATGGCTGATGCAATAGTCAAGCACGCTATCGACATCTTCCAGCATCTGTTGCCAATGTACCTGGCCGTCATCCGCAAAACGATAATTCATATTGGCAGAGGCTATGCCATGCGCCAATAAGGTATCCTGTGTACGGGCGCCCCATATTTTATCACCCAATACCCATCCCCCCGCATGTATGATGATCACAAAGGGCGTATGTTCGTCCCTATTAGCCGGAAGCGCGATGTCCATTATGCTGCTGGGAAAGGAGCCGTAGGCGACGTTCATCCATCTCTTTTCGGGGAGATCATTTTGTTTGTTCTGAGAAAAGGAAAGAATGCCGAGCAGGAGAAAGATAGTCGTACAAAAAAACTGTTTCATATAATGTCGTATTTGCATTTCAATAATTTATTTCCATTATCACCAGATGTATGTCCCCACTGCGCCCGCAGGCAGCGTTGGAGAAACTATTTTGCCCCCATAGTCGATGTTAAAGGTTTGCGACTGGGGGCTGTCGTTCAAAACAATTAACACTTTTTTGCCGGCAGGAGTCAGGAACGCTGTGTTCGGCAGGCTGTTTACCATGGTAGACCCGATCCTTATGGAGCCGGGCCGCACGAACTTCGAGGCATGGGCCATTATATAATAACCGACATTTCGGGTAATGGCGCCGCCGATGGTCAGCGCGCCTAAGCAGGTATTGCATCCTCCTGTGGTATGCGGATTGTTATTCGGGTCTGAAGCCAGGTTCCATTCCAGGACATTTCTGCTCCAGTTCCTGGTAGCGCCTATGATCAGCCATTTCACGTGCGAGTTGAGGTAGGCTGAAAAATCGCCTGGCGCGCCTACCCATTGTTCTGTAAAATAGACGTTCTTTTCAGGGTAAGCGTTATGGACGACCGACAACCCGCTGATATCACCGCCGTACAAATGGAACGCGGAGCCATCTGCATATTTATATGCCCCCGGATCGGCAAGAATGGATAATGGATAATCAGGAATGTCCGGGTTGTTCTCATTCAGGATGATCTTAGCTGTAATACCTGCGCCGGCAAAGGCAGGTCCCAGGTAATCTTTTAAGAAGGCGGCCTGTTCCTGCGCCTGCATGACCATGCTGGGATTGTTATAAGGGTTCAGCGGCTCGTTCTGCATAGTGACCGCGTCGATCCTTATCCCTAACGCCTTCATGCTTTGGATGTATCTTACAAAGTATTGTGCGTATACACCGTAACACTCCGGCTTCAGGCTGCCTCCGATGGAGCTGCCATTCGTCTTCATCCAGGTAGGGGCCGACCAGGGGGATGCAAGGATCTTTATATCGGGGTTCAATGAAATGATCTTTTGAAGGACAGGCACCAGGTCCTTGAGATCTTCGCCAAGGCTGAAGCTGGTGAGACCGGTGTCTGATTGTCCCGGTGGCAGATCATCATAGGAATACACGCGGGTGCTCAGATCGGACGCCCCGATGCCGATCCGCAGATAGCTGATACCGATGAAATTACTGTCTGTCGTAAAAAGCTCCCGCAGTAGGGCGTCTTTGGCAGCAGCCGGCAGCTGATCGATCAGGTAGGCGCTCCCTTGTGTCAGGGCGCAGCCAAATCCGTCGATGGATTGATATTGCTGTGTCGAATCTACGGTGATGGATACATTAGCATTGGATGTGGCGGTAAATAAGAGGGGTACATCCTGTTTTTTAAAGACGGCCAAACCATCCGCCCTTGTCAACCAGCAGATGACATCGGAGCGTCTATCCGAAGCGGTGTCTACGGGTGGAGCGGGCGATAATCCTTCCGTTGTTTGCTTTTTGCCGCAGCCGCTGCAACAAAGGATCACCAGCCACAACGTTATGGTGAAGAAATTGCGTTCGGGTAATTTCATATTGTTATATTAATACCCGGGATTTTGTTTCAATGCTTTGTCCTTATCTATCTCCGGCTGGGGAATAGGCAGCACCAACCTTTCAGCGGTGATGTTCGGGTAGGTGGCCTGCATAGTGGATAAAGCTCTCCCCGTGCGGACAAGGTCGGCCCATCGGTGGCCTTCGAATGCCAGCTCGACGCGTCTTTCCTTGTACAGGGCCTCCCTGAATGCGGACTGGTCCGGAAGAGTAACATTGGTGTAAGCAGACAGGCCGGCTCGCTGCCGTATGTCATTAAGGGCGGCGAAAGACTTTGGATCGCCATAGGATATTTCATTAAGCGCCTCGGCAAGCATGAGCTTTACATCTGCAAAACGCAAAACAATGAAATTGGTAGCGGCAGCAAATGCGGCTGCGTTCCTGTATTTATATACATGTGGAAAATTGGGACCGTCGATGGTCGTTTGAAAAATAATAGACGAAGCCTTGCGGACGTCCCCGGGCTCATAGGCTGCTATCATATCCGGTGTAGGCGTTCCGAATTTTTTAAACTCGTATGTCGCCAGCGGGTAGGGTAGTAAAAGGTCGGGCAGCGAAGTCCCTTCGGGACCCCCTGTAAATTGTATGTCGAAGATGACCTCCGTATTGTGTTTCTGCGTGAAAATATCGTCGTAAGCGATGTTGGTAGAATATTTGTTGAGATCGATGACCTGCTGGGCGTAATCCGCCGCTTTCTGCCAGTTCTTCAGGGTGAGGTAGACCTTTGCCAGCATACCCAGAGCGGCGCCTTTGCCGGCTCTGCCATTGGCCATGTCCGCAGGTAAATTATCCGCCGCATACTGCAGGTCGGCGATAATGGCATTGTAAACGTCTTCCGGACTGCTCTGTGGCAGATTGATCACCGAATTATCCAGTTCGGAGACGCTTTTCAGCTGCAGAGGGATATTCCCGTATTCACGCACCAGGTTAAAGTAATTGAGCGCCCGCAGGAATTTGGCTTCGCCTATTATCTGCTCTTTTCTTTGGCCGGTGAAGAGCGATGCATCCATGGCCGTTACGTGGTCGATCACGTCATTATCCCTGCCGATGGCCGTATACACCTGCGGCCATTGTTGCAATATTACCAGGTTGGTAGGCGTAGCGGTGAAATTGTCCACCTGAAAAATATCCGGGCTGTCCCCACCCGCAGAGCTGTTGTCCGATTGGACGTCGCTGAGGTTGAACTCATGGAAACCGTAATAAGTAGCCGGCTGCAGAGCGTCATAGGCGCCGGTGAGCGTCGTTTCCGCCTGTGTCGCTGTTTTATAATAAGCAGCCGAGGTCACGTCCGATATGGGCTGCAGATCCAAGAACTTTTTGCAGCCACACAGGCCTGTTACACTGAAGCCGGCCCATACTATGTAGAATATTTTTTTCATGTCTGTTCCTTTTAAAAATTAAGATTTAGCCCCAGCACATAGGTCCTCGTTGAAGGATAGGTGCCGTAATCGATGCCCATCTGGTTATTGTTGCCTCCGTCACGGCTTGTCTCGGGATCATAACCGGAATATTTTGTAAAAGTGGCCAGGTTGCGGCCGCTGGCATAGATCCTCGCGCCTTTCAAAATACTGTTAGCGGGAAGATGGCTTAATGTATAACCCACCGTTATAAAACGGAGCTTTACGAAACTGCCATCCTCGATCCAGCGGGTGGAATTGCGGTTGTTTTGGTCGGGATCGCCAAAGATGGCTTTGGGCATATCGGTGTGCTGGCCCGGTGTAGTCCATCTGTGCAATACGGTTGCCAGCTGATTTTTGGAATCCACCATCCCTTCGAGCTCTACCCGATTGCCATTGAGTATCTTGTTCCCAAAAATCCCGTCAAACAGGAAGTTTAGGTCCCAGCTTTTCCAGGTCAGGGTGTTGCTGATGCTGGCTGTATATTTTGGTAATGCGTTGCCGATGATGGTCCTGTCATTATCGTCGACTACACCGTCCGGCTTCCCATTCGGTCCGCTCAGGTCGGCAAAAACCAGGTTGCCCGTGGCGGGGTCTACTCCCTTTACTACATAACCATAAAAACTGCTGACCGGCTGTCCGACCTTCAGGATGTTGATACCGACATTGTTGGTGTTGGGGCCTAATATATTAAAAGGTGCTATCTGGTCGTTGCCGTCCAGCTCCAATACTTTATTTTTATTGATGCTCAATAAAAAGGTGGTCGACCAGCTGAAATTATTCCCCCGTACGTTTTGTGAGGTAATACTCAGCTCGACGCCTTTGTTCTCCAGCTTTCCGATGTTGAGAAGGGCGGAGGCGAACCCGGTGCTGATGGGAAGGGGTTTATTGAATAAAAGATCTGCCGACTGTCTGACATAATAGTCGGCCGTAAAGCTCAGCCGGTTTTGCAGGATGGACATATCGAGCCCTATGTTCAGCTGTTTGGTCTTTTCCCATTTCAGGTTATTGTTTTGAATGCCTGTGATGGCGACACCCGCATTCACGATGTCATCGAATGGATAGTTGGCGCCAGGTCCATAGGTAGCGAGGTACTGAAAATCACCCAGGGCCGCATTGCCCGTAATGCCGTAGCTGGCTCGTAGCTTGAGGTCGGAAAAAAGCTGCTGTTCCTTCATAAAGCGTTCATTGCCGATGCGCCAGGCGCCGCTAAGGGAATAAAAATCAGCCGTCCTGTTGGCGGGAGGGAACCGTGAAGATCCATCCGCACGAAAGGCGCCGGAAAAGATATACCGGTCGTCGTAGTTGTAGATAGCCCTGGCAAAATAGGAGAAGAAGGCCCACTGGGATTTGGCGGAGCCATAGTCTACGACCTCCGAAGCATTATTCAGCGTCGGGACAATGTCGTTGCCGAAGTTCTTTACGTCCAGGTAGGACCTGGTGTAGCCTGATTTACGAGCCTCTGTTCCTATAACTGCTTCAAGGCTTTGATGGCCGGCGAAATGTTTGTTATAGGTCAGGGTATTGGTATTTATCCAGATCAATTCGTCCGTGTTGGCTGTTCCGCCGAGGCCGTTATTGGCTCTTCCGTTGCCTGTGGTGATAGGGTCTGTGAACGTTTCGTTCCTGCTTTGCTGGTAATCCACCCCCAGCGATGAGCGGAGGCGGAGATTGTAGGGAAGCTGTAATTCAGCAAAAACGTTGCTGATCGCCTTGGACGTATAGGTTTTATCGCTCAGCCCCCTGGTGATCGCCAGCGGATTATCCAGCGCCTGGGTAGGGTTGCCGTAAGGATAGGACCCGTCGGGGTTCGGCTTGACACCGGATGTGGGCGTGGAGGTAAGGGCGGATAATATAACTCCTCCCTGGTTGGCGCGGTTGTTATCGGGCACGTTGGTAAAAGCCGTCCTGATCAGGGCGATGTTCGCACCCACCTTGAACTTATCCGATACATTGAAGTCGAGGTTGCTGCGCAGGGAATATCTTTTAAAGTCGGCGGGATCGACAATGCCTTCTTCCCGCTGGTAGCCGCCGGAAAGAAAATAATTGAACTTGCCGCTGCCGCCTGAAAATTGTAGTTCGCTGTTGTGAAAGAAAGCTGTACGGTAGGTTTCTTTTTGCCAGTCGGTGTTGCTGAGCGGCGGATTGGTAATGGCTGGGGGAACGGTCAGTCCCGCGTTGGTATAGACGTCGTTCATCAGCCGGAGATAGTCGTCCGTGCCAAGCACTTTTAGCTTACGCGTGACGTGGCTTGCGCCCAGGGTATTCGTAAAGCTTACTTTGGTCTTTCCTTCTTTTCCTCTTTTGGTAGTCACCAGGATCACGCCATTGCTGCCGTTGACCCCGTAGATCTGGGCGGAGGCATCCTTCAGCACTTCTATGGAAGCGATATCATCGGGATTGAGTCCATCGAGATTGAGGGTTACAACGCCATCGAGCACATAAAGGGGATCAGAGGCAAGGTTTACGCTGGAAATACCCCGCAGGCGTAAAAAAGGGATGCCGCCCGGCTTGCCGCTGGGTTCGGTGACCTGCAGTCCTGCCACTTTCCCCTGTAGCCCCTGTTGAAAGGAAGTGATGGGGATATCTTTCAGCTCTTTTTCGCCCACCTTTGAAATGGAATAGGTAAGATTTTTCCTTTGCGTGCTGCCATATCCTATCACGATGGCCTCGTCAAGGGCGTTGGAAAGAGCTGTCAATCTCACTTCAAAGTAAGTTTTTTCGCCGATGGGGATCTCTTGTTGCCGGTAGCCCACACTGGATATCAGCAATACGCTGCTTTTATCGGGGACTTCCAGCTGGAATTTTCCACCGGCATCCGTTGTGGTGCCTGTAACAGATCCCTTCAGCTGTATCGAAGCGCCGCTCATCGGCTCTCCTTTATCGTTAAGAACCTTTCCGGACACATGTATGCCGGCGACCTCCTGTCCGGAGGGCGGGTCTGCGCGGAACAATAAGATCTGTTGATCGGCGACCAGTTTATAGCCGATGCCGAATGGCGCCAGCACCTGATCGAGGAATTCCCGCAGCTTTTTTGTTTCCAGCTCGCAGGATATCTTTTTTCTCACATCCACCATGTCACTGCTGTACAGAAATTTTACCCCTGTCTGCCTGGTTATGGAAACCAGGACTTTTTTTACTTCTTCCTTATTGACGGAAATATTGATTATTTTCTCCAAAGCAGCCTGCGAATGCGCTTCTTTTGCACTTAGTGAAGCGGAGAAGACCAGTATCAGGATAATTTGCAGGTATGTAATCCTCATGGCAGCATGAATTATGGCAGCAAATCGCTTTTTTTTCATACATTGTATGGCTTTTGTTCGTTAATAAATCGTTGCGGGCGGAAGCCGGATAACCCGGGCAAGGGTTATCCACCGAGGCTGGTAATGCCCTACATTACCGGCCTTTTTTATGTGGCGTCTGATCCTGTTTGTTACATAGGCAGTCTGATTTTGGTAGTGATGCTTATATCTAGTTACACCCTTTTCCCCTGATATAAATGACAGTCCCTCTCACTTCATATGACGATTGTATCGACTTGCAAATAACGTCGAGCTTATCGTAGAGGCTTTGCCGGCTTATATCTCCGGAGAAATGGCAATTGCCGATCTGGTCATTTTCCGTTTGAATGGTAATGCCATAGGATGTTTGCAGGTCTGTCAATACTTTCGACAATGGGGCCTCTTCAAATACAAAGCTTGTTCCGGGCGTAGTCACCGTATTTTGCTCGATAGGTTTTGGTTCCTCCACCAGCGAAGTAACGAATTGATTATTGAGCGGCTTATACGACACTTTCTGGTTGGGGGTAAGGATTATCCTGTTGGTCTCCGGCGATGTTTTGACCGCTTCTTTTTCTTCATAGACGGATACCTTGCCGGTGACCACGGCCACTTCTACCTTTTTGCCGGCCTTGTCATGAAGCACATAGAAGCTTGTCCCCAGCACTTCGGCCAGCAGCCCTTCTTCCGTATGCACCATAAAGTGTCTTGCGGCGTCATGGGCCACCTGAAAAAAGGCATTTCCTGTCAAATAAACGTTGCGGGTTGGGCCGGTGAATTGTTTCGGGTAATGGAGCACGCTTTGCGGCTGCAATTCAACTTTCGAACCGTCGGCCAGGTCGATGGTGCGTATGCTATTATCCGGGTTGGACGTTGCAATGTATCCTTCCGGTATCTTATCCCGGCTGAAATCCTGTACGGTGGGCGCTGCGGATGGATGAAAATACCAGTAGCCTGCCGCCACGACCAGTATCAGGGAGGCAGCAACGGCTATTTGCCGCCAGCTCCGTTTAAATAGCGGGATAGCTGCGGGCCGTTGATGTCCATGGTCGAAGAGTCCGGGTCTGACATTCGCCCATATTTTCTGCCGGATCTCGAGCTTCTCGTGATCGGAAAGCGCTATCTCGCTCTCACTTATAAAAGTTTCGTACCATTCGAGGATGATCTTTTCTTCTTCCTGTGTGCAATTTCCGTCGAGGTATTTCCGAAGGATATGGTCGAATTCAGGCTGGCTCATGACATCGGTTTATAAAGTCATTGACGTATGAGCGGTAATTATCCCTAAAGCGGGGGCAGGATATTTTTCAGAAGAGGAGAGGGAGGTATTCTTTCAGGCGGGCGCGGATCAATTTCAAGGCCTTAGTGATATGATACTCAACGGCTTTCTCGGTGAGGCGGAGAAGATGGGCGATCTCGCGGACTGATTTATTCTCGAACCGGCTCATCCGGAATACGGTCTGTGTTTTGGCGGGAAGATGCTGTAAGGTCTCCTCCAGCTTTTCGAGCAGGAGCTTCCGGTCGACTTCATTATCCGTCTCGCTGCCGGTGGAGGTATCTATGTATGATCGTTTGAATTTTTCCAGCTGTGTCTTCCTTCGCTGAAGGTCATAAAAGCTATTCTGGATGGAGACGGCCAGGTATGCACCGGCGTTTTTTATCTTTACTTCCTGCCTGTTCTTCCAAAGCCGCTCGAAAACGCCCTGCACCATTTCTTCCGCGTCCTGCCGGGAAGAAGTGTGGGTATAGGCCCAGCTGTAAAGCTTGAACCAGTATCTTTCGTATATTTCTTCAAAAGCCTTTACATCGCCTTGTACCTGGAAGGCGAACAGGAGCTGTGATTCATCATATAGTTTGTAGGGTTTCATGGGGTTATTGACGTCAAATGTAGGATTAAACTGGTTACGGATCTGCGGGGGAATTAATAATATACTCTTTGGGCCAAATAGTGGAATCCCGTATACCCGAGGGCATTGCCCGGGCAACGGGATTCGCTTAATAAAAAAGAAGATTTACGCTGCCGGAATAGAAGCGCTTTCATTTTTAGGCTTATCCGACACTATGCATTCCGTGGTCAGGAGCAGGCTGGCTATCGACGCCGCGTTCTCCAGGGCAATCCGTGTTACTTTGGTAGGATCGATCACTCCTGCGCTTAAGAGCGACTCATATTGCTCGGTACGTGCATTGAATCCATAGTCGTTTTTGCCCTGACGTACTGTCTGAACAACGATGCTGCCTTCGAGTCCGCAGTTGTGTACGATCTGCCGCAAGGGTTCTTCGATGGCCCTTCGAACAATAGCGATCCCTGTGTTTTCATCGGCATTGGCGCCCGAAAGCCCATCGAGGGATTCGATAGCGCGAATATAGGCAACGCCGCCGCCAGGGACGATCCCTTCTTCGATAGCTGCACGGGTGGCATGAAGGGCATCATCGACACGATCCTTTTTTTCCTTCATTTCGACTTCCGTAGCAGCACCGACGTACAACACGGCCACTCCACCGCTCAGCTTGGCCAGCCGCTCCTGGAGCTTTTCCTTATCGTAATCTGAAGCGCTCGCCGCGATCTGGGCTTTGATCTGGCTGATCCGGGCCCGGATGTCCTCCTTCTTTCCTTTTCCACCGACAATGGTCGTATTGTCTTTATCGATGGTTACGGCATCGGCTGTTCCAAGATAGCTTATATCCGCGTTCTCCAGCTTGTAACCGCGTTCTTCGCTGATCACTATACCACCCGTAAGCACGGCAATATCTTCGAGCATTTCCTTGCGACGGTCCCCAAAACCCGGAGCCTTGACCGCGGCTACCCGCAACGTACCTCTTACTTTATTCACCACCAACGTCGCCAGCGCCTCCCCATCGAGGTCTTCGGCAATGATCAGCAAAGGACGGCCGCTTTGCGCCGTTTTTTCCAGCAAAGGCAGCATATCCTTCATTACGCTGATCTTTTTATCGTAGATCAGCACATAAGGATCCTGCAATTCGGCTTCCATCTTGTCGGGGTTGGTCACAAAATAGGGCGAAATATAACCCCGGTCGAATTGCATGCCTTCTACCACTTCTACGGTCGTAGCCGTGCCCTTAGCCTCTTCCACGGTGATGACCCCTTCTTTACCTACCTTGGTAAATGCTTCGGCGATCAATCGGCCGATGTTGTCATCGTTATTGGCTGATACCGTGGCTACCTGGCGGATCTTATCATTGTCATCTCCTACCGCTTGCGATTGCTGTTTCAAATTTCCGACCACAGCTTCCGTGGCTTTGTCGATCCCCTTTTTCAGGTCCATGGGATTGGCCCCGGCGGCGACATTCTTTAGCCCTTCGGAAATAATAGCCTGTGCCAGTACGGTAGCGGTTGTCGTTCCATCACCGGCCGCATCGGCCGTTTTTGAAGCTACTTCTTTCGCCATCTGTGCGCCCATATTCTCGATGGGGTCTTCGAGCTCGATGTCCCTGGCTACGCTCACGCCATCCTTGGTGATGGTGGATGCGCCGAATTTTTTTTCGAGGATCACATTACGTCCCTGAGGGCCCAGCGTGACCTTGACGGCGTTAGCCAGGGTATCGATGCCCTTTTTCATTCGATTTCTTGCGTCTGTATCAAAGAAAAGCTGCTTTGCCATAGTAAAATTTTTACCAGTTAGACAATTAGATGAAGGAATAAGTAGAATGCCCGGGTGAGTTACACGATGGCGAGGATATCACCTTCCCGCATGATCAGGAGGTCCTGTCCATCGATCTTAAGCTCGGCGCCGGAATACTTCCCATAGAGGATGGTATCGCCTTTTTTCACGGTGACAGGTTCATCTTTCCTGCCCGGTCCGGCCGCGATGACCGTGCCGCGCTGGGGTTTTTCTTTTGCCGTATCCGGGATGATGATACCGCCGGCAGTCTTCTCTTCGGCGGGGGCGGGTTTGACGACGACCCGATCATGTAATGGAGTGATCTGCAGTGTACTTGACATAATTTATGATTTTGAATGAATTAAACAAAGTCACTAACTACGTTTTATTTACTTAATAGCTGCATATGATGTTTTTTGGCTCAACAAGCGGCATGCCAATTGAAAAAAATGAAATTTTTTCAGTCTATTTTGTCATCCGAAAATGTCAAAAATTCCATTCTGCGAGGGACCGCCTATTTGGCACAGGCATTGAAGCTGGAGTAATAGGTAAAGGTATGTATCGGAAAATGGACAGTAAATTCTATATCGAACTGAATATGAAGACCGTTGAAGGTTTCGAACGTTTTGGCTGTTTCGAGCTGGGAGGCGATCGTGCATTTTCCATCGGACTTTTTGCGGAGCTGGCAGGTCGTCCGGCTGCCGATGACACGGGGGTGCTGCACATGGACCTCGTCGAGAAGCGGGGTGGGTTGCCTGTGAATATGGAGGTGATCAGCTGTACGGTCGAGGAGCTGGGTAGCAATTTGAAATACCTTACCCGGGAACTTTTCAAGAAGATAAACCTGGGTGACACGCTGCTATAGGAACGTCCTATCGTCTTAGTATGCCCCGCAATGCCGAGGTCCATGCAGTGGAAAAGAACAATGCCAGGCCCGTTACCGCCACGCCCAATTTGTATAGCCCGGCGTCGATCATTCCGGACGTGGCTGCCATCGAGCACGCGAGCAATCCCAACTCTCCTGTCTGCGACAACAGCGCGCCAGCCCACCAGCTATCGTTCCATGGCAAGCCAAGCAGCCGAAATACGATGGCGGACAACAGGCTGTTCATTACGAGCACGGCGCCCGTGATCCCCAGGATCAATAACCAGTGGTCTGCTATGTAATGAAGATCGAGCAACAAACCCACCGATACGAAATACAAAGCGACGAAAAATACTTTGAAAGGCTTCAGCACCGTGCCCAGCCATCCGAAGCCCCTTGCCCTTCCCAGCCACAAGCCCGCGGCAAAGCTTCCTATAGGAGCAGACAGCCCGGCCAAAGACGACAGCAATGAACAGCCCAGACAGCAGGAAGCTGCGACAAAGACCTGCAGCTCATGGTCCGCTTCCAGCAAGCGCCAGCCTCGCCAGGACCAAATGTCCCGATTGCGGATCGCCCGTAACAGGAAGAAAAGGACAATGGCAATGACAGCCGAAGCTATGATCGTCCCCCATTGTGCAGTGGATCTTCCCATCCATTGAAAGAAGGCGAACACCGGGGCTACCAGAACGTCCTGCAACAGCAATATATTCAATACCAGCTTTCCCGTATCTGTTCTCAGCTCCCCCGTCCGCCGCATATATTCGCTTACTACCGCCGTACTATTAAAGGTCAATAGCACTGCCAGCAATAGTCGGTTCTGCCAGCCCCAGGCAAGCCATGCCCCCGCCAGCCATGCAACCGCCACTGCCAGCATTATTTTCACCAATTGTCCGGCGACGGGCCGCCACAATAACGTGCCCTGGTCCGGGATCTCGATCTCGAGGCCGAGGAAGAACATCAACAATAAAATACCGAATTCTCCCACTTCGACAGGGCCCTGTCCCGGAGTAAAAAGCCCTGCCATGCCCGGCCCAAGGACCATGCCTGCCAGGATATAAGCTACCAGGTAAGGCTGACGCCATCGTCGGAGCAGGACGATCAATAGCAGGATGACCACGCAGAGGACACTCAAACGCGCCAAAACACTTCCCATATGCTCAAGATAGATCAGAAAAAAGGCGGACACAGGAAGTCCGCCCAATTAAGTAATTGTTTTGTTACCGCCGCTTATTGCACATCGATCTTGCGGGAGATACGTTTTGCCTCCTCTTTCTTGGGAAGAGTGAGTGTCAGCAGGCCATCCTCATAATGGGCAACAGCCTTGTCGACGTCCACCGTGCTGTCTACTGTAAAGCTGCGGGAGAACGATCCGGAGCGGTATTCCCGGCGGATCCATTTTTGAGCATCGCCCACGGTCTTCTCTTCTTTCTTTTCGAAAGAGATGGTCAGTGTGTCCCCCGTGTACGACAGGTGAAAGTCTTCTTTCTTTAATCCCGGTGCAACGACTTCGACCTCATAGGATGTATCGGTCTCGCGGATGTTGACCGGTACCCGGCTTTCCGTCTGTAAGCCGTTGAAACCCCAAAGGCGATCGTCAAACAAGCGATTCAGATTGTTTTGGAAGAGTTCGTCTACAACACTTCCAAAGGTGGCCGGACGATGGTCCGTTTTTTTGATGATGTTGTTCATAATTCCTCCTTTTTTTGGATTCATTTTTCGCTGAACAACATATATGCCATCCGACCCACCGCTGAAAAACTGACTGACGACCTGAAAAAAGATCGTGTCGGACTGTCAAAAATACATTCACCAGGATTATCGCCAGCCTAATCCCGGTGCGACATACTTCAGGATAGAGGACAGCACGTGTATATTGTAGTCGACTCCCAATGTGTTGGGTATCGTCAGAAGAAGCGTGTCCGCTTCCTGAATAGCTTCGTCCTGAGCCAGCTCCCGGATAAGCTGATCCGGCTCTGCCGCATAGCTTCGCCCGAAAATGGCGCGTGTGTCTTTTTCAATAAAACCGATCTGATCGACCCTGTTGCTTTCCTGTCCAAAGAGATATCTGTCCTGATCGGTGACCAATGCAAAAATAGACCGGCTTACGGAAACCCTTGGCTCGCGCTGATGTCCTGCTTTTTTCCATGCTTCTTTATACATCCGGATCTGTTCTGCCTGTTGTATATGGAAAGGCTTGCCGCTTTCGTCGAATTTCAAGGTAGAGCTTTGCAGGTGCATTCCGTTCTCGGCCGCCCAGACAGCGGTGGCATTGGAGCCAGCTCCCCACCAGATACGTTCCCGCAAGCCCTCGGAGTAGGGTTCCAATCGTAACAAGCCCGGCGGATTTGGGAACATGGGGTGCGGGTTGGGCTGGGCAAATCCGACACCTTTTAGCTTATCCAGGAATTGCAACGCTTTTTTGCGGCCCATATCAGCGTCTGTCTCTCCCGCAGCCGGTTCGTACCCAAAATAACGCCAGCCTTCGATGACCTGTTCCGGTGAACCTCTGCTGATCCCCAGCTGCAATCGTCCGCCCGAGATCAGATCAGCGGCGCCGGCGTCTTCCACCATATAAAGGGGATTTTCATATCGCATGTCGATAACCCCTGTCCCGATCTCTATCTTGCTTGTTTTGGCGCCGATGGCCGAAAGTAAAGGAAATGGGGATGCCAGCTGCGCCGCAAAATGATGTACCCGGAAATAGGCGCCATCCAAACCGATGGCTTCGGCAGCGACGGCCAGATCGATGGATTGAAGCAAGGTGTCGCTTGCCGTACGGGTTTTATAGGCTGGATGATTGGACCAATGTCCGAACGATAAGAATCCGATTTTTTTCATGAGTGCCTTTTCGAGGGTGAAAGAACCGGGGCAAAGATAAATATTATATTATTGCCCGGCTTGGGTTTTACCCAGGCTACGTATCTTTCTACGACGTCTGTCGGCTCCGGAGCTCTTCCCTCGCCGGGGAATGAAGAGAATATGTACGACAAAGAGAATTGGGTGAAATGGACGCTCGATCTGCCATTGAGTGCGACGCGGCCCAGAGATCGCTGGCATTATTTTACGGCCGGCGCGATGCTCACCGGCGATATCCTGAATAGTCATGTTCGCGGGGGGCTGGACGCATACGCCGATCTCAAATTGTTTAGCCCGCTGGGGATACGCGACTATCAATGGCAGTATACCCCACAGCATGTGGCCAATACCGCCGGCGGCATCCGGCTCAAGGCGCTGGATTTTGCGAAGTACGGTCAGCTCTACAAAAATGGCGGGATATGGCAGGGGCAACAGATCCTCCCTGCGGCATGGGTGCAGAAGACCTTTACCAAATATCACCCCATACCCTACGGCCCCGATCAGTACTATGGGTATTTCTTCTGGAACAAACTCTACCGCGTCGGCGACAAAGACTATGAGACCTGGTATTGTACCGGCAATGGGGGCAACAAGATCTTCATCTTTACCGATCAGCCGCTAGTCATCGTAGTCACCGCGACGGCTTACGGAATGCCTTATGCGCACCCTCAGGTGGATAAGATGATGACGGATTATATCTTACCGGCGGTGCTGGAGAAATAGCCATACCTTCTTCGGCCCAACGCCGAAGAATTTATCGACTGCCTTTGTAAGGCCAATGATATATTTGTATTCATTGATTTTTGGACAATAAAAAAGGAGACATTCAAGATTGAATGTCTCCTTCAGCGGGGCATTGGGGACAAGGTTCGAACCTTTTTCTTGATGACTTATTGAAAATCAAGTATGTTATAGAGCTCTGTTTAATCAAAACAAACTGATTATCTTTGTTTTATACTTTAATCATTGAAAATGACTACAGTAACAATTGACATATTGAATGAAAAAGCTCTAAATCTCCTGCGGGATTTGGAATTGCTCAAATTAATCCGCCTTCGCAAGGGAAAGGAGGAACCGAATGTAAACGGTATTAACCTGATTGCTAAGTATAAAGGAGCCATGACCCGTCAACCGATTAATGAGATTGATCAACAGTTAAAGGACCTCCGTAACGAATGGGAATAAAATATCTGTGGGATATCAATACTGCTATTTATTACCTGCAAAGGCAATTCCCTCCCTCCGCTGAACAATTCATGGACAGCATTCTCAAGGAATTTCAACCCTGTATTTCTGCGATCACGGAAATTGAGCTATTATGCTGGAAGACGGGTAATGAAAACGATTTGGAGGTCTTGAATAGCTTTATTTCAGATTCCATCATTTTGAATTGGAAAAGGAGATTAAGGCTAAAACGGTAGCATTGCGGAAAAATAATAAAATTAAGTTACCGGATGCCATCATTGCCGCTACTGCTATTGTCAATGGTCTTACCCTGCTGACCAGGAATGTCGCTGACTTTCAGAATATCTCAGATTTGTCTTTTATTAATGACCGCTTCTTCCTTGAATGCTCCGTTGTAGCTCTTTCTGTCTGCCATTTTACTAAATTAAGATTTTTGCATCTTAACTTAGTGTCCGTCAAAGTAGGGCAAGATCACCCAGCTAAAAAGAGGCTGGGTTAAATGATGGAAATTGGAGAACCTATCCTGAGGTGGCTTAAATTTATTTCGGCATAGAAACTGCAGCCTAACAAATCAGGTAATATGAATAAACTAATTCTTGTATTTATTTCTTTGTCAATCTTAGAGAGCTGTGTACATGAACAGGATGGAAAGGAATTGACACCGGTGGAAAAATTGGTAGCTGGGAACAAGAGGTTCCTGGAAGGGCATGCCACTCATCCGGATGAGTCCAAGGACAGGATCAGTGCGCTAAAACAGGCCCAACATCCCTTTGTGATCGTCGTAAGCTGTTCGGATTCGAGGGTTCCGCCGGAACTGGTATTTGACCAGGGATTGGGGGATGTTTTTTCCATACGCACTGCCGGAAACGTTATTGGCGACTATGAATTGGGCAGCATTGAATATGCCGTTGAGCATCTTGGCTGCAGACTGGTGGTAGTGTTGGGCCACAGAGAGTGTGGGGCTATAAAGGCTTATTTGTCGGACTCTGTATCCAGTCGTTACAAAGACCATATCGGTTCATTGGTAGGTTACATCGCTCATGAAGACGAAGAACGGTCGCTCTCTGCCGGGAAGAAACCTGATATCGACAAGGCTGCGGAAGCAAATGTATTGCATGGCGTTGCTATGATCAAAAACTCGGAACCGGTATTGAAGGAAGCGGTGGACAAAGACAGCTTATCTGTGATTGGAGCCATTTACGATCTAAACGATGGTAAAGTGAATTTTCTTGCCGGCTACCAGGGGCCTCGTTGAATACCCTTTTTGCTTAAGTCAACGACATTAGTGAAAACATTTTTTCGAGCTAAATTAATTATTGGTAAAAAATCCGATCGGGCAGATCGGCCTAATTCTTCCCTTTTCGGAACGTGCGGGGGGTTGGCGACAACTTTCGAACCTTTTGCTGATGATTTGAGCCAGATTATATACTTTGTTACCGGATTTTGCCCGAAAATGCTGAAATTGTAGTTCATAGTAACTATGTTATGGGATTGACACTGCAATTTGCTATTGGAGAAAAACAACTAATAATCGATGCCGTCGAAAGACTCGACTTGGACTTTTTAGATCAACTTGAATCTGAGAATAAGCTTGCTGATTTCAGTCTCCATATCGAACCCAATGACTTGAATTTTTTAGTAAACTCTGCAACTGAATCAATAAATATTGGGTTATTTGGGCTTAGAGAATATTTAGATACAACAGAGTTCTACTTCGACTCCGAAGAAAGGGGCGCTTATCTTGTTGACACATCGATTATAGGTCTATTCTCTATGTTTAACGAAAATGAGGCTGTTGAGCTCACCAATAAATGGTTTGAGAAAATGACAGATGAATACGAACAAGTGACGGTTGTTAATGATGATGCTATTGAGGCAGTCCGGAAACTTATTGCAATTAGCAAGGAGGCTCAAGAACAAAATCTTGATCTTGTCCATATTTGGTATTTATAAACCCGCTATAATCCTAAATTATCTAACAAAAAAGGGAAGAATCCGGCCTAAATCAGCCTAATTCTTCCCTTTTCGGAACGTGCGGGGCAAGAGGGACAGTTTTCGAACCAATTTATAGGAGAATTGAGTCAAATTATGCAATTTATTGACTGGTTTGATCGAAAATTCATGATCTGAAATTTGTGAAACTAAATTAATCTTAAGAATATTATAATACTTAGCTTATCCAGATCATTTTTCTTTTAGTTATGACCCATCTTCCTTTCAACTTCTCCATAAGTATAACATTTCCATGACCACATAGACCACCACAAACAAATTCATAATACATTATCCCCTTGTCCATAGACGGGTTAAAAAAGATCTTTGAAAGCCGCACCTTGCCAATTAAACAGGCATTAGAGTCGGATTTGTTATTGGATAGAATTTTGATCTTAGAAGTACAAAGAATGAAATCTTTTGGTAAATACCTGGTTTGTATTGATCCGAGAGTATCGCATAAAGACGTGGATAAATCCGATACATCCTGAATAAGTTTTCTGAACTGCATTGTATAATTGGAAGTATCCTTTTGAAGACCAGACATTCGGTTGAATTTACTAGCCGTCGTATCCAGATAGACAGTACAAAATCTGCCAGTATCATTAAATATTTTGTTCTGTAACCGCACTATCTCCCTGTCAATTCTTACCGTATCTGAAGGAGCCTTTGCATACTCCTTAAAAATCCTTTCTTCATCAGCGCCTAAATAAAAATTGTAGAAGGAATGCTCTACCAGTTCATTCAGAATTTCACTATATGCTACAAGCTCCTCATTATTCGATTCGCAATTACATTTTTTATATGCAGACTTACAGCCGATGCTTGCCATCAAAATAACCACGTAAAAATATAGAAATCGAAACACAGGAATTTACTATTATGATTCGTCTAACATAAAATTCCACAAAAGAAAGGGGAACTTAAATGAATAGAGCTTTGGAGCTCTTGTTCAAGTTTTCCATATTTCTAATCCACTTGTATTAGAGTTGGATGTATGTACTGGTTTGAATTCGAACCAAAAGGGAGCAAATATGAGAAGAAAAAACCGACATAACCTGACAAAAAAGGGAAGAACCGGACAAAATTTTGCCTAATTCTTCCCAATTCGGAATGTGCGGAGAGGGAGGGATTCGAACGTAACCCTCTTTCGCATTTATTTTCAATGACTTTGTCTCGAGATGGCTGGGTGGTTCACCGAATTTCCCACCTTGGTGATTTGGTAATTAACTTACTCGAATTTAACCAATCATGTTCAATTGTAGAAATCAATAATTTCAGCCGAAAATCGATAGAAGGCCCAGGGTTTGCCAAAGGTGAAGTCGATCTGAAAAAATGTATCTCGTTAGCACTGAAAACCCTTTGAAACTGAGGAAATCCGCAGTTACTTTTTACATCGACACCATTTATGGGAATTAAAGACCTCGACAATTTCCAAAATTTACTAACTTGTCAAATCGCCAATGCATTAAAGCCCTTTCTCTATGACCTTTGCACAAAGAATCAGCGAAATTGATCGAGTCAAATTTGCTTTTGGAAAAGCAAAATCGCTCCTGAAGGAATTTGCAGCTGAGTGTGGCGCTTTCTCTATGCATACTAATCGATTTGGTCTGGATATTTCTCACAACCTCCTTCCCGAACAGCAACTTAGAGCCATTTTTCTGCGAGTGATGCAAGCGGAAGGACTATTCTTATTCAATATCAGCGGCGTAAATCTCAAAAAGGCTAAAAAAGGCTTCGATAGGTTTAGTGATGCAGAAGAGAACGGCCAAATCACTGAGTGGGAATTAAATATGATTCTTACCAACAAAGATTACTTAAAAAATTGTATCTTTCACAATGGGAGAGTTGAGTTCAAAAAGACAATACTATGGAGAGCAGTAAAGTGATCATTGGGGCAACATTAAGTGAAATTCAGAAAAAGACCGATAAGGTCAAATTGGTCTTTGAAAATAAAAGATCAAAAAAAGCTTTCACTTTAACGTTCGATGGCTTTTTGCTGGAGACTGCCGGACCCGCATTAAACCGTAAAGTAAAAGATATTCTTTATAGCAATGTACTAGGGTTCAGAACGCTTTCACAAGTGCGTTCTTTGCATAAAAGTCCTAATAAATATCGTCAGATTTTGATTCAAATGGAAGGTTCTACGGAGGACCATAAGTTGGAACTATTGGGAGCCTTTAAAGCCCTTAAACTATCATCCCGAACACCCAGATTATCGACTGGCAGCAATGCATGACTCTTCCCTACCAATTTGCACAGCCAAAGTCACACTTTCACCTCTAAACAGGTACTCGTCAATTTGTACCGTGAAGGGGTAGCTTGCTTTTGAATTGCCTGAACCTTGTTCCGTCGGGCCTGCCTGTGTAAGCTCGCCTTATTTTCATACAAATAAACATTAGAGCTGTTTAATTATGAAATCGGCACGACGTTCATTAGAATGCTATCCAATAAGTTTTTGAAACAGCTTCTCCCAGGTTTGCTCTATTTCTGGAGGTATTCCGTTCATTGTCCTGTCAAATTGGTTGATAGCAGTCTTGGCAATTTCCACCTTCCAACCATTTGCAAGGGTTATCTTGTTATTAGTAGCCCATTGTTCTATCTGGTCAACAATCGGTTCACCTGCCTTATAATCGTCCTCGAAGTATTTATCACCTTTAAAGCTCCTGTCGACAATAGCAACTAGTTTTTTGGCTGGCACCAAATCTTCTATTTCAAAATCCTTATCCCCAAGAAAGGTTCCAACGGTAAGAACCCGATCTTGATGCTCCTTATACATTCCACCAATTAACTGTTTATAATATTCTCTTCCGACCTTGTCCGAATCCAAAAGAACAAACGGTAGTTTACTGTCTCTGGAGCTAACTAGCTTTGTTATAGGCGCCATCCCTCGTACTCCCCCGGTTGGAATAAATACCAATTCGCGGGTATTTAACAGTTTTCCCATACTGATTAGGTACCGTTTGATCATGGTTAACCAGATCTGATCACTCGGTCCTTCAACTAATACCGGGATACAGCCCAGTAACAAGGTATCAGAAACCGTCAAGCCCAGGGCTGCGTGTACAGGATAAATCGACTTTTCCGCATCTGCTTCATCATGTCGAAGGTTAGACGAGACCTTAGTTCTTCCACTGGATTTGTCAATATACACGGCTTTAACATTTGCTAAATTGTCCATGTCAATCAGAAATGGAGAATGTGAAGTATATATAAGCTGGTTATTTTCAGCAAGCTTTCTGAAAAAATCAGCAAGGTCGTACTGCGCTAACGGATGTAAGGACAGTCCCGGTTCATCCAGCAAGAGAATTGCATTCGCGTGCTCCTGTTTTGTCTCAACCAGAAATACAAGGAAAAAACTGAAAAACCATTGCAGACCGCGGCTTCGGCCTTCAAGTTCAATAGACTCGGGCCTCAATTCATCGGACACATTAATTCTAAAGTGACTACCATCCGCTTCAAATGAAAAGATATAGTCGCCCTGTTGCCACCATTGTTTGAAACTCTTAGTTAATTCACTTGCTGCTGACCGTAGTAGTACTCCTCTTTCCTTTTTTTTCTGCGCCCAATCAATAATCTCTTCCGCGGTCAGATCTTCCTCTGTACTGCTAACCTCCCTCCCAACGTGGTCGAGCTTCTTTACGATAATTTTTCTATCATTGCCCAACTGATATATTTCCTGAGGGGACAGCTTGACATATTTAAACAGCACATCGAGTGTTCTGGCTTTGGCCCGTGCGACTTCTGTTAGGTCTTGCCGATCAAGGTCCTCAATTACCCGCGGAAGGTAAATTTCACTATCTAAATTGCCGTAGTCTGAATAATATACAAATTTTGGAATGTGTGCCAATATCAATTGGCGTGTCTCTTTTGTCGTTTCGATGGCTTTACCCTCGAAGGAGTCGAGTATTTTACTGAATGATGGGATCAATTTCTTGTTGAACGGTTCAGGTAGGTTTTGCTTCTTACCAAATTCACCGAGCAGGGCTTTGATCTTATCGAAGGCCGCGTCGATAGCCCCTTTATCCAATTTTTCAGGATCAGATGTCTGGATTAGACCGGTTATCACGGCATCAATCCTCGTCCGCAGGGCATATTCCTCCTTTACATAGGCATCAAGACTGTGCAGCTCGTGCAAAAAATTATCAACAATGGCTTGGAGGGCGCTTTTCGGATAGCTGACTATTTTTGAATACGGGAGTGATATATAATACTTACCATCATACTTCCGCTGAACATGGGCAACTCGCACTTGTTCAATATCGCATGAACACGCCTCTGCTACTTTGGTTGCAAGAGCTTCGTCCAATTGAAAATCAGCCTTGACAAAAACATCTTGTTCGTGGTTATCAGCCTTATACTGACTATATAAGTGCCTCGGGAAATCCGTTAGAGGGACTATCGGTTCATCGTTGGCGGGATTGAGTTTCCAAAGAGCAATCAATAGATTAGTTTTACCTGCCTCATTGGTACCTACCAGGCAGGTATTGCCAGCTGCATCTATCCAATCACTTTCTTCAATTGACCGAAAGTTTATTACTTTATAACGCAGTAGCTTGGTACTCATGGTCTTTTGCTGTTTATAAGTTGCCACCATGTGGTGTTAAAGCGTAATTGGTCATTAAAAATGTGCCAGACATTAAAACGCTGAAGAATATGTCAATTTGACAGGCTTTGCTGTTGAGTGCTTGATTTAGGGTGTTTTAACGGTTGTAACTATAAGTGAAAAACATTAGTTTTCTCCAATTACCCAACCTTAAAAACCGACAAAGATGGCTGTGAAAAGGATTCCCCTTAATTTCTTTCAATTAGTACCCTTTGAGGAAGAAAATGATAAAGAGGCCAGGAAAGCCCAATTGAATGCTATCAAAACTGTTTTTGCCATTCCGCCAACTACATTTAAGCCCATTAATCTATCAGAAAGCCGCGTATATCTCTATGGCAATATTACACAGAGAAATGGTTTCTATTTGGGCACTCTATTGAAAAACCAAGTCACAAATATTCCGCCTAGCTACGATGAGACTGACGCCAAACTTGAACCCCTTCCCTTCTCAAGCACGCAAGGACTGGCATATCAAACATCCTTTTTATTCGACCCAACATACCGGATATTGATGCTGGAATCAGTTAAGAACGGTGTGGGTATTTCGACGGTTTGCGACTTCATCAATTTGAACTATCCAAGTATATCTATACAACCAGCCCTTGTGATCGATCCTCAAAAGCTGCAGGACTTTTTTAATATGACAACGATTTCCAGGTTCAGCGTCAAAATTGCAAGACTGGAAAGTGGCAGCATATTTAGCAATCGTACAAATACTTCGCTGGGACAAATTATAAAAAGTGCGGACAAGACCAATACCGATACCTTGGAATATGCCTTGACAGCACATCGCAAAAAATCATTAAATAAAGGGAGGATAAGCGGGCTGGTCAGGTCTCTATTACGGTATAATAATACGGAGGAGGTTCAGAAATTACTGGTTGCAGGTAAGGAAGATGATGAAGGAAGGAGGGAAAGCATCGACTTAATTGATCAAAAATTGCGAGATAGCATCGAGGTTGAAAGAGTTCGCCTTATTTCAACCTTTCCGGTTGAGGAACATTATCTTAAATTGGAGCAGACTTATGCAACCCATAAGCCACATTTAAGCATTTACAAAACCAAGGCAGTTTAAGGAAATGAAATATGTAGAAAAATACTACCCTTTTGTTCTCTCCGTTATATTGACTATCATCTTTTGCCATTTTCAACATCACCTCGAAAGCGTTGATGAAATGGTAAAAAAACTCTTAGATGCTGCTCTCGCAATATCTGGTGCGTTGCTTGGTTTCCTTTTGACTATTTTGACAATTATCAACACTATTGAGACTAGAAGGATGCAATTTGTAAGGGACAGTGGAAATCTGCCGCTTCTAAACCGGTATCTAAAAGTAGCTCTATATAGTAATATCGCCAGTATTTCTATTTATTTCATATTACCAGCCTTAAGTACGTTTCACGAATGGCAAAAATACAAGGACGGTATTTATGCTATTTTGGTGTTCATTGTCGCCTTTACTTGGATTGTAAATATTCGATTTTCCAGCGTTTTTATTAAGTTACTGACGGATCCAGAAATGAAGTAGCTACTAAGAAGGAAAACTACAATATTAAAAAAAACTATGAAATTAAGTCCTATTGAAAAAGAACATATATTAATGGCCGCTGACACCCTCGACCAAACCGACGAGCAGTTTTGGGCTGAATATTGGCTTTATATACCAGAAAAAGTAAAATCCTATCCGTTTAAAGAAATCGTGAAACGCGCCTATACCATCGCAACAGGTATCGAGATTTCTCCCGACTTTTTTCAGAGTAATGAAGCATATAGGTCCTATATCGAAAAGACATTCGCCTTTCCAATTACCTTCCGGATCAGAGATAACCAAGATTTTTTTAGTGAAGCGGATTTTAACTATTTCCATCAATTCGCCGGGAAACTTTATGACCCCGGAAATGAGGATAATAAAAGAGCAGGAAAGTTACTTTCCTCAATGTTCTATTCAAAAGTAAACACCTGGGCTAGAGCCCTTGATCTTGAAGGATTCTCCGTTGACTTTAAATACAACTGGCAAATCATGGGGCATTTTTCCAGCTATGCTTGGGCACGCATATTTAGAAAGGAAAATGTCGACATCCCTGTTTATTTTACGATAGAAGCAAATGGAGACGAAGAATGCCTAAAGTTTAAACTTGACTATCAATTTAGGGGAGAGAATAGGTTAACTCCTGCCCAGGAACATATTTTTAAACGCATTGTCAGTGGGACCGATGCAGCGCCACGATATATCTATTCTGGTGAGTTATCAGAACATAATTGGGAAACACTGATTGCTGAAAGTAAGGAATTCATTGAACATTACATCCCTTTATATGATGAGGTTGTGTTCGCTATCAAAAAGCCTGCTACATCCACAATGCACTTACCTGGTGACCTAAAACTCCAGCCTGTTCCTGCCGGTCTTATTGATAAACCAGTTATGCAACAAAGAAAATACACCACCAACGCCGACTATGATCAAGAAAACAAAGAAAAGAAGAAAACGGGAACGGGTGGAGAGGATCTTGTTATAGCCTTAGAACGGCGTGCCCTTAGCGCTCAAAACAGAACCGATCTTGCAGCCCTTGTTGATCGCGTACCAGATTGGCATGGCTATGATATCCGTTCCTATTTTGCAGACGGTCGGCCAAAATATATTGAAGTGAAGACAACAACGGGGACCGAGAATCGGCCTTTCTTTTGGACATGGAATGAACGCGAACAAATGAAAAGATATCCTGGCACCTATTTTCTCTATAGACTCTATAATTATGACAATGACACTAGTACGGCTGATTATTTCATATTGGACGGCAACATCTCCGATAAAATCCATGAAATTCCCATTCAATATACCGTCTATATCAAACAGATAAGAAGTTCCTAAGTACCATGGTATAAATGGCTTGTTATGATAAAAAATGTTTGCAGTTTAAAAAATGTAATCAATTGATTAAGTACACCAGTGATGGTCAAATCTTTGTAACGTATGATGATAGGTCCGCCGACCATTTCGAGCCCATCCTTTCGGAAGCTGTCAGACTGGAATTCGGGCTTGGCCCTTTTGACGAGCAGCTAACCAAACAGGTGCTTTTGTTCGCGTATAATTGGTTGGCCAGCACCTTTCATCGCATTGTCACAGAGATTGACGACGCAAATTTTGTGTTTTTTATTTTTTTCAATCACGAGTCGTCGTTCGAGCTAACCAAAAGAATCTCGTTAGGTGAAAACCTGGAAGCAATAGAGGGGATTAGCCCGCAAGAACTGGCATTAAACCGACGAATCCTCAGATTGTCACTTGAGCAAACCTGCGAAGTAAACTACACTTACCAAGCACCGGTTTCTAAAGACAAGAAACAAGAGTATATCAGGATATTGGAGGACTTACTCTATATCGGCAAGGAGATATATTATATAGCCGACTGCTTAGCGGAAAACCGAATGACCCCCAACAGTATTCTATTATCTTTTAACACAACCGGCCGACTCAACATCGAAAGAAACCATCATTTTGAGGATGTCATTCCTTTGCTAATGGAACATTTTTTTGACCCTGCGTATCGGGAAGGAGTGTTTAATACGTCCCCAGTACATGAACTTCGTGCTACACTGCTTGACTGCATGGGGATTGATTATGATTTTGCCGGAGGACTAATCTTTGAAATCAAAAAAATACATAGTGGAAACGAGCATCAAACAGTAGAACCAGGCATTCTTCCAAAAAACCTCGTGAATCACGGAGTAGATGCTCAAAATGCCGAAAACTTTTATGATGGGCTAACCTTGTCCAGGCGAAATAAATTATCGGTCGCTGACTCTGTATATAAGGTGAGTTCCTTAAACCGGCATATGTTTAGGCCTATTCTCATAATTAACTACAATGGCGAGGATAGGGCTTTGGTTGGTCGAAATAAATGGGGGGAAAGTATTGTGGCAATGGGTACAAATGGTTTTCAGTGGCGGAAAGCTCCTGAAGAGTGGTTGCGTAACAAATGCTTCCGGACGTTCCTCGATAGAATATTTGCCGAGCATGATAGATTACTCGAGGATGAAGTACAAAAGCTTTTAAATGAACTTAAAATTCCGTTTGCTAGAAATATTCTGAGTTTCCGAACTGCCCAGGGCAACCATACGCGTATTGACGTCGAAGATATTGGCGAAATGGACTTTGTTTTTATCGACCCAATACAAGGGAAAATCGTAGTCGCCGACTGCAAATACAATAGGGCAAGGTATGAAATGGTGGGCTATAGTACGGATTATAAAAATTTTGTAGAAGAATATGAGCCAAAGCTCAAACGGAAAATTGCATGGTTGGAAGCAAATCGCCCTTTAGTTCAATCCGACTTAGAACTACGATACCCGGGCGCAATCCCTGATATTTCAACATACCCCATAATTGGCATGTTTATTATTAACACACCCACTTACTATATGCTTAACGGGGCTATTCCCACTATGACCATTTATTCCCTCAAAGAATTCATTGAGCACGACTATACGTACCCTTCAATCGAAATAAAACGAAAGACAGCTACAGGGGGCATAGTAACTCAGAAAATTAACCATCCGTATTTTACCGTTCAGTAGTTTGCGACCTGCATCCTACCAGATGGCGGTCGCCTCGTCATTTTGGTGCCTTTTTGTTCCATGCTCACTAAATTTACTTGGTGACGAGTAATTCACAAACACCTACTCCAGGCTCAAAGAACGTATTTTGACCAGTTTATTTAAATGCTGGATTGTGCCGGCTTCGGGTACGCTATGCCCCTTCGATATCATAGCCAAATGCTGACAATAATACATCTTGCTGTGTGCATGCGTACATGCAAAAACTCAACTGGGAAATTTACTTTTGTCGACAACAGTACATCTTGCTATGTGCCCTTGCACATTCAAAACTGCAGAAAAAGGGGGCTTCGTATACAATAGTACATCTTGCTGGGGGCTATGGCACCCCTCCCTTTTAGGGATTTGCCACAGCCGTAAGCCCAAGAATCCAACAAGAACCATCCCTATAAGCCCTCCCCGGGCGACCTCTCTCAAAGGTCTTTTTTATAAGCCGCCAGGACTTGATCGATCTGAGCAGCGTCATAATAGGTCAGTCCGCCCACCTTGGAGAAAGGTATTTTGCCATTATTCCGCATGCTCTGCAGAGTTCCGGCTGAGATGCCAAGCATCTTCCTGACTTCATGGGATTTAAGCCAGCGCTTGGTCGTCTTATTCATATGACCCTCCAGCATCATTTTGATGTCCATCAATAATTTGGTCCGGAAGTCCTCCAAATCTTTGATGGTAACCAGCTGGGAAGGGACTGGTGTTTGATCATTATCGGTTAAATAAAGTAGTTTGGCCATTGTTTTTATCCAATTTACAATCTTATAGAGGGGCTTCATCAGTAGGTGAACCGCCTTGTGAAGGAGTTCTTTTATTAAATTTTGTTTGTAATCTCTGCATGTCGTCGCTCAATTTCCGGTCTACTACCCGGGCATATTGCTGAGTAGTTTTGAGATTCCGGTGCCCGAGCATTTTACTGACAGATTCGATGGGAACGCCATTGCTTAATGTGACGGTTGTTGCGAAGGTGTGGCGTGCAATATGGAAAGTGAGGTTTTGAGTAATTCCACATAGATCGGCGATTTCTTTTAAATATGCGTTCATCTTCTGGTTGCTGATGACTGGGAGAACCAGGCCGGAATCGACGCAAGGCGGTAACTTTTCGTATTTCTCAATAATGGCCAGCGCAGGGAGTAACAACGGAATTCGTGACTGAGTCTCGGTTTTCTGTCGATTTGTGAAAATCCAGTTATTACCGTCAATATCCGTGGCAACCTCGGAACGGCGTAGTTTCTTGACATCGACGTAGGCTAGGCCGGTATAGCAGGAGAACAAAAAGATGTCTCGAACGACATTTAGCCGCTCGATTCCGAAATTCTTCGAAGCTATCTTTTCTAGCTCCACGTCAGTCAACGCCTGCCGTTCCACTTCCTGCCTGTTCCGCTTAAAACTCACAAAAGGGTCCCGGGTCAGCCATCCCTTGCGAATGCAGCCATTTACGATTTTCCTGAAGTTGCTGATATATTTGAGAGTTGTGTTATGGGCACAGTTGCGGTGTGTTTTCAGCCAAAACTCCAGATCCGTGACAAATTCATAATCCAGTCGTTTTATGTCGATGTCGACTAAACCATACTTCCACTTGATATAGTCGCGGACGTGGTCCCGGCAGGTATTATATCGAGTCAGGGTTGCCGGACTGTAATCTTTGCCAACCTTGATCAGGGCAGCCATCTGATCATTGTGCTGCTGGAAGATGTCCAGGAGCATTCGGGCCGGTTCGGTAAGTCCCAGCCATTTCTCTTTAAAGCTTGAAAAGTTAATAGCAACGCCGTCAATCGTCATTTCTCGTTCCAGCCGAAGAACTTTGCTTTTGAGCGTTTCTAAGTAAAGATTGAGCTGGCGGGCTTGTTCGTTATTTCCTTTCATTCGGCCGGCTTCAGGCGACCATTGGACAGGGTCGACATAGCGCTGGATGCTTTGGTCGAGGCGCTGGCCGTTGATGGTGATTCGAATGTAGATCGGCGCCAGGTCTTCGCGATTGGCTTTGCTTTTCCTGAGGTAAAAGAGGATGCTGATACGATGTTCCATTTTCCACTTGTTTTTTGGTTTGCGAATCGGTTCTGAGTCCGTCACCAAAAGCGGTTGATTGGCGGAGATTGAAGGCTGGTAGGCCTTTGAGCGATTCGGTGTCCCAAAGATGAGGCACGGGACAGGGCACCGCATCAGGCACCATTTTCTTCGAAATCCGTTAGATCAACTTGTAGTGGAAAAATTCAAAAGGGCCCGTAGAACCAGCGTCTTACGAGCCCTTAAAAAGGTTTGAAAATAAATTTCAGCGGAGAGGGAGGGATTCGAACCCTCGGTACAGTTGCCCGCACAACGGTTTTCGAGACCGTCCCGATCGACCACTCCGGCACCTCTCCGATACGGCTTCTGATAGTTCTTTGGGCGATGAGCCCGCCCCCTCCAAAAGCCGGGAGGCAAATGTACTATTTTTCGCCTAAGTTTGCCCTCTAATTTCCATTTTCAATGTCCACCGGCACAGTACTTATCATCGACGACGAAGAGAAGCTCCGGACCCTGCTCGCCCGTATCATCCGCCTGGAAGGATTCACTGTCATAGAGGCGGAAAACCTCAAACAAGGCGGCAAACTGCTGGAAAAAGGCGATGTCGATGTCCTCCTCAGCGACGTCAAGCTGCCCGATGGAAATGGCGTAGACTTTATAAAAGACCTCAAAACCCGCTATCCCTCCCTCGAAACCATCCTCCTCACCGCCTATGGCAACATTGCCGACGGCGTAAAAGCCATGAAGAACGGCGCTTTCGACTACATCACCAAAGGCGACGACAACGACAAGATCATCCCCCTCCTGGCACGGGCCATGGAAAAAGTACAGCTCCAAAAACGGGTCAGCCAGCTGGAACAGCAGGTGGGTAAACGCTATACCTTCGACGGCATCCTGGGAGAGTCCCCCCGGATCCTGGAAGCCGTCTCCCTGGCCAAAAAGGTAGCCCCGTCCGAAGCCACCGTACTGCTCCTCGGCGAGACGGGCACAGGCAAGGAGGTATTCGCCCAGGCCATCCACCAGGGTAGCAGAAGAGCCGGCAAACCTTTTGTCGCATTGAACTGCAGCGCTTTCGGCAAGGAGCTCCTCGAAAGCGAGCTCTTTGGACACAAAGCCGGATCTTTCACCGGTGCCACCAAAGACAAAAAAGGATTGATCGAAGAGGCCGATACGGGAACCCTTTTCCTGGACGAGATAGGAGAGATGCATATCGACCTGCAGGCCAAGCTGCTCCGGGTGCTGGAGACCAATGAATTTATCAAGGTAGGTGATACCCGCCCTACCAAGGTCAATGTAAGAATTATCGCAGCTACCAACCGCGATCTGCAACAGGAGGTGACGGAAGGGAAGTTCCGGGAAGATCTTTTTTATAGGCTGAATGTATTTACCATCTCCCTTCCATCCCTGCGGGAAAGGATGAAAGACATACCTCTTATCGCCGCCTATTATTTAAAAATATTTGCCGCCAAAAGCGCCAAACGTATCGAGTCGATGAGCAAACCCTTTCTGGAGCTTCTTCAACAACACGAATGGAAGGGTAATATACGGGAGCTGAAGAACGTCATCGAAAGAGCGACCATCCTCTCCGACGGCGCCGAACTGACGGTAGACGACCTTCCCACCGAATTCCGGTTTACCACCTCCCGCCCCAATGGACCTCTCTCCGCCTTTGACCTGGCCAGCGTAGAAAAACTGCATATACAACGGGTCCTCAATCACACCAAAGGCAATAAGACCGAAGCCGCCCGGCTGCTCAACATCGGCCTGACCACCCTCTACCGTAAGATAGAAGAATATCATATCAGCGCCGAAGTCTAACAGCTCAGCGGACCCACCGGATTTTCATTTTGATAAAGCCTTTTTCATTTTGGTAGGGTGTTAACAGGCTTGAAAGCCAGCCAAGCATCTGCATGCCATTATAAATCAACTCTCTACACATCTCCGCCCAACCCGGGCACTTCATTTGGCTAATAGAAGAAAAAAGAATTATGCTGACACTAATCCTGATCCTGGCGGGGTTTATCTGCTTCGCCCTCTTCTTCAAAGCCATCGATTTTTTTGACAAAATATAAATCACATGTTGCTACTATTCATCATCTCTATCCTGGTCTTCTGCTATCTATGTTATGTATTGGTAAGACCCGAAAAATTCTAAGCCCAAATTGACAAGTATATGAACACAGAAATTATAGGCGTAATAGCCATGTTCCTTATCACGGTGCTGCTGGCGATCCCCCTTGGGAGATATATAGGCAAGATCTACATGGGAGAACCTACCTGGCCGGATAAGATCTTCCATCCGCTTGACAAGCTTTTTTACCGGCTGGGCGGCATCCGGCCCGAGAAAGAAATGAACTGGAAACAACACCTGGTGGCGCTGCTGACCATCAACCTCGTCTGGTTCCTTTTTTCCATGCTCATTCTCATGAACATGAGCTGGCTTCCCCTGAACCCGGATGGGAACCCGTCCATGTCGGCCGACCTTGCTTTCAACACGACCGTCAGCTTCGTATCGAACACCAACCTCCAACACTACTCCGGCGAGACGGGCGTATCCTATCTGGGACAGTTGGTGCTGATGTTGTTCCAATTCATCAGCGCGGGCGCCGGTATGGCCGCCTGTGCCGTCGTATTCAATGCCATGCGCGAAAGGACGACGGAAAAGCTGGGTAACTTCTATAACTATTTTGTACGCAGCTGTACCAGGGTATTGCTGCCCTTGTCCATTATCGTGGCGGTAATATTATTGTTCAACGGTACCCCGATGACCTTTAAAGGAAAGGACCAGTTCATTTCCATGCAAGGCGATACGGTAAATGTCAGCCGTGGTCCCGCGGCCGCCATGGTAGCGATCAAACAGCTGGGCACCAATGGTGGTGGGTTCTTTGGAGCGAATTCGGCGCAACCGATGGAAAACCCCAACTATCTCACCAATATGGTGGAAGATATCAGCATCGTTCTCATACCCATTGCTATGGTCTTTGCGCTGGGACATATCCTGAAGAGAAAGAAGCTGGCATGGATGGTCTTTGGCGTCATGACAGTAGGCTTCCTGTTCTTTGTCGTTCCGTCCATCTATTATGAGATGAAGGGTAATCCCGATATCGCGCAAATGGGCATAGCCCAGCATATGGGCAGCATGGAAGGCAAGGAGGTTCGTTTTGGCCCTGCCGCTTCGGCTTTCTGGGCGGTGACGACCACGGTTACCTCCAATGGCTCCGTCAATGCCATGCACGACAGCCTTACCCCGTTGACAGGCATGTTCGCCCTCTGGGGTATGATGATCAACTCCTTTTACGGTGGAGTGGGAGTGGGCTTTCTGAACTTCTACATATTTATGATCATTGCCGTCTTTATCAGCGGCCTGATGGTGGGCAGGACCCCGGAATTCCTGGGGAAAAAGATCGAGGCGAAGGAGATGAAGATCGCGACGATCATCGCGCTTCTCCATACTTTCCTGATACTTTCTTTCACGGCCCTGTCCTCATATCTCTTTTCGCACGACCCGAAGACCTATGCGAGCTGGTTGAACAACCCGGGCTATCATGGTTTCTCGGAGATGCTGTATGAATATACTTCTTCATCGGCCAATAATGGCAGCGGTTTCGAAGGACTGGGCGATGGCGTCCCCTTCTGGAACATCACCTGCGGGATAGTAATGATCCTGTCGCGATTCTTACCCATCGTCGGTCCCGTGGCCATTGCCGGTATACTCGCTAAAAAGAAATATATCCCCGAGTCGGCGGGTACGCTTAAGACGGACACGAGCACTTTTGGGATCATGACCTTTGCGGTGATCATCATAATCGCGGCATTGTCCTTTTTCCCGGCGCTGGCGCTCGGACCGATAGCAGAATTTTTTAGCATGCCTCATCCTTAAATCATTTCCGGGCGACCCTCCGGCGTACTTAGCGATGTACTCCCATGTCGAAAAGGCGCCGGCGTCCGGAAAATAAATCACATCATATGTCAAAACATCATAAAGCAAATAAATTATTCGAGCCGGCCCTGGTACGGGAGGCGATCCGGCAGTCTTTTGTAAAGCTCAACCCCCGAATTCTATTTCGTAATCCCGTCATGTTCACCGTAGAGGTAGGCACAGCAGTGATGCTGGCCGTCTGTATCTGGATATTGGCTGGAGAACGTTCACAGGGCAGTTTCATATACAACCTGATCATCTTCCTCGTGCTGTTCGTTACCCTGCTGTTTGCCAACTTCGCGGAAGCTATTGCCGAAGCAAGAGGTAAGGCACAAGCCGACAGTTTGCGCAAAACAAGGGAAGACACGCCCGCCAAAAAAGTTTTTCCGGTGGGAGAGATCTATGTGGGTGAAATAAAAGTCGTCCCTTCCTCCCAGCTGAAGAAAGGCGATGTCTTTATTGCCGAGGCAGGCGATACCATTGCCATGGACGGAGAGATCATAGAAGGACTGGCTACCATCGATGAAAGCGCTATCACCGGGGAAAGCGCCCCTGTGATCCGTGAGGCCGGTGGCGATAAATCCAGCGTTACGGGCGGTACGAAAGTATTGAGCGATAAGATCAAGGTACGTGTGACTACCTCTCCGGGAGAAAGCTTCCTCGACAAGATGATCGCATTGGTAGAAGGCGCGTCGCGGCAAAAGACGCCCAATGAGATAGCGCTTACCATCCTGTTGGCAGGGTTCACCATCATCTTTATCATCGTGTGCGTCACGCTGAAACCTTTTGGGGATTACGCCAGCACGCCGATTACTATAGCTGCCTTTATCTCCTTGTTTGTCTGTCTGATACCCACCACTATTGGTGGACTATTGAGCGCTATCGGTATCGCGGGTATGGACAGAGCGTTACGGGCCAATGTGATCACCAAGAGCGGTAAGGCGGTGGAAACTGCCGGCGACCTGGATACGTTGTTGCTGGACAAGACAGGCACCATTACCATCGGTAATCGTAAGGCCACCCATTTCTGGCCGGCGCCGGGTGTGGATGAGAAAGTATTTATAGAGGCCTGTGTAATGTCCTCACTGTCGGACGAGACGCCGGAAGGCAAGTCCATCATCGAACTGGCGGGACTGAACCCCTCCAGCTTTCAGACAAAGAGCGCACGGTTTGTCGCCTTCACCGCGGAGACCCGTTGCAGCGGCATCGACTTGCTCGAAGGCGGAGAAAGCTTCACGGCAGGGCAAGGCCTGGCCGGACATGCAAGCGGAGGCCCGGAAGGTCAGCACGTCAGTGACGGCCAGCCAGGCGGCACAAAAGGCGTCTTCATCCGCAAAGGCGCCTTCGACGCTATCAGATCGCTGGTAACGAGGGCAGGCAACAGCTTCCCCGAACAGACGGAAAGCAAGGTAGAGGAAATAGCTTCCAATGGCGGTACCCCCCTGGCCGTAAGTCAGAACGGACGGGCCCTGGGTGTCATCGAGCTGCAGGATATCATCAAACCCGGTATACAGGAACGTTTCGAGCGGCTGCGTAAGATGGGGGTAAAGACCGTGATGGTGACGGGTGACAATCCCCTTACGGCAAAGTATATAGCCGAAAAGGCCGGCGTGGATGATTTTATCGCAGAGGCCAAGCCGGAAGATAAGATGAACTATATCCGTAAGGAACAGCAGGGCGGCAAGCTGGTAGCCATGATGGGCGACGGTACCAATGACGCTCCCGCACTGGCCCAGGCGGATGTAGGCGTAGCCATGAACAGCGGTACGCAGGCTGCCAGGGAGGCCGGTAATATGGTGGACCTGGACAATGACCCCACCAAGCTGATCGAGATCGTGGAGATAGGCAAACAGCTGCTGATGACGCGAGGTACGCTTACCACATTCAGCATTGCCAACGACGTGGCGAAATATTTTGCCATCGTACCTGCCCTGTTCATTATGTCGATACCCGGACTGCAGGCGCTGAACATCATGCGGCTCCATAGCCCCGAAAGCGCCATCCTTTCGGCTGTCATCTTCAACGCCATCATTATCCCCCTGCTGATACCGCTGGCTTTACGCGGTATCACCTACAAGCCCATCGGGGCCAGCGCGCTGCTGCGTCGCAACCTGCTGATCTATGGCCTGGGTGGAGTGCTGGCGCCTTTTATTGGAATTAAATTGATAGACCTGGTAGTATCGGTCTGGTTTTAAAAAATAAAAAAATGAGAACACAACTCTTACCCGCTCTGCGACTCACAGTCGTCTGTATCGTCTTCTTCTGCGGTGTCTATAGCTTATTCATCTGGTTGATCGCCCAGGCGGCGCCCGCCCATGGTCTGGGTGAGACCGTATCCGTGAATGGGAAGGTGGTCGGCTTTGCCCTGGAAGGACAGAGCTTCACACAGGATAAATATTTCTGGGGCCGCCCTTCTGCCGTAGGATACAATGCCGCGGGCAGCGCCGGCAGCAACAAAGGCCCTTCCAACCCTGACTATCTTAAAGATGTACAGACCCGGATCGACAGCTTCCTCGTACATAACCCCGGCGTGAAAAAGGAAAATATTCCTTCGGAATTAGTAACTTACTCCGGCGGTGGACTCGACCCCGACCTGTCACCCGAAGGAGCTAAAATACAGGTGAAGAGGATCGCGGCTGTCAGGGGGCTGAAGGAAGAAAAGATCGATGAATTGATCGACAAGCTGACAGAGAGGCCGCTATTAGGGATCTTCGGACCTTCAAAGGTCAATGTTTTAAAACTGAATATCGCATTGGATAACTTGAGTAATGCCGGACGGAGAAACCATAACGAACAATAAAAACTCTGACGTACAGCATTTCCTCGAGCTCATCCGGAAATCCCGCCGGGGCAAGTTCAAGATTTACATCGGCATGAGCGCCGGGGTGGGGAAGACCTTCCGGATGTTGCAGGAAGCGCAGTCCCTTATGCGCAATGGAGTGGATGTGAAGGTGGGATACGTCGAAACGCATGGACGAAAAGATACGGTGAACCAGCTGGAAGGCCTTCCTGTGCTGCCCCGCCGGAAGCTGTTCTATAAAGGGAAGGAGCTGGACGAGCTGGATGTACAGGCCGTGATCAACCTGCATCCCGAAGTGGTGATCATCGACGAGCTGGCGCACACCAATATAGAAGGCAGCAAGAATGACAAACGCTGGCAGGATGTAATGGATATCCTGGACGCGGGCATCAATGTCATCAGCGCCGTGAATATCCAGCATATCGAAAGCCTTAACGAAGAGGTGAAGAACATTACGGGAGTAGAAGTGGCGGAACGTATACCGGACAGTGTGCTGAGAGAGGCCGACGAAGTGGTGAACATCGACCTTACGGCGGACGAGCTGGTGACCCGATTGAAGGAAGGCAGGATCTATACACAGGATAAGATCGCGACAGCGCTGAAGAACTTCTTTCAACCGGACAAGATCCTGCAGTTACGGGAGCTGGCGTTGAAGGAAGTGGCCTCACAGGTGGAACGGAAGATCGAGGCGGAATTGCCGAGGGGCGGGCATTTGCGGGCCGAACGTTTTCTGGCCTGTATCAGCAGCAACCATGAGACGGCTAAAAAGGTCATTCGCAAGACAGCCCGGCTGGCTACCTATTATCATTCGAAGTGGATCGTGCTGTATGTACAGACGCCCAAAGAGGATGGAGATAAGATCGGGCTGGCGTCGCAACGCCACCTGATCAATAATTTCAAGCTGGCCACCGAGCTGGGAGCGGAGGTCATCAAGGTGAAACAAAGCAATATAGCCAAAGGTATCATGGAAATAGCGGAACAGCATGGCATCACTACCATTTGTATCGGCAAGCCGCATCTCAGCCTGTACAATGTGATCCTCAGCACGGCCGTATTCAATCAACTATTAACCAAGCTGGCTGCGTCGGACATCGATGTGGTAATACTTTCCTGATATGAGCGTACGATTAAAAACAAAATTGTCGGTAGGATTGCTTTTCCTTTTTATCGTCATCCTGTTGTTTGGCGTGCTGGGGCTTTTTTATATCAATCGACTGAGCAATGAAGGGAGGCAGGTCCTGCAGAACAATTATGAATCCCTCATCTATTGCAATAGAATGCTGGCCGCCCTGGAAAATATCAATACGAAAAAGGATGCGGCTGAAGCATTTCGCGACAACCTGCACAAACAGCAGGCGAATATTACGGAAGTAGGAGAAAAGGAAGCCACGGACGAGCTGACAAAGAATTACAACGAGATGCTCGCCGACCCCTCCGACACGAGCAATTACCCCGATATACGACGATCCATCTACCAGATACAGGAACTGAACGAAATGGCCATCCAGCGCAAGAGCGCGACAGCGCAGCATACGGCGGACAATGCCAAGAACACCCTGGCCATCGTCTTTACCGTCCTCACCCTCGTGGCGTTTACGTTTATTTTCAATCTGCCGGGTATCATTTCCAACCCTATCCGCAGTCTCTCGGAAGGGATCCAGGAGATAGCGGGAAAGAACTATAAGAAACGTATCTATCTCAAACAGGACGATGAGTTTGGCGATCTGGCCAATGCCTTCAATATAATGGCCGGTAAGCTGGATGAATATGAAAGCAGCAACCTGGCCAAGATCAAGTTCGAAAAAAGTCGTATCGAGACCATCATCAACCAGATGCGGGACGGTATCATCGGCCTGGATGAAAAAAGAAATATCCTGTTCCTCAATGCCGTAGCGGAAAAGCTGTTGGGATTGAAGGAAGCGGATATCAATGGGAAATATGCGCCCGACGTGGCGCTGACCAATGACCTGATGCGGACCTTGCTGCAGGACGAGGGCAAAAAGACGGAGCTGAAGATCTATGCCGACAACAAGGAAAGCTACTTCAACAAAGATGTGCTGGACGTCAGGACCAACGAGGCCGTCATCGGCCAGGTGATCGTATTGCGCAACATCACTCCGTTCCATGAGCTCAATGAGGCCAAAACGAATTTTATAGCCACTGTCTCCCACGAGCTGAAAACGCCTATTTCATCCATCAAAATGAGCGCCCGGCTACTGACGGACAGAAGGGTGGGAGATCTGAACAACGAGCAGCAGGAGCTGATCCGCAGCATCACCGACGATGCCGACAGACTGTTGAAGATCACGGGCGAGCTGCTGAACATGTCACAGGTGGAGACGGGCAAGATCCAGCTGAAGCTGCAGACCGCGGAGCCCTCGGTCATCGTGCACCAGGCCATCCAGGCGGTACAGTTCCAGGCGCAGCAGAAGCAGGTACAGATAAAGGCCAGCATCGCGCAGGACCTGCCCCGCATACAGGCGGATGTGGAAAAAACATCGTGGGTGCTGATCAATTTCCTGACTAACGCTATCAAATATTCGCCGGAGCAGACAGGTATAGAAGTTTCCGCCTTCCGGAAGGATGACAAGATACAGTTCCTTGTAAAGGACCATGGCAACGGCATCGAAGAGAAATACCTTCCCAAAATATTCGACCGCTATTTTAAAGTACCCGGCTCGCACGACCACAATGGCACGGGGCTGGGACTCTCCATTTCAAAGGAATTCATCGAGGCCCAGGGTGGCTGTATCTGGGTTGACAGCCGTCTGGGAGAGGGCAGCCAGTTCGGGTTTGCTTTCACGCCTGCCTGATATGCCATTCGGCGCTCAAAAGCCTCCGCCGGGAGTCCTCTCCAACATAAAAGATAGATGCTCCCGAGGGCAATAACCGTCAAAAAAACAGATAAAACGCTGCATCAGGACGGCAGGGAAGGACCAAAAAAGTGTAAAGAAAAAATTTACGTACTTAACTACATCATATATAAGGGTTTATACCTACAATTTTAGACGTTTCAGCAAAAATGACCGCAGAAGATTTTTGTCTGTGAATGGAAAAAGAAGTAGATTAGTGGTCTAATAGGATAAGGTTTAATGGTTATGGTATTTGATTAGTGCATCCCCCGCTAACACGGGGGATTTTCTTTTTCGCCCCTCGTTGTTTGGAATGTACTTCGGGGCGAAAAGTGTCTTAATTATGGCCCTTCGGGCAGCGGACCTTTGGTCCGCTCTGTTTGCCTCATTTGCCGTAAAAGAGCATTTTCTAAAGGGTTTTTTATTATTTCCTTTTAATGGAGTATATTTATAAACGGGAATGACCACACTACATCTTCCCGACCATCCCACGCAGAGGCTCAATTGATTAGCAGTATTTCCAGGAACCGCCGGAGGCGGTTCAGCCTAAGGGACAGATATAATTTCCTAACAAACACGTGATGCAAAAAATGAACAATTGTTTCAGCATCCTGACTGTAGAGGACAACCCCAGTGACCTTTTCCTGATAGAACGTATGCTTAGACGATCCGATCTCGGTATCGAAAAGCTGCATTCAACGGATAGGGTTAGACGAGCCTATGAAATATTGCAATCGGAGGAGATCGATCTCGTTTTGTTGGATCTCACGTTGCCGGACAGTTTCGGTATCAACTCCTTTCTTCAGCTAAAGCCCGTCGTGCAAAAGATCCCCGTGATCATACTCACCGGCCTGTCCGATACCAGTCTGGCTGTAGAAGCCATAAAAGAGGGGGCGCAGGATTATTTGGTAAAAGGCGAGTTCAACGAGAACCTGCTGGCAAAATCCATTCAATACAGCATGGAGCGCAAACGCACGCTGGAAAACCTGCGTGAGAGCAACGAGCGTTTCAACACCGTCGTAAAGGCCACCAACGATGCCATATGGGACTGGGACCTCAGGACCAATGAAGTGTTCCTCGTGGGCGATGCGTACAAACAATTGTTCGGATATGATATCGTCGATGCCGTCAGCCCGCAGGACTTTTGGGAGAGCATCGTCCATCCCGATGACAAATGCAGGGTGTTGGGGAGGCTGAAGGGGATCATCCGGGAAGGCAAGGTGACGAAGTGGGAGGATGAATACCGTCTGAAAAAAAACAATGGAGAATATGCATATGTTCATGACCGTGGGTATATTATATACTCCTCCGACAATAGCCCCGAACGCGTCATCGGGGCCATACAGGATATCACCGCACGCAAGCGGTCCGAAGAGATCATCCGTACTTCCGAAGAGAAGTATAAGAAGATATTCTACAAGAATCCTTATCCCACCTGGATCTACGACTTGGACTCACTCCATATCGTGGAAGTCAACGACGCTGCCCTGGATAAGTATGGATTCGACAAGAATGAGTTCATGCGATTGACCATGCGGGACCTGCATCCGCCGGGCGAGGTCGAGGAGTTCCTGGAAAGCATGGTGAGTCTGACGAACATGCAGCCCATCGAAAAAAAGCTATGGCATCACAGCAACAAGGCGGGAGATATCATGATCGTGGAGATAACCTCCCACCTGATAGACTACTTTGGAAAGATGTCCATGCAGGTCATCATCAATGATGTCACCGAACGGGTGCGGCTGGAAAAGGAATTGGCCTTGCAGCAGAAGCTGAAACAGCAGCAGATCACGGAAGTGGTGCTGGGAGCCCAGGAGCGGGAACGGTTTGAGCTGGGGCAGGAGCTGCATGATAATATCAACCAGATACTGGCCACCTCCAAGCTGTACCTGGATGTCGCCATCGAAGAGACGGAACCCCGGATAGAGCTGCTGGCCAAGAGCCGGAAGAATATCTCCATGGCCATCGAGGAGATACGCAAACTGTCCAAGGAGCTGATCACACCCACGCTGAATGACCTCGGGCTGATCCAATCCATCAAGGAGCTGATACGAAGCATCCTCACGGTGAAGAAAATGAAGATCCGGCTGAATATCTCGGGTCTCGATGAAAGCACGCTGCTGCCCGAGCAGAAGATAAATGTCTATCGCATCATACAGGAACAATTGAATAACATCCTCAAACATGCCCAGGCTACGAGTGTGACCATCGAGCTGAACAAGGAGAATGAACAGATCTCTCTTTTGGTAAAGGACGATGGCAAGGGATTCGACCCCCGCATGCGGCGTAAAGGAGTAGGGATCTCCAATATCATCAGCCGGGCAGAGCTATACAATGGGAGAGTGGAGATCGATTCCGCTCCCGGTAAAGGATGCAGACTGGAAGTAATTTTGAATTCAAAGGCTTTACCGGAGCAAGCCTGAGTCCCCTTCAGAGCGAGCCGGAGGCTCGCCGGTCAGGCATTTTTACAACAAATGGCTGTTGTTTCCCCGATGCCTGATGCAGAAAGGATACTGCTTTGCCAGCAGATTCAACCTGCGTATCGTCTCTTCATCGGGAGGCGGCAACAGGGTATCCTTAAGCTTTTTGGCTTGCGGGTGGCGAACAATCTTGGCGGTTGGCAAAGCGGTCAGGGAAGAGCTGACGGAATTAACAGTTGCGGTAAGTGCATTCGGCTTCATCTGATAGAGGTGTTAAAGAAATTAAGAGAATTGGATAATTAAACACTCATCTTTTCTTATGCAAGCTGTTTTCGTCAGGGACGGGGTTGTTGAAAGGGCAGGATATTCACATGTTATGAAGGTAGTACAAAATGCTACTCGGCGCGCATTTTATCCCAATATTTTTGAATTTTTTTTTCTGCAATCGGATGATTTGTAGCTCACTGCGTACTTGGTACGCAATTAAAACGTTTTAGTAGGTCTTCGAATGATCAATGCGGATCATACATGTCCCTGGCCATATCCCCCCGGTACTTTTTATACAGCTGCTGCGCAACGGACACCGTCTTGCCGGAAGGGCTCGTAGGATAGTCTTTCCGGCTGTTGACCCATTCCCACTCCCATGCGCTTATCTTTTTATCGAACGCCTCCAGATCGGGCTGTAACGACCCTTCCACACAATTTTGGAGCAGCTGGAAGAACTGCTGCCACCGGGCCTTGTAAAAGTCCGTCAGCAGACCGCTCCATTGCCGGCAGGAATATTCGTGAAGGGGACTGTTTGCGTCGCCCCAAAGGGTGATCAGGTCCCGGGCATTGCGTTCATACAGGTCCTTTTCCCCCGGCGTGGCGCCCCAATGACGTGCATCGGCGATCCAGGGGCCCAGGAGAAAGTCCTTCCGGGTGGCCAGCAGCCTGTCCATATCGTCGATAAGCTCCAGGAAACGCCCGCTCTGTTCGGCGAAGACGCCGCTGTTCTTTTCCCGGTAGGCCTTTAACCATTTCTCCCGGAGGACATGCGCATAGTTGGCAAGCGCCTGCCGGGTAATGTCCGCCAGGTCATATTGAAATCCATCGCTGTTGTGACAGGCAGGCGCCGCCTCCATAAAGAGGTCCCAGGCGGGGAGCAGCTCCGATGGGTTATAGTTCAGCCTGGTGCGCGTCCAGACCGTGGCGGCTGAAAGGGTAGGGCGACCGGTAATAATCGACTCCGCTCCGTCTCGGATCTCTTTCCCATTGTAAACGGTGTTCCGCAAGATCTTCCAGGCGGCGATGGCCTGCTTATCCGCATGCCCATACCGGTTGGTCACATACGACGTCAGCCATTTGCCGGGGTCGATGACGGAGTCGCGCCAGACATGGGTCGTCATCAATTCATACAGCACCGGGTTTTGCCCGATGCCTTCCATGGTAAGCCCGATGCCCTGCATCCGTCCGGAAGCCGCGTCATGCAATGCGGCGGCAGGCCCCGTGGCTACGCCGTCCATCCGGCCGAACATGCTGATATTGCCGCCAAAATTGTGCAGCATGCACCAGATCCAGGGCTTCCCGTAAAATGATGTCGGTCCTTCGGACGAGCCGCTTCCAGCGGCTCTGGCTTCCGTCCGCCGCCAGACAGGTTCGATCTCCGCCGCCAGGTCCAGCAACAGCATGTGCTCGTTCGGAACAGCGTCCAGTAAAGCCTTTATCTGTGGCGCATTCCAGAACTTCCGGTCGCTGTAAAAAAGCCATCCCTGCATCACCCAGATAGCCGCCGTATCGGCCGAGCGCATACCTTCATAGAGACGCCGGCTCAGGTCCGCCAGGAAAGCAGGATCGTCCGAAGGCGGCTCGTTCTCGTTGAACGTATCGGAAGAATAGAGATGGTCCGTTCCAAAAATGCGGGTCTGCGTCTCCAGGAATTTTTTACCGATGGTAGCAAACAAAGGATCGGATGGGTCGAGGATATAAGTGTCGGCAAATCCATTCTTCCAATTGGTGCTCTTGATCTTCGCGGAAGGGAAATGTTTGGCAAAGGCTGCGGGTACATGCCCGGTGAAAGCCGGCAGCACGGGCTTCATGCCCAATGACCGCTGACGCTGCAAGATCTTTTTTTGCAGCTCCGCATGGCTTTTGATCCAGCTCAGCGGCAAGGGGCCTCCCCAGCCATCCAGGTTGCCCATCCAGCCCCAGGCGAAATAGGCGGGACCGCTAAAGAACGCCTGCAGCTCCTCGTCGGAGAACCCCATCTCCTTATACACCGTATACCAGGTGTATTCTTCTCCTGTGATAGCCAGCGGCGTATTGATGCCATGGAGCGCCATCCAGTCTATCTCTTTTTCCCAGCGGGGCCAGTCCCACCAGCTCATGCTATAATTGAAGGTGCAGTAGTTGAGATAGTATCGATAGGCATAGGGAGTGGTCCGGTGTATCTTCACGGGCACTTCCGGTAACCGCTGATCCTGGAAAAAGTTCAGGCGCTCGCCATTCCAGGTGATCTGGAAATGACAGTATTCGTTCAAATAATAATACAGGGCCGAAGCAAGCGCCACGCCCGTATTGCCCCGGAGAATGATCTTGTGCCTGGGCGCCTGCTCGATCTCGAAAGCATCCTTGCCGTCTGCGGAAGACAGGCTGTCCAGGATGATATCATTGGCCTGGCCCGCAGGCAGTATGCGCCGGATGAGAGAGTCGGCGGCGGGCAGAGCGCCCGATTGGGCATGGCAGGTAAGGAAGGCTGTTAGGACCGCGCCCGGAAAAAATAAAGACTTTACCATGCCTTAAAGATACGTCACTGCGGCGTCACCTTATATATATAATGGTAGTGGTTCGCGCCGATGTATAGCTGTCGTCCTGTTAAAGAAATGCTTAGCAAAGAGCTGTCGGCTTCAATAAGCAATCCATGTCCCTGTCCATCCAGGAATTTACACCACCGTACGTCCGTCCTGGCGGCAGTGTCTTCCGAGGCGGCTTTATAAAGACGGACCTCGCTGGTATGACAGCTGTCGGCAACAGGAACTGTTCCATAATACTGAACAGAATCCGGACCGGCAGGCAACTTCCATTTCATCCCGAACAGGGGTGGGTATTGTAAACGCATCGTGGTATCACGCGGCTGGGTAGTATCCACCTCCAGGACCTGTTCCACCTGCATTTCACCTTTGGCATTCACGGTATAGCGGTCATGTAATAAGAAAGGTGTCTCCGGTATAAGATAGTCCGCCTTTACGACGGCCAGATCCGTGGACGTGCTGGTAGAGAACAGCTGTAGTCTTGGCTCCCGGACAGACCCCGGGTTTTGATCCAGCGCCGTGACGAGCCCCAGACTGTCTTCCGCCAGCAGACGTTGACCTATGGCATAATGCTGCAGCCAACCCGTCTGTTTGTTGAATTGAAGGTTGAGGGTGGTGGCAGACGAAGTGATCGTGAAGGTGCCGCCTTCATCTATAAAAGAAAGCTCTCCGGCGGGATGGATGGACAGATCGTCGGCATATTCCCGGAGACGCAGCTGTTCACGCGCCACGATAGATCCCGCCGGCAATGTGGATTGGGCTTTTTTCAGACGATAATAGACATTCAGGAACACCTCGCCCGGGCTCGTGGGCATTTTGACCGGCAAACGCACCGAACCGGAACGCTGTGGCCCGATGGTCAGTAACGGCGCCTTCCCCTTTTGCACCACCGACCCGTTCAATGTCACATTCCATTCCATCTGGAGGTTGGAAAGACTATGAGAGAGATAGGCATTGAAGATCTGGACGCCAAGAGTGGTTGTTGGATAAGGGTATTTGTCCGGTGACGCCAGCCTGGTGATCACAGGCTGGCAATTTTTCGTTCTATCCCAGGCCGGCGCCGGAGAGGGCGGAGTTTGCGGGAATACCAGGGCATAACATAGAAGCAAGACAGCAGTTAGTTCTAGCCTTTTCATCTATAAGCAGGTTGGGGTGAAGTAAGGTAGGAAAAAAAAATAATTATGAGAAGCTAAAACGTTTTAGTTATCTTTATCCCAGTAACCACAAATGTAATGAAGAAAGTTTCAATTAGCGATATTGCCCGTAAAGCAGGGGTTTCTGTCTCCACGGTCTCTTTTGTGATGAACGACAAAGCTGTTAAAATGCGTATCAGCAGAGAGGTCATCGAGAAGGTGGAGAATGTTGCCCGGGAGATGGGCTATCGTCCCAACCAGCTCGCCAGAGGGTTGCGCACCGGCAAGACCAAGACCATCGGTCTTATTGTCGAGAACATTTCCAATGCATTTTTTGCCGCCATGGCCAAGACTATTGAAGACGAAGCCAAAAAATACGATTATAAGGTGGTGTACTGCAGCACGGACAACGACGAGACAAAGGCCCGCGAGCTGATCAGCATGTTGTCGCAACGGCAGGTGGACGGCTATATCATTACACCTACCCTGAACCTTGCCGATGAGATACGCAGGCTGCAGGCAGAGAACAAGCCGGTGGTGCTGATCGACCGTTATTTTCCCGAGCACGAGGAGATCCCTTCCGTACTGGTGGATAATTATGCCGGTGTCGCCGAAGGCATGGAGTTCCTCATCGCCAAAGGATATCGACGCATTGGCCTGGTGACCATCGAAGTGGATATGGCTCATATGCACGATCGCCTGCAGGCCTATTATGATACGCTGAGAAAACATGACATGCCGCAGGACCGCAGGCTGGTCAGACAGGTGCCATATGGATATGTCCATCAGGCGGCATTGGAGGAGATCGAGGATTTTCTTAAAGGCGATGGGAAGGATTGCGACGCACTTTTCTTTCTTACCAACTACCTGGGAGTGCTTGGGATCGAGGCCGCCAAGAAGCTGAATATAAATATCCCCGGAGACAAGGCCTTCTTATGTTTTGACGACAATGATATTTTCAGACTGTATACGCCCACGATATCCGTGATCCGGCAGCCCATTTGTGAAATAGGTCAGCAGGCCATGACCGCGCTGATCGAACGGCTGAGACACACAGACGCCGAAGTGTCGCCCGAAAATACACCCATCAAGCTGGCGGCGGAATTGGTCCCAAGAGAATCCATTTAGGATAGTGGGCGACGTTATGAATGAATGCTTAATTGTTACTTCGGACGAACTTGAAGAATAATACCGCCGAGACCGCTCCCAGCAGGAACCAGAATATGAGTTTGACATAAACATTTTTTACAATGTTGTCAAGAGCTCGACTTGCGATGTTCATAGTTTAGGCATTTAAGGGTCCGATAAAAATAATCAAAAGTCAACCATTTTTACCCTAATTTTGGCAACAAATTTTTCCTACATGAACTTGCATGAATATCAAGCGAAAGAACAACTTAAAAAGTATAATGTACCCGTACAAGAGGGGATCCCGGTAGATAATGCAGGCGCGGCGGAAGAGGCGTACAAACAGCTGAAAGTACAATTCGGGAATAGTTTCGCCGTGGTAAAAGCCCAGATCCACGCGGGCGGCCGTGGCAAAGGCAAGATCCATGGCACCGAACAAAGAGGGGTCGCAGTAGGGAAAAGCGCCGAGGACGTAAAACAGATCGCATCCAATATATTGGGCGGAACGCTGGTGACCATCCAGACAGGTCCCGCTGGTAAAAAAGTGAACAAAGTATTGATAGCACAGGACGTTTATTATCCCGGTCCCAACCCTGTCAAGGAATTCTATCTCTCCGTATTGCTGGATAGGGCCAAGGGACAAAATGTGATCATGTACAGCACGGAAGGCGGGATGGATATCGAGGAAGTGGCGCACAAGACCCCCGAGAAGATCTATAAGGAATGGGTACATCCCGGCGGTGGATTACAGCCCTTCCAGGCCAGAAAAATAGCTTTCAACCTGGGACTTAGTGGTGAAGCGTTCAAGAACTGTGTAAAGTTCGTTACGAATCTATACAATGCGTATGTAGGACTGGATTGCAGCATGCTGGAGATCAATCCTCTCTTCAAGACCAGCGATGAGAAGATCATTGCCGTGGATTGCAAGATGAACCTGGATGACAACTCCCTGATGCGTCATCCCGACCTCGAAGCCCTGCGCGATATCAGCGAAGAAGACCCTACGGAAGTAGAGGCCGGTAAGTACAACCTCAATTTCGTCAAGCTGGATGGTAATGTAGGCTGTATGGTAAATGGCGCCGGTCTGGCCATGGCTACCATGGATATGATCAAGCTCAGCGGCGGAGAGCCCGCCAACTTCCTGGACGTAGGCGGTACGGCCAATGCACAGACGGTGGAAGCCGGGTTCCGTATCATCCTGAAAGACCCCAAGGTAAAAGCCATCCTTATCAATATATTCGGTGGTATCGTACGTTGCGACCGGGTGGCACAGGGTGTCATCGATGCCTACAATTCCATCGGCGATATAAAAGTTCCCATCATCGTACGCTTGCAAGGCACCAATGCGGAAGAAGCTAAACAGCTGATCACGCAAAGTGGTTTGAAGGTACAGTCCGCCATCCTGCTTAGCGAAGCGGCAGCGCTGGTGAACAAGGCGGTGTCGGCATAAGGATATTCTCAATAAAGTATTGAAGCCACCTGCAGGTGGCTTTTTTATTTTATCTCAGTATGGTGACCGACCCGCTGATCTGTTTCCTCCCACTACCCGGACGAATGATCCAGTAATAAGTGCCTACAGGCAGTGGCTGTCCTTTATAGGTGCCATCCCAGGGCGTCCTGTAACCTCCCGTGGCATGATAGACAGGCTGCCCATATCTGTTGAACACCTCCACATCCGCGGTGGGATATTCATTGAGGTATCGGATCACCCATGTATCGTTGATGCCGTCCCCATTAGGCGAGAAGGCATTGGGGACTACCAGCGGCTGCAATACCACCACCTCCACCTTCGAGCTGTCCGTACAGCCATCCGCTGAGGTAACGGTAAGCGTATATACGAGATTGTCCAGGGGAGACACCTGCGGCCGGGGTATCTTTGCGCTGCCCAATATGCTGTCGGCGGGACTCCAGCTATAGCTGATATTGTTCCCGTTCCCGCTTCCTTCCAGTATGCCGGTCTCACCCTGTAATATGTATTGCGTGGGGCCCGCGTCTGCCGCCGGCTGTGGATATACCACGATGGTCTGATCGCTGCTGGCGGAGCATCCGTTGTCACCGGTGAAGGTATAACGTAATGTGTCCGGGCCAGGACCTGCGTTATGCGGAACGAAATAGCCAAGCTGACTTACACCCCGGCCGCTGTATGCGCCGCTGCCGGCAAAACCCGTGAGCTCGTGGCCTTCCGTCAGCTGATAGGTCCTTATTTCCTCGCATATATTGTTCAATGCATCGAACTGTGTTTTGGGACTGGCCAGCACGGTAATATCCTGTGTCTTGGGATTGAAACAGGTCTGTCCTGAATAAACGACATAGTACAACCGATAGCTTTTACTGGCCGGACTGCTGAAATCGGGATAGACATGATCATACTTCTTCCCGGCGGAGGGCGTATCGTCTACCATTTTGGCGGCGGGGTCGTTGAGATAGTCCCAGTATACGTCCACCCGGATAATGCTTCCGGGCGTGACGGAGGAACCATCCGTGAGGATGACGGGCTGGTTGCTGCAAAGCAGGGCGGCATTGTCGATGGTGAAGTTCGGTATCGGGTTCTGGCCATTGACCGTAAAAGCTTTTGTGGTATCCCCGGAACAACCGTTGCCGGAAGTAACCTTGAGATGTACGGAAAAAGGTCCGGCTACCTGGTATTTATGGGCGCCGTTCTTTTGTGTGGAGCTGTTGTTCGCGCCTGTCGAGGGTTCTCCAAAATCCCAATTGTATGTGAATTGGGATCCCGTGCCGTCGGCAATGGTGGAAGAATCGTTAAAAAGGGCCTGGGGGTCGGCCAGACAGACCTTGGGCAGGCTGAAATCCGGATGGGGCAGGGGATGGACCGCCATGCTGTTGACCTTGGGTTGCGGATTGCTGCAGCCCTTGTCCGTAGTGACGATGAGCCCTACCGGGTAATTGCCTGTCGTATCATAGACATGGGTGGGGGATTGTATCATCGCGGAGTCCCCGTCCCCGAAATACCATTTCCAGCCCGTGATGAGCTGACCGGCTGCCGAGGATTGATCAGCGAATCCAAACACCGTTTTCTCACAGGTGGGAGCTGCAGCAGCAAACTGCACATTAGGATACGGATATACGACAACGTTGGTAACATCCGTCTGTGTACAGCCATAGGCGCTGGTCACCAGCACCTGGTATTGTCCCGACTGGGTAGCGGCGATCTTATCGATGGGTACCGTCGGACTGGCGGCTGTGAAGCCGCCCGGACCCGTCCAGGCATACTGCGCTCCGTCAGTGGCTTTTAACGTGATCGTATCGCCTTCGCATTTCGGACCATCATTGGTGGCATCAGGCGCCGGCTTGGGACTTACCCTCACCGCAATATCATTGGAAGACACGCGGCAGCTGGGCAGGTTCACATTCGACCCTTCTCCCACGATCAGCCGGTATTGATAAAACGCCGGCGTTGCACTGACAGGGCGGGTATAGCTCGTGCCCTGCTGTCCGGGGATATCGTTCCAGGTATGACCGGTGTCCGTGCTGACCTGCCATTGGTAGCTGGGGGTATTGTACCCGGGAGAGGCGGCGCCGTCAAAGGTCAGGGATGACTGACCGTCAATACAATAGCTTATGGTGTCGCTGCCGGTGATATTGCCCGTGATGCCGGCCTGTACCTTGGGACCGCAGGGCCGGAAAGTGATATCATCCAGCGCCAGGTCATTGCCGCATCCGCCGTTGGCGTTATTGGTCATCCGCAGCACGATATCGGTGATACCGGGTGGGGTGGTAAAGACCAGGCCATATTGCGTCCAGACAATGCCGTTCTGGGCGGGGATATCTCCCGAAAAGCTCTTCGCCAGCGAGGTCCCGTCGGGAGCTTCGATGCTAAAGGTGATATTTGGCTTGTTACCTATACCGTTGCAGGCGCTGGGTATAAGCACATTGGCGATCCAGGCGGCAAACTGGTACGTGGTATTGGCGCAAAGACCCTTTACGGTGTCGAGATAAAAATCACCCGGATCGGTCGAGGCATTGATCAGCATAAAATATCCGTTGGGGTCGCCCGTATGATCGGAAGAGATATTGAACCAGGTGCTGCCGTTGCAATTATAGGTGCTGTTCCGCACCGCATAATAGCCATCCTGGGGACAGTCCACACTGACATAATGGTAATTGGTGGACGGCAGGGCGGGACCAGGATTGCTTCCGGAGCCAAAGGTGATATTCACGACGGGATCTCCAAAACTGGTGCATTGCTGCGCTTTACAAAAAAGAGTGATACCTAAGAGTGATACACAGGTACAGAACAGTGTTTTGGTTGATAAGGGGTGCCGCATTTGTGGCCGTAAATTACACATTTTGGCGTAGGTTTGCACGCTTATGGCAAGTAGAATCATCCAGGAATTGAATGAAGCGGTGGCATTTATAAGGTCCGTCCATACCGGCGCCCCCCGGATAGGCATCGTTTTAGGCAGCGGTCTGGGGAATCTTTCCAGGGAGATCCGGGTGGAGAAGGAGATACCTTATGGGGACATCCCTCATTTCCCCGTATCCACGGTGGAAGGTCACCATGGCAAGCTCATCTTTGGCTCTCTCGCCGGCAAAGAAGTGGTCGTATTGTCGGGAAGATTCCATTATTATGAAGGATATGCCCCCTCCCAGGTCGTATTCCCCATCCGGGTGATGAAATTCCTGGGCGTGGAGACCCTTTTGCTGTCCAATGCGGCCGGAGGAATGAACAGGGCTTTCCATGTAGGCGATCTGATGATCATCCGGGACCATATCAGTCTTTTTGTCATCAATCCCCTTTTGGGAAAGAACGATGACGAGCTGGGACCCAGATTCCCCGATATGAGCGAACCCTATAGCCGGGATCTGATCGGAAAAGCCAAAGCCATCGCCGGCCGATTGCAGATCCCTGTACATGAGGGCGTATATGCCGGGGTGACAGGACCTACTTTCGAGACGCGGGCGGAATATAAATTGCTGCATATCGCAGGTGGCGATGCCGTAGGCATGAGCACCGTGCAGGAGGTCATTGCCGCCAGACACGCGGGACTTTCCGTATTTGCCATGAGCGTGATCACCGACCTTGGCATCCGGGAAGAGGATAATATCATCACGCACGAAGAAGTGCTCCAGGCCGCTAACGCGGCCGAACCAAAGCTGACGAGCATATTCAGTGAGCTGATCGCTTTATTGTGATGTGATGAATATCACAATTAACGTTCTTATAACCGCCGAAGACAACGTAATGAGTAAATTGTCCGGAATTTTTTTACCAGTGAAGGGTCGTCCGATCATAACCATAGCATCGTTTGTCTGCTTACTGCTCATTAGCGCGGGACTTCATGCGCAAGACCCTTTTTCCCGGTTCAGAGGTCTGGGGAACATGGGAGGCGGCGGTGGACAAAAAGGCGCCGATACACTGGTTCACCGCAAGGCGGACACCATTACCCTTAACTTTCGTTACCTGGACAGCACCCGCTACCAGAAGCTGGATTCCTCCGTCTGGGATTTTTCAAAAAAAGTGCCGCAGCCGCCCACCTATATTATCCTGGGCAATAACGGCTCCCCCGCCCGTGACCTGGTCTTTACGCCCCGTATGAACTCCGGCTGGGACCCGGGATTCCATGCCTATGATCTTTACACCTTCAAGGTGGACGAGACCCGGTTCTATCATACCACCAACCCCTATACGGAGCTGGGATATTTCATCGGCAGCAAGTCGGAGCAGATGATCGATGTACAGCATACGCAAAACATCCGGCCCAACTGGAACTTTGGTTTTGAATACCGGCTCATCAACACCGTGGGATCCTTTCAGAATATCAATACCAATCACAATAACTATCGGCTGCACTCCTGGTACCAGTCGAGGAACAAGCGATATCAGAACTTCTTTATCCTCGTGGCCAGCAAGCTGTCCGCCTCCGACAATGGAGGACTGCAAAACCCTACGGACCTGGACTCCCTTGCCTTTACCAACCAGGCTACGCTGCCGGTGCATTTGGGACAAGGGCTTTCGAGGGCCAGCAGCAACCCGTTTGCGCCCGTCATTACCACGGGCACGCGTTATAACACCTCCACCTGGCTGATGCGGCAACAGTATGACCTGGGACAAAAGGACTCCATCGTAACGGACACCTCCGTGATCCCCCTGTTCTATCCCCGTCTGCGTCTGGAGCATACCTTTAGCTATAGCGCCTACCGGTACCAGTTCACGGACTATGCCATTCCGGGCACCTATACCCTGGATTCCTCGTACTATGCCGACCAGATGGCCCGGCCCTATATACAGCCCACCGACAGCTTTATGCGCCGCGATAAATGGTCGGATGTCAGCAATGATTTTTCCTTCTATACCTTCCCTGACTCCAAGAACCCTCAGCAGTTCCTTAAACTGGGCGCCGCCCTGCAGCTGTTGAAAGGAACGTTCGACACCTCGACTACCAGCGTCGTCACTACCGCCCATAAGGTCAACGGTCAGAATGCATTTGTCCATGGGGAATACAGGAATAAGACACGTAATCAGAAATGGGACATCGAAGCTTTTGGGAAGCTATACCTCAACGGCCTGAACGCAGGGGATTACAATGCCTATATTCATTTGCGCGGGCTGATCGCCCGCCGGGTCGGCTATCTCGAGCTGGGATTCCAGAATACCAACCGCACCCCCTCTTTTATATTCGACCAGGGCAGCAGCTTCTACCTGGATACTTCCCGCCGAAGCTTCTCGAAGGAGAATACCACCAATCTTTTTGCTTCCTTCGAACAGCCGCAGCTAAAGCTGAAGTTGAAGGGCTCGTACTACCTGATGACCAACTATGCCTATTACGAGGATTATTACAAACAAAGACAGACGCCTGGTCCCTTCAACATCCTGCAGATCACTGCTCAAAAGGAATTCACCGTGGGACGTCATTGGAAGTGGAGAGCCCTGGCCGTGGTGCAGCAGGTAGCCGGCTCATCGCCCGTACACGTACCGCTACTCACCATGTTCAACCAGTTCGGATATGAAGGCAGCCTGGGATTCCCCAATCTGCTGGCGAACTTCGGGACGGAAGTGCGGTATATCAGCCCCTATAAGGCCGACGGCTATGTTCCCCTGTCGGGACAGTTCTTCAGCCAGAGCGACACCACCGTCCGCCAGCGCCTGCCGGACATCTCTTTTTATCTGCACCTGCGTATCCGCGCCTTTACAGCCTACCTGCGCGCCGAGAATATAAACTCCATTGCATTCGGACCCGTTGGCTTTGGCTGGTATCACAATAACTTTGTAACGCCCTATTACCCTACACCAGGGCTGCTGATCCGATTTGGCTTTTTCTGGGGATTCGTCAATTGAGCATCCGGTCGTTGGCAGAAAAATGGCTCCTGGTGCTCAGATCTAATGGGTCTTCGGCCGGGGGACCTGCGGCACTCTAACAATCCTGCTCCTCGCAGGGGCTGTCCTCCATTTCTATTTCCAGGGTAGCGTGCTGTATATTCTGATGGAGCAATTCATGCTTGATCGTATGCTTCAGCTGCTCTATAAGATCCATGGAGCTGCTGCGATCCACCACCAGGTGGGCCGTCAGGGCGTTCTCCGTAGTGCTGATGGCCCAGACATGGATATGGTGAAAATCCTTGACGCCTTTGATGCCATCGATGATCTTTTTGATCTTGCTGACCTCGATCCCTTCCGGGACCCCGTCGAGAGAAAGCCGCAAACTGTCTTTTAACAGCTGCCAGGTGCTGAAGAGGATGATCAGGGCCACCAGGATGCTCAACGCCGCGTCGATCCAATACATACCCGTGAAATAAATGATGATGCCGCCCACCACCAGCCCCGCCGAGACGATGGCATCCGACAACAGGTGCAAAAAGGCGCTTTTGATATTGAGATCGTTGTCCTTGCCCCGTAAGAAAAGAAGGGCCGTCACCCCATTGACAAGGATGCCGATAGCCGCCACGATGGAGATGGTCTTTCCCGGCAAAGGCTCGGGAGACATGAGCCGGTGCACCGCTTCATAGCCGATGGCGCCCAGGGACAGGAGCAGGATGGCGGCATTCAGCAAGGCTACCAGTATCGTCGTCTTTTTATAGCCGTAGGTGTATTTTTCATTGGGCTTTACTTTCATCAGCCGGAAGGCGATCAGCGCCATGGCCAGACTGGCTACATCCGCCAGGTTGTGCCCCGCATCCGACAGCAGGGAAAGGGAATGTATGGCAAGCCCAAAAATAGCTTCGATAAGCACAAAGGCGAAGTTCAGAACGATGCCGATGATAAAGGCCCTGTTCACGCTCTTTATCTCCACCGGGTGGTGATGATGCCCCAATCCATGGGAATGATCGTGACTATGACTATGACTGTGCGAATGGGAATGTTCCATAGAATGCGTTTGTTTTTCACCGGTAGTCGTCCCGGGCAGGGGCGAAGGAATCGACGACCTTGACATCTGTCAGCGCGGTGGCGGAATGAGGTACATTGGAGGGGATCACATGGACGCAGCCGGCCGTAAAAAGCATCTTTTCACCCCCTATGACCATTTCCAGCTCGCCCTCCAGGACATAGGTGATCTGCTCATGAACATGACGATGTTCAGGCAGCTGGCTGCCTTTGCGGATCTCCCATATGGCCAGGGTGCTGGCATCCCCATGCAGCAGCTTGCCCAAAAAGCCGGGTCTGATCTCCTGGGTGGGGATATCGCGCAGGTGTTGCATCTTCTTTTTTTTCAAAACTACACAAAAAGCGTATGCCCTCCTTCGACGTCCTGTGGAAAAGTGGATAAGCTATTGTAGGACAATGCATATAAAAACTGTACCCTTGTTGCAAATTCCAATCGAATGAAAACGATTTGCACCCTATTCCTGGCCGTAATGGCTTTTTCATCCGTTTATCCGCAGGATACTACGCGATCTTTCCCCCAGGTCATCGATCTTGTCTTGCGGGACTTCCCCAACAACCTTAGCCATATCACGGGCGAATTGATGCTGGCGCAGGGCGAAGTGGAGAACTATGCCTCGACCGTGAGGCTGCCGGAGTCGGAGAACTGTACGATCACGCACTATCATTCCACACAGGACACCACCGTAAGCTGGCAGGCCAAAATGCTGGTCACCGACGATTTTGGAAAGGCCGATCATGCCTACCGGGAACTTTACCAGAAACTACAGCAATGTTATATCCAGCTGGTGGACGGCACCATCGTCTATCTGAAAGGGGACTGGTCGCCCGCAAAAGAGGATGCGCCCTTTACGACCAGCACACTGCGGCTGACCATCGACGATCGACGGTACAAAAGAGTAAGAGTGGAGCTGGAGCTGACATATGAGCTCGCTCAATGGGGCGTCTCCATCAATATCTTCAGCAGGGAGACAGACGATCAGGGCCGTACGGTCCTCAGGGAGCCGTAGCGCGTATAGCCCCGCCATCGATGGGGATCGTCGCGCCCGTGATATATCCTGCCAGCGGGCTGGCGAGAAAAGCCACCAGGTCCGCCAGCTCTTCCGGCCGTCCGATCCTTCGGACGGGAATGGTCCTGGCCCTTTCCGCCAACAGCTTTTCTTCTTCTTCCGGAGCATGTGGAGGAAGGGTATCCTTGACCCTCTCGGTAAGGATCAGTCCCGGCGCTACATTATTCACCGTGATATGATCGGGACCTACCTCATCGGACAATAGCTTGGCCATACCGGCCACGCCCATACGCATGCTGGTGGACAGGACCGAGCCGGGTAAAAAGGTCCGTATGGACAGGCTGACGATATTGATGATACGACCGCTGCCTGCCTTCCGCATATGAGGGATCACCAGCCGGCTGAACCGGACGGCGCTGAGCAGGTTCAGCTCGAACGCAGACTGCCAGGCGGCTTCATCAAAGCCCTCGAATGGGCCAAAAGGAGGGCCGCCCGCATTGTTGACAAGGATGTCGATGCCCCCAAAAGTACCCACCGTGGCGGCTACCAGGTCCTCTGCCGCCTGTGCCTGGCTTACATCAGAGGGAATGGCCAGCACCTTGCCTTTCCCCAGTGCGCGGATCTCCCCGGCAGTGGCTTCCAGCACTTCTTTTCCCCGCGCCGTAATGACAACATTGGCGCCTTCCCGGGCCAGCGCGACGGCGCAGGCTTTGCCGAGCCCCTTGCTGGAGGCCAGCACCAGAGCTGTTTTTCCTTGTAATTGAAGATCCATGAAGTAAAGATAGGAAGAAGCCTTATCTTCCCCACAGCAATGGAAAAGGTCCTAAAGATATTGATCGTATTCGCGCTCCTGATGCTCCTGATCTTCTACTCCTTCCGTACACGCCGATGGAAGGAATACCGATTCTCTCACCGTATGCCGGAGCTGCCGCCCGCCGAGGATGAACCGGAAGGGCTTTCTTCCATCATTTCCCACGAAGGGATCGCCCTCGTTACGGATGAGTCGACAGGACTGCTCTATCGATACGACACGGCAGGCATCCTCACTATCCACCGCCAGCATTCCCCCACGGTGTTGCAACGGCTGGATGTCCCGCCGGGAGCCTACTATCTGTCCGTCGATGTCATAAAGGATGAGATCCACCTGCACCAGGAAGGAGAAGTATATGTCTATAGCCGGGGAGCTCGCAGCCAGATCTATCTTTCGAAGTAGCAAACACTGCCCCCCACCCATTCTTTGTCCTTATTATACCGCACACCGATCATCTTACCCTTGCTCAGCCGGGCCAGGTTGATGGCCAGGGTAGGCCGCGCTTCGCCGTCTTTCCAGAGATACAGCAGCCTGATCTCTACTTTGGCGGGGACATCCGGCGTGGGGATCAGATCGGCATATTTGACCTTTCGTTGCAGGATCCAATTCTCGGGGTTGGTTATCTTTTCCAGGTCCTGGTGCGTAACGTCGATGACCACACCCTGCCCGGCAAACGAGAACAATGGTTTCAATACATAATTCTCCAGATCGGCCGGGGGCTGTTTGATCTCATTGAGAAAAAAGCTGGGCGGCACACAGGGATGACGGAGATAGGGGAGAAGGAACTTGCTGATGCGATAGAACCAGTTGGGATGCGCGACCCATTCTACATCCAGGTCTTCCCGGATATCCACAAAAGTCCCCGGAGCAAGCCCCGCCGCATTCAGCTCATCGAATATCACCCTGTTATAAATACGCTTGATCAAAGTTTTCTTCCCCGTAAGGGCATCGATATAGTAAAGCTTTTTCCCCTCCCGGATCAGCTCCAGCAGATCGACCACGGGAATTCCCAGGTAGTCATGCGTACAATAGAAGTCGATACGTGTCTTTTGTTCGTGTGGCCGTAATTCCAGCAACACTACCTCTTCGGGTGAGTGATCACCGACGATAGTTTCCCGCAAGGCGGCCAGATAACTTTCCCGGTCGTACCCGCTCAGGAACTGACTATAATTGTCAGGGATGGCAAAATGCTGCCGGAATATATCCGGATAAAAGACCTGGAACCCATAGAGACTGGCGAAACCCTGCAGCTCGATGAGCTGCGGCTGCCAATTCCCATTTTCATCGATGCACACCCCGAAGTCGAAGGCAAGGAAATGGCTATGCCCATTTTCACCGGCCACCCGGTCCTGGTCGGGGATGGAACGTTCGGTGAGCTGCCTGAACCCCGGATCGGTGATGATGTCGATGATGTATTCACAGGCATCCGTGAGCTGCCGGGTGAACGACAAAGGAACAAAGACGGGTGTTTCCGCTATACGGAACTCGATGGCGCCGGGATGACGGCTATGAAGATCCTTAAGGAAGGCCTCGTATTTTTCCCGGGTGAAGGCGTCGTTGAATGCCGCCCTTAAAGAGGGGACCATGAAAATTTATTTGAGAAGGAAGTTACAATTTTTTCACGAGGCGGGGACCAGGACATTCAGCGCATAGTCCAGGAAATTAGGGATCACATGGGAATGCGTCCACAGGATCTTGTCGGGGTCATTCAGCTGCTCGATCATGCTCTGCCATTTTTCCTCTCCATATTCGGAGATCACCGTCTTTTTCCTGTCGGGTGTCTGCAGATGTATGCTCATACCGGTGGGGTCGGCTTCCGGATGGAACTGGGTGCCGATCATATATTCGGAGAAACGGACAGCCATGATCGCTCTTTCCAGCGGGACATGAGGTCTTTCTTTTTCGATGGCCAGGACCTGTGCGCCCATTTCCGCCAGCTTTTCCCTGTCCGGCTGTATCACCTGGTAGCTGCGGCTGTCTACCGCATAGAAGGGGTCCTGCAATCCGGCAAATACGGGCTCCTCCCTGCCATCCTCCTGTAGATGGATGGGGAAGACGCCAAAGGCGGTGGACTTGCGGTTGGTCACCTGCGCAATGGCATAATGACGGCAAATGAGCTGGAAGGAATGGCAGATAAAAAGCACATGCTTCTTATCGACCTCGCCTGGATCACTGTTATGACGTTCGACAAGAGCAAGCCATTTGAAATAGACTTTTTCCCATTCGCTGCCTTCGCTGTCCAGGGGACTGCCGGGACCGCCGCTGGATATATAGATGTCGTAGGAAAGATCGGGCGTCTCTTTTCGCAGGCGTACCTCGAACTCGTCGTACTCCAGATCGAGGCCTTTTTCCTCCCCGTACTGATCCAATAGTTCCCGGATACAGCGCATACCCTGATTGGGATGCCCTTCATAAAGGTCCAGGATCGCTACTCTTATTTTCCGCGGATGATTCATCGGGCACAAAGGTACAAAAATCTCCGAAGAGGGGGGACTACGCTACCCGATGCAGCGGATATGCTGTCCTTTTAGGAGTTCCATTCAATAATTTGATAAAAGTCGTCTTTGAAGCTGTCCCCGATAGGGATGATCTTTTTACCGATGTAGATCTCGTTGCGTGCGATGGAGTCGATATGTGTCAGCGAGACGATAAAGCTGCGATGCACCCGTATAAACTCTTCCGGGGGCAGCTTGTAGGAGAAAGACTTGAGATTGTTCAGCGTAAGGATGGGATCGGCCTTGCCTCGCAGGTAGATCTGCGTATAGTCCTTCATGCCTTCGCAAAAAAGGATGTCCTCGAACTTTACTTTTATGATCTTGTATTCCGACTTGACAAATACAAACCGGAGATTACGGGCGTGCTGGATATAGATGGTGGAGGAAAGATAGTCCTGGATCTTGCCGATGGTGGATAGGAATCGTTCGAAAGACAGGGGCCTGTTCAGATAGCTGAATACATCCATGTCCGTTTCCTTTTTATCCTGCTCCTGTTTGTCGGCAATACAGATCACGATGGGGTAGTAGCCGGACTCTTTCAGTCGGAGCATGACCTTGTTGTCCAGCAGCCGTATGTCCCAGAAGATAATATCGGCCCTCGACTGGGCCATCTGCTGGAACACTTCTCCGGCAGTGTCGCATCTCCCCGCGAAATTCAACCGGGGCGTCTTGGCGATGTATTCTTTTAAAAGGGCGCTTTGTTTATTATTGTCCTCTACGACAATACAGTTGAGCACGCCCATGGAGGGAAGGCCCTTCAGATAGCGAAGGTCATGACTAGTCATATTTCTTTCCTTTCGTAAACCATATGGTCCCGTAGTTGATAACGAAAGTTATATTGAAATACCGTTGCTGGACAAGATCGTTCTTCTGAGTGCCTTTGACGCCATACTGGAGGACGATGTCATAGGCCAGCGGGTTTTGTCCCTTCAGGCTGTTCACGCCAAAGGAGGCCGTTACGCCATAATCCTTGATCTGCTGACCGTTGATCTGGAGATAATTCTCACCATAATAGGCGCCCAGCTGTGCATAGCTCAATTCTATCTTGCTGTTGTAAAAGCTCTTTTTCCGGGAGATCTCGAAACCTACGGAACCGCGGTTGCTGTTGGTGATCGTGTAATTCTTCCCCGGGTAGGAATTCTTTTCGGCTGCCCAATTCTGATATTTATAGTCGGCGAGGAAGGTATACTTCTGGTTGTGCGTAAGGGACAATCCCACGCCAAAGGCATTGGGGACGCCCAGATAGGTCTGCGCAAGCTCCTGGCTGTTGCGTTGGATGGAGTCGTTGTCGAGGACCACCCGGTTGTAGGAGGCCAGCAGATCGTTGCGCTGGTTGAACGTGCCCCCCAGGGCGTATTCCCATTTCTTCCCCAGCTTGCCGTAGAGCTGAAGGCCATACTGCATATAGAGGTTGTTGAGGTCTACGGTATTGGTGGTGGACGCCAGGGTAGCGCCGGAACCGATGTTCTGCAGATTGTCCTTTTGATTCAGCTGCCCGAACAGATAGCCCGCTTCTACACCGATGGAGAGGTGATGGAAGAACTCGTAGGCATTACCCCAGTACACTTTATTGACGCTGCCATGACCCTGGTAATGGTGATTGGCCAGCTCATTGGTGCTGCCTTGCAGATAATAGGGGACGTCGTATTCGTAGTTCTGTGTGCTGAAAGGGACAAGGCCGATGCTGGAACCCCAGTGTTTGGTGACCTTGATGGCCATGGCCAGCCGCCTGAACGTGATATCTCCGGACTGGGTGGAGGCGGGGTTTACGGGAGTGCCGTAATAATTGACCACTGCGCCGCGGACACCCATCTCCACCGTGAAATATTGATCGGTGAGGGCGCTGTAGGCTGCCGGGTTGTTATTGATGATATAACGGTTGTTGCGGTAAGCTATCCCCGTATTGGCCAGACCCGAGGTCCTGTTGTAAAAATTATCCTCCAGGTCGCCGATACCCATTTGCGAATAAGGAGAGAAGTTACCCTGGGCCATGGTCCTGAGGGAACTGAAGAATACCAGGGATATGAGTATGTATGATCTTGATCTTAGTTTCATTTGTTATTCCGGGTTGGTATTCGTAAGAGTTAGTTATGAGGATAAAGGGATAAATAATATACGCTCAACGTCACTTTCTGCGTCGTGGGGGCATTCCCATCCGCCAGGATGGCCCTTGCGAACGAATTCACGTTGTTAGGCGACGGCACGCTCAACATGAGACCTTTATCAGTGGCCCCGACGGATACATCCAGGATCTGCGCCTTTATAAAGTTGGTGACATCATAAGTATAAGCCGAGTTTTGCGGAACGGCATAGTTTACGACCAGGTTGCCCGTCTGGGCGGCGCCCGTGGTAGAGCTGGGGATGGGAGCTCCGATAAGGTTGTTTAGGTCCGTATAGTCGACGGACAGCTGCGGAGGCAGGGTCCAGGTGGTCGTAAAGCTGTTGCCTACGGGTCTCACCGTAAGAACGGCGCGCACTACGCTAAGATAGTCCTGACGATGGGCGATCCCATTCAGATAAGGGAAGGTAAGCTTGACATTCAACCCGGTGGCGCTCTGTACATAGCCCGCGCCTCCCAGGGAGTCGGAACGGGTGGCCGGGGGCGTTTGGGACGGCAGGTTGGGAAGGGGCGCATTCAGCTTTGCCAGGGGGGAGCTGGTCCTGTCGGTGGTAATATTGTTGAACTGGAAGCTCTTATTGGCGATGCCGAAATCGATGGTCTTGAGGGCGGTGGTGGTCCCTACCTCATGGTAATAGATCCGCATGATGGCGCTGTCGCCAAAACCGTAGATGGCCCCCTTCGAGCCTGCCGCCGGGTCGGCGGAGATACAAAGACCGTGGAACCAGTTCAGCCAGTTCTGCGACTTGGTGATGGTGTCGGCGTTGTTATAGATCATGTCGAAGAGATGAGCCCCCAGCGCCTGGTCCAGTCTGACCTTGACGGTGTCCGCAAAGCCCTGCGTGGAGTAGGGAATGGAAGGGTACATCCTGACCTTGGCCGTGCCCAATGGGGTAGGGTCTATGCCAAAGCTCCAGTTGCTGTAGAAGGCCTTTTGCTGCCTGTCATCGCTGAGCTGGTATAATTCGTTGACCTGGTTGACATTGATCGTCAATTCCGAGGTGGTGTCCCCGTAATAGGGATTCCCTTTTTTGAACAGCATGATCAGGTATAGGGAGTCATAGCCGTCGAAAACGGTGATCTTGGGAAGAGAAGGAGGCGCTACCTGCATAAAGGCGCGGGAACGTACGACCCCAAAATAATCATCACTGTATTGCCCCACCTGCAGGAAGCCGGTGCCGGCCGTGGCGGTGGAGTCGACCCTGACAGTGGACATGATCACCGTAGCCGTATCCACTACGACGATGTCGGCCGAGCCGTTGTCGCCGATATAATTGCTGCCGAAATTGAGAATGGGTTGTTTTTGACAACTTGCAAGAAAGAACACAAATAACAGGACCGGGGATAAGAGTAGAAAAGCCTCTCTTTTTTGGTATTTATTTATAGTCATGAGATTATACTATATTCTGGCCAATTTGCCGGCATTCGGAGAAACAGTTAGAACCAGCTCATTTTTGGCCAGGAAGGTGCAATAATAAGGGGCCTAACTGTTACTATTTTGTTAGTATGTATTAAAGGTATTAAAAAAACGACGAACGCCGATTTTTTATATACGAACCTAAAACTTCCCCCGGGTGATCATGGGCTGGTTAATGGAGTGTTAATAGCCCTTTTTCTCCTTCTTTTTCAGACAGATAGGAAGAGGGCGAACATATGTCATTCGCATGAAATCAAGCAGGGACGCGAACTTTCTTTCTTCGTATATGAAATATAGGAGATTGTCTATGAATAATGGCTGGATATACATTTTAACGAATTTGCTATGTCGACATCGAATACATTAGCGGCAAAATATCAAAAAAATATGAAGCGGATTAACACTCTGTTGTTCTCCTTGATGTTACTTGGTCTCTTATTTTCTTGTTCCAAAGCTAGCTTGAATTACACACAAAACGGCAACTGGGTATCCCGCGCGATCTTTGCAGGCGTCCCAATGGGTTATGGCACCAGTTTCGTCGTCGGTGATAATGCTTATGTAGGTACAGGTCTGAACCCCATCACTCCCAATACCAAATTAAAGACGATATACAGGTATACTCCCGACGATATTACTACGAGCTCGCCTACTGCCTACGACAGCGCATACGGCGGCTGGAAGCAAATGGCGGACTTTGGCGGCGGCGGCAGGATGAAAGCTGTAGGTTTTGCCATTGGCGCCGATGGCTACATGGGCTCCGGTACTGCCGATGGGATCACTCCCCTGGCAGATTTCTATAAATACGACACCACCGCGAACTCCTGGACGAGGATCGCCGATCTTGGCACGGGCGGTACGCCCTATCCCCGCTATGATGCCGCGGCTTTCAGCTTTGGCAATACGGCTTTCGTGCTCACCGGCTTCGACTCGCAGAACTATTTTGGCGATGTATGGCAATATGATCCCTCCTCCGACACCTGGAGCCAGCGCCCCGATATGCCCGGTTCCAAGAGGTCCCAGGCTGTGACCTGGGTTTACAACGGCATTGGCTACCTGGTCACCGGCTACACACCTGGCTCTCAATGGCAGAGCGGCAGCGCCTGCTACGATTTCTGGAAATTCGATCCTAACCAGACCGGCAACAAAGGATGGGTAAGGCTCCGCGATATCTACAATACCAACTCCGCCACATATGACGACGCCTATACGAATATCATCCGTTACCATGCGGTAGGTTTCGTTATCAAAGGCACCGCCACGGGCGACAAGGGTTATATCACCACCGGCTCCTTCGGCAGCTCGAACTCCTATACATGGGAGTATGATTTCGCCACCGACCTGTGGACAGAAAAAACTCCTTTCGAAGGCACTGCCCGCGAAGGCGCTGTAGGCTTTACGGTGAAGAACAGAGGATTTGTAGCCACCGGCATCAGCGGTTCTTCCGCTTATGACGACTGCAGAGAGTTCTTCCCTGGTCAGATCTACAACCAGTATGACTAGACGTTTCAATCGTCAGTGGATCTTGACCGGACTCCTGGCCCTGGCAGCGGCAACGTTCTTTTACATAGCCTTCAGGCAGCACAGTCAGTATAAGAAGGATCATATCTTCATCGAGATAAAACCTATCCACACCGTCAAGGGATGGGGGTATAATATCTTCACCGATGGAAAGATCTATATCCACCAGGATATCGTACCTGCCATACCGACCCGAATGGGTTTCCGCACAAAGGAAGATGCGATGGCGGTTGGTAAGAAGGTATATGACCGCCTGGTAGCAGGACAGATGCCGATGGTGACCGCGGAAGAGGTCCGGGATATGGGGATCGTTCCTGAAGACAGTACAACAGTGCATTAATATAAGTTTGAACATCATTTCATATTTTTACATGCCCCTCGGGTTACCGGGGGGCATAAATATTCTATATCATGGGAAAGATCAGATTCTTGCTACCGGCCTCACTATTCGTTTTACAGATGGGATATGCTCAGACGCCGGCTGACACGCATTATGACCAGCACAAAGTATTCGATCCTTTCTTTTACCCTTCGCAGTCCACCGTCACCCGTAGCGCGAGCGGCGAGCCCACGGCAAAATACTGGCAGAACAGGGCGGATTACAGGATCAATGCCACGCTGGACACCACGGATCATAGCATCAACGGCTCCGTCACCATCACCTATACCAACAACAGTCCCGACAACCTTCCTTTTCTCTGGCTGCAGCTGGACCAGAACATCTACCGCAAAGATTCGCGCGGCGAGATCACCAATCCTGTGACAGGCGGCAGATGGGCCAACAAGACCTTTACGGAAGGGGATGTGATCAAGTCCGTCACCATCATCGCGGGCGGAGTGGCTTCCAAGGCGGACTGGCTGGTATCCGATACGCGTATGCAGATACGGCTGGCCAATACATTGAAGAGCGCCGGCAGCTTGCAGATAAAGATCGACTATGCCTTCACCATACCGCAATACGGCACCGACAGGATGGGGCGCTTACTGACCCGCAATGGCTGGATCTATGAGGTAGCTCAGTGGTTCCCCCGCATGGAAGTATACGACGATGTCTATGGATGGAATACCCTTCCGTATCTGGGCGCGGGCGAGTTCTACCTGGAATACGGGGACATCGACTACAGCATCACTGCTCCTTCCGACCTGGTAGTCGCCGGTTCGGGCGAGCTCCTGAATGCCGCCGAAGTGCTCACGCCTACACAGCTCAGCAGACTGACGCAGGCGAAGAACAGCGAAAAGCGCGTCTTCATCCGTACGGCCGAAGATGTAACGAACCCTTCCGCACATCCGGCGAAAAAAAGCCTTACATGGCATTATAAATGTACACAGACCCGCGACGTAGCTTTTGGCGCATCGAAGGCATTTATATGGGATGGCGCCCGGATCGACCTGCCCAGCGGGAAAAAAGCGCTGGCCCAATCCGTCTATCCCGTGGAAGCCGCCGGCGACAGCGCCTGGGGCCGCAGCACGGAATTCGTAAAAGGATGCATCGAGCTTTATTCGAAAGAATGGTTTGAGTTCACCTATCCTGTCGCTACCAATGTGGCCGGCATCGTGGGGGGTATGGAATATCCCGGCATCGTCTTTTGTTCGTCCAGCAGCCGGATGGGCGGTCTCTGGGGCGTCACCAACCACGAGTTCGGACATAACTGGTTCCCCATGATCGTAGGCTCCAATGAAAGAAAATATGCCTGGATGGACGAAGGCTTCAACACCTTTATCAATGGCGTGGATACAAAAGTGTTCAACAATGGCGAGTTTGCGCATAAAGAAGATCAGCAACGCAATGCGAACTATTATTTCAGCTCCACTTCGGAGGCGTTGTTGACCATCCCCGATGTCATCCAGTCGAATAACCTGGGAACGGCCGCTTATGCAAAGCCCGCCCTGGCGCTGGACCTGCTGCGTAAATATGTGCTGGGAGAGAAACGTTTCGATTATGCCTTCCGCACCTATGTAAAACGCTGGGCCTTCAAACATCCCACCCCCTGGGATTTCTTCCATACCATGGAGAATGCCTCGGGCGAAGACCTGGGCTGGTTCTGGAGAGGATGGGTCCTGAATAACTGGAAGCTGGATCAGGGAATAAAAGAGGTCAAGTACGTGGAGAACGACCCTTCGAAAGGAGCGCTGATCACGATAGAGAACCTGGATGAAATGGCGATGCCCGTTGCGCTGGCCATCGAACAGGACAATGGGACCAAAGATACGCTGACCCTTCCCGTGGAAATATGGGAGAAGGGTGGTACAAAGACCTTTGCCTATCCCTCCACTTCGAAGATCAAATCGGTGATCATCGACCCCGAACACGATTTCCCCGATGTCAATCCGAACAATAACTCCTGGTCAGGCGTTGCGATGTCCAAGCCCGTGCCTCCCGGCACTACGGCGAAGGATGTGGTCGACAAATACCTGCAGGCCGTCGGGGGACTGGACAAGATAGAGAAGCTGTCGGATGTAGTCATCACCTCTTCCGGTGAAGTACAGGGACAAAAGATCGTACGCACCCAGAAGATAAAAGGCCCCGATAAAAATTACATGGAGATCACGCTCCCCGATCAGAACATCACCGCGGTGAAGATCGTGGTCAACGGAGACAGCGTAAAGCTCTCCCAGATGGGACAGAGCCCGGCGCTGGATGAGGATTCCCGGAAAGAGATCAAGGAAAGCTCGATCCAATTCCCCGAGGCGTACTTTGACAAGAATGGCTGGAAGACCGAGCTCACCAGCATCAGGAACATCGATGGTAAAGATGCCTATGAGGTCAAGGTAACGATGCCGTCGGGCAATGTGTCTACACACTATTACGATGTGAACACCGGCTACAAGATCAAGATGACCATGACAAACCCAAGGGGCGGGAACAGTTCCGTGGAATACGGCGACTACAGGGATGTCAGCGGGATAAAATTCCCCTACCATGTGATCATCGACCAGGGGGAGCTGGTGCTGGATATGACGGTGACCAGCGTCAAAATAAATACAGGATTGACGGATGCGGACTTCAAGTTGGCATTCTAACTAATAAAAAGCCCCGGGTGACCGGGGTTTTCTTTTTCCGACCGGGCAAAGCCAGTCAGGACATGATGTTATGTATTGTGCAGGAACTGTTCATGTATATAATCCATGACGGCCGTCAGATTTCCCGACTGTTCATATACCTTTAGCTGTCTGTCCGCTCCCGTACCCGTCTCGAGGATCTTTTCGGCAAAACGCGCGGCCGAACGGCTGCCCAGCGGATCGACCACATCGTCTATAAAGTCCAGCAATTCGTAGATCAGCACACGCGTATTCACTTCCTCTTCCTTCCCAAAGTCGATGAGATGACCATCGATGCCATACCGGCTGGCCCTCCATTTATTTTCATTGATCAAGGCCCTGGAATACTGGATATAATTCATGTTCTTGGAGCGGAGCTTGTAGATCTTCACACAGACGGCCTGAAAAAGGGCGGCGATACAGATGGTCTCGTCCACCGTCATGGGCACATCGCAGATACGGAACTCCACCGTATTGAAGAAGGGATGCACCCGCAGGTCCCACCAGATCTTTTTGGCGTTGTCGATACAATTGGTCTTTACCAGCAGCTTGACGAAGCTGTCGTAAGCCTCTATGCTTTCGAAATATTCGGGTATGCCTGTCCGCGGGAATTTGTCGAAGACCTTTGTCCGGAAGGATTTATAGCCCGTGAGCCGCCCTTCCCAGAAAGGCGAGTTGGTGCTCAGCGCATAGATATGAGGCAGGAAATACCGGGTGGAATTGGCGATATGGTTGGCCATTTCCCTGCTCTCCATACCCACATGCACATGGAGACCAAAGATCAGGTTGCTGCGGGCGGCTTCCTGCAGCTCATTGACGATCTCATTATACCGGGCGTGCTCCGTGATCAGCTGGCTTTGCCAGTGGCTGAAAGGATGTGTGCCCGAGGCGCCTATCCAAAAACCCAGCCCTTCGGCTATTTGCGAGATGGTCCTTCGGAGGGTAGAGACATCCTTGCGCGCCTCGTCGATGTTGGCGCAAATATCCGTACCGACCTCTACCACCGCCTGGTGCATCTCGGCTTTTACCTTGTCCCGTATGGTCTTCTGGCCTTCCGATACGATCTTCTGCTCATGGCTTTTTAATTCGCGGGTGGCTGGGTCCACCACCATATATTCTTCTTCCACTCCCAGTGTGAACGTGCTGTAGTTGATGTCTGCCATGTATGGTTTATATATGTATTTCTCAAAAATGCCTTCGCTGTACGCTGTATTTAAGGTACTCGCCCCAGGTGAGGTTATCCTCGCCGCCCTGATGAGCGCTGGCCCTTTCGATGGCGTAGTCCGCGGCTGTCTCCACCACCCAGTTGAAATTATCTTCTCCGACGCTGGTCTTTTCCGCATCGGGAGCGGGGTTGCAGAAATCGATGGCATAGGGGATGCTATCCCGTACGGCCAGCTCCACGGTATTGAAATCATAGCCCAGCCACCGGTTGATCCGCAGCACGATCTCCGTCATCTGCTGTAACCTCTCCGCCGAAGGAGCGAAGTCTGCCTGGTAACGAAGATGATGCGGGTTACGTGGCTCGTAGGACATGATACGCACATACTTCCCGCCGATGCAATAGCACCGGTAGTATTCGGTAAAAATGATCTCTTCTTGTAGCAACATGACCAGCTGCCCCGTCTCGCCGTGTTTTTGATAGAACTCTTCGGCGTTGTGCAGCTTGTATACATTCTTCCACCCTCCGCCCGCAAAAGGCTTCATATAAGCCGGGAACCCTACGTATTGAAAGATCGTCTCCCAATCCAGCGGATAGGCGAGGTTCTGGAAGGACTGGTCGCTGGTGTCCGGGGGAAGGTCGCGGGAGGGCAGGATCACCGTCTTGGGAACGGGGACGCCTATACGGGTGGCCAGACAATTGTTGAAGAACTTCTCGTCGGCGCTCCACCAAAAGGGATTGTTGATCACGGCCGCTCCGCATAACGCCGCATTCTTCAGATAGGCCCGGTAGAAAGGTACATCCTGGGAGATGCGGTCTACGATGACATCATAGCCGCTGGGCTCGCCCTGCACCACCTTATCGATCCGTACGGGCTCCGCTACGATGCCGGGAATATTCCTTCGGTTGATGGCCTCGATAAAAGCCATGGGAAAACTTCTTTCCTTTCCGAATAAGATACCTATTTTTTTGGGGGTCATACACCTCGGTTTTAATTGGTTATAGGGCGCCGTTGCGACTAGGTCGCGCCAGGCAGCATCGAGAGATAATGCGGGAACATCTCGCGCCACACTGGCCAGTCATGATTACGTTGAGGACGGATGTCCAGCCAGTGGCCGATATGCCTGGCGGCCAGCAATCCGCTCATCCGCTCATTTTGCCCGCGGCAGCTATCCCATTCGGCCGTACCGAGCACGATACCCATCCTCCACAGATCGGGGTCCTGCGCCCCCGGGATAAAATCCACCGGATTGTTGTAATAGACATTGTCGTCATAGTACCCGTCGACAAAATCGCGGATGTCGAAAACTCCGCTCATGGAAAAGCAATGGCTGACGATACCGGGGTGCCGGAAGGCGAAATTCCCTGCGTGATAGCCGCCGAAGCTGCAGCCGGCCGTGGCGATGCGATCCTGCCCTGTCTCATGACGGACCCTTGGATAGATCTCTTCCAGCAGCAGCCTGTCATACAAGGTATGCTGATAGGCCCTTTCGGCGGGCGCCACGGACTTATTGTACCAGCTCTGCGCGTCGATGCTGTCCGGACAATAGATCTTTACCTTCCCGTTCTCCAGGAACCATCGGGCTGTTTCGATAAGCCCCTGATCTTTATTTTGATAATAGCTGCCCCGGGAGGTAGGGAACAGGATTACGGGATACCCCGCATGCCCAAATACAAGCATTTGAAACGCTCTGCCAAGCGCGGCGGAATGCCATTTATGATATTCTTCCCCCAGGTCCATATCAATTATACCTGCACCAGCGTTACAGGTAAACCAAATCTAATGAAAAAAAGACAGATTCCAATTATGAACTATATTTGGCAGCTATGGAAGTGATTAGTAGCCCCGCGATCCTTAATGAACACATGGTGATAGAGTCTTCGTTCCTGGGGCGTGAAGTATGGATCGATATGTATGCTCCCGCCGGCATTCGCCGCCTTGCCTCCTCCGACCTGCTGTTGATCAATGACGGACAAGACCTCCCGACAATGCGGTTCAATACGCTTTTGGAAGAGCTATATGCGCATGACAGGCTCCGGCCCATGGTCATTGCGGGTATCCATGCCGGCGTCGACAGGAAGAACGAATACGGTACGGCAGGCATCCCGGATCATATGGGAAGAGGGATAAAGGCCGCGGCTTATACCCGCTTTGTCCTGGAGGAGCTGGCGCCTGCCCTTTGTGATTGGTACCAGGGCCATTCTTTTACAACCCGATCCATAGCGGGATTTTCCCTGGGCGCCTTAAGCGCCCTCGATATCCTTTGGCATCACCCGGATCAGTTCTCCCGGGCGGGGCTTTTTTCCGGGAGCTTTTGGTGGAGGACAAAGGACAAGACCGACCCTATTTACGACGAGCATATTCACCGGATCATGCACCAGCAGATAGCGGCAGGTCGCTATTTCCCCGGACTGCGTTTCTTTTTTGAGTGCGGTACGGAAGATGAACAAGAAGATAGGAACCACAATGGTATCATCGACTCCATCGACGATACACAGGACCTGATAAAGCTGCTGGTCGCCAAAGGGTACGATCGTGAAAAAGACATTTGTTACATAGAAGTCCCCGGCGGCAGACACGACGTAGCCACCTGGGCGAAGGTGATGCCGGAATTCTTACTTTGGCTAAATAAAAAACCCGGCTGATGATGTGCCCCCAAGAAGTTAGACACTTTTTGGGGGTATTTTTATGGATAAAAGAATCAAGTACAGTATTAAACAGAAACAGTCAGCTGTAAAATCGGTTTTGGAAGGCCGGGAGACTTGTCGGAGTGCGGCGCGAGAGC